>NZ_AUZM01000018.1 GCF_000478195.2 Lyngbya aestuarii BL J | reverse complement strand
GAATGCAACAGAGGTGATTCGCAATGGCACAATTTTAACGTTGGATATGCAACGGGGTTCGGTGTATTCGGGGGCGACGAGAGGGTAAATCAGAGAACAGAAAATAGGGAACAGAGGATAGGGGACAGTCAAAAGAACGGATAACGGGTCCACTGTAAACTGTCTCCCCACTCCTGAACTCCTGTACGCGAAGTGATGGTGTACAGGGTATTTCTCAGCAAAAAAATACACCCTAACGTTAATCGTAGAGTGTATCGAAGCCTTGCACTTCGGAGCATTTAGATCCATCCACTCTTACATATGTCTCAACAAGCGGGACTTATGCAATTACCGCAGAAATTAGTCATCGGTACTCCAGATACAACTTCCGTGTCCGAGAGACTTTTGGCCCTAAAAACCTAACTCCTCAATTTCTCCACGTCTAAATTCTGAAACTTGACCCAACTTTTTCACATTTCAACGGTTGATAGAGAGGGGAAATAACAGTCTTGATTTATTAGATTTTCATTGATAAACTCAAGGAGTTGATTCAAATTTTGATTTAATAATAAGTATTTCATCCTAAATTCGATTGAGGAGGATGCAGTATACCGGATCGGTATCAGGTTGATTTTGTATAAAATTACACATTTTGACTATTTAGATTTATGAATTAAAGCTTTCTCTTAACCTTAAGTCAAGAAAAATTGAGTAAGATAGATATATAAATTTAGAATAAGATTAAATTGACTGCCAGATTTAATAATTGAATCAATCAAAGTTTGAATCTCAACTTTTAATTGATAATAAATTGATAAAGTTTAAAAATAAAAACCGAAAAAATACATCATTTTTTTTGATACATCATTTTTGACTAAAAGTATGTTTTTTTTATTTCAGCGTCTTAAACGAACTTGGTTAAATTCCCATTGGTTATCAATATTAGTGGGATTGAACTTTAGCGTCATCGCAATTTTTCTGGGGCGACAAGTTCAGATGCGTGAACACAACTATCTTCAGAAATTCATTCAATCAGATTTTCAGGGGATAGAAGCCGCTTTTACCAATCAGTTTAACCATAAAATATCTTCCCTCAACCGCATGGGAAATCGCTGGATACTTTGGGGAGAAAAAAAAAAAAATCTATGGCAAACAGACACTTACAGTTATTTAGATTCTAATCCTTATATCCTCGCTCTTGGACGGATTAATCCAAACTCTCAGGTGCAATGGGTGATTCCCACGATAGAAACTCAAAATATCACACGTTCACATCAGGAGATCAAACGTTCTCAAAAACGGGTGATTACTCAGTCTCAAGTTTTTAATCAAACTCAAATTAGTGATCTGATTGAACTCAACTACTTTAACCCCAAATTAAATGATGGATTACTAATCTATGTTCCTTTGATCAAAGATCAAGAATTTCAAGGTTGGTTAGTCGCTTTGATTCATGTGAATACTTTATTTGAAACCTTACTCCAAGAACTCGCCACTGTCCATGATTATCAGATTTTTCTGCTCGAAGGACAAGATAAAATATACCAAACCTATTCACTCGAAGCCAATCAGTCTATTTCTCCCGAACAAGTCGCCTACAGCCAAACAATTCCCGTTGAAATCGCTGGAGCATCGTGGCAACTCCAAATCATACCGACTTCAAAACTCCTATCACAATATGAGTCTAACCTACCAACCGTAATTATTTACGGGGGATTATTGATTTCGGGATTGTTAGGATTTATGGTGTACTTGCTGCAAGGTAGAACCCGACAGCTTGAGCATATCCAACAGCTTAACCGATCACTACAGACTTTGAGCGAGTGCAATCAAGCCTTAGTGCGGGCGACGACAAAACAAGAACTCTTGAAAGAAATTTGTCAGATTCTCGTTAAAATTGGTGGCTTTCAACGAGTACGAGTCGGGTTTTTACAAGCTGATTGTAATACTCTGTCTTGGGTGGCTGAGGAGGGTGTAGAGGAGTTCTCTAAGCTTGTTGGGAGTTGTTGTCAAACCTTACTAAATGATACCGAGACATCAACCACAACTGTTCTCCAAACTGGAGTCTATAATGTTGCCCTGCTTAACTCTAGCAAAGAAGATTCAACTGAGCCGAAAAAGACTTATATTGCTAACTTTCCCCTGTTCAAGCTGAATGAAAATGATCATTCTATTTTAAGAGAAAACCATTCCTCATCAATACATAGAGATATTTTGGGGGTGTTGGTACTCGAATCAACTCAACAAGAAGCGTTTAACGAAGCAGAAATTCCCTTACTTCAAGAACTCGCCTCCGATCTTGCTTATGGAATTAACACTCTACAAATCCGTCGTGCGAGACAAGAAAGTGAAGAAAAGTTTCGTCAAATTGCTGAAAATATTGGGGATGTCTTTTTTGTGCGTTCTCTACATCCCCTGCAAGTCCTTTATGTTAACCCTATATACGAAAAAATTTGGGAACAGAGTTGTCAGGAACTCTACCAAAAACATGATGCTTGGCTTGATGCGGTACATCCTGATGATCGTGAATTCCTTTTAGAACAACTCAATCCTGCTCTAAATTCCGGTGAATTGGCTGTAGAATATCGGATTATTCAATCAACAGGTGATATTCGTTGGATTTTGTCAAAAGCGTTTCCCCTTTGCAATGAACAAAATGAGGTTTATCGAACTATTGAGATTGCCAGTGATATCACGAATCGCAAACAAGCAGAAGAACAATTGAGTAAGCTTTCAGAACGCTTGAAATTGGCACTAAAATCGGGAAAAATCGGCATTTGGGAATGGGATATTGTTAATAATATCTTGACTTGGGATGAGCGAATGTATGAACTCTATGGCGTTAAACTGTCAGATTTTGAAGGGGTTTATCAAGCCTGGCAACAAGGATTACACCCAGAAGATCGAGAACACTCCGAGTGGATTTGTCAACAAGCTTTGCAAGGGAAAAGGGAATATAATACAGAGCTTCGAGTTGTACATCCTGATGGTTCGATTCACTATCTGAAAGCTGATGCTATTGTTCAACGCAATGAAGCAGGTGAACCCATAGGAATGGTAGGAATCAACTATGATATTACTGATCGCAAACAAGCAGAAATTAGTCTCAAGACTCAAAAAGAATTTCTACAAAAAATTGTTGATAATATTCCGGTGATGATCGCTCTGATGGATAGTCAGAGAAATTTTCTTTGGGTTAACCCAGAATGGGAAAAAGTTTCCGGCTATAAGTTTGAAGAAATTGATCAGTTTGACATCTGGGAAGATGCGTTTCCTGATCCTGAATACCGTCAATTTATTCTCGAAAAACTTCAAACCGATATTGGGAATTGGGTTGATATGAAAATTCAGGTACGAGATGGACGGCTCACCGAACAATCATGGATCAATATTTTGCTTTCAGATGGGCAAATTATTGCCATTGGTCAGGATATTACAGAACGAAAACGAGACAATCAAAAGCTCCGTGAAAGCGAAGAACGGTTGCGAAAAGTATTAGAAAATATGACGGTGATGTTGGATGCGTTTGATGAGCAGGGGAATATTATTGTTTGGAACAAAGCGTGTGAACAGGTGACGGGATATACAGCGGCTGAAATGATTAATAATCCCGAGGCTTTAGTTTGGTTATATCCTGATCCTGAGTATCGTCAAAACATGATCGATAGTTGGCAGGAAAGAGGGAATGATTATTATGACTGGGAATGGAATTTAACGGCGAAAGATGGAAGTTTTAAAACCATTAGCTGGACGAATGTTTCTGATGTGTATCCCGTTCCAGGTTGGGCAACTTGGGGCATCGGAATAGATGTGACTGAGCGTAAACATCAGGAAGAAAAACAACGTCTTTTATATGAAATCAATCAAGCGATGACCGGGGCAGAGGATTTGGATTCAGCCCTAGAAATTGCCTTATCATTTATCTGTGAATCGATAGATTGGGATTTTGCGGAAGCTTGGATACCGGATATCGAACAGCAATCTCTAGAACTTTGTTCTCATTTTTACAGCAACAGTTTGAATTTTGAAGACTTTTTCTTGGGAAGTATTAAGACAAAATATAGCCCCAATGAAGGAGTGCCGGGGCGAGTTTTTATGACTCAGAAACCAGAATGGTTAACTCCGATTTCTCAACAGCTAGATTCGGTTTATTTACGAAAAGATTTAGCGAAGTTAGTTAAACTGGAAACTGCTTTAGCTATTCCGATTCAGTTAGAGACTCAGGTTGTGGCTATTTTTATTTTCTATTGTCGAGAATTTCGGGAGCAAGATCAACATCTCATTGAGTTAATTTGTTCTTTAGGAGATCAACTGGCTTTGACGCTTCAGCGACGACGGATTGAACAAGAAGTACGAGAGGTTAACCAACACCTTGAAAAACGGGTAAAAGTCCGCACTGCGGCTCTCGAACTCACCAACCAAGCCCTTAAACAATCTAAAGCGAATGCTGATGCAGCAAACGTTGCTAAAAGTAAATTTCTCGCCCAGATGAGTCACGAATTGCGAACACCTTTGAATGGGATTTTGGGCTATACTCAAATTCTGCAACGGGATCAAACATTAACCGAACAACAGCAACAAAGTGTAGAGATTATTTATAAATGTGGGACTCATCTGTTGGATTTAATTAATGATATTTTAGACTTGGCAAAAATTGAAGCTCAAAAGATGGATTTATATCCGAATGAAATTAAGCTGCAAGCGTTTTTGGATGAGATTGCTGTGATTATGGCTCCGAGAGCCAAAGGAAAAGGATTAACTTGGACATATTTCAGTGATCCTCAGCTTTCTAATTTATCTTGTTTAGTTGATCAAAAAAGACTCCGACAAATTTTACTGAATCTCTTAAGTAATGCGGTTAAATTTACGGACACAGGTGGGGTCATGTTTGAAGTCGAGGTAATTTCCCCTTTTACGAATTCCAATCCTTATGTTACACTCAGGTTTAAAGTTCAAGACACAGGAATTGGTATTCCCTCTGACCAAATTGAAAGTTTGTTTCAGCCCTTTGAACAAGGTGCGGAAGCGTACAAACAATCAGAAGGAACGGGTTTGGGTTTAACTATTACTCAAAAACTTTTAGAAATGATGGGTACGAAACTAGAAGTTGAAAGCCAATACAATCAAGGTAGTTTGTTTAGCTTTGAGCTTCAGTTACCGATTGTAGAAGGGGTTGATTTACCGAACAGCGTAGCTCGTGAACAATCTAAAAAGATTGTTGGAATTGTAGGGGAGTCTCCTCAAGTTCTAGTCATAGATGATCGATTAGAAAATTGTCTATTTTTACAGGATTTTCTTTCCTCCATTGGATTTAGAGTAGAGACAGCCAATAATGGTAAAGTGGGTTTAGAGAAAGTCGAGTTACTCTATCGAGATTTAGATTTAATTATTACTGATCTGGTCATGCCAGAGATGGGAGGGCTAGAGATGATCGCTAAGATTCGTGAAAATCCTGTCTATAAAAACCTGAAAATTATTGTCGCCTCTGCCAGTGTATTTGTTGCCGATCAAGCCCTGTGTTTTGATGCGGGAGGAGATGCGTTTCTGATCAAACCGATTAATAGTAGTGACTTGTTAAAAAAATTAGATGAACTACTGACAATACAATGGATTTATGCAGAGGAAGATGATTCTCTATCCGTCTTGACAGAATCAATTCAGTCCAGCGGTGAACTTTCCGTGAATATCGATGATCTGTTACTCGAAAATTTATATGAGTTAGCCTTAGACGGAAAAATTAAACAAATTAAACAACAAGCTTTAAACCTCAAGCAAGTTGACCCCAGTCATGCTCCTTTTGCAGAAATTTTGCTAGAACTTGCGAATAACTTTCAAGAAAAAGAAATTTGTAATCTGCTCGAAAAATATCGGAGTAAAAACCATGAATGATTCTTTATCGATTAAAGGTAAAATCATTATTGTTGATGATAATTCTCAAAATCTAGGTGTACTTTTTAATATACTTGATGGTCTGGGTTATGATGTACGAGTGGCTCAAGATGGAGAAAGTGCGCTCGTCAAAATTAAACGTGATCCAGCCGATTTAATTTTACTCGATGTGATGATGCCGGGAATTGATGGATTTGAAACCTGTTCTCGTTTAAAATCTGATCCCAGTTTAGCCAAAATTCCGATTATTTTTATGACCGCATTATCGGAGACAATAGACAAACTAAAAGGGTTACAACTCGGTGCCGTTGATTATATTACCAAACCTTTTAGTAACGATGAAGTAATTGCACGGATTCAACTTCATTTACAACTCTATAAAACAACTCAACAACTTCAACAAGAAGTGATTGAACGTACCAAAGCAGAAACCGCTCTTGCTGGACTCAATCAAGATTTAGAACAGCAAGTTCTCAAGCGTACACAGGATCTAGAAATTACCCTAGAACAACTTCAAAAAACCCATAGAGAGTTATTGGTTCGCAAGCAAGAGTTAGAGTTTATGGCAAGCCATGATAGCTTAACGAGACTCCCAAATAGGGATTGGTTAATGTCTAGATTAGAGAATTTTATTAACCGCATGAAAGTTGATTCTGGCTTTCATTTTAGCTTAATGTATATAGATCTCGATCATTTCAAAGTAATCAACGAGAGTATGGGACATATTGTGGGCGACGGTTTACTCAACCAAGTTGCTCAACTCCTGCTCAAAACTTGTGCAAATGGGCGGGGGTCAGTTGTGCGTTTGGGAGGAGATGAATTTGTAATTTTATTAGAAAATGTTTGCCACATTGAGCAAGTAAGTTATTTAGCTCAAACCATTTTAAATCAGTTAAAATCACCTTTAGTATGGGAAGATTATCAGTATTATATTAATGCGAGTATTGGGATTACTCATAGTTCTTTTGGGTATCAAGATGTCGCAGACGTATTGCGAGATGCAGATTTAGCGATGTATAGCGCCAAACGAGCCGGACGAGGCTGTTATCGGGTTCTAACGACCAATCTCCAAAAGCAAGCCGCGTTACGGTTACAGCTTGAACAGAAACTTAGAATCGGAATTGAAAAGCAAGAATTTTGTTTGTACTATCAACCTATTATTTCTTTGACAACCGGAGAATTAGCCGGATTTGAAGCTTTAGTGCGTTGGCAACATCCAGAAGATGGAATCATTTCACCCGGACTTTTTATCCCGATAGCAGAAGAAACAGGTTTGATTGATCAACTGGGAGATTGGATTTTAAACTCAGCAATAAGTCAGTGGAAAGAGTGGCAACAAAAATTCTCCTGTTGTCTTGATTTAGTGCTTCATATTAATATATCTGCGGTTCAATTATCCCAGTATAAGTTCTTTGCTGATCTTGAAAAAATGTTAATCGAGAAAAATGTAGAACGTTCGGGTTTGAAGTTAGAAATAACTGAAAGTTGCTTGATTTCTAAGCAAGTCAAAACATCTCGTTTACTAGATCGGGCTAAAAAAATGGGTTTGCAATTATGTATTGATGATTTTGGAACCGGTTATTCTTGTTTAAGTCATCTGCGAGAATTACCGCTTGATAGCTTAAAAATAGATCAATCTTTTGTGATGAATCTTGAGGACAAAGATCATGATGCTACAGTGGTACGGGCAATTATTGCCTTAGCCCACAATTTAGGAATGGAGGTGGTTGCAGAAGGTATTGAAACCTTTGAACAATGGCAACATTTAAAATTATTAGGTTGTGAATGGGGACAGGGATATTTGTTTGCTAAACCAATGACTGTTCAACACGCAGAAAATGCAATTCAATCTCTCCAACAAGGAACAACAACATTTATAGATAGTTTATCCATCTTCAATGATCGGGTTGCAAATTAATTCAAGCATTATGAAATGGTCATTAAAAACAACAGTTTTAACGGGATGCACCTTAGCGATTACAATCTTAGCAACAGTTAGTGGATTGTCTTATTGGAATACAATTCGATTGGTTGAGACTTCTCAAGACCTTGTAGAAAAGCATAAGGTTATCTCCGAAATTCAGGAACTTATTGCTTTAATAGAGTTGATTAAAAATCAACAAGAACGATATATTGTTACCGCCGATAAAAATTATTTTTATGGTTATCAAGAAAAGTATATTTTAATTCAAAAACAGCTTGATTATATTCAAAAAATCACCCAAGATAATCCGAGTCATCAAAACCGAATTTCGATTTTAAAATCTCTGATTGATGACCAGATTAACCTCATAGAAACAAGCATGAATATCCGCATAACAGATGGATTAGAACCTGCTTTTAGATTTATACAAACGGGTGAAAATCAGGTCGTTAATGAGAAAATTAGCCAACTGATCAATCAATTACAAGCAGAAGAAAACCAATTATTAAAACAACGAACTAACGCAACTATTTCGACTACAAAAAAGATAATCTCTGCAATTATTATGAGTAGTATTTTAGCAGTTGGATTAGTTTCTTTAGCTGGATTTATGCTGTATCAAGATGTCAAAAAACGTCGAGATATTGAGGAAAAACTAAGAACCAGCGAAGCCCAGTTTTCAGGAATTGTTGATCTCGCTCAAGATGCGATTATTTCTTTTAATCAACAACAAGAAATTATTCTGTTTAACCGAGGTGCTGAACATTTATTTGGTTATTTTGCAGAGGAAGTAATTGGACAACCTTTTGAAATGTTACTTCCTCCATCTTATCAAAAGATTTATCATCAAAATATTACAGATTTTGCAGACTCAACAAAAGCAACTCATCGCACTGGAAAAGAATGGGGAGAGATTGAAGGATTTCGTAAAAATGGCACTGAATTTCCCGCAGAAGCTTCTATTTCTAAACTGGAAGTGAATCATCAACAAGTCTTTACGGTGATGTTACGTGATATTAGCCACAAAAAACAAGCCGAAAAAGCATTAGAAGAAACCAATCAAAAACTTTCAGGATGGGTGGGAGAACTAGAACGATATAACCGAGACTTAAAACAAATTAGTGTAATGAGTGATTTATTACAAGCTTGTGTCACCGTAGAAGAAGCTTATCAAGTGATTACAGGTTCACTCAAACGTCTATTTCCAAATACATCGGGAGGGGTATTTATGATGAATGAATCTCGACATTTAGTGGAAGCTGTTGTCATTTGGGAAAACCCAGAAAGTCAAAGGTTATTTACAGCCCATGAATGTTGGGCGTTGCGGCGTGGAAAGCGACATTTAGTTGTCGATATAAACACTGATTTACTCTGTCAACATCTCACCTCAGCTTCTAGTTTTCTCCCGGTTGAATATGCGTGTATTCCGATGATGGCGCAAGGAGAAGCGATTGGAATTTTACACTTAAGTTCTCACAGAAAAGGACAATTAGTTCAGACTCATAAAGCACTCGCAGAAACCGTTGCTGAACATATTGCTTTAGCGCTTGGTAATTTAAAATTGCGAGAAAAACTTCAAACCCAAAATATTCGTGATCCTTTGACAGGTTTGTTTAATCGACGCTATTTAGAAGAATCTCTCGCCCGTGAAATTTATTACGCTGAACGTAAACAGAAATGCTTAGGAATTGTGATGTTAGATGTAGATCATTTTAAGAAATTTAATGATAATTATGGTCACGAAGCGGGTGATTTACTTCTTCAAGAACTCGGGAATTTCCTTCAAAGTTCAATCCGTAAATCCGATATTGCTTGTCGCTATGGTGGAGAGGAGTTTCTACTGATGCTTCCCGAAACGAATTTAGAAACGACTCAACAAAGAGCAGAAATATTACGAGAAGGAGTCAAAACAATCAACCTATACTATCATCGTCAGCCATTAGAAAGGATTTCAATTTCTGTGGGAGTAGCAATATTTCCCGAACATGGACTGACAAGAGAAGCGGTTGTACGGGCTGCTGATACTGCTCTTTATCGTGCTAAAAATGAAGGACGAGATCGAGTTATGATAGCAGATGAAACTAAACAATCGGAGTGACATCAAAGCTTAAATTATAATCGGTTTCTCCTTCAAACTGCGAGACTCGGATAAAATAAGTTCCGGTTGTTAGTTGATCAAAAATCAGAGATTCTGAAGCTATCCCCAAATTCTTTGATGTTGCGAAAATTTCATCAAACTCGATCACTTCATTGGCGTTAATATCTTGTAAAATCTCTAAATCAGCATCAGCCATTAATTCACTTAAACGAATACTGACTTGACTAATTTCATTGGGTACAACAAAACGATAAATATCAACTGGATTTTCTGTACTCACAGACTCAATAACAGTACGACTTCCGAGTAGAGTATCGAGTTGAAATACTCCTGATAAATCATTCTCAGGTTCGGGAGAAACGCCTAATTTTCCACGCTTGAGTCCGAAGCGAATAAAATGTTCAAATAAGCTGTCTACAACGCCATCTTCAATGGCGGTAATGGCATCTGGATTAGTCTCTTGATAATATAAACTATCAAAAAATACACTGGGATTGCGCCCTTCAAACTGACCAAATCTAAAAAAATGTTCAAACGGGGTGAGTTGTTCTGCTTCAAAAGCGGTTTCAACATCGGGATATTGTTCTAAGTAATAAGTAGTATCAAATAAGGGATTAGGGTTTCTTTGTTCAAACTGACCAAATAAGATAAAATGTTCGGCTGCTGTAATCGCTTCTCGTTCAATTGCGGCGGAAACATCTGTATAAATCGAACGATAATAAGCTGGATCAAATAAAGGATTGGGTTGTAAACTTTCAAACTGTCCGACTTGTAAAAAATGATCGAGTCCGCTTTCATATTCTCCCGCATCAATCGCTTCTGAAACTGCGGGATATTGGGCTAAATAAAAATCTTGATCTAAAAAGTCTTCAAACGTCAGCATAGAGAGTTAATTCCTTCTAATTTTGATGTTAAACTTTCTGTTTTTATGCTAGAAAATGATCATACCATGATTAGACAATTTACCAAACCAAAACTTAATGTATATTTTTGTGAAATTTATAACCGATGTTAACGACAATGAATAACAATAGATCCGAATTCATCAATAAAACTGAAAAAGTGAGATTAAACAATGGCTAAATCTGCATTAATGCGGGTCTTGCGTCAGGCTTATCGTATTGCCAAAACCTCAAGAAAAACAGGAATTCCCACTGATGAACTGTTAGGAATACGCCATGAATATCGCCAATCTCATGCACTTTTAACTCGTCGCCGTTTGCTCCAAATTGGACTCGCCAGCGCCAGTGCGATGACAACTGCAATGATTGGACAATATCGACATCAGGCGAATGCTCAGTCTAGTATTTCTCCCGTGTTAATTGTTGGGGCGGGAATTGCGGGATTAGCGGCTGCTTATCGGTTAACTCAAGCGGGAGTTCCAGTTGATATTATCGAAGCCCGAAACCGTGTAGGAGGACGAATTAACACCCTCAAAAAAGCCGCAGGAACCCCTTTAATTGCCGAATTAGGCGGAGAATTTATTAATACCGATCATATTTGTATTCGCAGTTTAGCCGAAGAATTAGGCTTACCTTTAATTGATTTATTAGCCGTTGATGCGGGATTAATTCCCGATACTTATTTTTTTGAAGGACGACGAGTTTCATTAGCAGAAATTATTAATGATTTTGTTCCCGTAGCCGTGCAAGTCGAAGCGGATTTAGAAGCGATTGATAACTTTGAAGATTATACCACCGAAGATGAAATAACAATCGCCCTTGATAATATTTCCCTCGCCCAATATTTGAATCAAATTCCCACAACACCGATTATTCGTCAACTTTTAAGAATTGCTTACACAATTGAGTTTGGTTTAAATACTGAAGAACAATCACCGTTAAACTTGATTTATTATATTGGCACTGAACCGGGAACGTTTGAAGTTTTTGGAGAGAGTGACGAACGCTTTTATCTTGATGGCGGGAGTGAACAAATTACCCAAAGACTAGCCCAAATTTTAGAAGGTTCAATCACTACAACCACAGTTTTAGAGTCTATTCGAGAACAGTCCGGGGGTCGTTTTCTGGTTAGTTTACGTTCAGGAATCAATAGTTTAGAACGAACTTATGAACGAGTTGTATTAACGATTCCTTTTAGTGTTCTCAGAACCATTGAAATTGATGTAGAATTACCTGAAGTTAAACGAGAGGCAATTGATACAGTCGGTTATGGAACAAACTCGAAATTAATTACAGGCTATACTGATAAAATCTGGCGAACTCGTTTTAATTCAAGAGGGAATGTTTTTACCGATTTAGGATTTCAAAATACTTGGGAAAGTAGCAATAGTCGTTATGCTTCGAGTACAATTGGTTTAATCACAAACTATACCGGAGGAACTCAAGGTGTGGCGGTCGGGGCGGGAACAGTTGAAGACCAAGCCCAACAGTTGAATACCAACTTAGAAGCAGTATTTCCCGGTATTAATTCCGTGGCAATTCGCAATCAAGCAAACCGTGCATTTTGGACGGGAAGCCCGTTTAGTTTAGGATCATATTTGTGTTATCGACCCGGAGAATTTACCCGATTTTATGGCGTTGAAGGCGAACGAGTGGGGAATTTATTTTTTGCAGGGGAACACACTTCTTTAGAATATCAAGGCTTTATGGAAGGAGGTTGTGAAACGGGAGAATTAGTTGCCAGTGATATTTTAGAAGATGTTGGTTTAACAGAAATTGCTGAGGCAATTCGCGCTAAACTTAGATTTAATCGTCGTTCCCGTATTCGTCAAAATCGCCGTCCGGGTGGTCGTAGAATGCAAAGACGACTTCAGCAGAGATAATTCTATCAATCATAAAAAATGACACGTTACTTGCAAATTTTACAACTATTTTGGAGGACAGCAATTGCGGCTGAATTAGAGTATAGACTTAACTTTATTTTAGCAACAATTAGTAGTTTAGGGAGCTTGGTAGGTAGTGTTTTTGGATTATTTTTATTTTATCGTACTGGATATGAATTTGAAGGTTGGAGTTGGCAAGAAGCGTTAGTGGTCTTAGGGATTTTTACACTTTTACAAGGATTTTCAGCAACGCTTTTAGTTCCTAATTTGAATCGTATTGTCACTCATGTTCAAGAAGGAACTCTTGACTTTATCTTATTAAAACCAATTAGCAGTCAGTTTTGGCTTTCTACGCGCACTGTTTCTCCTTGGGGTTTACCTGATTTAGTTTTTGGGTGTCTTGTTATTTATTATGCAGGTCAGCAATTACAGTTAGAAATAACTGATTATTTGTTGAGTTTAATTCCGCTTTTTTTTGGAATAATAAGTTTATACAGTTTGTGGTTTATGTTAGGATCGATGAGTATTTGGTTTGTGAAAGTCTATAATGTCACGGAAGTATTGAGAGGGTTATTAGAAGCGGGTCGATTTCCAATGGTGGCTTATCCTACAGTTTATCGATTTTTCTTTACTTTTATTATTCCTGTCGCTTTTTTAACCACAATTCCAGCAGAAACGCTATTAGGTCGAACTGAAGCAACAGGGGTAATTAGTTCAGGAATTTTAGCCTTAATATTATTCTGTTTTTCCGCCGGATTTTGGCGGTTTGCGTTGCGGTTTTATACCAGTGCATCCAGTTAATTGATTGATTTTTAGGTTGAATTCGTGTAAACTTTACTTGCGACCAATCAACCAATAAGTCATCATTTTTCCTTTTCCTTTGATGGGAATTTCTCCCCGTTTTTCAAATCGATATTCATTTTTAAGTCGTTCATAAACCGCTGCTGTCACTTGAATTTTTCCGGGTTTACCTGAAGATTCCATGCGATATGCAATATTAACAGTATCTCCCCAGAGATCATAAATAAACTTATGAGTTCCAATCACTCCAGCTACCACAGTTCCGGTATGAATTCCAATCCGAATTTGTAGAGTTTCACCATAATCAAAAGGAAAATGATCAATCACCAATTGCATGGAAAGAGCCATATCCGCAATCGCTTCCGCATGATCTTCACGAGGTAAAGGTAAACCTGCCGCCATCATGTAAGCATCTCCAATTGTTTTGATTTTTTCTAAGTCTAAGCCTTCTGCTAATTGATCAAAGGTTGAGAAAATTTCATTAAGTAATTTAACCAGTTGAATAGGTGTTAACCGTTCAGAAAGAGCCGTAAAATTAACTAAATCTGCAAATAAAATACAGACTTCATCATATTTTTCAGCAATTAACCCTTGCTTTTCTTGTTTGAGTGTTTCAACGATTTTTTGGGGTAAAATATTGAGTAATAATCGCTCAGATTTTTCTCGTTCTAGACGAAGTTCTTCTTCAGCAAGTCGGCGTTCTGTTGTATCAGTGGCGACAGATAAAACTTCAACTAAATTACCATCTTTATCAAAGATCGGTTGATTGATCCAAGTCACCCAAACCCGTTCGCCATCGCTACGAATATTCTCATTTTCATGAATAACATACTGATCGGGATTTTGACAAATACTATCTATTAAATTTCGCAAATCTCGTCCGGATGTCTCAATTTCAGGAATCACATTTCCCAGTAACGGTTGTCCTAAAATTTCTGCTTCTTGATAGCCAAAAAACTTCAAGCCATATTCATTAATAAACAAAATTCGTCCTGAGCGATCCCATTGTACAATCGCAGAACTAACATTATGAACGACATGACGCAGTTTTTCTTCATTAGTTTTCAATGCTTCTTCTATAATTTTGCGTTGACTAATATCTCTAGAAACCCAAATTACGGTGTTTGGGGTTAGCGGTGAAATACTTCCCAAAAACCAGACTAACTGTTTGTTAATAGTCAGATTATATTCGACTTGAACCGTCTGTTTTGTTCTCAAAGCGGTTTGAATAAATTCTAATAATCGTTCCGCTTCGTCAGCCGGAAAATAATCTGATAATTTTTGTCCAACTATCGCTTCAGGAGTACAAAAAGATTGATGAGTTGGTTCTAGCTTTAGCCCCTTTCCAGAAGCATCCAAAACCATAACAACTTCAGTCATGGCGGCAAATAATGCCTTCATTTCTACTTCAGATTTCTTTTGTTGCAGAGTAGCTCCGAGTTGATTACTTGCCGCATAAACTAACTCAACAAATCGTTGATCTTGAGGACGATACTCCCTCATAAAGAAAACCAATACCGCCAAGACTGGAGCCGTTGAAGCCTCTCCTGTTTTCCAATTAGAGTTTCCCAGAATTGGAACGCTAAAATGAGCTTTTAAACCATAGTTTTTCGCTGGATTTTGACTTAATGACTGATGACGAACGGGAGAAAAATGAACGGGTTTATTTTGAGCTTCAATATTATCAATCCATTCCGGTTGTTTTGATTGCCAAACTCGTCCTGCTATTCCTTCTCCGGGTTGAAATGTGACTCCTTCTAAATGAGAGCGAAAGGATGTCAGATCAGCAATGATTTGAGAATTTTCTTGAGGACAATAATAAGACCAAATCGGACTACATTCTAGAACCGTTTGATCGGTTGTCGGAATCCAAACTTCTCCATAAATCCAGCTTGTGGTTTCACAAAGCGTCTGTAATGCAATTTCTAAAGCGGTTTCCAAATCTGGGGCAGAACTAATAGCTTGACTTAAGGTTAAAAGCAGTTGTAATTCTTCTTCGGCTTGTTGACGTTCTTGAACTTCTTGCTTGAGTTTTTTATTCGCTGAAATTAATTCTAAAGTTCGTTCTGTTACTTTCTGTTCTAAAGACGCATTTAACCGTTTAAGAGCCTGATTTTGTAAGGCTAATGTTTTTTCTTGAAGATAACATCTTAGAGCTTCTCTAACCGTTAAAACTAAATCTGTTTCATCCCAAGGTTTAGTGATATAACGATACAAGTTCGCTTGATTAATCACTCGAATAACAGCATTTGTTTCTACCCTTCCAGTGAGCATAATTTTTAAGATTCTTGGATATTGAGCATGAACCCTAACTAGCAGTTCATCTCCAGTCATTCCTGGCATGATTTGATCGACAATTAAGAGAGCAATTTCAAGTCTTTCTTCTTGATAATTCTCTAAAATTCCTAATGCAGCTTCTCCACTTTGAGCCGCAATAATTTCATACTGATCACCAAGAGATTTCTCAAGTAACGCTTTGAGACTCACTAAAATAGACCATTGATCATCAACACATAAAATCGCCAGATTACTCATAGATTATTTTAAAGCCAAGGAAATAATATCAACTAAATCTTTTTCACTCCAAGGTTTATACAAGCAAGAGTACAAGTTTGCACTATCTTGAGCGCGTTTTACAGCCAAACTATCTGCTTGACCTGTCAGCATTACCGTCACAATTTGAGGATATTTCTCATGCACTTTAATTAAAAATTCATCTCCTTTCATTTCGGGCATCAACCAATCCGAAATAATCATTAAAATCTCAATATCTTCCTCCTGAAGTTCTTCAATAATTTCCCAAGCTTCTTCTACACTATCAGCCATCTCATACAGATATTGATTGCCAAACCGTCTTTTGAGTTGTTCTTTAAGACTTTCTAAAATGATCGCCTCATCATCAACGCATACAATCGCTTTCTCTGTCATAATAATAATCTTTTGACTTGATTACGAATTAGAATGATCGCTGCTCTCACTCATGTTTTGGGGAGAGATTTTATCCTCCTCTATGAATGAATGACTGACGGCAGAGGCTGGGGTTTTATCCATCGGCAACCAGACTTCAAATGTGGTCTGTCCGGGTTGGCTTTCAAACTCAATTTTACCCTCATGTTTTTCAATTATTTTACGAGAAATATCCAATCCCAAACCACTGCCTTCTCCAATAGATTTTGTGGTGAAGAAGGGTTCAAAGATTCTCTGCTGAACTTGGGGAGGAATACCTTGTCCCGAGTCCGTAATCGCAACCACCAAATAACCTTGACGTTTAGACACACTGATTTGTAAGGAACCCTTACCCTGCATCGCATGAATAGCATTGTGAATCAGATTCGTCCAAACCTGGTTTAATTCATCAGGATAACACCAGACGGGAGTATTAGGTTGATAATCTCGAATGAGTTCAATTCCCGAGGAGATTTGATTGCGATAGAGTTCTAAAACCGTTTCTAAACCCTCAGTAACTTCAACCCACTGTTTTTGACCACTATTATCATAACGAGCATAGCTTTTAAGTGCAAATACAATTTTTGCCGCTCGTTCGACAGCCATAATAATATTTTGACTATTAGTTTTTAAGCAAATGAGGTTGTAAGCCTGTTGTAAAATCCAATCAACATCAAGACTTTTAAATAGTGGAAAAAAGACTTCAATTCCGTCATAAATTTCTAAATCGATTAAAGTATCTGCAATTCGTCTCGCTTGAGAAATTCCCTGTTCTTCGAGTTGCTGGGCAATTTCTCGCTTAAACTGACGCTTTTCTCTACTATTGAGTTTTCGTTTTTCTGTTTTGAGTGAACAATCCAATAAACTAAAAAATTGTTGCTTCTGTTCTAGAGAAGTTTCATTAACCAGTTGGGGCAGTTTCTCTAAAAATTCATATAAAGCGGTTTGGGAATTATTGCTTGAGGCTAAGATTGCCCCTAAAGGAGTATTAATTTCATGGGCTATACTGGCAAGTAACTGTCCTAACGCTGCCATTTTCTCCGATTGCAATAAATGTTTTTGAGTTTCTTGCACTTGTAATAATGCTTCAGATAACTCCTGATTTTTAGCTTGAAGATTTTGACGCAAACAACGATTGTCTAACTGAATCTGAACTCGGGCTAAGACTTCTTCGAAATAAAAAGGCTTGGTAATATAATCGACTCCCCCGACTTGAAAGGCTTTGACTTTATCAATTGCTGTATTCATCGCACTGATAAAAATCACCGGAATATCTTGGGTTTCCGGATTAGACTTGAGTTTTTGACACACCTCATAGCCGCTGATTTCTGCCATCATAATATCGAGCAAAATCAGATCGGGGGGAGATGTCTTGATTCCTTGCAGGGCTATCTTTCCACTTGTGGCTGCTCGGACTTTATAGCCTGCTCTCTTTAATAATTGTACCATGAGTTGTAAGTTTTCTGGAGTATCATCAATGACTAAAATCTCGGCGGAACAGGAGATGGTTTCTGATGGTGTATTCATATTTTGCCCAAGAATAATCTCATGTTGAAATTCATCGCTTAACCCGGAGACTCAGTTCGGCGGAATCTTCTCTTTAAATTCCACTAGAGTAAAATAAGCTCAATTTTATAAGTATTTTATTATACGGCAAAACTATAAAAACGATGGGATTGTGTTTCAATCTAAAAAATTTTTGATTACTTTGATCTTCTTGACAATTTGATGATCGGATTTGGATGAACCGAGAAAATCAAGACCCGGATCTGAAAATATAAATTAAAACTTAAGAAATGAGTCGGAGTACACCAATTCTGATAGATAACCCTGACTCATTAACCTTTCCGATCTAAACATCAAAATTGATTAAGTATTATTACTTCTTTTTCTCTAACAAAACATTATTATCAGATTTTCTAATGTCATTTAGATACAAAAATTTGTGAAGTATTGTTGTCTCTTTATTTTTTGAGAAAAGGTTTATACAGAACCAAAAAATTAATAAAGTGTTCATAATGAGCAAATGATTAAGAATCTTCTTAAGAGAATGTTAAAGGGGTTCGAGTAACGAATAGGTGAATTCTGTATATGTAGCAGTCAAATCAACTCTAAGTTTCTCCCTTTAGAGTATTTATTACATTGCAATACTACTTTTAACTACTTATTCTAATCTAGATTCTAAATTCTTGTCCTAGCTGCTAAAAACAGAGTATATGCAAGATTAGAATGCTACTTATGCAAGATTCGGGATATGTTTTTCTCTAGCCCAAACCTCGAACTATCCCTCAAAAAAGAACTCACCACTTTTTGAACACTTACCAATATTCAATATTAGTATTCAGTTCATCCCAGAGCAGCTCTTTGCGAATAAAGTTCAGCACAACGGTTAGCGGTATCAATTCCTCTTTCCAGTTGAAATTGTTGTTTCAGTCTCTTTTATCCCTCTAAAACTATGCCCTATTCAATACCTGAAAATTGTACTGGATGTGGAACCTGTAAACCGAATTGTCCGACCGGCGCCATTAAACAAGTCGAAGGACAACTCTGGATCGATCCAGACCTCTGTAACCACTGCGAAGGCTACTATAGCGAACCCCAATGCGTGGTTCAATGTCCAATTAGTTGCCCTGTTCCCTCCCAACCCAAAAAAGGACGGTACAAAGCCACTGTCCGAATGCCAACCAGTCCTGATATTTTTCTCAACGCCAAAAATAATCCTTTTGCTTCGTCAATGGTGGTTTGGCAAGCCTGCAACTTACTCACCAGCGCCTCTTTAATCCCCTGGGAACTCAATGATCAAGGTCAACCCTACTATGAACGAACCGTCAAACAAGGGGGAGGATCAATCGTCTTCCGACTCACGAATGAAATGGACTCTGAGACTCCGAAGATACTGGCAGATGAAGCTGCATTGTCAGCCATCGAAGGGATTGATATTCGCGCCGCTTGTTTGCATCTAATTTATGCCGCTTATGCCACCACCCTAGATCGCCCTTGGGAACAAGAGTTTGTGATTAACGATCGCCAAATCGAACAATATCTCGGACTCGACAAACGCAAAGATCTCAGTAAATCCACGAAATTAACCCTGATCAAAGCCCTCGCCCAACAACCCTGTCAACTACTGACCACCATTGACTGGCCCCAACAAGGCAAAGTCAGAGGGTTCTCCGTCGCTGAAGATCGCCTCTGGCATCTCCTTGACATCAAACATCACTTTCAACAAGATTCTGAAGGCAACAAATATCTCACAGGTTTAACCTTCACCTTCAAAGCCGGGGCTTGGGCGCAATATTTCCTGAACAAAAACGACTACGGCAAACGGACTGCTTTTTACCAATACGGTACATTGCCCAAATTCCTACTCAATACCGTAATGAGTATCTGGCAACAACACACCGGCGCCGCCCGGATGATGCTGTGGTTGTTGTTCAAAGCCAAAATGGGACGGAAACAGTGCATCACCATTCCCACCCTGATGCGAGTCGCCTATGGAGAGGAAAAGATGTCTCTGGCGGGCCTCCACAGTGAACATCGCAAACGCCTGATTCGCACCTTTGAAAGCGATCTCGAAGTTCTCAACCACTATGGCATCAAAGCCGTATTTGACCCTGCCACCTATGTCCCAGAAATTCAACCTCTGTGGGCAAAACTCGCGGACTTACCTGATGATGCCGAAGAAGCCCTCGATTTTTGGATTAATGATGGGGGTCAAGATCAACGCTTAACCGATTCTAGTCCCCGAGGAAAATGGAATCGCTTGATGAAAGCCCGGATTTCTTGGTTTAATCTTCCCCCCGATTGGGAACAACAACTTGCCAAACTCGACAAGAAAAAAACAAAGCGCATCTCTCGTAAGACCCAATCTTCGACCAAAATTGGTTTATCGGCCCACCAAATTGCCAACGCCCGAAAACGCCAGGGAATCAGTCAAAGACTCTTAGCAGAAATGGCCGGAAAAAGTCAAAGCTGGATTCGCGACTTAGAGAAAGGTCGTTTTTCGGCAAAACCCAAAGACGAGGCTGTACTACGAAAAGTGTTAGAAATTTGAGGAATCCCGATTTAGATTCCGGTTTGGAGTGAGGAGTGAGTGCATGGCGATCGCCATAACATCAAGGGTATTGGTTGAAAAAGCAGGTTTCAAATCCATAACATCAAGAAATGTGATCGCCACAATGGGTCAGCTTGCTGTTGCTGAATTTGCCCAATCAATATAAGGAAGTTGACTTGCCGTTGTTTGAATGTCCTTCACATTTGCTAACAATTGACCACAACTATCCCAAGTTCCACTTAAGAACATTTGCCGTGATCCAGTATTCATATTGACTTCCAGAGTTAAATCCCCACATTGTACCCGTTGATCTGCTAAATCAAGCTGCATCGAGAGTTGAGGATATTCTTGCAGGGCTTGTTGTAGCTGTTGAACTTGTTCCGGTGTTGCGGTCAAACAAGGCACCCCAATCGCCACACAATTTCCGAAGAAAATCTCCGCAAAACTTTCACCAATAATCGCTTGAATTCCCCATTTTGCTAAAGCTTGGGGTGCGTGTTCCCTCGATGAACCACAACCAAAATTACCATTGACGACCAAAATATTCGCCCCTTGATATTGCGGTAAATCAAAAGGATGATTTCCTTGCGTTTGTTGGCGATCGTCAGCAAAGACTTGTTCACCTAAACCGTCAAATGTGACACAGCGTAAAAACCGCGCCGGAATAATCCGATCTGTATCAATATCACTCCCAACTAAAGGAATTCCCCGTCCTGAAATGGTTTGAATTTGACTCATTTTTTTCTCCTTTGACATACTCCCCGCCATCTAATGACGAGGATTCTTAACGAATGGTAAGCCCGAGTGACCGATGACTCTCTCTCTCCCCGATGTCCTGTTTTAACTCCACATTCCCACAGGATGAATTTGCCGCCTTAATGGGGGTGGGAGTTCTTCCGGGTCTACCGTTTCGTTGGGTATCGGTATATTTGGAAATTGAGGAACTGCAATAATTGGCCCTTCTTGGGGGACTTGGGGGATGACACTTTCTGAAGAACTAAACTCTAAACGAACTTTGACTTTTCCTTTTTTCCAGGGTTGACCCGGACTCAATAGGTCACATTCAAGGCCGTCACCGAAGATGTATTCCTCTTCTAATTTGGCTTGCATCATCGCCAGAAATTCACTCACTTTAAAAGTGCATTGAAACATTAATGCACTCGCACCCGTATGCAGAACATCATCGTTGTCAATAACATGAATAGGATTATCCATCAGTCTTTTTTCCGTTGAGGTTTATTGCTAAGGAAAACGGGAGGGCTACCGAATTAATGCCGTTTTCCTGGAGCTAAAATTTGAAGTTAAAAGAACCAACCGTAGGAATGTAAACCCTTACCTAAAAGATTAACGCCTAAGTAACAAATCCAAACGACTAACAACCCTGTAGCAGCTAAAATAGCGGGTTTGCGTCCTTGCCATCCTCGGGTAATTCGAGCGTGTAAATAAGCCGCAAATACCAGCCAAGTAATTAACGCCCAGGTTTCTTTCGGGTCCCAACTCCAGTATGAACCCCAAGCTTCATTTGCCCAAACTGCCCCGGCAATAATACCAATTGTCAGCAAGGGAAACCCGAGTCCGATTATTCGATAACTAATATTATCAATTGTTTCTGCTAAACTCAAGCGTTGAGGTGACAATAATGGGGTTGAGTTGTTGTTGATCTCGGACGTTCCGACTAACTCTAACACGGCAGTTGTTCCTTGACCGTTTGTATTGGCTGAAAGTTCAGAACTAGCGCTATTAACAACACTTTGACTGGCGGTTGCCGCTAACTCGGGTGAACCGTTCAACCGATAGTGATGATTGTTGCGGGAAATGCGGGTTCCGAGGGAACTCCCACTGAGTTCAATTTCTTGGCCTCGGGTAATCACCAAAAAGGCAATCGCGAGTAATGAACCCACCATTAAAGTGGCATAACTCAGCATCATGACGCTGACGTGCATCATTAGCCAGTTGGACTTGAGGGCGGGAACTAAAGGTTCCGAGACTTGCATCTGAGAGGGTAACGTTAAAGCGGCAAAAGCCGTTATTCCCATTGCCACGGGTGCTGTAACGATGCCAACAAGCCGACTACGACTCATGTTTTCTGCGATTAGGTGAATCGTTGTAATTCCCCAAGTCAGGAAAAACAGAGACTCGTAGAGGTTGCTAATCGGGAAATAACCGGCTTCTATCCATCGGGCGGCGAGTAATGCAGCGATACACAGGTTAGCGATAGTCATGGCTGCGGTTCCCAAGGTTTGCAGGTAGGGAATCCGAGGAAATGCACCACCAACCCAGTAAATTAGCATACTGGCGAACAAGATAGCAAACGAAAGGTTATCTAACCCATTTTGCAGGGCAACTAAATTCATTCAGTGTTCTCCTCTAAAATGAACGATAGATCAAAGCATACTCTTTTTTATCCTAGCGACTCTATGTTAACCCTGTACCAACTAAAATTTTTCTGGACAACATCCTGACCAAAATCTTCGGGTAGACTCTCTCAATTTTAAAAGGTAACAGATAACAGGGCAGGGAATTCAAACTTTTTATTTGTTTTTAGAGAGTAATCTAGACTCATTTTTATCAGTCAGATCAAAATCGCTCAAAGATCGAAAAATCATCGAAAAATCATCGTCCTGTTTCTTCCTGTTGCCAATTTTATCGCAGGTTTTCTACAGAACTCCAATTGGATTGCTTTCTCAAGCCAGATTCAAATTTTACGACTCAGTGGAGAATATTGCATGATCGCGGGATGATTGACAATTAAGAATCAGTAATTATTGTGATCGAAAGCGGGTTGATTCTAGCTGATCAACGAAATTTAGAAAGAGAGACACAGATGGGTTATTAACGTCAATTTCTAGCACTTTTAGGGGTTATACTTACTGTTTTATAACCGAGTGGCTGTTGAGTGAATTGAGTCAAAGGTATTATCGTTGTTGGGGAACCGATGACCTCAACCGTCCTGACCCCTGATGCTTACCTTGAAAATACTGTGTCTCTATCCCCTCAAAGATAGTCCGATAGGTCTTGTGTTAACATCCTTATCTTTGATTTAAGAGTTGTACCCCAACCCAAAGGCTAGCCAGTGAGAACCGCGAACTTTGCCTCGTAGACTTTTTAAGCTATATCACAACAAGCTGTGATCATCCCTTCAGGGGGTAAACGGCTCTTTAGCAGTACGTGAGAACCGCTTTTCACTACCCGGTGGTATAAACTGAAAACAGAGGCTTGAATTTTTCTCACATTTTTGCTCATTTCTCCCTAACTCAATTTTCAAGGTTCAAATCTTCGGGATGTAAGGTTACGGTATAATCAGAGTTGCAGGTTTTATGGGGGGTTCAAATCCCATCACCCGCTTTTAAGGATCAGCCAAAAAATCTAGTCCGTTCACCCACTAATCAATCAGGGTTAGCGTGTAAACTAGGAAATAAGCTTAAATGGAGTTGGCTTCACTGACAGTCAAGTGCTTCTTGTCAGTTAAAATTCAGGAGATCAAGGCAACTGTTGAATAACCGCACTTCGGGTGAGAGTCAATGGAATCTCAAATTTTAGAGATCGATCAAGATTGACAACCGAGAGTTGGTAAGTATGATCCATTAAGTAAGTATTTGAAAGTCCGTTATACTCAAACGCTTTATTTGATAACTGCTTGTGCCACCTCAGAAAGCCCAGAAAATCGATTTAAACGGTGACTATCCTTGCCCCTGTCGTCGGAAGGGTCATTTAGTTCCGATTACCCTGACAGAAGCCTTTGGTTGCAATCGCTGTCAGCAAATTTTTGTTGTCGATGAGAGTGGTTACTCCCTCGAACAACTCTCAACTCACTATCCCTATAAACAAGCATGGCGTTGGACAGGTCATCAATGGAACCGCTCAAGTCCAGGCTTACAAGCGCATTATTTACCTTTAGCTTTAGGAATGCTCTTAGTACCCTTAGTCATTTGGCTTCCTCTAGCATTGTATTCGCCCGGACCCAATATTATACTTTGGGCAATGGTCGCCGTCATGTTGGCAATGTTGCCAGCACTGATGGTCTGGCTAGCTTACAGACGGTGAGCGAAGATGATAATTGATGATTTTAGTGCTTCACCTCCGCCGACGAACCCACTTCGTCGAGCCTATGCCGCCAGCATACAACTAGCCAAGACGAAAGGAGAACATCGCAGTCGTACATTGCGCTCAATGGCAGAAGCCATTAGAAAAAGACAAAACGATATCCTAGAGGCAAACACCCTAGACTTAGAAGCAAGTCGAGAACTGGGCGTTTCTGAATGTGTCAGTGAGTGGTTAAAGCTGACTCCCGAAAGGCTAGATACAACCGTACAAATTTTGAAGCGGTTGGGAGAACTTCCCGATCCCATCGGACGAGTGATTGGGGCTTCCTATCAACTCGAACAAGGTCAAACCTATTATCAACTGATTCCGATTGGGGTGGTGGGTCTAATTTATGAAGCCTTTCCGGAGTTCGGGGCGATCGCTGCTGGATTGTGTATGAAAACGGCTAATAGTTTAATCTTGCTTGGGGGAAGTGAGGCGAACTATTCTAACCAAGTGATTGCTGATGCTTTACAGTCGGCGATCGAAGAAGAAGGAATGCCAATTGGTTCTTTAGAAGTCTTTCCCAACGAACAAGAAGCCCCCATTCAAGACTTAGTGACTCAAGATCAATATATTAACCTGATTATTCCCTATGGTCGGCCCCATCTAGTCCATCAAGTCGTCACTCAGTCAACGGTTCCCGTGTTGCGATCAGCGATGGGGAACTGCTATCTGTATTGGTCAGCAACCGCTAACGTGGATATGGTTCGATGGATGATTTTTGATAGTCATCAAAGTAAACCCGATCCTGTAAACGCCATTGAGAAAGTGTTGATCGATCCCAACCAAAAGGGTTCATCCTTAGTCAGACTGTGGAACAACCTGCGAGAAGAAGGATTTTCACTCAAAGGAGATGAACTCCTGGTGAAACAATTTCCAGAATTAATACTGGCTGAACCGTCAGAATGGTCACAACCCTATCTCAATAAAACCATCGCGTTTCGAGGAGTAGACAGCCTAGACGAAGGAATCGCCTGGATGAACGAATATAGTAGTGGTCATAGCAACTGTTTAGCCACGGAATCTTACAGCGAGAGCCGTCAATTTGCCCTAGATGTTAACAGTGCCTTAACGTTTATCAACGCCTCTCCACGCTTTTCCCGCCATCAAAATCGAGGCGACGCGATCTTTCTCGGAATGTCCAATCAAGTGGGCTATCGGCGCGGATTAATTGGTTTAGACAGTCTCACTACCCTCAAATACATTGTGCAGGGAAATCCTCTCTTCTAGCAAAAACTCAAAAAAACCAAAAAAAAACCCCTAAAGGAGGAGGGGAAACTAGCAATTTGTATTCAGGGTTTAATATTCAAATTGTCCCCAGCCCCCCAAAGGTTACTGGTAAACTTAGCCGGATCGGTTAGCTTGACTTCGAGGCTAACTTAACCTTCTTCGCTAAACCCAAAGTTTGTAAAAACTGAATGGTCATCCAAGTTTGATCAATTTCCCACCATTGCAAACCATGACGAGCGGAATACTGATAAGCGTGATGGTTATTGTGCCAACCTTCGCCATAAGTGAGTACAGCGACCCACCAACAGTTTGTGGAAGCATCATCACAATCAAACGTGCGATATCCAAACTTATGAGTTGCACTGTTCACTAACCAAGTGCAGTGGAATACAGCGACAATTCGCACAAAGATTCCCCAAACCACAAAGGGCCAGCCACCTAAGAGATAGAGCAGAATCCCTAAAGCAACCTGCATCAGAATGAAATAGTTTTGAAAAAATAGATAAACCGGATCTTCGCCGATATCTTTGGTCATACGAGGAACTTCAGCTTTTGCGGGATGATCGCAAAGCATCCAACCCATGTGACTCCACCAAAACCCTTTGTTTGAGTCATGGGGATCTAATTCATGGTCAGAGTGGAGATGATGGAAACGGTGTAAACCGATCCAATCAATTGGCCCACCTTCACAAGATAAAGTTCCACAAAATATGAAAAAATACTCAAGCCATTTGGGTGTTTCAAAACTGCGATGAGTCACGAGACGATGGTAGCCCAGAGTAATACCCAAACCCCCTGTTACCCAATGCAGCAAAAAAGCGATGCCAATGGCAGTCCAACTAAAATTACTTGGAAGTAGTGCAAAAAGTGCGCCGCCGTGGAGAATTACCATGAAAATGATAACTTTCCATTCGGGATTTAATTTTTGTGAAGTTGCAATCGTCATGAAAATGTGGTTATTCTTTACGAGTCTGTCCTATTTGCGTCATAATTAGTCACCACTCACCCCAACAGCGAGTTCAGTGATGAGCAGTAGTATTCTACAGCTAGAAGTAGCAAAACAGGCACTAATTTCGATTTTTTCCGGAATCGACGCTCAGGTCAAGCAAAATCTCAAACGAGTTTTGGATGCTTTTCGACAACATCGAGTGGGAACCCACCATTTTGCTGGAGTGACAGGCTATGGTCACGATGACTTAGGCCGTCAAACTCTAGACCGGGTGTTTGCAGAAATCATGGGATCTGAAACTTCTGCTGTCCGAGTCCAGTTTGTTTCTGGAACTCATGCGATCGCCTGTGCCTTGTTTGGGGTTTTGCGTCCGGGGGACGAAATGTTAGCTGTTGCAGGCGCTCCGTATGACACTCTAGAAGAAGTCATCGGTTTACGAGGCAAAAGCCAAGGTTCCCTTATAGAGTATGGCATTTCTTACCGTCAAATAGATCTGCAATTTGATGGAAAAATTGATTGGGAAAGTTTGAAAATTGGTATTACCCATAAAACTCGCTTAGTCCTGATTCAGCGATCTTGCGGCTACTCCTGGCGTTCAAGTTTATCGATTGCTGAAATTGAAAAAATTGTCCACATCGTCAAACAGCAAAATCCCAATACCGTTTGTTTTGTCGATAACTGTTATGGGGAATTTATCGAAACCCAAGAACCCACTGCGGTGGGCGCTGATTTAATCGCGGGTTCGTTAATTAAAAATCCTGGTGGGACTATCGCACCTGCGGGGGGATATGTCGCGGGACGGGCTGAGTTGGTAGAAGCGGCCACTTGTCGGCTAACAGCCCCCGGAATTGGCAGTAGCGGGGGGGCTACTTTTGATCAAAATCGCTTATTATTTCAAGGCTTATTTTTGGCCCCGCAAATGGTCGGAGAAGCAATAAAAGGAAACCATTTACTTGCCCATGTTTTTGACCAATTGGGTTATCGGGTCAACCCCTTACCTTTAGAACCTCGCCGGGATGTAATTCAAGCCATTGAGTTGGGAACGCCGAAAAAATTAATCGCCTTCTGTCGCGCCTTGCAGAAGTATTCTCCGGTCGGTTCTTATCTCGACCCCGTTCCTGCGGAAATGCCGGGGTATGAGAGTCAATTAGTGATGGCTGGCGGCACGTTTATTGATGGTAGCACTTCGGAATTGTCGGCCGACGGACCGTTGAGAGAACCTTATATTGTGTTTTGTCAGGGTGGTACCCATTGGACCCATTTAGAAATTGCTTTGGAAGCTGCCATAGAAGCGGTTGAGTTTGCGGATAATTCTTGAAGGGAAGTTGGGATTTAATATTGAGCGATGGACAAACAATGAAATTGGAAAGAAGTTTTTCAATGGTTGTGGATTTCATTCTCGCAATTTTACTGCAAACCTTGGGAAACAAAACCAGCCCAATAATAGGGATTGATAAACGGATAATCTTGCTGACATAACCAGGCAAGGTGAACGCTCATTTCCTGTATCTGGCTTTGATTTTCTTCTGTTTTAATCTTCTGCAAATGCGCTGATAATTGGCTTTTATATTTATCATTAAGTCCCCGTCCTGTCAAGTTTCGCAAATCAATTTGAGCTTGGTATAATGCTTGCGGGCGGGTGTAGTTTGGGTTTTGGCGATGTTGATAATAAAACAAACAAAATAGAGCCGTCGCAAAATCATTAACCGCCCACAACGTACTGACTACACTCTGAGCGCCCGCACTCAGGAAACCTGCTGCAATAGTTAAAATATCATCGTTAAGTTTGCTGACAGTGAGATTAGTTTCGCAACAGGAGAGGAAGACATCGGTTAATTTTGGTAAACGCCAGGTAAACACATCCCCAAGGGTGACTTCCCCATCAAATAAATGTAGTTTTGATTCCATTGGGTTGATTAAATTGGCGCTGGCGTGGTGACTGGAATGGAGAAACTGTACTTGTTTTGTAAGTTCGTGGTAATTGCTAACCGTTGCTTGTTGGTATTGGAGGCGGAAGTCTTTCGGGACTTGGAACATTTGGGCGAGGTTTTGGCATTCGTACCCGGTAAAAATCAGGTCGCCCGTAGCATTTTCCACAATACCCATTTGTGGGGAATTGGTGTTTTTGTTGCGGCTGTCGCAATAGTTGAGTATTTGACAACTCGGCACAACTCGCAGGCGGAATATATCGCTGAGGTAGGTGGGTTGAGTTTGAGGGGTTTGGGGTTTTTTGGTAGCAGGTGATGGGGTCGTTTTTTTCTTACTAGGGATAGAGAGCCGACTCTCTTCAAATCCCCTTGTCGATCCCCCTTCCGTCCCCCTTGTCGATCCCCCTTCCGTCGCCCTTGTAGATCCCCCTTCCGTCCCCCTTAAAAAGGGGGAAACCGGATCTAAATTGCCCCCCTTATTAAGCGGAAAGACTGAATCTTCATAGCCCCCCTTATTAAGCGGGGGTGGGGAGATATTCACAGGCAAAGCAGCAAACGGAATTTGATGTAAAAATAGATGGGGAACGATGATTAATTCTTTGATACCGCTCAGGTGTTGGTTAATGAGTTGATTCAGTTGCAAGCGTTGGGCGAGTTGTTGGAGAAATTCTCCCATGTTGTTACGCCATTCTAGATTTTCTTTATTTCTGTAGTCAATGTAGGGTTCTAACCAGTTATCAAATATCCAATAGTGCAGCGCCTTAATACCCTGACCTTCGCAAGTGAAAAGTTGAACGTTCTGCCGACCCACTATAAATATATAGGTATCATCATTAGTGGTGTAAAAACTCAATATCGCGGTTTCCTCATCCTTAATTAATGCCCGCATCTGGTCAATACTGAGGGGGTCTACCTGCAACTGACCCGCCAAAATCGGATCGGATTTACGAATCTCTCGCCAAAGCCGTTGCCGTTCTTTTTCTACTTGTTCAATTTCTGCCAAATTTTGCTTTTCCACTTCCCCACTGTCGCGACGGTCAACCCAATTTTTTGCGGTTGCAAGCTGTTTGTTGCTGTCATCAGAGTTGGAGCGACGGAGGTGTGATAAACGTTGTTGCAAGCCATAATATTTCTCTAGGAGTTGTGCAGGTATTTCGGCATTTGGGTAGAGGTCTTTACTTGCCATTAATTCTGCTATCATGCGGGAACGGGAACGCTCGGCATATTCTACTGCTTTCTCGTATTGCTGAAGATTAACGAAACATTGAACGATGTTCATATAGACATCGATGGCTTCTTCTATGATTTTTTGGCGGCGATCGTCGTCTTGCGATAAACTGCGAATGAGTTCAACTGCGGTGATGGCTTGTTGGTAAACAGCGATCGCAGGTTGCCATTTGCCTTGAGTAAAGTGAAGGTAGCCTAAGTTGCTGGAAGTTCTCAGACATTGAATCGGATCGGCTTCCAGGGTGTAAACTAACAAAGCCTGCTGATAAGCATGAATAGCTTCTTCTATATTCTCAGCTTTGTTGTCACGGATTCTATAAAGGTAAGCATTGCCCAGGTTGTTTTGAGTTGCTGCCCAATCGACAGGGTAATCTTCACGAGTGTAAACTTCCAGTGCTAAATTGTAAGTTGCAATAGCTTTTTCTATATTCTCAGCTTTGTCATTGCGGATTCTATCACCGTAAGCAGTGCCGAGATTGTTTTGAGTCATTGCCCACTCTATAGGGAAGTCTTCTTTAGTGTAAACTTCCAGTGCTAAATTGTAAGTTGCAATAGCTTTTTCTATATTCTCAGCTTTGTCACCAAGGATTCTATAACTGTAGGCATTGCCCAGGTTGTTTTGAGTTGCTGCCCAATCGACAGGGTAATCTTCACGAGTGCTAACTGACAATGCTAGTTTGTATGCTGCAATAGCTTTTTCTATATTCTCAGCTTTGTCATTGCGGATTCTATCACCGTAAGCAGTGCCGAGATTGTTTTGAGTCATTGCCCACTCTATAGGGAAGTCTTCTTTAGTGTAAACTTCCAGTGCTAAATTGTAAGTTGCAATAGCTTTTTCTATATTCTTAGCTTTGTCGTCACGGATTCTATAAAGGTAGGCACCGCCGAGATTGCTTTTAGTTCCCGCCCAATTCATGGGGAAGTCTTCTTTGGTGTAAACTTCCAATGCTAAATTGTAAGTTGCAATAGCATTTTCTATATTTTCAGCTTTGTCACCAAGGATTCTATCACAGTAAGCAAGGCCGAGATTGTTTTGAGTCATTGCCCAATCGACGGGGAATGCTTCACGAGTGCGAATTTCCAATGCTAGTTTGTATGCAGCAATAGCATTTTCTATATTCTTAGCTTTGTCGTCGCGGATTCTATAAAGGTAGGCATTGCCCAGGTTGTTTTGAGTTGTTGCCCATTGGGTAGGGAAGTCTTTTTTGGTGTAGACTGACAATGCCTGCTGATGAGCAGCAATAGCATTTTCTATATTCTCAGCTTTGTCGTCACGGATTCTATCAAGGTAAGCATTGCCCAAATTGTTTTGAGTCTCTGCCCACTCAATGGGGAAATCTTCACGAGTGCGAACTGACAATGCTAGTTGATAAGCATGAATCGCTTTTTCGATATTCTCAGCTTTGTTGTCACGGATTCTTTCAGAGTAGGCAATGCCCAGGTTGTTTTGAGTTGTTGCCCAATTTTTAGGAAAGTCTTTTTTTGTGTAAACTTCCAATGCTAAATTGTAAGCTGCTATGGCTTTTTCGATATTCTCAGCTTTGTCATCGCGGATTCTATTACGGTAGGCACCGCCGAGATTATATTGAGTTGCTGCCCACCACAAAGGAAAGTCTTTTTTTGTGTAAACTTCCAATGCTAAATTGTAAGCTGCTATGGCTTTTTCGATATTCTCAGCTTTGTCATCACGGATTCTGTTACGGTAAGCCAAACCCAGATTGTTTTGAATAGCTGCCCAATTTTTAGGATCGGACTCGCGAGTAAAAATTGTTTCCATCGCCTCGTAACCCGCGATCGCTATTTCTATATTAGTTACTTTACTACCTTGGGGAAAATCTTGAATGAGGCTAATAAAATCAAAAATAACTTGGGAAATAAACCCCTTTTGTGCTGATTCCAGTTTAGAAAGCGTCCCTTCAATGTAAGTCCGTAAAGCTAGGATAAACCCATCATCAAGCTTGTCTAAATTCGCTTCCAGTAGGGAGTAAACCGTTTCAGCATTGCCTTTACTATTGCGAACTGCTTCCAACACCTCCACCAAAAAGTCTAAATAACCTTGCCCTTGAGAAGCAAGCCATCTCCCCTTTAACTGTTCCCACTTTTGCTGACTAAAACCCACCCACTCCTGATTGTTTGCTTGCTGGTAAAACTCCATCGCCCGCCCATAAGAACCAACCGCCTCCTCAACTCGCCCCATCGCCTCCTCAACCCTACCCAACATATACTCAGCATTTCCCATTTGGTTTTTTGCCCATATTAACTGTTGCGCTTCTTCCGTCGCCTCTGCGTGCAACTGTTTCCCCATCTTCAACGCCAACAAAAAATACTCCCTGGCGCGAGAATACTCCCGACTCTCCCAAAACAAACTCCCCAAACCATAAAGACTGAAAAACTGGTTGCTGCGATCTTCCCTCTGGCGAAACACTTCTAACCTGTTTTCTTCAGCAGCGATCGCCCCGGTTAGATCCCCCATCTCACGACAAACCTGCTTGACATTTTCCCAAGCTTTGAGCGCCCACTGTTCAGTTTCTTCTGCTGTTCTATAAACCGTTGCCGCTTCCCGATAATAATCTGCCGCTCCCGCCCAATTCTCCAAAAATCGATAACAATCCGCCAAAATATATAAATTACTTGCCCGCCACTTCTCCCAGGATAATTCCTCAGCTAAAATAAGCGATCGCCGGAGATAATCTATAGCCAAAGCGTAATTTTTTCGGGAAAAATATAAACGGCCAATCCGATCCACTATTTTAATTTCAAAATCCGCCGAAATGTTCTGGAGCCTAACCAGGATTAATTGACCCTGATAATAATCGATAGCCTCTTCCAAATTTTCCTGCTTTTCTGCAAGCTCCGCCATCCAGTTCAGCACTTCCCATTTTGCCGAAAAATCATCTAAAACCTGCGCCCAGTTAAAACGTTCTTGAAAATAGTTTTGAGCCGAATCAAAATCTCCTTTTTTCCAATAGGCACACCCCAACCAAGCCGCAGCAAAACTAACGTAAACCCAATCTTTAGCACGATTAGACAGTTGGTAAAGCTCGGAAAAAGAAGCGATGGAATTTTCCCAATCTCCTTCGTTATATTTATCCCGTCCGATTTCCAACAACTCCTTTATCTTTTGAGTATAAGCTTCATCCATCGTGTTGCCCCCTGTTTTTAATCGATTGATTGGCTTCTGTTCGTTGTGAAATGATAGTCAATTCGGTTGGAATTTAAGCAGTTTTGAGATCGTCTTCTTCCACCACTTCAACTTGTCGAGAATAAACCCGCCAGTTACCTTGATTTTCCAATTCTTGCCATAACTCCTGCATTCTTTTCCATGTTAACTCCGGCGCGACTTCTTCCTCATTCGGTTTTAACCATTCTAAATCTAGAGGCTGTTGGAGGGCGATCGCCACAAATTTTTCTACTCCCACTTCCTCAAAAGTAAACCCACATTCCTCCTCGCCAGCCAAACTTTGGGGTTGGGGTAAAAGCCCAACTTCTTGCAATTGATAATTGACGGCAAAAGCCTGAGATGGACAAACCACAAACTGACCCGCAACCCCGCGATTTAATAACAATAAATACCCCAGAGATTCTTGCACGTTCATCAACGCAAAATAAGGTTTATTTAAACTCAGCTTTAGGGGTTGATCATCTTTTTTAGGTGGTTTGGGAATATATAATCTATTAACTTCTCCGTTTTGCATTTCCTCATAATCCCGAAAATTAATCCAATCTTGATTAGGAACGGCCTCCTTTTCTAAAAATGGGAAAAAATTATCATCAACCCACCGAGGAAATTTTTGCTCCCACAACCAATTGTAAAGAGTTTTCCCAAGACGTCCGCCCGTTCCTGGGTTTTTGATAAAATTAAATTCCTCCTCTCCCAAATCGTTCAGTATTTCCTCCGAATATTTATTCACCAGACAATCTCTGACCTGCTTCGATGTTCTTTGAATGGTACTGCCTATCCCTGTCCATTTTTCATTCAATAGTTCAGAAATCGTCTTTTTTTCTCCATCTTCCTGAGAACTTTTCTTTTTATTTTGATAATTATAGTAATCGGGATTGTATCGCAAACTGAAAAAATCTCGAAGTTTTTCCGAATCTTTCTCCTCCATAAATATATCATCCGTAATTTCACTGAGAAACTGCTGTTGTGTTGCGGTCAAAGGCATTGGTTTTCCTCAATTCGGATTAAATTATTTTAGCAGTGTGCCGATTATAGCACCGTGATTTTAATTTTTCAATTTTTGAACACCCGGCTGTCACTTGCAGCAATTTCCGGCTATTTATCGAACCAAATATTTAATTTGATTTGGACGTATTCACCGATGATTTAGCTATTTAAACCCTTAAAAAATATGCAATATTACCGCAATCAAAACCTTAGAAGGGCAGAATACAGGACTCCTTCTAAGGATTTATTTTTTTCGGAGACTGATAACAACCGGGCCAAGTTTTTGCTCTAGGATTCTTTCATTTCCTCTGAGAAAATATCCAAGCCATTTTTAACCGAATGATACCCATTGTTAGACGGCTTTGATTCCGACTCAACGAAGTTTTTGACAACTTCAGGATTCTCTTTCAGCCACTTTCGCACCGAAAATTCCCAGCGTTCAAACTCCCGTCTTGCCCGTTCTTTAGAGTCATCAACTTCCCGCTTTTGCTTCTCAAGCGACCGATTTTTTAACTCCAAACGCGCCTTTGCTTCTGCCAACTCCCGACGGTAATTGTTCATTTCTCGCTCGATAACAACTTCGTCAATCAAGTTGGAGTCCGACTCCGAAGAAACAAAAGCTTGGCGATGACGTTGGCGAATTTCCTGCACCTCCTGTTCCCACTGAATTTCTAACAAAGCATTTCCCCAAGCAATCATAATATTGATGGTTGCAGCCAGCCCTGCTGCGGCAAAAACTGTGAGTTGAAAAAGCGGTTCTACAGACAATTTTGGCGGCAATAAACCAATCAAACCCGGAGCCGCAAAAGCTGTTTCCATCAGGACAATTGCAAAAGATAACCAAATTGCAGCATCCCCACTCTTGATTCTTTCCCAAAATGGAATACTATTGGCGTAGCGGTTATCGTCGGAAAAACTGCGTTTGGGGTCGTAGCGGCGTACCGCTTTCACGATTTGCAAAATGCCGATATATTCTCCCAAATTCATACAAACTGCTCCCGAAAATACCAAGAAAAATTGTATGAACTGGTTGTTGGTAATGCTTTGAACTTCCAAGCCGAAAAATTCCGCAATTCCCAATAACAACATGATCGATAAACCGATAGTTAGCAGTATTTGCCAAGGTTCCGGTTGGGGTGGGGGTGGAAGTTCGATGTCTAACACGGCTTCCATGAAACTGACTTTACTGCTGAGTTCTTCCTGTTCTTTTTCTAATGTCGATAAAGACTGTTGTGCGTTTTTGGCTTTGTAAGCGGCGGCGAGTACCACCCAATACCACCGTTGAAAGAGTTCGGGTTTGTAATATTCCAAGATTTTGGCGAGGCGATTTGTATGACATTCTTCCAGGAGAGATTGGAATTCAAATGTACCGTCTGACCAGGATATTAACGGCGTATCCCAGAAAAATCCACCGAAAAAAGTCGCAATAAATTGTTTGAACGATCTGATAGACATTGGATTATTCTCCTTAATAAAGTAGATATTTTGCCGGGTGAATTATGCTGAAATGTTGTCAACGATATTGCCCCCAAACCCCCAAAAATTGGGGGCTGAGATTGATTAATTTTTTACAAATCAGGTAACATTGCTATGGCAGTGGCGGCTGGCAATTTGGGCGCTAGAATTTTCTCAGCAGTTGTACCCACTCGTCGTAATTGTTGCTGGCAAACTCGACCTGATCGCCTATGGGTGCAAACCCCCCGGCCATTGATAGGCGGTGTTTGGGGTTCAAACCCAGGACGAAAAGATGGGCGGTTTCCAGGTTGTATTGGGTCAGAGTTTTGCTGATTTCCCGGAGTTGGGCGATCGCTTGCGGGTCCGAGGTTCCATCGGTGACAACATAAAAATAGATGGGGTGTTTACCGTTGGTTGCTACCACGCGATCGCTAAACCGTTGGAGGGCGGCGACGATGGCTGTATCTGATGAGGGAATGGGTTCTAATTCCGGGGTTTGAGGGTTGGGATCGAGTTGCGATCGCAGTTGTTGAATACTCCGACGATTGGCTTGTTTGGAGAGTAAAATTTCGGGGTTTTCCTGTTGGGAAATCATGCTAATTTCAACCCAATGATGGGGTCTGACGCGACGGGAAAAAACGTGGAGAAGGTCTTCGGTTGTTGATATCAGTTCGGCTGTATTCGGTTGCAGGACGAGTTGCACGGTGGCGGGTTCGGATGTCGAGTTTTGCATCGATTGGAATCCTAAGAACCCCAGGCATCCTAGAATAAAAACAAGGATAAATTGTTTCTGTTTCATCACCGATAATCGAAAGAATGACCCTTTTATTATGGCTTGCTTTTTATGAAAATCACCTCTAATTTAATGCTTTTAAATCTCAATTTTTACACCTGAAATTAATCGAAATATTAGCAAATAACAGTCAAATATTTTCAAATGGCAGCAAATCGCAAAATCCCTCATAACAACAAAATTTAGTAGTTGTTTGCTGAAAAGATTGCTAAACTAAATCATATAAAACCATCCCAACCCGAACGGGAGGCTGTGAAGCATGAACGACAAATTTCTCAAAGAGATAGCTCATTCTCTATTTCCCGACCAAACACCAGCAGCAGCCAAGGAACATCGATGCTTATTTCGGCTGCGTTTTCATCCTGAAAATTATCAATTAAAAAACAATCCAAACAACAATGATGATCAGACTATTGCCAGCTTGATAAAACAGGAATTAAATTGTTTACCAACAGATATTCAGAGGAAGCTGGCTGAGGTAATTAGAGAACTGGTAAACCAATACCAACTCGAACTCAATAGCGATCAACAAGAAAGTCAGAATTGGAACAATAGAAAGCAGGGTCAAAGAGGAATTTGGAGGGAAGTTTATCAATGGTTGTGGGATGATAAATATCCTCGTTGGGAATTAGATCATTTATTTTGGGAACCGTTGAAACAGCAAATGGATGATGAAAATTGGATTAAGATTAAACCGGAAACTGTGAGAAATTGGGAACTCCCCGAACTTCCCGAACCCGAACCGTTACCCGTTGGTGAACCGTTGTTTATCACGATTAAACTACCCCCAGAATCCCGTTATTTGCTGTTATTGCATAGGGGACTAACCCAACGTTGTTTTTTGTGTCCATCAATGGTTTTTGCTCCCCAATATCGGGCGGATGAAAACGTCATTCGACTGCCACAAACTGAGTCTTATTGGTATCAGCAGAAGAAAATGGGAATCAGGCTAACAACACCCGGAACAGATGAATATATTGCGATCGCACTCAAAGAAGCTCTCGATTTTGATTGGTTGAAACCGACGAAACAAGAATTTATTCCCAACTGGACAAGCGATCGCATGAATCAGCTTTGGGGGTGGTTGAGCGATAATCCGTCGAGTTGGCAAGGTTGTTATCAAGAGTTTAAAGTTGTGAAAAGTTAAAAATCTCCGCGCCCCACCCCCAACACCCTATTTTCCGAAGATAATAACAACCAACCCCCAAGAATCTACTATGAACGAAGAACGTTTACAAGCCTATATCAAACTTATCCAAGAGCTTCTCACCTGTGAGAGTGGGGAAGGAAATCAAGTTTTGAGTAATAACTGGGAGTTAGTCGAGCCAGAGTTGTTGCAGGTAATGGCAGAGGTTGCAGAATTGTTTGCCTTGTTTGCTAACAATGGTAGAGCTAACGAAGCCAGTTTTTTAATTAACCTTCTCCTAGAACTAGGCGAATATCTCGGCAGTTCCCAACAGCCCCAAACTATCCGCCAAGAAACCGCAGATACATTATTTAACCTTGGCATTCGGTGGTATCAAACCAGTCAATTTACCCTTGCTCTCCAAGTTTGGCAAAATACCCTCACCATCTATCAGGAAATCAAAGACCGCAAGGGAGAAGCTGCTTCCCTGGGCAACTTAGGCAATGCCTACGACTCCCTGGGGCAGTACGAGCGGGCAATTGAATACCTGCAACAGTCTTTAACCCTCAATAGGGAACTCAAAAACCGCAACGGAGAAGCGATTTCCCTGGACAATTTGGGCAGTGCCTACGACTCCCTGGGGCAGTACGAGCGGGCAATTGAATACCTGCAACAGTCTTTAACCCTCAATAGGGAACTCAAAAACCGCAACGGAGAAGCGATTTCCCTGGGCAACTTAGGCATTGCCTACGACTCCCTGGGGCAGTACGAGCGGGCAATTGAATACCATCAACAGTCTTTAACCCTCAAAAGGGAACTCAAAAACCGCCAAGGAGAAGCGTCTTCCCTGGGCAACTTAGGCATTGCCTACGACTCCCTGGGGCAGTACGAGCGGGCAATTGAATACCTGCAACAGTCTTTAACCCTCAATAGGGAACTCAAAAACCGCAACGGAGAAGCGATTTCCCTGGGCAACTTAGGCATTGCCTACCGCTCCCTGGGGCAGTACGAGCGGGCAATTGAATACCTGCAACAGTCTTTAACCCTCAATAGGGAACTCAAAAACCGCAACGGAGAAGCGATTTCCCTGGGCAACTTAGGCATTGCCTACGACTCCCTGGGGCAGTACGAGCGGGCAATTGAATACCATCAACAGTCTTTAACCCTCAAAAGGGAACTCAAAAACCGCAACGGAGAAGCGATTTCCCTGGGCAACTTAGGCATTGCCTACCGCTCCCTGGGGCAGTACGAGCGGGCAATTGAATACCATCAACAGTCTTTAACCCTCAAAAGGGAACTCAAAAACCGCAACGGAGAAGCGATTTCCCTGGGCAACTTAGGCATTGCCTACCGCTCCCTGGGGCAGTACGAGCGGGCAATTGAATACCATCAACAGTCTTTAACCCTCAAAAGGGAACTCAAAAACCGCAACGGAGAAGCTGCTTCCCTGGGCAATTTGGGCAAGGCTTACCAAGATTCAGGTCAGACGGAAAAAGCTATTCAAGCCTTCCAAGATAGTCTAAAAATTGCCACTCTCAAAACCATGCCAAAGGACTGTATTTATGCTGGACGCAACTTAGGCAACATTGCTTTTACTCAAGGTAACTGGGAACTCGCCATTACAGGTTACAAACCCGCTATCGAAGCCATCGAACTCCTTCGCAACTCCTCCCTCACCGACGATCGCCGTCAACAAGTTCTCGAAGATAACCTGAGCGTCTATGCCAATATCGTGCAATGCTATATTAATCTCAAACAATACGATAAAGCCCTCGAATACGCCGATCGCTCCCGTTCCCGCTTCCTCGCCGACCTGTTCCACAATAAAGACCTCTACTCCAAAGGCGACATCCCCCCCCAAGTTCAAGAATATCTCGACCTACAACAACAAATTGATCGCCTCCGGTTTAACTCCCCTTCAGATGACATCATGGGAGATCGTTCATCCACTCCCGCCTCCAGCGAAGCTAAACTGGAAAAAATTAAACAATTAGCAGCCCAAAAACAGCAAGTTTGGGAAAGTATTCGCCGTGAAAATAACGAATTAGCCGCACAACTCCAACCCACTCCCCTCAGTTTCCAGCAGATGCAGCAGTTAATTCCCGATCGCAAAACCGCCCTTCTCAACTTCTACACGACTGATAACGATACCTTTATTTTTATCCTCCGCCATCCCGACGCTAACTCCCCTCTCGACCCCTCTATAATCTCCCCTGCAAGGGGAGATACAATTGCTCCCTCTCCTCGTAGGAGAGGGTTGGGGAGAGGTGGAGAGGGCTTAGATAGTGAGAAATCAATCACCTGTTACACCTGCAAAGGACAAAGCTACGAAACCCTACAAAATTGGATTGGGCAAACTTGGCTTCAACCCTACATTAATATCAAATACGCAAAATTCTTCATCGCTGCCCAACTCCTCAACCGCCAATTTGATGAAATTAAGTTGATACAAATTACTGATACTGCCGTTTTAGTAACATTAACCGATGGTTCAGTAGAAACAATAAGCGATCGCCAAGAATTCCTCAAACAAACTCGCCAAAAACGCATCCAACTCCGGGAAGAATGGAAAAACCAAATGCAACCCACCCTCGCCTCACTCTCCCAACGTTTTAAACTTCGGCAATTGATTGAAAGCCATCTGCAAGATGTCGAAGAATTAATTATTGTTCCCCACCTAGCTCTACACCAAATCCCTTTCGCCGCCCTTCCCCTCTCGGAATTAGACACAGAAAAACGAACAACCTCAACCCCCGTTGCGGTGGGCAAACATCGGGGTTATCGAGATTTTGACTTGGATATGGATGAGGAACCCAAAACAGCAACTCAATCCCATTTATCAAAAATAGAATATCTGTGCGATCGCTTTCAAATTCGAGTGGTTCCGAGTTGCCAAATCCTCGACTTTTGCCACCAGCGAAAACCCGTAAAAACCAACATTGTGGGAATCGTTGAAAACGCCACGGGTGATTTAGATTTTACCCCAAAAGAATGTCAAAAAGTCGCCGAACTTTACAGCGTTCCCCCAGACCGCCACCTGAAAGAAAAACAAGCCACCATCGCCAACTACCTGGAACTCGCCCGAGAGGTTAATCTTCTCCACTCCAGTCACCACGCTAGTTCCAACCTCAGCAACGCTCTGAAGTCCGGCTTGCAACTATCCGACGGGACTTTAGACTTAGCCCACCTATTCATCCAACGTTTTCCCCAACTTTCGGAAGTGTTTCTATCCTGCTGCGAAACCAATTTTTCTTTATCGGAAATGACCGACGATGTTTTGACCTTAGCGGGGGGTTTCCTGACTGCGGGGGCGCGAAGTGTTGTCAGTACGTTATGGTCGGTGCAGGACGACTCAACAGCCGAGTTTTGTCAACTCTATTATCAGTTCCGCAACCGGGGAGAAATTCGCCCGGAAGCCTTAAGAAAAGCCCAGTTTGAACTGCGAAAAACTGAAAGTTTAAACCATCCTTATTATTGGGCCGCGTTTGTTTCTCAAGGGTTGAGATAGTTAATTATATCATATGAGAGTTAATATTTTGACTGAAAATTATTCCCTACATTGATAATAAATCGCCCAAATTGCCATCGCCCTGAGATAGTGACTCGCCCGAAACGTTCCGCTTGCGGTAATGGCTTCTGGGGTTCTAAATTGCAAGCCATTTTCATAAACTTGTTTGACCACAACTTCCGCCAAATTAAACCCTTCTTCTCTCATTCCCATCTGAATTAAAAATGCAGCTAACCCAAAATTAATCCCCGTCCAAACTTCCAACGGATGAGTATCATTGGGATTAACAGGTTCTCCATTTTTTCTAACACCATTTGCCGCACCTAGTTGACCTTGATAGAAATTTTGAAAACAAGATTGATAGATAGTTTGTAACGCTGAAATTGTTTTTTCTGGAGAGACAATATCTTCTAATTCTAATAGTTTAACATAAAATTGACCGCAGAGTTGATCCGCCATCACCACATCTGAACCACTTTCACTATCAAGCTGAAAATATTGACCGTTCCACAAATTTTTATAAATCGGTTTTGCTTGTTCTAACCAACTTTCATAAGTTGAAATTGTCTCAGAAATAGACGGAGAAAAATTAGTTGCAAATTCTGTTTTCTGCAAACATTTTCCGATTTCTATCGCCGCCTCCAACGCCGCCAACCATAACCCCCCACAATAAGCGCTAACTCCCTGCAATTTCCAATCATCAAAGGTTTGGTCAGGTGCGCCACTATTTTCGGGAATTCCGTCTTGGTCTTTATCAAAATTTTTGAGATAATCTAGGGTTTCAACTATCGCTAACCAACTGTCTTGTAAAAACTCATAATCTTCGCCTCCCGTTAACAGAAAATCTCGGTAAACTTGCAACACAAAATCGCAAGGTAAATCCTTCCAAAGATTACAATCTTGATAGCTAGTGTAATTTGTTTTCTCCCAAGGATGTTCGTTTGGTGCGCCCAAATCGTGAGGAGTTGCGCCCGTTGCTTTCCGAATTGCTTCAGCTTGATTGTAACCAATAATTCGGGGCGTTTTATCTCCTTTTGAAATCGCACGGGCAAACGCTAATAGAACGGATTTATCCAACTCCGGCCATAATAAAAGTAACCCAAACGACCCATATAACCGTACATCTAAACTCTCATACCAGCGATAATCGATACATTCTAAAACCGCAAACTGACCTTTAGGATTATTTTCATCTGCCGCACTCCAAAGCGTCCCCCCATCAGTTAACAAATACAGTTCATTAAACAACGCCATTTTGAACCAGGAGGGCAAATCTTGACGATTTAAAATCGGATTTTGCCACGCTTTAATATTATCTAACCAAAGATCAGAATGCTTCATCGCCGTGCGAATCATCGACCAAGCATTTTTACCATTTCGACCAAAAAAATCGGTGTAGCGACGATAGTAACAAACCCCAGATTCAAACTCAGTAATCGGTAAATCCCAAGACAATAAAAACGGAATTTTGCGGGTTTTTCCAGGTCGAATCGTAAACTTAACTGCTAAAGCAACTCCAATTTGTCTTCCTTCGGTTGCCGGATGTTCACTTTCTTCATCTAATAAAGTTCCATCTTGGGCAAAATAACGCCAAACTTCCTCACCCGTTCCCGCTGTATTCCAACAGGTGTGATAATAGACTTCTACCGCCGGATTTGTAATAGTTGCAATTGCCATTTGTCCTTCTCCTTCGCGGACATCTTCACTGGCACTCAGGCGAGACATTAGACAACCCACCCGATGAAAATCTTCAACTAAATGATTATAATTTCCGACACTATTTCCCCAACGGGGTTGATATTCATAAACCGGACTGCCATCATCTCTAACTTGCACTTTGGGCTGTTTTAAAGCATTGGTAAACCAACCGATTGTATTTTGCCAAGTGAACAGAATACTGAGGGTTATTGGTTCATCTGTGGGGTTGTGGGCAATCCATTCAAAAACGGCGATTGGATAACTGGTTTCTTGATAGTTATTTGCCCAAACTGGTGAAAATTGTTCGCAACTTAATTGGGCTTTAAAGACATTTTCATAAACAAACCAACTGCGAGGATAAAGGGCGTGATAGGTTCCGGTTTTTTGTGTGTTAGACGATGCTGGATACCAATTCCAAGCTGATAAACTCTCATCTTCTGGGGGTTCTGTACACAAGGCATAGGCTTGAGTTTTGCCGTTAACTTCCTCAAATACACTAAACTGACAAGCGGGTAAATTGCGGAAAATATGTTCGCCGCCATCAAGGTGCCACAGGTTAAAATCTCCTCGCGATGAACGACCAATACAACCCGCCCCGAACCCTCCTAACGGCATCCCATGCCAGGGGCCATCATCGAGGTTACTGCTGTAGCGGACAGTGTAGGGTTTTTCCCAACCTAGACCGATGGGACGATTCCAGGTCTGGGGCGGTATATGGTGACTCGTCGGTTGATTGATCATAAGGTTTATTTTATCGCACAATGACTTCTTGAGTGCATACGTTTAGCCCAACGGGATTTCTATTGGTGTAGATAGAAAAGGTTCGTCTAACTTTTGTCTTACTGATTTCTGGAGAGAGTCAAAATGAGATTTAAACCGTAATTTGTTTTTGTTGATTAAAGTTAGTGTTTTTTCTCTAATCTGAATCAGAATTTAAGCGGCATCATGAGTTGAATCTGGAAAGATCAAACTGTTCGCTTACGATTTTTTTAGACTAATATTGAACCCACTTCTGTAGAACGAGTAGAAATTATTTTGATTTTATCAAAAGTAAGAGGAGAAATTTGTATAAACTTAGAAATTTTATTTGTATCTATAGAAAACTGTTTTTAGAAACAGTTAGTAGGGCAGGTTTATTACAGGGGATATTTTCTCAAATTTCCATAAACCTACCCTATCTGATTTGTCTTTCCAATAAAAGGCTAAAGTCTTTTATGAATTTTTAATCCTACTTAAGACGCAGGCATTGTACCTGTTGTGGTTCGACCTGCCCCTCCTTCAGGAATGGTTTCCCAGTGACCTTCTGAACCTTGTTTATATTGAGTTTTTACAGAATTCCAGGCGAGTTGAGACGCATTACCTTCAGTCAAACCATCAGAAGCCGCACTATTGAAAGCCGCTAAAAAAATCTGTTGAGCGCCGCGAGGGAGTTGAGATTTAACATCTTCCGGTAATTGTTCAATATTTTCGTAAGCCATCTTAGCTTTTTCCTCAAAAATCGACTTTTGTAAACTTATTTTTGATTTAACCGTTTAATTCGTCAAAAAACATCTGACTTGAGATAGAGATTAGCAATTAATCCTAAAACTCTCTACTGGGCGTTGCATTACTTTGGGATGATTTAGATTTATTTTATAGTGATCGCGAAGCCATAAAATCCTTGTATTAAACTTAATTGAATTGGCGGCTACAACTCAAACAACTGAGTATTTTGTTTGTCCCTTCTGTGACTATTTTTTCTAATCCTATGAGAGTGGCATTTTAGACAATTCAGACTTATTGGTTTGAGCAGGTGTTGACAGAAATGAAGTTATCCCCTGATTGATGATTAAATCAAGATAAACCCCAGCACCTTACCGTATTGTGAGAATAGTCTCCTGTGAGGGAAAAATCAGAGAAAGCGGAACTTCTCTCCGATTAGCGTTAGTTTGAAACCTTTATTGTTCTGTCGTCAGACCGCAACGGAGAGGGTGGGATTCGAACCCACGAGGAGCAATTCAACCCCTAACAGATTTCGAGTCTGTCGCATTCAACCAGGCTCTGCCACCTCTCCAATCAAGCTCAAAAATAGGCTAAATCCTAGCCTCTGACTTATTCTATCATAGGAAAGAACCATCAGTCTGATCAGAAATGAGGCTTGTTTCAAATCCTTTCGTGGGTGTCCATTGCAGAGCGCCATCACGCCCCGTCCAAAAGACTTGAGTTTGTCGCTGACGCAAGAGTTTCAGGGTTTCAGGGTCAATAGTATTAGAAGAAGCAATTGCGATTTTAGGTTGAAGTACCCTCAGCATTTTGGGGTCAAGACGATTTCCTGACCACCACAACACTTGAGTCGGGGTAATAATCTCAGCTTGTAAGAGTTTAATTTGGTTATCAAGATTAACATCACCCAACAACATCCATTTGAGATCCCCAATCAAGAATTCTACGATTGGAGTTTCCGCATCAATCAGTTCAATGTTTGTCGAACCCAACTCCAAAGATTCTTCAACCGTCAGCGGTATATAAAGACCCTGGCGAGATTCAATCGCTTCTTTAATCGCTAAAGAACTGACATAATAAGCTTGTTTAGAAGCGGGATTATCATAAAAAACTTTAACCGGGAGTTTTTCTAAAATAATCGGCCAGCCAATGCTTAATCCTAAGCGAGAATGAGTCGAAACAGAATAATCAATCTGATTCACCCCTTGCTTTTGCAGAAAAGGTAACACCGCGTAACGAGCGCTATCTTGACCCCCACTATTAACTAAAGTAATATTTCCTCGATCTTGAATCACTAAAATGGGTTCTCCAGAGGTCGCCAATACTGTCGCCTGAAATTGAGAAGCTTTACTGTGCCAAATGGGAACCACAGCGATCGCAATAGCAGCAATAAAAGCAATCACGACGGGATGAAACAACAGTAATAACCCAGATTGTGGCGATGTTTGACGCTCAAAGTTTCGGGATTCTCGTTGACGCCCAATCACCCAAACTAAACCGATGAGACTGTAGAGAGCGATCAGTTGAAATTGAGAGATCGAACCGAGCGCTATCGAATTTCCAGGCTGTTGACTAAAAAACCGCACCAGGCCCAATAAACCGCCCACCGGATACTCTAATAACGCTGAAATTGAACTTCCTGCCGTCGGCCAAAACAGAGCGACAACCCCGGCAAATAAGCCCCCCAAAGTAATCACCGCCACAAAAGGAACCGTAATCACATTCACCAAAATACTGTAGGGGGAAACCACATTAAAAACATAGAGTTGTAGAGGTACCGTCCAAATAGAAGCCGCCAGAGGAACAGCCAACAGAGAAGCAATCGTCGGAGGCATCCAGTCTAAACGTTTGAGAATGGGGGGAACGCTGACCAATAATCCCAGAGTGGCTAAAAAGCTAAACTGAAATCCCAAGTCCCAAATCCATAAAGGATTCCACAGTAACAAACCCACCGCTACGGCCACAAGCACACTCAGCGGCCTAACTTGACGATTTGTGGCAAATCCAATTAAGGCAGCAAGTCCCATCAATGCGGCTCGTAAGACCGAGGGTGAGGCTCCCGTCAGGCCCACATAGGCCAGCAAAGCAATCATACCAATCGTTAAGCGTTGGCGGGGGGAGGCACTTCGGCTTAAAGCCAGGACAACCCCTAATACCAGAGAAACATGAAATCCAGAGGCGGCTAAAATATGAGCTAATCCGACTTGGACAAATTGATCGCGAACATCGTAGGGTAAATCTACCGCTCGTCGCCCTAAGACCATCGCACTGACAATTGCGCCTTTGGGGATGCCTAAACCTTGTACTTGAGCACGAACAATCCGTTGTCGAACCGCCCACCATCCCCAAGTTTGACCGGAAGTTGAGGTTAGAGAGGTTAAATAACGGCCTTTGAGTCCGGCAAATGCCCCCTGACGAGCCAGATAAGCGCGAAAATCAAAAGCTCCAGGGTTAGACGGGGGTTGGGGTTTGTAGAGGCTTCCGGTGACTGCTATTGCGGCTCCCGGATGCAGACCTGTGGCTTGTAGCAGAGGTACGGTAATGTAGAGTCTACCGCTGACCTCTCGACTGACTTCAATGGGTTTATCATTGCCCATAATTTCGTTAACTTGAGCCACCTTTAACCAAAATTGCGCTCGTCCTGAACGGGTGAGATGAGGAGGGGTTTGGACTTCACCGCGAACCGTGATAATCAATTCAGGTGAATCTGAGGCTGTAACCAGTTGACTGATGTTATTGGGGGCGGGTTGAGGGGTGCGAACTTGTAGATAGAGACTGGCGGCGACGGCAATTAATCCGGCAAATAACCAAACGGTTTCGGGGATCGGGGGAGTTGGGAGTCTAGAGCCAGAAACAGAGGTTGAGGGATCTCTGAGCATCAAAGCTGTTTCTTCCCTTTGCCCAGTTTTATCAAGGGTATGGGCTGTTTTTCGGGAGTTTAGCCCTCGCTTCATCTGGATCTGACGCTGTTTGCGTTTGACAAATTCTCGCCCCATTGTGGCAATTGCCAACCCTAGAGCAAGGACTAATACCCCAGATTTTCCCCAAGCAACACCGCTACAGAGCAACCCCAGAATATAAGCTAAACCGAAAATAATAATAACCGTTTGATTCATTGCTGCTTGGGAGACAGACCCTCGTTTAGATGGACAAGCCCAATTTCAGACCCAGTATGCCATGAATTAACATCATACCGACGGCTAAGGTTCCCAGGTAGGCATGGGTGATTCGCAGGGAATCTTTATTGCCACCGAAACCCGTAAAAGCAATCAAACCGTTGAGTGCCAATACACCGAGTAATGCCGTACCCGTCCAAAAGTGAGGACTTTCGAGAATGGGTTGTTTTTGCATCACCAGCGACAGGAGTCCACCTGTATAGCCTAGTGCCATGAAGATAAACATCCACGGTGCAATTTGACGATGGGATGAACGGCTTTTCAGTGAGACTTCTTTATCACTGGCAATTCGCCCTTGCCATCCGGTGTAAGCGACAGCACTACCCATCGCTAAAACCACGATTCCCATCATCACGGGATGTCCCCAGTGGGTGATGGGTTCTGGAATCCCTAAACTTCGGAACTGACTGGCAATGGGTTCCAAGAGTTGACTTAGATTCATCTTCTGCCCTCAAAAATTAATTGATTCTGATCTTTTTGATCATACAGTTTAATGGCTGTTGTTGATCCCCTGGGGTGGCGAGACCTTAATCTTTTAAATGAACATTTCTTGATGGGTTAATACTTGTCGTGAGTATCTATTCCCGAGTCAAGGTTGCATTTTTGTTGGGTCTAATTTGTGACCCATATCGCCGTGACCAGACTTGTGTAAACTCGGCACCAAAGAGAAAAATTTGAGTCGAATAGAAGATCCACACTAATACAATCACAAATGATCCGGCTGCACCATAGGCTGATCCGATGCTACTGTTGCCGAGATAAAGGCTGATTAAGGATTTTCCAATGGTAAATAAAATGGCTGTTATCCCCGCTCCTACGACGACATCTTTCCAGGCAATTCGCACATCGGGTAACACTCGATAGATTTGACCAAATAGTAGAGTGGTGAGGCTTAAAGAGATGACTAAATCGACTAATGTCCAGACAAAACTGGGGATAAACAAATGTTGTTCTAGCCAGGTGGTTGCTCCTGATAAAACCGAACTAATAATCAGGGAGAGGAGTAAGATAAATCCAATCCCTAAGACCATTAAAATTGATAAAATTCGGGTTTGAATAAAGCCTTTAACCCCTCGTCCGGGTTTGGGTTCGACTCCCCAAATTAGGTTTAGGGCTTGTTTGAGTTGAGCAAAAACTGTTGTCGCACCAAAGAGAATCGTGACAACAGCAATTATAGTGGCGGTAATATTGGAGCTAGGACTAAATTGATTTTGTAGAATGGTACGAATAGAAGCGGCATTCTCTGAGCCGAAAAAAGATTCTAACTGAGCAAAAACTTCATCTTGAGCGATTTGTTCCCCGACAATAAAACCAACAACTGCAATCACCAAAATTAAAATTGGTGCAATTGAAAATATCATATAATAAGAAAGGGCAGCAGCCAGGATAGGAACTTTATCTTGTTGCCATTCGTTAAAGGTTTCTTTGAGCAGACTCCAAATGGTGTTTAGGTTCACGACTTTTCAGCAAACAGGGTCAACATCATAGTTGAGTTTAACAGCAAGTCAAATTAAAAGCTACTCTGTGCTTCTGACTTGATCAGATTTTGATGAACCGGGATTTCAATCACAAACTCTGCTCCCTCTCCGAATACCGAATGAAAATCAAGTTTTCCCTGATGTTTTTCGACAACAATTTGATAGCTTGTTAATAAGCCTAGTCCACTTCCTTTTCCGACGGGCTTTGTGGTAAAAAAAGGATCAAATAAACGAGTTTTGACTTCAGGTGAAATCCCAATTCCGTTGTCTTTGATCTTGATTTTGACTGTATTTTTATCTTGTAATTCAGTCGTAATCCAAATTGTGGGATTTTGAAACTCGACCTGATGTTGAGCTAATTTCGATTCAATTGCATCAATTGCATTACTTAATAGATTTAAAAATACTTGATTGAGTTGACTCGCATAACAGGTGATTTTAGTGATTTTATCATAATTTTTAATAATTTTAATGTCTAAGGGACTGTTGGGAAGTTTGAGTCGATGGTCTAAAAGTAGTAAGGTGCTATTGATTCCTTCATGGAGATTAATTAATTTGATATCAGATTCATCTAACCGAGAAAAAATCCGTAAAGCGAGAATAATTGTGCAGATTCGATTTACTCCGTTTTTCATCGAACCCATTATTTTGTGCAAGTCGAAGACTATAAAATCTAAATCGATTTCTTCGATCATATTTTGAATTGTTTTTGGCGGGTGAGGATATTCGTGTTGATAGAGTTGAATTAACTTCACCAAGTCTTGAATATATTGATTTGCAGGTTCAATATTTCCCGAAATAAAGCTAATGGGATTATTGATTTCATGGGCAATTCCAGCAACCAATTGCATTAAGCCTACCATTTTTTCATGTTGAACCAGTTGGGCTTGAGTGACTTGTAATTCACTTAAGGCTGTTTTGAGTTGCTGATTTTGATGTTGTAGTTTATTTTGTAACTGTTGAATGGTAAGTTGATTTTTAATTCTGATGAGAATTTCTTCGAGCTGAAAGGGTTTAGTTATATAGTCTGATCCTCCGGCTTGAAAGGCTTTTACTTTATCTAAGGCATCATCTAACGCACTTAGAAAGATGATCGGAATAGAGCAAGTTTCTTCATTCTGTTTAAGGGTTTCACAAACTGCATAGCCATTCATCTCAGGCATATTAATATCGAGCAAAATCAGATCAGGTTTAACGGCTTTAATAGCAGTGAGTGCCATTTTTCCGTTGATTGCCTGTCGCACATTATAGCCATGCTCGGTCATCATTTTGGACAGCAAACGTAAGTTTGCCGGGGTATCATCAACGACGAGAATATCCGGTTTATTAGAAATATCTTCCAGTGGATTCATCATATTTATCGAGCATATTTTTTGATGTAACCTTTAAAAAAACCGAATTTCAATATTCTTTTTAGGGAATTAAATTTTGCCATTCATTAGATGAAACGAGATGAATTGCCTCCTCTGCATTAACGGGACAAGAAAATAAGTACCCCTGACCTAATTTACAATTTAAACTTAGCAGTTGTCTTAACTGAGTTTGAGTTTCTATCCCTTCTGCAATCACATTCATCTCTAAAATTTGAGCGATATTAATAATAATTGGAACCAATCCTAATTTTTTTGAGGTTTCATTAATCTGTTTGACGAAAGATTGGTCGATTTTGAGGGTGTCTAAGGGAAAATAATGTAAGTAACTGAGTGAGGAATAACCCGTACCAAAGTCATCAATGCCTAACTGAATTCCTCGTTGTTTGAATTTTTGAAGAATATCAATCGCAATTTGAGGATTCTCCATTAAGGAACTTTCAGTAATTTCGAGTTTTAAACATTCAGGATTAATTTGAGTATCATGGAGAATTTTATCAACCTGTTCGTTTAGATCGAGTTGAGTCAGTTGTCGCGCCGAAAGATTGACACTAATAAAGAAAGAATCGTCAACTAGATTTTGTTTTTGCCAGGTTTGAAGTTGCTGACAAGATTGATGTAAAACCCACTTACCCAACGGAATAATTAATCCAATTTCTTCGGCAATAGGAATAAAGGAATGGGGAGAAATCAAACCTCGGGTGGGGTGCTGCCAACGAACGAGAGCCTCAAAACCCACGATTTTACCTGTGTTTAAAACGACGATGGGTTGATAGTAAACGACTAATTCTTGTTCTTTAATCGCTTTATGGAGTTCTGTTTCTAGCTCTAAAGTATTAATCGCAGCAACGTGTAAAGTTGAGTCAAAAATGTGATATCGACCTCGACCTAATGCTTTTGCTTTGTAGACTGCATTATCTGCATCTCTTAATAAATGTTCGGGATTTTCATAGTTTGGATGCCCAAGAGCAATCCCAATGCTTGTATTAATAAAAACTTCATGTTCTTCGAGTTGAAAGGGGTGGGAAAGAGCCTCTAAAATAGAATTGGCAATTTGAGTGACTTGCTGAGAGTGATGAATCGACTGGAGAAGAATAATAAATTCGTCTCCTCCCAATCGTGCTAAAATATCATCGGGATTGAGTAAAGTTTCTAAACGACGGCTCAGAGCAATTAGCAGTTCATCTCCGACTAAATGACCGAGTGAATCATTGACGACTTTGAAGCGATCGCAATCTAAAAATAAGACGGCAAATTGAGCCTGTGAATCTTGTTTAGCTCGGTTGAGTGATTGTTCTAATTGCTCCATTAAAAATCGACGATTGGGTAATCCCGTTAACGGATCATGCAGTGCCATTTCTAGGAGTTTAGCATTGGCAACTTCAAGCTGCTTTTTACGCTGTTCGACTCGTTTTTCAAGTTGAGCATTTAGGGTGCTAAGTTTTAATTTAGCATCTTTTAAGGCGAGTTGATTTTTGACTCTCGCTAAAATTTCTTCAAATTCAAACGGTTTGGTAATATAGTCTACCCCTCCCGCTTTAAAAGCTTTAACTTTATCTAAAACATCATCTAAAGCACTTAAAAAAATAATCGGAATCTCAGCAGTTTTAGGATCATTTTTAAGAAAATAGCAGACTTGATATCCATCGATGTCAGGCATCATTATATCAAGTAATATTAAGCTCGGTGGACAAGTTTGTACTGCCGTCAATGCCATTTTTCCATTAATTGCTTGACGCACTTCATAGCCTTGGTCACTCAACATCGTTGAGAGCAGGCGTAAATTCATGGGTGTATCATCAACAATCAGGATATCGGCTTTTATAAAGTTAGGGGTGCTTTGATTCATTGCAGGTGGGGAGTAACTAACATAACAATCTGAATCTGATTCAGTCTATCCATAAATTTTCAAGAGTGCGGAGCGATAAAGTCGATTTTGATAATTTTTTTAGATTAGAATTTGAGAACTGATGAAATATTGATTAAAAACAATCAATATTGGACATTATATAGAGAAGAACCTGCATTAACTCGGTGTGACTGTTCCAGAAGATCGGGTCAGGGTGTACAGGTTCAGTTTTCCTTGACAAGATCAACCCAGTAGATTAGATTATACCTTAAGCATAAACCGAGCCGCAAACAGAGAGAAGTTGGGTTGATGCTCTCGGAAAGGAGAATGGCGAATGAAGAATAAACTTTTTTATAAATTGACTGAAAATGTGTAGACAATTGTTAATATTCTCTGATCACTAATACTAAATGAACATAACATTACGGAATGTGTAGATCAAGAGGATACAGAGTTTCTCTATACACAGGTAGATTTTACGGAAAAACTTAATCAAATATTATTTCTAACAACCCAGATGATGAGTGCCCTCTAGTCCTGTTGTCACCTATATGTGTGATAATAAAAAATAAAGGATCAACTGAGTTCCCTAATGATTGCCAAGTTTCCTCTATCGGCAAACATTATGAGAAAATGAGGATTGGATGAAAACTGACGAATCTACTCCCTATCAGCGATTGGTACAAGAACTCGATCACCGATGTCAACAAATGGCAACCGGAGACTTGTGCTTCTCTACCCATGACAAAGACGGAAAGTTTCACCTGTTTTATGGTCGGCTACTCTATGTTACAACTGAGCGTCATCAGGTACGACGTTGGAAAAGAGCAGTTCTCAAGTATTGTCCAGATTGGCAACCTTCATCGGCGTTGCTGACATTTGATCAGAGTACAACACCGTGGGAATATCAGATGCTTTATGAAGGAGTTGCCCGAGAAAAAATTAGTCTGACTCAAGCTAAAATTGTGATTCGTCAAGTCAGTTTAGAAGTGTTATTTTCTTTAGCTCGATATACTGATATTAGTCTTGAATGGAAACCTTCTTCTGAAAAAAAGACTCATCTTTCTCTCGGTTTAGCCCTGTCTTTTTCTGAAATTGAGCAAATTTTTACACGAGCCGCTCAAATGCAGCAGCAGTGGCAAACAGCAGGTTTAAGCAGCATTCATCCGAATTTATCTCCGGCTTCTAAAAAGAAACTCAATCCTCAAAGTCTTTCGGGTCTAGCCCAATATCTTGATGGAAGGTTTACCCTCTGGGATATTTCTTTAAGGATGGGAAAATCAGTCATCAGTATTACTCGTGCTTTGGTTCCTTTGATCAAAAAAGGGATTTTACAACTGCGGCAAATTCCAGATTTATCCACACCTCTACCAACACCAACAGGGGCGACTTCGGCTTCAGTTCGTTCACCTCAAACAACCCCTAAAACTCCGTTTTTGATTGCTTGTATTGATGATAGTCCGGTTGTCGCTCAAAGTTTACGCAAAATTCTTGAACCTGCTGGCTATAAGGTTGTCGGAATTCAAGACCCCATAAAAGCCTTGGCTCAAATTGCTGAACAAAAACCTGATTTAATCTTTTTAGATTTAATCATGCCTAATGCTAATGGTTATACAGTTTGTCAATTTTTACGAAATGCACCTTTATTTGAAAAAACACCTGTGATTATTTTGACCAGTCAGGATAATGTGATTGATCGAAGTCGTGCTAAACTTGTGGGTGCTTCTGACTTTCTGGTTAAGCCTCCTCAGCCACAGGAAACTCTGGAACTGGTTCGCAAATATCTGCCTCAATCCTCCAAGGTTTAAACCTAAGTTATCATATAGGATTGAATCGAGTGTAAATTTTGAATGAAGTTTGAGTCCACATTTTAAATTTTTGATGAGGTTGTTCAATGACAAGTATATTAGTGATAGAAGACAATCCGACTGAAGCCGATCTGATGATTGGTTGCTTGCGTCAATCGGGTTTTGATGTCCATAATGTTAGCACTGCTGAAGCTGCAAAAGTTTTGCTGGAACATAAAATTTTTGATGCTATTGTTACGGATGTAGTTTTACCGGGTCAAAGTGGATTTGGATTGTGTCGGGAGCTAAAAAATCAAAATACAACTGCTCATATTCCGATTGTGATTTGTTCAAGTAAATCCGCCAAAATTGATAAGAATTGGGGCTTAAAACAAGGAGCATCTGCCTATGTAACCAAACCAATTGATCGCGAAGAATTAATCAACACAGTTAGAAAGGTGACTTTGCCTTCTGGAAAAGCAGGACTCGCTTAGAATCATTTTTTTGAAAATAATGGGGGTTGATTGAGCGGGAAAGTATTGATGATAAATACTCAATTTTACCTTGTAAACTCAATACAAAATTTATCATTGAGAGAAATTGACTCAATCAGCATAAACTGTTTCACAAACAAGATTTTTTAGACTGTTCAACAAAAATTAATATCAAGATCAGAAAAACGATTTAAAATTAGATGTAGAAGCCTGTGACATCTGATAGATCTGGGGAAGGATGTAAATTTTCTGAGACTCATTGAGATCAGAACCCAATGAGTTCGACGAAAATAAAAAAAGAAATGAGATTGTATTTCTAGTTTTGAGATGCAATTGTCGCCTGATCGAAATTCAGGTGTAATTTTCGATCAGCCTTAATGATACAGTAGAATTACCAACTTCCTGCGAAGATGTCAATCTATCTTACGGAGTAGAGTTGGTATTTGTTATCGCTTCTATCTACCTGATTTATCTAATATTGCTCATTCTGTGTCTACCCAACCAACCATGACCATAATAGAATCTGTACATCTCAAGCGGCTCGCTGAAGAACTCGATAGATTGAGTCAACAGAACGAAAGTGGTATCCTCATTCTTAGTAGCCATACTGAAGAAGGAAGTCTTTACTTCAGCCAGGGTCAACTGTTGTATGCAACCTCTCACATTCATCGTGTGCGTCGTTGGTCAAGAAGTGTTGACAAATACTGTCCGAAAATTACGGTTAAACTCCCCTCCTCTCTCAATTCTTCACTTTGGGAATATAAACTTTTATACCAAGGAATTCGTCGTCAAGAACTCAACCTGACTCAAGCCAAAGCAGTCATCCGACGAGTCATCAGTGAAGTGTTGTTTTCCATGAGTCGCTATGTTGACTTCCAGTTTCAATGGGAAGCTCAAACTGCTCTCCAGTCTGGCTTTTCCAAACACCTTTCTTTTTGTGACTCAGAAGTGAAAAAAATTTTACTTCAAGTCACCCAGATGCAAACGCAATGGCAAACGGCTCATTTAAGCCATCTTGACCCTAATCTGGCTCCGATTTTAACAAAACCCGTCAATCCCAAAGCCCTCTCCGGTTTAGTCAAATATCTCAATGGAGAGTTAACTTTATGGGATATTTCCCAGAAAATTCAAAAGCCGATTGTAACGATTGCTCGTGCTTTAATTCCTTTAGTTCAGAAAGGACTTTTAAAGTTTAGAATGTTGCCCGATTTAGCTGTACAGACTGATTCAGTTGCCGAACAAACGAATAATTTAACCGTTCAAACCGAAAAAACATCAACTCGTAAACAACCTTTAATCGCCTGTATTGATGATAGTCCAGTTGCAGTAGAAAGTCTCAAGCAAATTCTCGAACCTGTGGGATGTCAAATTTTAAGTATTCAAAATCCCGTCAAAGGACTGGCTCAAATTGCAGAACATAAACCTGATTTAATCTTTCTGGATTTAGTCATGCCCAATGCAAATGGATATATTGTTTGTAAGTTTTTACGCAATGCTCCTATTTTTCAGAATACCCCTGTGATTATTCTCACCAGTCGAGATACAGTCGTCGATAGAAACTATGCCAAAATCGCAGGTGCAACGGATTTTTTGAGTAAGCCGCCCAATCCTCGCGAGACTTTGCAAGTAGTTCGCCAACACCTCGCCCAAAAATTCCCCCTGCTGAGAGCTTACAATTTCAGAGAAGGAGCTAAAAAAGATCCCGCTCCGACTTCTGATTATACGGTTAAACCGATGATCAATTCTTAAAAAATAGGATAACCTTTAAAAAAATTGAGGGATTCAAATTACCCTAAATACAGGATTGACACCCCGAAAAAACTCTGAAACGTTTTTTTAAGCTCAAGCAGATTTTAAGAAAAGTTAAGTTAAAATAAAGAAAGTTAACCAAAAGTCGAATCAAAATCTTCGATTTAGGTTATTGATTTTATCATATTAGACCGAAAATGAAGGGGAAATCTGCCAGTTCGACTCCCACTGAACAATTTTTTAGTTTTTCGCTCAACCCCACTCTGCAAGCCCTGTTGTCCGCTCACCAATTAGCAGAGATCATTCGACTCGATCCCACCCAAATTATACCGATATCAGAGATGCCTTTAGCGGTGATCGGAGTCTGTCCCTGGCAAGGGGAAGTCCTTTGGTTGGTCGATCTTGCCTATCTGTTTGGTTTTGAACCGCTGAGAAAACCCACAAACATTCAGTCTAATTGTAGCATTATTAAAGCCAGAATTCACCGAGGCAATATTGGTTTATGGGTCGCTCAAATCGGGGAATTAATAAGCTGTGAATCCTCGAGTATTCAAGCACCTGAACTCAGTTATTCTCAACTTAAATCCCTCAAAAAATCTCCCCATCAAAAAGAATCAATCACTCCGATTCAACCCCATTGGATTCAAGGAAGTTGGGTCAGTTCTCAAGATACAATTTTACCCATTCTTGATCTCGAAGCAATCCTCCGAGATTTAGTTCAGGAATAAACATTGAGTTTGATCCCTTTGTTGCAATCAATCAACCCCTTTTTGCCTAAAAATATCCCCCGATAATTTAACACTAAAACCAATGACTAAAACACCTTATCGTCCTTCAAACTCCCCCGACAATCGCCCGTCCAATTCTAATCGTCGCGCGGCACTTTCTCCCCAAAAAGGCACAGAAAACACCAAATCTAACTCCTCCGAATCAACCGCAGATCTAGAAACAATCACCCCAACCGTTGTTGAATCCTCGGCGACTCCCCCGATCGGATTGAAAGCCAAAACCACAATATTAGCCAAAGAATTAAATGTATTACGGTCTAATATTGATCGCCGAGTTAACCAACTGCAAGCCTTAATTGAAAAAGAAGGGGCAGCAGCCGAACGCGCCGAACTGATTAACCAAATTACCTCCCGAATGCGGGAATCTCTAACGTTAGAAGATATCTTCAAAACCCTCGTTGAAGACGCCCGGGCTGCCCTCCAAAGCGATCGCGTGATTGTTTATCAGTTTGATGAGAATTGGAAAGGTACCGTTGTCGCTGAGTCGGTAGACCTCAATTGGCCGATCGCCTTTGGTGCGGAAATCGCCGATCCCTGCTTTGCCGATCGCTATGTAGAATATTACCAAAAAGGCCGAGTTAAAGCCACTGCCAACATTTATGAGGCGGGGTTAACAGACTGTCATCTCAATCAACTCGAACCCTTTGCAGTCATGGCAAACCTCGTTGCCCCGATCCTGGCCAAAACCAGCGACAACCCCACCGGCCATCTATATGGTTTGCTGATCGCCCATCAATGTAGCGAACCCCGTCAGTGGGTTGATGCAGAAGTTGAATTTATGCGACAACTCGCCATTCAACTCGGGTATGCGATCGATCAAGCCTTATTATTACAACAACAACGAGAAGCCACCCGCATCGCCCAACGCCTCAACCAGATCAACACCGGACTGCGAAAATCCCTCAACGTTGAAGATATTCTGACTGCGGCAGTCGAAGAAACCCGAGAGGCAATCAATAGCGATCGCGTCGTGGTTTATGAATTTGATGCCCATTGGAAAGGTACCGTCATTGCCGAGTCTGTCGATAACCAATGGCCGATGGCGTTAGGGGCGCAAATTGCTGATCCCTGTTTTGCCGATCGCTATGTACAGCCCTACCTACGCGGACGAGTTAAAGCCACAACCAACATCTATGAAGCGGGTTTAACTGAATGCTATCTGGGTCAACTCGAACCCTTTGCCGTTAAAGCCAATTTAGTTGCTCCAATTTTAGTTAATAATAAACTGATGGGGCTACTAATCGCTCATCAATGTTCAGCGCCGAGAGTGTGGACAGACTTAGAAATCGATCTGATTCGCAACGTTGCCATCCAAGTCGGTTATGCCCTCGACCAAGCCTCAGCCCTCGAAGAACAGCAAGCGGCCGCCAAAAAAGCCCGTCTTCTCAATGACATTATTACCCAACTGCGAAACTCTCGGAGTGCAGATGAAGTTTTTGATACGATTGTTGAAGAAACTCGCAGCGCCTTAAAAGCAGATCGGGCAATTATTTATCAATTTGATGAAGATTGGATCGGTACCGTTGTTGCAGAATCGGTAGATAAACGTTGGCCGACAACGATGGGTAAAAAAATCGCTGATCCTTGCTTTGCGGGTCAGTATGTGAAACCCTACTTTCGGGGTCGGGTCAGTACGATGGAAAACCTACACGAGTCCGGGTTAAGTGAGTGTCATATTAAACTTCTCGAACCCTTTGCAGTGAAAGCCAATATTGTCGCCCCAATTATTGCTGAAACTCGTTTACACGGATTGTTAATTATCCATCAATGTTCCGGGCCGAGAGCGTGGAAAGAGTCTGATATTAGCTTTGTTAAACAACTCGCTACCCAACTGAGTTTAGCACTCGATCAGGTGATTTTGCTCCAACAACAACAAGAAGCCGCAGAACGGGCAACCCGCCTCAATCAAATTAGTTCTCATATTCGCGAATCTCTCAACTCCAAAGATATTTTTAATACTACGGTTGAAGATACTCAAGAGGCAATAAAAAGCGATCGGGTTGTTGTTTATCAATTTGATGAAAATTGGGCGGGGACTGTGGTTGCCGAATCGGTGGCGGTCGGTTTTCCGGAGGCGTTGGGGGCAAATATCGCCGATCCCTGTTTTGCTCAAAACTATGTTAAACCTTACCTGAAAGGTCGGGTAAAAGCCACAGAAAATATCTATGAAGCGGGGTTAACAGACTGTCATCTTCGTCAGCTTGAACCCTTTGAAGTCAAGGCAAATTTAGTCGCGCCGATTGTGGTGAATCAAAAATTACAGGGGTTATTAATTGCTCATCAATGTTCGAGTCCTCGCAAATGGAAATCGACAGAAATTGACTTTATTCGGCAAATTGCGATTCAAGTCGGTTACGCGGTCGATCAGGCGTTTCTGCTAGAACAACAACGGGCGGCGACTCAACAAGCGCGTCAACTGAGTGAGATTAGTTCTCGAATTCGTCAGTCTCTTAATTATGAACAAATTTTTAACACGACGGTAGAAGAATCGTTATCTTTGATGCAAGCGGATCGAATTGTTGTTTATCGGTTTGATGAAAATTGGCACGGGGAAATCTCATTTGAGTCCGTTAAACCGGGTTGGTTAAAAATCATAGAAATGGAAACCGAAGTTCCTTGTTTTCCGGCTGAATATGTCGAAGCTTACCGCAAAGGTAAAATTCAGGTGACTGAAGATATTACGACTGCTGGGTTGAGTGATTGTCACCAAGAACAACTACAAAAATGGCAAGTGAAAGCGAATATTGTTGTGCCGATTTTAGTCGATCAAAAACTTTATGGTTTGTTGGGAGTACATCAATGTTCCAGTAAGCGACAATGGGCAGCATCAGAAGTCGAAGTGTTTAAACAAGTGGCGTTGCAAGTCGGTTATGCCCTCGAACAAGCCCAACTGCTCGAACAAGTTCAACAAGCCCGTCAAGCCGCAGAAAAAGCATCCGATGAACAGCAGCAACAAAATGAAATGCTGCAACAACAAATAGAAGACTTTTTAGAAGATATTGAAGACTCATTTAGTGGAGATTTAACGGTACGGGCGCGAGTCAGTGAAGGGGTAATGGGAACAGTGGCGGACTTTTTTAATGCTACGATTGAGAACTTACAACGATTAGTTTTGCAAGTCCAATCAGCAGCGACTGTGGTGACTCAAACCGCACAAGGAAGTGAACAGGAGATTAAGCAATTATCGAATGAAGCTTTGCGACAAGCTGAAACAATTTCAGATGCCTTGACTCAGATTCAAGTCATGGCAAATTCGATTCAAGCGGTGGCTCAAAATGCCCAAGCCGCAGAAATGAAAGTTCAACAAGCCAGTCAGATTTTGCAGACTTCAGATCAGGCAATGAACCGCACCGTTGAGGGAATTGTGGTGATTCAAAAAACGGTTCATGCAACCGCCCGTAAGGTGAAAAATTTGGGCGAAGCGTCTAAGAAGATTTCCCGAGTTGTTAGTTTAATTGGGGAGTTTGCGAACCAAACTAATGTTTTGGCGTTGAATGCCTCTGTCGAAGCCACTCGCGCCAGTCAAGATGATCAAGGGTTTGCAACAGTCGCAACAGAAGTGCGAACTTTAGCCGAACAGTCTGCAAGTGCATCGGCAGAAATTGAACAAATTGTTGAAGAAATTCAAGCGGAAACAAAAGAGGTAATTCGGGCGATGCAAGTGGGAATGAAACGGGTATTATTAGGAACAAAATTGGTGAAAGATACTCGTCACACCTTAACGGATTTAGTGGAGGTGAGTCGTTCAATTCGGGAGTTAGTCGAAGAAATTGCCGATTCTGCAACCACTCAAGCCCAAACTTCCAGTCAATTGTCCGGTACAATGCAAGAAGTCGCTGCAATTGCTCATTCTACCTCGGAACAATCTCTCACCGTTGCTGAGTCTTTTACACAGTTGTTGGGTGTGGCGGGTGAACTTCAAAAGGGTGTCGCTCAATTTACGATTAATAATGACTGATATAGGGCGGTAAATTGTTAATTGTTTTTCTAATGTAGAGGCGTTGTCTGTAATGTCTCTACAGAGCATGATATTCTAGATTCTTAACTCTATCTTCTCTCAAAAAATGATTGATACTAATGACCAAGCTTATGAATTTTTTGTACAAGAATCTTTAGAACTCTTGCAAATTTTAGAACAAGGGTTAATGACGCTGACGCAAGAACATGAAATGCCCAAACTTCACTCCCTGATGCGGGCGGCGCATTCGATCAAAGGAGGGGCGGCTTGTGTGGGGTTGATGGGGGTTCAAGATATTGCTCACAACTTGGAAAATGCAATTCGGGCATTGTACGCTAAGGATACGGTTTTTAGCTTAGAATTAGAGGAGTTATTGTTACAGGCGTTTGACTGTTTGCGATCGCCGATTCTTGAACAAATTGAAAAGGGTAAATGTCAACAAGAAGCAGTTGCTAAACGTTCACAGTTGATTTTTCCAAAAATTGAAGCCTTACTCGGACATTCCTTAGATGAAGCTTCAGAACTTCCTGAAGTTCCGATGGAAACAGATATGACTATATTTCTGTTTAAGGAAGAAGTTCCGTCTGGGTTACGACGTTGGAAACAGATGTTAATTCATCCTCAAAATTATAATCTTTCTGAGGAGTTAAAAAATCAAGCAGAAGTCTTTGCAACACTGGGGAAAATGCTCAGTTTGCCCGGGTTTGCGATGATTGCAGAGGTGACAATTAAAGCCATTCAAGTTAATCCAAAGTTAAGTATAAAAATTGGTAAACTCGCGTTAGTTGACTTTTGGGAAGCTCAAAAAGCGGTATTATCTGGCGATCGCACCTCTGGCGGAAAACCCAGTGAAATGCTTTTAAAGTTAACTCAATCTCAAACTCAATCAAGTTCTCAAACAAATTCTCAAACTGTTCATAAAACTTCTGCTAAAACTTCATCTCAAACCTCGCCAAAATCTCGCCAAAATAATCATAAAATTGCGGATCAGTCTGTTTCTACCTTAACCTTAACTCAAGATTCTCCTCAACCTCCAGAAAAATCCTCCCAAAAAGTAACAGAAACCCCTCCTGAAGAAACATCAAAACCATTATCAACTGCGATCATTGCTGCTGATTCTGGAGAGAACAATCAACTAACATTAGGAGTGCGAGTTGATCTAAATCGTTTAGAATCGATTAATAATTTAGTTGGGGAGTTGGCAACTCAAGACAATAGCTTTTTACTCCAAAATCAGCAATTAAAATCTTCTTTAGAAACACTAAGTAAAAGTTGGAATCAGTTTCATAAATTTATCGGTAGACTCCAAGAAGCCACCGAATTTAATAGTTCCCCAAATAATCATCTCAACCTAGAAGACTGGGATCAAGCAGGTTTGCTGAAAACTGATGTTCAAAAGACCTTAGATGAAATGGAGAAAGTCGAGCAGATTTTGTATGAAATGAAATTGCTTAGTTTTCAAAGTCAGCAAATTGTCAAAAAGCGACAACAAACCCTCCAACAAGTTCAAAAAAATCTCACAGAAACTCGGATGATTTCTATAGAATCTCTATTCAATAGATTTCCAAGAATGGTGCGAGATTTATCTATTCGCAAAGGTAAAAAAGTTAAATTAAACCTCATCGGTCAGAAGACTTTAATTGATAAAGCCGTTTTAGAAAAACTTTATGATCCGCTTGTTCATCTCGTGAGAAATGCTTTTGATCATGGTATCGAACCCCCAGAAATTCGTCAAAAGAAACAGAAACCTATCGAAGGAAAAATAGAAATAAAAGCCTATAATCAAGGAAACTATATTTATCTCGAAGTTCAAGATGATGGTCGAGGAATTAATCTAGAAAAAATTAGGAAAAAAGCAGTTGAAAAAAGACTTATCTCTAAAACAGATGCCCAACATCTCACCAAAAATCAGTTATATGATTTACTCTTTTTACCGGATTTTTCAACAACAAATCGCGTCACTGACTTATCCGGGCGAGGGGTTGGACTTGAAGCCGTTTCTCATCAAGTCAAAGCTTTAAAAGGTAATATTACTATAGTCTCTGAAGTCAATGAAGGGACAAAGTTTATTCTCCGTCTACCGTGGTCACTGACCATTACCAAACTCTTAGTCTTTCAAATTGATGATTATTTATTTGCAATTGCAATGGATACTGTGGGGGCAGTTGTTTCCGCTTCTCCAGAAGAAATTGAGTCTCATGAAAGCGGACAAGTTTATAACTGGTTAGGACAAAAAGTTCCTTTAGTTCAGTCAATATTGTCAAACTATCGCTATCGGGGAACTCCTACTCATCCTGAACAATCTCATCTCTCTGCTTTGGAAAAAAACCGAACTGCACAATTTTCAGGAAAGGTCATGGTATTGTTGTTATCGGAAGGATTAGAAACTATTGGCTTAAGAATTGATCAAGTTTTAATGGAACAAAATTTAACCATTAAACCCTTTGGAAAAGTATTAAAAGCACCGTCTTATTTCTATGGTTGTACAATATTAGGGGATGGTCGTTTAGTTCCAGTGATTGATAGTCCGGTGTTGTTAGAAGAATGGCAACAAAAACAACAAGCAACAACTGACAAAGTAATGCTAATTCAGAGTGAGATTAAGTCAACATCTCAAACTAAAAAACAGATGACTATTTTAGTGATAGATGATTCACTCACAACCCGTCAATCTTTGTGTGCAACATTGCAGCAAGAAGGATATACTGTAATTCCTGCTCAACACGGTAAAGACGGATTAGCTAAATTGCAACGATATCCTCAAATAAAATTCGTGATTTGTGACTTAGAAATGCCTGAGATGAATGGGTTAGAATTTCTAAGTCATTGTCGTCGCAAATTCTCCCGAGAAAAGCTTCCTGTACTCATGTTAACGTCTCGAAAAAGTGATCGCTATCGTCAATTAGCTCAACAGTTAGGGTCAAATGGTTACATGACAAAGCCGTGGGTGAAGCAAGAGTTAATTGAGATCTTACAAGCTCAGTGCTAATCAAGGCATTGACAATGGAAAAATCAGATGACAGACTTGAGAAAGTTAGATCAAGTTAGCTCCAAAATCATTAACAAATAGGATTCAAGAAAATGACGAAAAAACAGTATAACATTTTGGCGCGATCGCTTTTCACCGTTCCCATACTTGGATTAATCAATTTATCTGGAATTACGCTATCTGTCGGAAATACTTCACAAACAATAGCTCAGTCAACAGAAGTTCCAATGACGCTAGAATATGGAGAAGGAATGTATACCATGATTGTTCCCAATCAAGATACAACTCAATCGGCTTATGGGGGTCAATTGCGTCTGTATGATGTTCATATCGCTAAAATGTTTGAGATGACCTATGATGAATGCCAACAGATGCAACGTCAGTATGGTCAAGATGCGGGGGGTAGAAATTGGTTTTATCAAGCCGGAAATGGCAGTATAGAGATGGGAGAATTTTATATTAGTTGTAATTTAGCAAATCAGATTGTTGATACCTATGGTTTAGGTCAAAGCGAACCAACAGTTGTTAAAAATTTTGTTGAACATACCGGAGTGTATACCGAAACTCGTTCGATTCCGATTTTAGATATTACGGGTTCAAAAGTATCGCAATGGATTAATTTTGTTCAAGGTTTCAAATCCCGAAGATAATCTATACTTCTTCTTCCTTTAGTCAGACGACAGGGTAGGCTTAATATCGCTACAGTTAAGTTACTCCTGTCAAACGCTGAAAATAGTATCTTTTAATACAGTAGATTCAGCCGTCAAGCCCTCAGTCTTGGCAAAAAAGGAGATTGAGTGGGACTTGAGAGGGTTTTGGTTCACGGAACCCAAGAAGTATAAATTTTTTTTATCCGAGCCGAAAAGCCGCACAGCAAGCCAGAAAAGCAGGATATCAGCCAGTGGAAAACTGTTTATCCTTCGCAGGATAGGTTGCCGGAATAAATTAGTGTGGGTTAAAACCAAGTAGGGGTCAAACCCCTCACTCGATGTGAACAAACAATACTATCAGGAGAACTCACTCATGCAAGATGGAGTAGAATGTCCAAGATGCGGTAAACGAACCATTGTTCAGCGTCATCCCGACGTTTTTCAGTGTCTTAACTGCGACTTTCAGCGAGACTTCTCTCGATCTCAGTCTAGAGACAAGAGTAAAGGCTCCTCTAGCAGCCAAAAATCCGGTAGTAGCGGAGGATATCGTACCGAGAGCAGCAGCAGCTACAACAGCTATGGAGGCGGGTACAGCAAAGCCGAGTCTAGAAAAGAGGACTCTGGAGGAGGTATTGTCGGCTTTCTCATCTTTATGGCTGTAGTCGCCCTATTTATTCTCTAAGCCCTGTTGTCTTGAGGTTATTATTAGCAATAAACAAGCAGAAAAGGCAGAGAAAGTTTAGCCTAAACTTCGTCGTCATCACTCTTTGAGATAAGCTATCGTTACGCCAGCCCCCCCTTCTGCTTGAGTGGCTAACTCAAAGCGATCAACTAAAGGATTATTTTTGAGAAATTCTTGAACTCCTCGTCTGAGTTGTCCTGTGCCTTTTCCATGAATAATCCAGATCGCTGCAAAATCAACCATTTGACCTAACATTCGATCAATCTCAATTTCAGCTTCTGAGATTCGTTTTCCCCGTAAGTCAATTGTATTTTTAGAAGTCCGAACGGTTGCTTTTTTCTCAGGTTCAGAAACAGTGGCTTCTGATTTTGAACTTTTGGCTTTGTCTGAACTTTTACTTTTTGTTGAAATCTCGGCTTTTTGACCATCGAGAGACTCGATTTCAGCTAACCCAACGTTCATTTTCATTATACCAAAACGAACCATAAGTTGACCATTTTCATCGGGTTCGTTCATCACTTCTGCGGTTTGACCAATACTCGGAATCCGAATGCGATCGCCAACTTTCGGCTTAAATTTAGGTTTTTCAGGAGGTTTTTGTTTACGAGAAGGAAGACGTTGCTCTGCAATTTTATCTAAAGTTTCTGTTGCTTTTTGGGCGTCTTGGGCTTTGGGTTGACCTTGTTGTAAACGGCGAATCACTTGAGCGATTTCCCCTTTAGCCTGAATTAATGTTTCTTGAATCGCTTGTTCTTGCTCCCGTTTAAGTGCCTGTTCTCGTTCTTTCAAAAGGGCTGTTTTTCGGATCAGTTCTTGATGCAAGCGTTCTGTTTCTTTCAGCAACTTACTCGCTTCTTCGGCTTTAGTTTCCTGTTGTTTCCGTTGGGCTTCTAACCCGGCAATCACATCATTAACATCCTGGGAACTTCCCCCCAAATAAGAAGCCGCAGTTTCCAGAATTTCCGACTTCAAACCCAACCGTTGGGCAATTTTTAACGCATTAGAACGTCCGGGAATTCCCCACAATAAACGATAGGTGGGTTGTAGGGTTTTTTCATCAAATTCTACGCTAGAATTTTCAAATCGTTCATCTTGATATTTTAACGCTTTTAATTCACCAAAGTGAGTCGTTGCTATTGTTAATAAAGCAGAATCAGCCAGAGACTGTAACAAAGCTGTTGCTAAAGCACTCCCTTCTGTGGGGTCAGTTCCCGCCCCAATTTCATCGAGTAAAATCAGAGTATTTGATACCTGATATTCGGGATCTTTGATCTTTGCTTTTAAGGTTTCTAGAGAATCAACTTCCTCAATTATTTCTACTTCTTCTTGTTGGTTTTGAACAGGTTCAACCTCACTATCGTCTGTACCTAACTGCTGATGGGTAACGGGTATGGATGATTGATTAATCGTTTCTACATTAACAGCAGAAATGGCGTTTAAAATCCGACTAATTCGACGAATATGACCCGAGAAAGTCGATAAACTTTGTTCGATAGATTGTTCATCTCCAATATCAGCTAAAACCAAATCAAACCAGGGCAATTCTACAGGTTCTCTGGCCGGAATAAATAGCCCCACTTTCGCCATGAGTGCAGCCATACCAATCGTTTTCAACGTTACCGTTTTTCCGCCCGTATTCGGCCCGGTAATCGCGACAACCCGAATAGAAGGTTTAATCGTCACATCAATGGGAACAACAGGCGTACCTTGTTCATTTTGCTGTTGCCAAACTAACAACGGATGGCGAAGTTGTCGTAATGTGACTGGGTTTTGAAATCGGGTTTTATCGGTATCGGAAGGAAGAACACATTCAACCGTTTCGTCTTGAATTTTGAGGTTTGTAAATGTGGGTGGATTGGCTTCTAGCCATAAACCATAACGCGCTCTAGATACGGCTAAATCAATCGTGGTGACAATCACTAACAATCGTTCTAAGTCGGGCTGAACTTCTGCTATTTGTTCACTTAAAACCTGGCGAACGGCTTCTTCTTCGATCTGTTCTCGTCGTTGTAATTGTCGAAGTTGATTATTGAGTTCTATCGTTGATTTGGGTTCAATATAAAGGGTTCCACCTTTGGCTGAAGTATCGTGAACAATACCCTGAACTTGATCTTTTTGGGGGGCTTTGACTGGAATCACAAAGCGATCGCCTCTTTGGGTAATTAGCTGTTCTTGAATGGCTCCGGCTTTACGTTGTAAAATGCTTTGTAGAATCTGATAAATGCGATCGCGTGTACTTTTGAGTTTAATCCGAATATCTGTTAATTTTGGATTAGCCCGATCAGTAACATCCCCACGATCGTCAATACATCGGTGAATTTCTTGTTCTAATTCGGGGTAAGTTCGCAACTCAGACACCAACTCCGCCAACACCGGAACGTCTTCTTCGTGGGCGTCTACTTGGCGTCGAAGCTGTCGCGCACCTGCGAGAGTTGTGGCAATATTAAGAAGTTCCTCTCCTGAGAGTATTCCATGACGTTCAACACGTTCGAGGGCGTCACCAATATCTTGAATACCCTGAAGTGAGAGTCCACTGCTTAACTGCAATTCGAGTTGATAGGCTTCTTTGGTTTGCGCCAACAACTCCAATGTTTCCGAGGGAGTTTGGGGAATTGGCAAATTACGTGTCACAACTGCCCCTAGCTTGGTTGTCGCAAAGGTGGCGAGATGATGACATAAACGCTGCCATTCTAATAGTTCTAAGGTTTCTGCTTGAATCAACGCCGCTTTAAGTCCCTGTGTAATGCCTGTACTACATTCTAATAGATTTTTACCGATTCTTTCGTCTATCGGGGTACGGATTTTTACCCAAGTTCAACAAAGCGATCGCAAAATCCATCAGATTTCTTTCTCCCGAGAGATGTCAGAGTAAATTACAAGAGTTGTAAGAGCTTGCTAAACTTAAAACAGACTCTAGAAGCTTCAACGCCGAATAGAGATTTTAGCTTGAGATCAAAAAGTAGTTAGGAAGCAATAATGAGCGATCGCCAACGGTTAGCTGATTTAAAAGATAATTTAGATATTCTCTATGAAAAGTTGGGTTCATTTCAAAAAGAATTGATTATTTCTGCGAGTGAGCCAATAAGATTTGAATTAAAACAACGTATTAAACGAGAAATGGTGTTTGATCTCTCAGCTCGATGGAAGGGACATCTCCCATATAAAGTTAGTAATATCTGGGGTGAGAGGGGTATGTTTTCTCTAATAAATAGACTTGTAGTCTGTGGAATATAAGTTACTATTTACACGAAATAATTATTGAATTGAGATCTTAACAACGGAAACCAACCGTTAATCTTTAGGGATTTTCATGCCCAGAATTTTCTCAGCAATGTCCTGGGCGACAGGCATCACCGACAAACGATTTCCTCGCCTCACTAACAATAAATCATCCGGTGTAAATTCTTGTTTGAGTTGAGCCAAAGTAATCACACTCGGAAACTGTTCAACAAACTCGACTCGCACAGTTTGCCAACGGGGGTTTTCAGAAGTTGATTTTGGATCATAATATTGACTGTTCGTATCAAACTGAGTGGGATCAATAATCTCCGTTTCAATCACCTGTACTAATCCGATAATTCCTGGGTGTTTAGTGTTAGAATGATAGAAAAAAACTAAATCTCCCCGAACCATGTGCCGCAAAAAATTTCGAGCTTGGTAGTTGCGAACACCATCCCAAATACAGCTTTTTTCCTGCTGCATCTTTTCAATACTGTAAACACTGGGTTCAGACTTAATTAACCAATAATTCATAATAATTTGGATATTTTGAGAACAGAAGATAATTTTAAGACGGTAAAATATCTTTCCGCTTTTGTACAAACCAAGTTAAACCTAAATAAATCACAAGATGTAAAATTAATATTCCCCAGTTTAAGCCCAAATTTTGCCAAGTGGGGTCATAAACAGAAGAAGCTTCAATGGGTTGAGATACCGTCGTTCCATCCGGTAACTGTACGGGTTCAGGAATGAACGCATTCACATTTACTAAAGAACCATAAGCCCCAATAGACCAACGACTTAACATCAACCAAGAAACAACCCGCCCTAACCCTTCCATTTTAAATAAAACGCCAGAAAAAATAATTTGGGGGAGTAAGATTAACGGTAAAGCACTATTTGCCTGGGAACTATTTTTGACAATTGCTGATACCATTAATCCCAAACTCATACAGCTAATTAGGGTTAAAAAACTGGTGATACTAACGCCAATTGGCCATGAGATCAACTCATAAGCGGGATGTTGGAAGCAAACTAAAATCACGATACTCATTAAAATTGTTTGTAATATTGCCAAACCCGACAGCACAATAAACTTAGAACCCAGATAAGAAACTAAACCCAAATTAACGAGCCTTTCCCGCAAATAAATTGCAGTTTCTTTCACCACTTCTTGTAGAGAACTCGATAACCCAACCCACAGCGCTGCTGAGGTAAAAACAAACAAAACTTGTCGGGCTAAAGAGGCAATTTTCAGACTCGGTTCGCTCACAAACGGATCTTGATCTCGGATGGCTAATCGGATTAAAATAATCCCCACAGGAGCCGTTAATAAGTTCAGCAATAAATTAACCGGATCGCGTTTGATCAGTTGAAAATAGCGTTGAGTTAAAATAGATAATTGTTCTGGGATTGAAGCCTGTTTTGGAGGCGGAGGAGCAATGGTTGTCGGTTGCGGTTCTCCAATACTCAAATGATTCGCAACATATTGTTTATAATCATTGGAACGCTGAAATTGAGCCGCCCAAGCATGAGCATTATTTTCTTCTTCGAGTAAATTATAAATATCTGCAAAATCATCACTTTCAACTTGGAAAAACTCAAAGGCTTGTTGAGGTGGGCCGAAATAACATAAACGTCCGCCTCGTCCTAAAAAGATAATGCGATCGCAAAGTTTAATATTAGCAGTAGCGTGAGTCACTAAAATAATCGTTCGTCCTTGACTTGCCAGCTTTCGCAACAATAACATCATCTTTTTATCTAAACCCGGATCAAGTCCTGATGTCGGTTCATCTAAAAAGAAAAGTACAGGATTTGTTAACAGTTCAACCCCAATACTACCCCGTTTCCGTTGACCGCCACTCAGTTGACTAACTAACACCTGACCCCGATCCAACATTTCAATTTCATAGAGAGTTTTCTGGACAATTTCATTCACCTCAGTATCCGGGGGAAGTCGTAATTTTGCGGCGTATTCTAAGACTTCTTTAACGGTGAGATTTTGATGAATAATATCATCTTGAGGAACATAACCAATTTGAGTGCGATACAGCGAGAAATTTTTGCGTAAACTTTCTCCATTAATATAAACTTTTCCTTTTGTTGTCGGACTAATGCCTAAAAGGGTTCGCATTAGAGTTGATTTTCCGGCCCCACTTCCGCCCACTAAAGCCACAAATTGACCCGGTTCAATGGCAAAAGAAAGGTCATTGAGCAACACTCTCGCGTTATTAGAACGGTCTTTAACGAGACGTAAAAGGCGCTGTGCATCTAAACGAATTTGAGTTCCTGTATCGCATAATTCGAGAGTATCTCCCTGTCGAATCAGTGTAAACGGCCCGATCCGAATGGTATCGCGATCACTGATTTTGATCGATTGTTTAACCCGTTTACCATTGACAAATACCCCTTGTTTGCTATAGTCTCGTAGTAAATAATCTCCGCGACCATCGGGTTCAAGAATAGCATGACGACGAGAGACAACAGGCGAATCTAAATGCAGAGTAGCAGCCGGATCTCGACCCAATAAAACAGAGCGATTTTCTAAAGCAATATATTCACTGCTAAATTGAGTCAGAGAAGCTAAAGTATTTGGATTGAAATAACGCAGTCGAATTAAATTTTGAGGATTTTGACCGATTTTAATTTCAATGCCATTATTCAGCAAATAGCCCTCAAACGGAGTAATACGAGTATGATTAATAAATAATCCATTGGTACTGGGTTCCTGCCCGTCTCCGTCATAGATCCAGTAAGACTCTCCCACCCTGCGAAAAACTGCGTGACAACTTGAAATCACTTGCCATTGGGGAGGAACAACCAGATCAACCAATCGAGTATCGCGTCCGAGGAAATGGCGATCTTGAGTCAGTTCAAAATGGATGATTTCCCCTTGATTATTTAACTCTAAATAGGGGGAGGTTTTGAAGGTAATCTGCTTCCCAGGCGCGATCGTCATTGCTGTATTTTCACGTTGAGCTAATGGTTTAGCATAGCAGACTGACCAACCGCTTTCGGGAGAATTGTTATAAAGTTTTTGATTTTAAGATCCATTTGATCCCAATATCGGGGCGAGACTGACTATCCCTTTGTCATTTCAAGTGCGTCAAACGCTCGATTTCGTTAAACTGAGAAACAATAGACACGATTTGATCCATCTGCCTACCGCAAAAGCCGATTCTACAAGGCTTAGATGAGTAGAAAGCCAGATGTCACAACATTGTTAACTCGCTGTCATACCCCTGTCACATCACTCCTCTATCTTAAGAATTGTCAGCCCAAAACACAGAACGTTCCTCGACAAGCTCCTCACCCCCGGGCTGACTTTTCCTCAAACTTTTATTAAAGCAAAGAATCCCATTATATAAAGTAAGTAACCATGACCACAGACATCAAAGACTTTGAGCTTTCGTCAGATTTTAACAGTCAATCTCACACTCGTAAATCATCGAATTCAATCGTGCAGAAATTCATCAGTTCAACGGCATTCATCGCATTAGGAGCCGGATTAGCGATTGGCGGAACCAATTTAATTAATGCTCAATCGGGGGCTGAGACGCTCTTAAAATCTTCTATTATTCCCGCTACTGAGACGATTCCAGAGCCGAATAATGCGATTCAAATGCCCTCTAATTTTGTCGCGGCTGTTGTTCAAGAAGTCGGATCAGCAGTGGTGAGAATTGATGCTCAACGCACAGTTAAAAATCAAGTTCCTGAAGCTTTTAACGATCCTTTTTTCCGTCGTTTCTTCGGCGATCAAATCCCCAATATTCCCGAAAAACAAATACAATCTGGTACAGGTTCGGGCTTTATTATTGATTCTAAAGGTGAGATGATCACCAATGCTCATGTTGTCGATGGAGCGAGTAAAGTTACTGTTACCCTCAAAGATGGTCGTGAATTTGAAGGGAAAGTGGTTGGAACCGATCCGGTAACAGATGTTGCAGTGATTCATATTGAAGCGGATAATTTACCAACGATTAAACTCGGAAATTCTGAACAATTGCAACCCGGAGATTGGGCGATCGCGATTGGAAATCCGTTAGGATTAGATAATACTGTTACCACGGGAATTGTTAGTGCAATTGGACGGTCTAGCGCTCAAGTTGGGGTTCCTGATAAACGAGTTGAATTTATTCAAACTGATGCGGCGATTAATCCCGGAAATTCAGGCGGCCCACTGCTCAATCAAAACGGTGAAGTGATTGGGGTGAATACTGCGATTTTACAAGGCGCTCAAGGATTAGGGTTTGCTATTCCGATTAATACTGTACAAGAAATTGCCGATGAATTAGTGGCAAATGGAAAAGTTGAACATCCATTTTTAGGGATTCAAATGTTAACATTAACGCCAGAATTACAGAAAAAATTAAATAGCGATCCCAATAGTGGAATTATTGTCAACCAAGATCAAGGCGTTTTAATTGTTCGTGTTGTTCCCGATTCTCCGGCTGATCGTGCAGGTTTACGGGCGGGAGATGTGATTGAAAAAATCAACAATGAAATGGTTAAAGATGCTGATCAAGTGCAACAAGCCGTTAACCAAGAAAAGGTTGGTAATCAGTTAAAAATAGGGTTACTTCGTGACGATCAATTTCTTGATCTTAATGTCCGAGCGGGAGCATTTCCTCAAGCCCAATCTTAACCCCTTTTAATCTAAAAATTGTACTGTTTATGATCACCCTTATCCTCCTGAATTCAAAAACGGGAGGGTTTTTTTGAGCAAAGAATTATGAGTTAAGGAATTATGAGTTTTTGATCTCCGTTACTACCCAATCAAATGTTTCCAAAATTTTTGTGAGTTCGGCTTCATCTGGAACGGTAGATAAACGAATAGCAGGTGATCTAAACTCTGTTTTATCAACAGGAAGCGATACCCCAATTGAACTAAATCTGCTTCGGAGTTCCACCCATTTTTCTTCGCGATCAAAAGGCGGTTGAGAACCATATTTAATCGAAGAAATTTCTAAGCGACCGGAAATATCAACACTAAATAACTTATGAGGTTTTCTACCTTTTTGATGCAAAATTGCGGCAAAACCTCCATAAATATCTCCGGTTCCCCATTGCACATCTGTTTCGGCTTGTTTCCGCGTCCAAGCGTGAATTTTTTGTGCCATTTCCGCTTCATCAATTCCGCGTCTAATCTTCAGTTCTTCAAAGAAAGAATTCTCATCCCAGCGTCGTCTTTCCCCGGTTGCACTGGATTTTTTCTGCTGCGCTTCTGCGGTTTGACCAATCACACGCGGAACCAATGTTTTTAAGCCATCTTGAGAAACATATTGCTTGATTTCTAAAGCCCAAACTTCAACCGGATCAGTTTGTTCATTGAGAAATTCAACGATACGTCGTAAGGGGGCGGGAATTTCATCAGCAACAAAAATCAGACGAATCTTTCCGGCTTGAATGTTTGTTTTTACCTTTTGCCAAAACCGTTCTTCATCGGATTCTGAACCTAAAAATTCCTCAAAAACTTGTTCCGGATCACGACCTTGATCGCGACAGTTGGATTCAAATTGAGCAATGGTTGATTCGACTGGCCAATAAATTCCTACATTTGCTACATAGTCAAGCATTTGACCGAGCATTTTTTGGCGAGTCTCGGCATTGTGAGAGCGTTTAATTTCCACCAAAGTGGGAATCGCATCTTGATCAAGAAATAAATGATCCAGTGACCAACGTCCGCTTGCTTCTTCTTCAGCCGGAATCATCACTTCCCGAGAAATGACTAACCATCGTCTCGGTGTCGCCCGATCAATTTCATCTCCAGCTAATAAATTTGGATAAGTTTCTAACAATTCCTGAAGCTGATCTTCTGAGTCATAAGCTTGTTCCATCATTTCCACAAGCTGATCGTCATCTTGGATCAGATATATACCTCCACCCATAGCTATTATGCCAATTTTTGTAAGTTTAAAATTGTAGTAGAAATTCTAGAGTTGAGATTCATCCCACCAACCTATCAATAATTTTGAAGACTGATTGATCAATTCTCAATGATCAAATTACCACTGACCTGTAAATACACGTTCAGCAGGCCCACTCATATAAAGCCGTTCCGAGGCTGACCATTCAATCATCAGATTTCCTCCGGGTAATTCTATCGTAACCGAGCGATCGCAGTTTCCGGTTAATACACCTGCCACCACCACTGCACAAGCTCCAGTTCCACAAGCTAGTGTAGCACCTGCACCTCGTTCCCAAACCCGCATTTTGAGATAATCCGGTTTGATTACTTGGATAAATTCGGTATTGGTGCGTTCGGGAAACGCCGGATGATGTTCAAATTGGGGGCCAATTTCAGCCAGGGGAATCGCCGCCACATCTTCAACAAAGGTGATACAGTGAGGATTGCCCATGCTGACACAAGTGACTAGCCAGGACTGTTCCGCGACAGATAGAGGAACATTGACGACTTTTTCATCGGCTTTGGCGAGAGTTGTCGGAATTTCTTTAGCCAGCAGTCGAGGTTGACCCATATCAACTTTTACCAGTCCGTCTGCTAAAATCTCGGGAGTAATCACCCCTGCCAATGTGTCAATTTTGTAGCGAACAGAAGACGGAATCTCTTTGATTTTACCGTCACGGTGTTCTAAATCGGCGATAAATTTGGCTAGACAGCGAATCCCATTCCCACACATTTGCGGTTCTGAACTATCAGAGTTAAAAATCCGCATGGTATAGTCAGTGTTGGAGGTGTCGGGCAAGGCAAAAATTACCCCGTCAGCACCGATGCCAAAATTGCGATCGCACATCTGCATCGCTTGTTCTGGAGTAATGAGGGGTTCTGACTGATGACGATTGTCAATCAAGATAAAGTCATTACCCAAACCCTGGTATTTTGTAAACTCAATTACCATTGCATCTCTCTACGGCTCACAAAAATAAGTCTAGCAGAGGGTAGAGGGCTTTACCGCTTTAGAGGCGAAAATTATCAATGGGTCTTGAAAACTCTATCTAAAGATAGATGATTTTCTGGGGTTCTCTGTTATTCTAAGCGTTAAACATTCACAAAACTATCTTCAGTGATGGAAAATGCAGTCACATTGTTTAAAATAGCGATGGGTTGATTGAGTTCCAATAGACCAATAACGGTGGAAGTATCCCGTTGAAAAATCGCTAAGTCAGCAAAGGTAATCTCGTTATCGAGAACAATTAAATCTTCACCGACTTGAAAATCTTCCACGATATCTGTTCCACTATTGCTAGAGAAAACGAAATAATCCCGATCTTCTCCACCCGTTAAGGTATCGTTTCCTTCATCACCACATAGCCAATCAATTCCTGCTTTTCCTTTCAAGATATCGTTATCTTTTCCACCGTGAAGACTGTCTTGACCTTCACCACCACATAGAATATCTGCGGCTTGGTTTCCACAGAGAAAATCATCTCCATTTCCCCCAATTAAAGTATCATTTCCGCCAGCAGCCAGTTCATTTTCTGTATCTCCAAACAGAACATCATTGCCATCATTTCCGCAGAGTTTGTCATTTCCTAAATCACCAAAGAGGAGATCATCTCCAGTTTCACCATATAGAAAATCGTCTTCTTTTCCTCCGCGAATTGTGTCCTCGCCTTCACCTCCCATCAGGGTATCATTATTACGATTTCCGCCGATAAAATCATTTCCATAACCTCCAGTAGCCATATCTTTTCCCTGGATTTCAGTTGTGTTGGGGTCATTTGTATCACCGAATAAGGTGTCATCACCATCATCACCTGAGAGGGTATCATCTCCCTCATCTCCCCACACTAAATCATTGTCTTTTCCGGCGAATGAAATATCATTTCCCTTACCCGCATAGATAATATCTTCTCCTTGACCGCCTTGCATTAAATCATTGTCTTGATAACCAAATAAGACGTCTTTTTCTTCGGTGTTACCAACCGCTTTTTCACTCCCATTTGAACCCACAATTGTATCATTTCCGCGATCGCCACAGAGGGTATCATTTCCCTGATCACCGAATAGTTGATCGTGACCTTGACCTCCGTAAGCAAAATCATCGCCTTCATCTCCCATTAGCATATCTTCACTCTCATTTCCGGAGATGAAATCATTTCCAAAACCGCCACTCATCCAGTCGTTTCCGTTGGTATCGCGAGTTGAAGAAAATTCATCATCTCGACCTCCTAAAAGAGTGTCATTTCCACTGTCTCCAATAACGCTATCGTGACCAACATCGCCGCGAATATGATCGTCACCTTTACCCCCTTCAAGCCAGTCTTGACCTTCAACTCCGTTGAGAATATCATTTCCCCCAAAGCTGAAAACTGCTTCATTATTTGAGGTTCCGCTGACATTATCATCCGCCTCGCTTCCACTCATGGATGTTTCCAATGCTGTGATAATATTAGCATTTAAAGTTGGACGATTGGGGAAAGAAACTGCTTCTATTTCAGGAATTATTGAACATCCACAATTCGAGTTATTTCCTGCTGGAATAGGTATCGGTGAGTTTTCTTCGTTTCCTCCATCATCGCTTCGTGGAATACTTGTATCATCTGTGTCTTCGCTTGGAGGAATAGAAGGTGAGTTAGGTGTTTCATTTCCTCCGTTATTTCCATTATCAACAGGAGTTTCATTTTCTCCATTATTTCCATTCTCAACGGGAGTTTCATTTCCTCCGTTGTTTCCATTATCAACAGGAGTTTCATTTCCTCCATTATTTACAGGAGTTTCAGTTTCTCCATTATTTCCATTATCAATGGGAGTTTCAGTTTCTTCGTTGTTTCCGTTATCAACAGGAGTTTCATTTCCTCCATTATTTACAGGAGTTTCAGTTTCTCCATTATTTCCATTATCAATGGGAGTTTCAGTTTCTTCGTTATTTCCGTTATCAACAGGAGTTTCATTTCCTCCATTATTTACAGGAGTTTCAGTTTCTCCATTATTTCCATTATCTATAGGAGTTTCAGTTTCTTCGTTATTAACGGGAGTTTCAGTTTCTTCGTTGTTTCCACCGTTATCAACAGGAGTTTCAGTTTCTCCATTATTTCCATTATCAATGGGAGTTTCAGTTTCTTCGTTGTTTCCGTTATCAACAGGAGTTTCATTTCCTCCATTATTTACAGGAGTTTCAGTTTCTCCATTATTTCCATTATCAATGGGAGTTTCAGTTTCTCCGTTATCAACGGGAGTTTCAGTTTCTTCGTTATTAACGGGAGTTTCAGTTTCTTCGTTGTTTCCACCGTTATCAACAGGAGTTTCAGTTTCTCCATTATTTCCATTATCTATAGGAGTTTCAGTTTCTTCGTTATTTCCGTTATCAACAGGAGTTTCATTTCCTCCATTATCAACGGGAGTTTCAGTTTCTCCATTATTTCCATTATCAATGGGAGTTTCAGTTTCTCCGTTATCAACGGGAGTTTCAGTTTCTTCGTTATTAACGGGAGTTTCAGTTTCTTCGTTGTTTCCGTTATCAACAGGAGTTTCATTTCCTCCGTTATTTACAGGAGTTTCATTTCCTCCATTATTTCCATTCTCAACGGGAGTTTCATTTCCTCCGTTGTTTCCATTATCAACAGGAGTTTCATTTCCTCCGTTATTTACAGGAGTTTCAGTTTCTTCGTTGTTTCCGTTATCAACAGGAGTTTCATTTCCTCCATTATTTCCATTCTCAACGGGAGTTTCAGTTTCTCCATTATTTCCATTCTCAACGGGAGTTTCAGTTTCTCCGTTATCTATAGGAGTTTCAGTTTCTTCGTTATTTCCATTATCAATAGGATTCGTATTTTCGTCTTCGTCACTAACGGTAATATTAATAACTTTAACATCGGTTAACCCTTCCGAGTCAGTCACAGTCACTTCCACTTGATAGATATTATCTCCATCAAGATCTGTGGGATTTTCAAAGTCGGGAGATGCTTTAAAAATCACTTCTCCAGTTGTCTGATCAATTGTCAATAAATCCTGATCGTCTCCCCCACTAATACTATAGGTTAAACCATTTCCTTCACTATCGTTGTCATCTGTTGTATTAATATCGGTGACTAATGTTGTGTTTTCAGGAATGATGATTTCAGGAGAGTCAACTTCTGGGTTACTTGACAGTTGAGGTTTGGTATTTTCGTCTTCGTCACTAACGGTAATATTAATAACTTTAACATCGGTTAACCCTTCCGAGTCAGTCACAGTCACTTCCACTTGATAGATATTATCTCCATCAAGATCTGTGGGATTTTCAAAGTCGGGAGATGCTTTAAAACTCACTTCTCCAGTTGTCTGATCAATTGTCAATAAATCCTGATCGTCTCCCCCACTAATACTATAGGTTAAACCATTTCCTTCGCTATTTTTTTCATCGGTTGCGTTAACGTCGGTGACTAATATTGTGTTTTCAGCGATTGAAATATCCGCTTCCTTACCCTCTCCATCGCTAGTAATTTTAGGAGGGATTTTTATATCTTGTTTAACAAAAATCCGACCCACAGAAATCAAGTCTAAACTTCCGAAAGATTTTCCTTTTGAATCATTCTCTGGAGTGTTTTTTGGAAAATCACTTAAACCCACTAAATCATTGTTTTCATCAATATCTGGGGGGAAAATAGAGAAACCATAGAAAGTTTGATCGTCAGTAATATCGAGATCGGCGTAGCTAATAAAAACACCAGCGACAGCCTGTGAATCTCTTAAACCTCTCGTTGAACGTAAATTCTGTTCATTCTCATCTTTTCGCATCACTTCAGCGAGAATAGAAGATGATGATTTCCCCCAACTGTCTATACCAATACTTTTAAGGGTTCCAAATTCTGTCGGATTTCCCTGTTCATCAATGGCTGTTATGGGTGAAATTTTAAACGGATCATTCCCATTTCTTTCTACAATTAAAAAACCGATTTTTCCTAGAAATTCTTGTGGACTTGACAACCCATTAATTGAAACCAAGTCTACTCTTTCAATATTATTATTATTTCCGTCTTTATTTCCTTGATTCGTAAAAATATTATCTGTTCCTCTATTCACCACATTACTCAGTAAACTCTCCTCCATTGTGGTGACTAGAGAGGGTTTTAATAAGAGATCAGTTTTGGTTCTCTCTTGTTGTTCAAACCAAATAATTTGTCTTTTACCTTTAACAATATCATTATCAACGCGGTTGATGTTAATTCGATCAACAAATGACAGTAAATCATAGTTTTCACTAGCGTTACTGGTAAAACCCGTAATCTTGAGGTTATTGTTTTCCCCAACTTGAAAGTCATGTTTAAATGTATTGTGGGGAGAGTTAACCTCTTGGACAGTATATTGATCGTCAGTATTTTCAGTCAGATTATCGTAGACAGCAATTAGATCTTTAATAGGGATAGTCATAAATTTGCACTCCGATTTTATTCTAAGGTTTTAATTAGATTTTTAACAAATCTGAACAGTTTAATTAATGATTTTTCTGGGATAAATTAAGACTACACAATTTACAGAAAAGGTAATTTTGTCGAGGGATGCTTCAATTCGTTTATTCACCTCTACGTGTTTTTGCGGACTTCAGCTATACTTCCAGTGTAATTTATAGAAAACTAAATGTCCGTATTTTCTCGGTAACTTTACAGAATTTTTACAAACTTAATGATTGGATAAATATTAGATAGGATAGAAGAAAAAACAGATTGAAATTTATATAATATGTTATACTTCTTGGTACATTTATTTTCTTGAAAGTGCTTGTAAACTAGGAGTTGTAGCTAAAGTTATCTATTTTGAGTCCTATCGCAGTGGGTTTGTCTCTAAACTCAAACTTTGAGATTATTTTTTTCAGTATCTCTGTATTTTTTTAACTCAATGCTATCCGTAAAAACACTGAAATTTTGGCAATCTTGAAAACTTGTTCTTTTTCCCTCAAATAGAGATGAGTTTAAATCAATTTAATTTTTGATCGGATGAGAGGGTTCAAGGTAAAGGAGAAGTTGAATCCGAGTTGAACTCAATGAGACTTAGCCCCAAATTCCCAAAAATATACCGTCAACGGTTCCAATACAAACCATGACGGCTAAATAGTCAGGATTATTTGATTGACAATCTCTACAAAATTCTACCGACGACTCGCTTCTACTTGTCGTACTACCGTTAACGCCGAATAAGACACCCCCGCAGTTCCTTCACCTGGATGGGTACAGTCTCCAACTAACCACAACTGTTTAAAAGGGGTTCGGTTCGCAAACCCAAACGGGCCAAAGGTAGGAATTCGTTGACCCACACCCCCAACTACCCCTTGATCCCGAGCGGTAAAATGTGCGAAAGTACGAGGTGTAGCCGCTTCTTGGTAAATGAGAGTTTCGGGAGTGAGATGAAAATAGGAACTCAACCGAGCGATCGCATCTTCTGTATACTGTTGTTTTAAGGCTGGATAGTCTTGACAATTCCACCATTGACGAGTATCAGTAAAACTAGAAGCAGTAATCGTGGCTTTCCCCTCGGGGGCGCGTCCATCACCGGGATGACTCACCGAAACAAACAGAGAATTATTCTCACCAATTAACTGATCGTAATCATAGAGAAATTGCAGATGAGGCGGACATCCAGCCGGAATTGCAGATTGATCTACACCTAAATAGACAACGAAGGCGCCAGAAGCGGGAGGCAATTTATCGACTCGGCGCTGATAACCGTGTTGGAGAAAGCTAGAGGGCGTTTGAGGTTGACTGTTCCCCATTCCCGTCAGTTTAACTAAATTCTGAGTTGTCACATTTGCAACGACAAAATCAGCCGTTTCTCGCCAAACTTCGCCTGTTTTTTGATTTTTTACGCGGACTGCGGTTGCTTTTCCGTTGTCGGTTTCTATCGCTTCGACAGTATGCCGCATAAACAGTTTACCACCATCTCGTTCTAAAGCTGCAACTAAGCGATCGCTCAACACCTGCATACTGCCTTGTAAATGATACAACCCTTGAGGTGCGTTTGAAACCCCCAAAGCTGTTGCTGCGTACAATAACGCCGTTTCTTCGGTATCTACTTGTGAATAGAGTTTTAGCTGTAAATCTAAAAACGTTTTTAACCGTAAATGGTCATCCAACTTGAACAAACGCAACGCATCTGCTACGGTCATAAAAGTAAAGGGAAAAGTGATCGCCGTATCAGGACGAAGCGCTTTTATCAGTTGCCAAATATCCCAAAGATTTCGAGGCGGTAACACCGGATCGCGCCCTTGAAATCGCCAACTGGCTTGAAATAATCGATTCATTAATAACCAAAAAGGTTCGCTACCGGGAAACTGTTTTTGACGTTCATTTTGCCATTTTTGTGGATCTCGCCAAATATTAATTGGTTCGGTTTCATTGGGGAGAAATACCGCACAAGCGGGATCACAAGGCGTCGATAAAGGAAGTTCAATATTAAGTTCAGAAAAAATCCGATGATGAATTCCCCCAGGTTCGAGTCCGGCGACCTGGGTAGCCCCCACATCAAACGTAAACCCCCGTCGTTTGAAGGTAGAGGCGCATCCTCCGGGGACAATCGCCTGATCGAAGATGAGAACATCATACCCCCGATGGGCCAGTAACGCGCCTGCGGTGAGTCCCCCTATTCCCGCACCAACAACGATAACTCGCGGTTTTGAGCAATTTTTGTGAAGCGTTGACATGGATTAGCTTAATATTTCTTAACGTCTTTTATCATAATTCATCTTTGGCGATCGCGCAGACATCCCCACCCGACGGCGCATGAGGTGTTAAACTAATCGTTATTCGGTGTTTTTATAACCCCTATTTTTTATGTCTGTCGCGAAAGATTTAGAAGCTTGGCAAACTCAAAACTTTGAGGAAATTGAAGTTCCTCCGAGTGATTTGTACAGTGAGGAACCGCCCTTGGAAAGTTATCTGCATCTCAAACAAATTTTGTTACTCTTATCGGGTTTGGAATGGTTTTGGCGAGATAGAGATGATTTTTTTGCAGCCGGAAATCTAACAATTTATTATAGTCCCCGTCAGATTAAAACTCAAGATTTTAGAGGGCCTGATTTTTTTGTAGTCTTGGGAACCGAACGTAAACCCCGCAAAAGTTGGGTGGTTTGGGACGAAGAGGGGAAGTATCCTAATATTATTATTGAATTACTTTCCGACTCAACAGCCAAGACAGATAGAGGGGAGAAAAAGTTAATTTATCAAAATACCTTTCGGACACCGGACTATTTTTGGTTTGATCCCCATACGTTGGAGTTTAGAGGGTTTCATTTGGTTGATGGAGAATATCAAGAGTTGCAACCGAATGAAAAAGGTTTGCTTTGGAGTCAGCAACTGCAATTGTGTTTAGGAGTTTATCAGGAACAGTTAAGGTTTTTTACGCCCGAAGGGGAATTGATTTTAACTCCCGAAGAAACCGCCAAATCCAATCAAGAACAATTGGAAGTGGAACGAGAACAATTGGAAATGGAACGACAAAAAAATGAAAAATTAGCCGCAAAACTGCGGGAGTTAAATATCGACCCCGAGAGTCTATAGTAATTCCTTTTGACTATAACTTCAGGTTCAGTCAAGGGAAAAACGACTTTTTCTAGCCTGAAGCCAGCTTTGTAAATCAAACGGTGTTAATTCCTGCAAATATTGATAAGCATTGTTTCCTGAATAAACATTCCCACCGGTTTGAGAGCCAAAAAGTTTAATAAAAATTAAATTAAGATCGATCTTACCGTCCACAAAGTATACTAATATATGAGCTAATTGATTTAACAACGCTGGATTCAACAACATTACACTAAGCATCAATGAATCTAGTCGAAAGCGATAATCGCGATCGCAGAGTACAAAGATGATTTGATCAGATTGTGCGGTTAATTTTGAATAATGTCTCAAACTGTGCTGAAGATTAAAGGCAAGCATCTTAAGATGGAAAGTGACAAAACAACGTGGGATGGCAGCCAATGACCTCAATTTTAATAAAACCCTCTTCTCGTCCGATCAATGCACCAACGGTACATCGGCTCCCCAACGGTCTCACGATTGTCGCAGAACAGTTACCAGTGGAGGCGGTGAACCTAAATGTGTGGTTGAATGTTGGTTCGGCGAATGAACCGGATAATATTAACGGAATGGCTCACTTTCTCGAACATATGGTGTTTAAAGGCACACCCCAACTCGAAATGGGAGAGTTTGAGCGACTGATCGAACAACGGGGGGCTGTCACCAACGCAGCAACCAGCCAAGATTACACTCACTATTACATCACAACCGCACCTCACGACTTTGCCGAGTTAGCCCCGCTACAACTCGATGTTGTATTTAATGCGAGTATTCCCCATGATGCCTTTGAACGAGAACGGTTTGTCGTACTTGAAGAAATTCGTCGTTCTGAGGATAATCCCAGTCGTCGTTCTTTTCGACGTTCGATGGAAATGGCTTTTGAACGGCTTCCCTACCGACGTCCCGTATTAGGGCCATCTGAGGTGATTGAACAAGTCACTTCTCAACAAATGCAAGAGTTTCATCGCACCCATTACCAACCGAGTTCGACAACCGTCGCCGTTGTGGGAAATTTACCTGCCCAGACGTTGATTGAAATTGTTGAAAATTCAATTAATGACATCAATCCTCAACCCGGGGAAACAACCGTTGAACCCTTGATCGCTAATTTAACTCCAGAAGACGGTTTTGATACCATTGTCCGACAGGAGATGGTTGATGAAAGCTTACAACAAGCAAGGCTGGTGATGATTTGGCGAACTCCTGGATTGAATCAACTCGATGAAACCTATGCGCTGGATATCCTCGCCACCATTTTAGGTCAAGGACGAACTGCTCGTTTAGTTCAAGATTTGCGGGAAAACCGAGGTTTGGTTTCCTCGATTTCCATCAGTAACATGACTCAACGCCTACAGGGAGTCTTTTATATTTCCGCTCGGCTTCCAGTGGAAAATTTAGCTGAGGTAGAAGCTGCTATTGTTCAACACATGGAACGGGTACAAACTGAGTTAATCTCAGAGGCGGAAATTGCCCGCATTCGCACTCAAGTCGCAAATCGTTATATCTTTGGGAATGAGACACCTAGCGATCGCGCTGGATTATATGGTTATTATCAATCTGTAGTCGGAGATTTGACGGTCGCCTTTAACTATCCGGCTCGTATTCAAGCGATCAATGCTGAAGATCTACGCTCTGCTGCTCAAAAATACCTATCAACAAAAGCTTATGGTGTCACCCATCTTAAACCGCTCACAGCCTAATTTTAGAAATTGGAGTCAAAATTGACTCCCGTTGTCGAGACAATTAAAGTTGATCGAGACATCGTAGCCCAGTTATTGTAAAAACTGGAGAACAGTTTTTCTCCAGATCCTAAATTAATCTCCCGATAAGAGATCGCAACTCATGACTAGGACAGCTCAATCACCCTACACCAACGAACAAACCACTGCATGGTTACGTGGATTATTGACTCTGGCTTTGGCAGATGGACAATTTGATGCAGAAGAACAAGAGCTGATTGTTTCTCTCACCCATGAACAGTTGGGGACAGATACAGATGTATCTACTCTCGAACCCATTTCACCCCAGGAGTTAGCCACTCACTTAGGAAAAGGAACTGAGATGGCAGAAAACTTCCTAAGAACTGCCGTAATGGTTGCTTTAGCCGATGGGATTTATTCCGTGTGTGAGGATGACCTCATGCACCAGTTTTGTCAGGCTCTAGATCTCGATGATCAGGTTTTGACGTCTCTACGGCATACTTTAGAAGATCTTGAGGCTAAACAAGCTCAAAGCGCTCAGGGTGGAACTCTCAAACCAGGGGGAGAAGCACATCAGCTTGATGTTTTGCATCCGGTTAAACATTGGTTGGATGACTGGAAGGTTCACGATCCCAAGGTGGCTCGTTTTATCTGCAAGATGATTCCTCCTCAATGTCCCTTTGAACGGGATGTGACTTTGTTTGGTCGCAAGATTGTTCATATTCCGCCCATGTGCAAAGTTAACCCTCTCTATGAACAGCTTGTCGGTTTGCGTTTTCGGGCGCTTTCCTATTTGGCCGATGATTGCGAGGAAGATGTCTCGAAGTATATTTAGAAGCAAAATTAAGCTTCTGTATTGATGTCCGAGAATGTTAACAACCTGGAATTTTAGGAATTTTGAGGCGTTTTCTCAATCGAGATCTACTCAAGCGATCAGAGAATTTGATTTTTTGTCGGTAGGGGATTTCAAGAGCGTTGAGATCAATGCCTCAATTTTCTGGGCTAATTATTGTTTTTTATTCTTCTTAAAAAAAATAAAGCCTACAGCCTTAGTCCCACAATTATCACTTCAAAATAAGTAACTTTTGGGACATTTTACACTTGATTTTTATCTAATCTTTAATCAGTCTTAACCCATTTAGAGTTTAAAGATGAGTCGCATAATTTTTGGATTTAACGAAATATTTAATTAAGCCACAACTTATATTATAACCAATATCAGTCGCCTAGAAAGATTAATTTTTTTTAAGACTCACATCACTCGGCTTAATCTTTCAGGGTTGATTTTCTGAACTCGCCTTGATTTGTCAAGCCTTTGTAACTCAAAATCCACACTTAAATGATTAAATATTTAAAACATTTTTTATTAAATTATAGTTTATTTATATGAATTTCAAGTTTAGATCAGCAAATCTTAATTTTTTATTAAAATTTTAAATAGTACAAAGTTAATAATCGCTAACTTTTCTGAGATCAACAGCAAAGCCGAAAAGACCTTTACCCTATATGGGGAGAGGGATTCAACATTTTTTGGTTCTAGTGTTAGATTGGTCATCAAACAGTTTAAGATTAGCAAGGCGATCAAAAATGTATATTTTGATTGTTTTCAAGTTCTGTGGTTGAATGAAAGATGTCTTCGGGTTTGCTGCTGTCAACTCACTTCTAAAAACCTGGAGTGAAGCCAAGCTCAGACCAACACCATTAACCAGATGGCAGTAGCATACAACTAGAACCTTAAATATTCTTCATTAAGTAAGAATTTGGACGAGTGAGGCTTCTTCCGTGAAAGAAAGAAAGTATAATTACAGAAATAGCAATGCAAACTGAATACAAAACGCCTTCTCAACAACAAGACTACGGTTCTGACCCCATTGCGGTTCGGGACACTGCTAACTATCAGCGTGAATATATTCAGGATTTTGTTGGCAAATGGGATCAACTAATCAGTTGGGAAGCCCGAGCCAAAAGTGAAGGAAACTTCTTTATTGATATTCTCAAAGAACATGGCGCTCGTAAAATCCTAGATGTCGCCACCGGAACCGGATTTCATTCCATTCGTTTACGGGAAGCTGGCTTTGAAGTCGTCAGCGCAGATGGCAGTCCTGAAATGCTGTCAAGGGCTTTTGAAAATGGTCGCGATCATGGACTAATTTTACGCACCGTTCAAGCGGACTGGCGTTGGCTCAACCGTGATATTCATGGTAAATTTGATGCAGTTATTTGTTTAGGAAACTCTTTTACTCATCTGTTTTCTGAACGCGATCGCCGTAAAGCCCTAGCAGAATTTTATGCGGCGTTACGCCATGATGGTCTGCTGATTTTGGATCAACGCAACTATGATGGAATCCTCGATAGCGGCTTTTCTTCTAAGCATATTTATTACTACTGCGGAGAAAATGTTAAAGCAGAACCCGAACACATGGATGACGGTTTAGCTCGTTTTCGTTATGAGTTTCCCGACAAATCTGTGTTTCACCTGAATATGTATCCCTTGCGGAAAGATTACACCCGTAAGCTGATGCAGGATGTCGGTTTTCAACGCATCAAAACCTATGGTGACTTCCAAGAAACCCATCACCAAGATGATCCAGACTTCTTTATTCATGTTGCTGAGAAGCAATACGAAACTGAAGAACAAGGAACCCGAAAAACAACCTATTCAAACACAGTTGACACGGCTCGCAACTACTACAACAGTGACAGTGCAGATGCTTTTTATGCCAGCATTTGGGGGGGAGAAGATATCCATGTTGGGATTTACAAAAGCGAAGATGAACCTGTCTTTGATGCCAGTCGCCGCACGGTAGAAGAGATTGCTTCTCATCTCAAACTTAATGAAAATAGCCGAGTTTTAGATATTGGCGCAGGTTATGGCGGTGCCGCTCGTTATCTCGTCGAAAAGTTTGGCTGTCATGTGACTTGTGTGAATCTAAGTGAAGTTCAAAACGAACGCAATCGTCTGTTAAACCAGGAACAGAATGTGAGTTCAAAAATTGATGTTGTTGATGCGAGTTTTGAAGATCTTCCCTTAGATGATATTAGCTTTGATGTTGTCTGGTCACAAGATGCCATTCTACACAGTGGAAATCGGTCTTTAGTTTTTAAAGAAGTTTATCGAGTTCTCAAATCCGGTGGAGAGTTTATTTTCACTGATCCGATGCAAAGTGATGACTGTCCTGAAGGTGTACTGCAACCGGTTTATGATCGGATTCATTTAGATTCTTTGGGTTCAATTGAATTCTATCGGCAAGTCGCAAAATCCACAGGGCTTGAGGAAATCGAAGTGATCGATCTTTCTGAACAATTAGTCAATCATTACAGTCGAGTTCTCAAAGCGGTTGATGAAAATTATCAAGAAGCCTTAGAAAGCTGTGGTGAAGATTATATTGAACGTATGAAACTGGGTTTGAATCATTGGATTGAATCTGGAAAGAAAGGCTATCTCAGTTGGGGAATTTTGCATTTTAGCAAAAAATAGTCTTTCACAATTTCACTCGGTGTTGAACTGAATATTAGATTAGACTTCTGTGGGAGAACTTTCTCCTACAGTTTTTATCTATTTAGGTATTGACCAACGGTCACAGCAGTCACGTGACTTTCGCGAAGCGTCTCCGCAGGAGATACCCGGAGGGCGGAGTAATCTGTGACTCTCCCTCCTTTTTGTAATTGGTTATTTGCACTCGAATAAATTCAGTTAAGTTGAATCCGATAAAACCGCTCAAAAACGGTTTAGTTTATAAACTCTACGTTCTGGTTAATGACAATAATTTATCGTTTTAGTTTTGAGAATATAACACTTGAATTAATTGCTTAAATAGTCTCAAAAAATAGGGGGAGAAGAAACTTCCCCATACTCCCCCTTATCCTTCAGGTTGATAACTCCCAAACCCTATACTGGTCATTTCCTGGGGTACCCAGTCCGTATCCATCGCTTCTGGAGGTGCAATATCGGCTCCCAAAACCACACCCATCTCACTAGACTCTAAACCGGGTGTCGATGCCGCATCAGTTTCCGACTGGTGTTGACGAGACTGAGGCCCATTTTCTTGCAGCAGTTTTTGCATTTCTGGGGGAATACTCGTTTCCGGTGCAGACTGTTGAGACAGCCAAGCAATTCCTCCCAATGACCCCGCTAAAATTGCGGCATAACCCAGATAAAGATGAACCGAATTGAGATAAAAATTAGAATCAAGTTCAGCCTTTGACCAAGTAGGAACCAGATGTTGTAAGGGATCAGGGGTAGGAATTGAGGCTGCCATTGCCGTTCCATTGAGTCCCAGAGCATTCCCTAAACGACAAATAAATCCCCGCAGGTAAACATCTTCTGGGAGTTGGTCAATTTCACCCGTTTCCAACGCCCGCAGATGAGACAGAGGAACCAGGGTTTGACGGTGAAGCTGAGTTAAAGACACCGAAAGAGCTTCACGGGCTTGTCGCAACTCTTGACCCACCTGACGCAGACTGGCTTCCCGTTTTTGGATGGATTGGGCGACTAACTCTGCTTTTGTGAGTCTTTTTTTGCGTTTTTTCGGCTTCTGAGTTGATGAATCCTCTACTGAGTCTGAGTCAAAGGTTTGCGCCTCAGATGAAGTTTCATCCAATTGAGTAGTTACAGACAATAATTGTACTTCTGGAGAAGCCGCATCATTAACCGCTTCGCCCGGAGAGACAGTCGCAACTTCTAGCATTGAGGAGGCTTGTTCCTCAGTGTCCGAGGAAGAATTGACTTCATGAGAACCATTGGAACTAGAACCATTGGAACTAGAACCATTGGAACTAGAACCATTGGAACTAGAACCATTGGAACTAGAGTTGTCTTTTGGAACAGTTTGTACTATAGTTTGAGACTGGTGAATTAATATTTGCTTAAGAGCCAGTTGAATCGCTTCCCGACCGACAGCCTTGATCAGGATCTCGCCCTTTGGGGCTGCATCTCCTAGAACCTTTTGCAGATTAGCAAGGGCAATCTGGTAGACTTGACTGTGGTGCAGTTCAGTCTCGATTTGACCTAAAAGTGATCTCAAACGTTCTGGTGATACTTCAACAATGTTCGGCTCTACGAGGCCGACGCCAACTAAGGAGTTTAGTTCCATATTGAATAGTTTGTTGTTACTCAGTACAATACCATCTGAGTCACATCTTCTATTACTTGCTCTTAATTCCGGATGAGGACACCACCATTATAGAAGAAATCGAGAGTCCCGGAGACAGAGAACTAAAAAAAATAGGGACGGTTGGATCAGGATTTTTCACGTTGACTTGAGACTTCTTTGATGTTTGTGAGCCTGAGCAAGTTTAGGCTGCTCAATCGTCCCTGTGGATTAATCAGCCTAATAGAACCGGGGTTGATGAACACTCCATCAGTCTTTGTAGATTTGTTCAATTAACCAGATTGCACAGAGAATTCCGACAAAATGAGCCACAATCGTATGGGTATTGGCCAGAACAATAAAAATATCCAGGGGTTGAACAAAATCCCGCACATTTACAGAAGCTTCTAAAATCCCCCGGGGTTGAGACACTGCTTTTGCCAACAAAATCCCATTAATTGCTTCGGCTCCTAATAAAGTCAGGAGCATTCCCACCATATTGGCAATTAAACTCACCCGCATTTGCTTCATGGTTTCGCCGCGACTTGGCCGCCCCGGATGAGGGCCACGCAGTTGTTGACTCAAGCGGGTATGATAAAAAGCGCGATAGGTACTAAATCCTAATACCCCCAGACCTGCAAAAGCAAAAAGTAATCCTCCTTCTACTCCTGAACTTCCACCTTGAGTCGGACTTTGATTCGCGACTAAAATTGCAAATAACAGAATGATGCCAGAAACAACAGCTAGCACTAATTGAATCCAAAAACTAATCCAACCCGCTCGACGTAGTGAAAAGGCGACTCGGCGCACGGCTGGGGGTTGCGGTGAAGAGTCAGATTGATTGGACATTGGCTTAGAAAAATGGAATATAAACGAATTGAACTCTGGGGAAAAATAAAGATCCCAATGCAGTCAAACACTCTTGATCAGGATAATTGAAAATAGTCCTATGATAATTGCTAATTATAAAACTTGTAACTCTTGTCTAACAGATTAACACTGGGAATAGTATTCTGTGGTCTATGCTTCGAGAGCGAGAACCTGAGCGTCAGGAGACGCCTCAATCTGATCAAAACTGGCTAAATCCTGATGTATTACAGGCTGCTCGACAAGTTTACCGGGTTTATCTTCGGGTTCACGCCAGACAAATGCGACGACCTGCGGGCGTGATTGTTAACTCCCTGACTCATCAGAGTTGGTTAATTTTCTCCTCCCGACCGATTTTGTTACCCGGAGAACAGTTTATTCCGGTTGAGAACATCGACTCTGAACTGTCTTAGAACGCATTGATCGAACATGGATATTCTACTGACGGGGCTGATTAACTTAATTGTATTTGTTTTGGGAGCTTCGATTGGCAGCTTCCTCAATGTTGTGATTTATCGAATTCCGGCGGGTTTGTCCCTGCTTTATCCCCCTTCGCGCTGTCCGCATTGTTTGACACGCCTGGGTCCGTTTGAAAATGTTCCGCTTTCGGGTTGGTTATGGCTACGAGGGCGCTGTAAACATTGTCATGCTCCGATTTCTATGCGCTATCCCCTTGTAGAAGCCGCCACAGGCTTACTGTTCTTAGGGGTCTTGTGGAATGCTTCAACACCTGTGGAAATGGTCGGATACTGGGCATTATTGAGTTGGTTAGTGGCTTTGGCGTTGATCGATCTCGATACTCTGACCTTACCCAATGGTCTAACCCAATCAGGCTTAGTGGTTGGACTCGGTTTTCAGATCGCTCAAGCTTGGGGACAAGGATGGAACTCGGCGGCGGTGAGTCGTTCTCTGATGGGTGGGATAGTCGGAGCGGTTTTGGGGTTATGGTTATTAGATATCATTGCTTTATTGGGATCGCTGGCTTTAGGACAAACGGCGATGGGGGCTGGAGATAGTAAATTAGCCGCTTTGATGGGAGCTTGGCTCGGTTGGAAATATTTGCTACTGGCGGGATTTATTGCTTGTGCGCTTGGTGCGTTTGTTGGCGGTGGGGCGATCGCACTGGGTTGGTTAGATCGACGACAACCGATGCCATTTGGCCCTTTTTTGGCGATCGCTGCTGGTCTAACCGCCCTTTGGGGTGAGACAATACTATCAGCCTACCTAAACCTGTTTTTCCCAGTCTTGTAAGGGAGAGCTATTTCATTCTCGCTCTAAAATTTGATGAGTGAGGAGATCCGGAGGTGGGGAGATCGGGAGGTGGGGAGATCGGGAGTGGCTATCGGTGTTGGGGGAGATCGGGAGTGGCTATCGGTGTTGGGGGAGATCGGGAAACAGTTCTAACTTCTGACCTCACGACTTCTGAAACCGCCCTGGGTCTTGTAAGGGAGTAAACTTTTTTATGTCTTGGATTACCCTGAGAACAACAGCAATGCGATGGGAAGCTGAGTTGATGGAACAAGTGTTAGCCGCTCACGGCATTCCGGCTCGGATTGTAGACTTGGGCTTGACTTCTTATATGGGTATGGGGAGTCCGGCAGCACTGCAAGTTCAGTCGGCGCATCAGTGGGCGGCTCGTTTGCTGCTCAGTCCAATTGAGGAGGAATTAGAATCAGCAGATTGAATCAAGAAACATTTTAATGAAACAGATCGTTATATTATAAATGATATTTTAGACAGAATAATGAGGTAAACTGACAAATTCAGAAAGCCTCAGGCTTGAGATCAAACATCTAACCGAAAATACTCTTTTAATTAATGTCTCTATTTGATTGGTTTGCAAATCGACAAAAGTCTGTTCCGATTAGCCCAGATCGACAAGAGCGGGAAATAGCGGATGGACTTTGGGTAAAATGTTCTCACTGTGGTGCATTGACCTATACCAAAGATCTACAAGTAAATCTACAGGTTTGCTTAGAATGCGGTCATCATATGCCCGTTAACAGCAGCGAACGTATTCAACAGATCGTTGATCCTCAGACTTGGGTGCCGCTCAATGCTCGATTGTACGCGATTGATGCCCTAAAATTCTATGATCGCAAATCTTATAGCGATCGCCTGCGAGATTATCGTGAAAAAACGGGCCAAACCGATGCGGTACAAACGGGGATGGGTTTAATTGAAGGTGAACCTGTAGCTTTAGGGGTGATGGACTTCCAGTTTATGGGGGGAAGTATGGGGTCAGTGGTGGGAGAAAAACTCACCCGTTTGATCGAACACGCCACCCAAGAGCGATATCCCGTGGTTATTATTTGTGCTTCGGGAGGAGCAAGAATGCAAGAGGGGATGTTGAGTTTGATGCAGATGGCAAAAATTTCGGGAGCCTTAGAGCATCACCGATTAGCCAAACAACTCTATATTCCTGTTTTAACTCATCCGACAACCGGAGGAGTCACGGCGAGTTTTGCGATGCTCGGGGATATTATTCTCGCTGAACCCAAGGCGACGATTGGTTTTGCGGGACGACGGGTGATCGAACAAACCCTCAGAGAAAAGCTTCCTGATAATTTTCAAACCTCTGAGTATCTGCTTGCTCATGGCTTTGTTGATCAGATTGTTCCTCGTCCTCAGCTGAAAAAAACGCTAGCTCAATTAATTCGTCTTCACCGTCTTCCTCAAAAATCCTCTCATTTTGTAGCGAGTCATGTAGAAACGACACCTGTAAGTTCCCGCCATCGTGAAGTCAATTCTATCAGTACCGATGCTTAAGTCTCTCTGTTCAGCCGTGACAGTCGATTGAGGTTGATTGACTCAGAATTAGATTGTCTTGATACTCCCCAGCCCTAAAGGGACGGGGATTCTTGAACAGCCCAAATTCGGACTTTCAAAGGCGCGATCAAAGCACCCCTACTGACTCCATTGAGATTGAAACCCAATTTCGCCGCTACTTTTCTCAAAATATTCGCCGCACCATTGCAGTCGGCATTAATTTTGAAGCCATCCTTAGACCTATATAGCCCACGCTTAACACGTTTCCCAGACTCTTTCCACCCTTCAGCCCTTCGGGTCGGTGCTTCCTTACTCGGAACCTGCGTCCGAGTACCAGCACCGAGTTTTTCACCAAATGTAGGTAGTTCATCAAGGTCTAGAAAACTAGCTTTAGAGGTATAGGATTCTTCGGTTTCAACGAACTGAATGTTGTACCGTTCACAGAGTTGAGCGATACGATCTTTCAGCCTACCAGTCGGGATCTGAACAAACTTTTGATTTGTTTTACTACCAAGATTGATTTCTTGCCGTTGCTCTTTGTTCCAACCAAATACTACAGTTCCGATTCTATTTTCAATGCAGTGATTCAGTACAATCCTAGCCGCTTTGTTAACGGCATCTCGCACCTGCCTATTTCGCTTCTCCGTTATCCCGGATAGCTGCTTTGACCAAAACCCTTGAGGCTGGCTTTCTTTTAGTACAGATAATCGCTTGTTGTACCACTGATTCAAGGATTTGAGATGCAATCCATCAACTATAAATGATGTTCCAACGTTACTCACGCAGGTGATCCAATTATTCAATCCTGGATCGATTCCTAAAACATTAGCGGCATCAACATCAGTTTGCACAGATTCAACCTTGTAGATCAATTCAAGGTAAAACGCGCCGTTTCGAGGCAGGATTCGATACTCACGAATTGTCTTGAATTCTAGGTTTGACGGCATTGGTAAATAGAAAGCATCCAAACCAAACCATGCTTTAACCTGTCTCCCAAGTGGAAATCGCAACCCATTCGGCTTCAGTTTCACATCGGCACTAGGAAATGTGACCAAGTTCAATCCTGGCTTGCGATAGTTTGGCAACTTTGGTCGCTGATTGACAGTGCCTTTTTTGATACCCTTTAAAAGCCCCAAATAGGACTTAAACGATTCCGCTACAGTGGTTAGGCATTGCTGCGACACATGAGAATACATCGCCTGAAAATGCGAGTTATCCTTCAATTCCCGATGCAAATCAAACTTGCTAGGAATCTTGCCAGTCTTGAAATACAACTGGCGAGAAAGATAGGTGCCGCAGTTATGCAATTTATTTGATTCACCGCAGAGGAATTCAAGAATTCCCCGTAGTGATGGGTCTGCATTGATTAGGATTTGCTGACATCCAAACATTATTTTACCTCCTTGTGATACTATACAGCTTACAGTTGTCTAACTCAATATGGAATTAAAATCAAACAAAAATATTATTTACAACTGCCAGTACCACGTTGTTTGGTGCGTTAAATACCGTCGCAAAGTCCTGATAGGAGACGTCGAGGCTAGACTGAAAGAAATCTTGGCTCAAGTAGTCGTTGATGTGAGGTGTGAGCTTGATGAGATGGAGACAGACAAAGACCACGTTCACTTATTGATTAGTTGCGACCCACAGTTTGGTATTCACAGAGTAGTAAAAAGGATGAAAGGTCGGAGTTCCAAGCTATTACGCGATGAATTCCCCGCGCTAAAATCTCGAATCCCTACCCTTTGGACAAATTCATACTTTGTGGCGACGGTGGGAGGTGCGCCGTTGGCAGTGATCAAGCAATACATTAAAGACCAACAATTGGTATAGTTGCTTCCTCCTGTTGGTCGGTCGCATCGCTATCCTTCCCCATGCCTGAAGGCAGGGGCTTGCCGCGCTTTCTGGTCAAAAAGAGGAATTGATCCGAGAATTTGGACTAGGTATTGAGTAAATATATCTAGGAAATGACCGCTGAAATTGAACGCTCAAAGGAGTAAAGTCTCAGTTTAAGCAGCCGAGTAGGTTTTCAGAGTTACCAAGACTTCCTATAATTAGTTTGATTAAAATCTGTTGGAAGCAAATCTCATGGGTTTTGCAGACCTGTCCATCACAGAAATTGCCGAGGATTACAATCTCCCGGTAGAAGCGGTACTCAATCTTTGTGATCAGTTGGGAATTGCTTATAAACATCCTCAGACCCGTTTGGCTTTGGAGGATGCTAAGGCGATCATGTCAAAAATTATCGCCTCTCGTCAACAAGAAGATTCGACAACGCCAGATTAACACGCAGCTAAACTCACAAATTTTGGGGAGAAAGCCAGCGATGGTAACTTGGGGGGAGAAAATCGGATCAACAGGCCATCCTAGAGCCAATAAACGAACTGTGAGCAAACTTTTGACCAAAGAGACATCCTAGAGGATGATTGATCCATGACATTCGATTGTTGGGTGTCTCTGATCAAACGATTGAGAGGACACCAACACTTTCAGATGAGTCGATTTGTATTACAAGGTTCCATAACTAGCACAAGGTTAAGGAGAATTATGCTCAAAAGATACATTTGGCTGGCTGTAGCCACTGTATTTTTCACGTTTCAAATGTTTGTCAATAGTGCCAACGCTATCGAACTAACAGAAGACCTACGGACATTTCCCCTCAACGAACAAGGGGAACCAACTGTTCTAAGTTTAAAAGAGATTAAACAGGGTAAACAACTGTTTAACTATGCTTGCGCTCAATGTCATGCGTTAGGTGTAACTAAAACGAATCCTGATGTCAACTTAAGTCCCCAATCCCTGGGAGGTGCTGTTCCTTCTCGTAATAATATTGGGGCTTTGATAGACTATATGCAAAATCCCACGACCTATGATGGGTTTTACGAAATTTCAGAACTACATCCGAGTACCAAGAGTTCAGATCTTTATCCGAAGATGAGAAATCTCACGGAGGATGATCTGTACTCGATTGCGGGTTATATTCTGCTTGAACCCAAAATTCGTGGGGAACAGTGGGGCGGTGGTAAATACCTGCGTTAAATAACATAACCGGGTTTTGGACTTCGGATTTTGGGTTTTAGAGGTAGCTTGCTTTTCTACAGAGGATTGCATGATTTTGGGGAAAGGTTGGCTGATCTAAGGTCTGAAGTCTGAAGTCTGAACGACCTGATTTTTTAGGGAAAACTAAATTTAATTAACACTCAATGCGATTGATAATTCAAAATTTTTTCAACTTCTTAGTCGTTTTTTTATGGATTGGACTCGGGGTTTTTGCTGTTCATTCCCCGGTTTTAGCTGATGGCGTTGATCCCTATGTCCGTCGCTATTTAGCGAGTCAACCTGTCGAAATACCTGCCGATAATCAAGGTCATACTCAGCAATTTTCGCCGGAAGATATTAATACAGGTAAAATGCTGTTTGAGGCGAGTTGTCTCAACTGTCACGCCGGAGGCGTTAACATTCCTTACCCGACTGTCTCTTTATCTCTCGAAGACCTGAAAGCCGCGACTCCGGCTCGTGATAATATTAAAAATCTCGTGAGTTATTTTCGATATCCACTCAGCTTTGATGGCAGTGATACCAACTATTGGTGTCGTCAAATTTCAGAAAATTGGATGTCTCAAGTGCAAGCTGAGAACTTAGCCGCTTATATTATTCGTTCGGCGCAAGCGGCACCGGGTTGGGGACAAACACAAGAGGCTAACGAACTCCCGCCTGAATTTAGAATGTAGATTTAGACGATAGAGTTTTAATCTCTGGGTGGCTGATTCTCGTCTTGACCTGAAATGATCCCCAAAAACCTTAGAAAACAGACAAATTACGCACCTACACCAGTAAAAATGTGTCAGTGAATGTTAACGATCTTAAGCATTTTACCAAAAATTGCCGTAAAGCCCCTACCTTCAGGTATGGGGATATAAGGCTCTTTCTAATGCTATAATAACTCTACTGGCAGGGTATTCAACCAGTTTAAAAACCCAGCATCTAATCGATGCAATGAACCTTGAAAACTTAAGGTACGGGGTTCTTGCCAGGAATGCTTTGGCCATATAAAACCTTAAAGCACCAAGTACAGAGAATCAAGCATTTTTTTCTCAAGTACGGTAGGGCATACCGAGTGCGATTCGTTCTCTAGAAACCAGGATTTCATGGTGGATTAGAGGCAAGGAATCAGGAGAAGTGCCTTAATCTTCTCAACACTGAACCTTGACAACTCAGTAATTCGTGAGAGTGAGGATTAATCCAATTCTCTCCCTCTGAAGGCTTCAGAGGACAGCATAACCCACAGGACATAGCATGACAACCTATATCCTGCTGTGCATGGGTTAAATGGAGGTAACTGGTAGCCTAAACTGGAATCCCTCCTAG
>NZ_AUZM01000017.1 GCF_000478195.2 Lyngbya aestuarii BL J | reverse complement strand
GGGAGATAGGGAGATGGGGAGGTGGGGAGATAGGGAGGTGGGGAGATAGGGAGATGGGGAGATGGGGAGGTGGGGAGATAGGGAGATGGGGAGATAGGGAGGTGGGGGAGATTTTGCCTTTTGACCTCGGGAGGATGTCGTCAGGTGCGATCGCCGCTTATACTATACTGGCTGTAGTTGCCTAGCATTGCAATAATATCGTGTTAACACCCATTGACTTGAACTGAGAAGATGTAGAAGCAAGTGGTGTAAAAAACACATTTTTAGGCTTCGGGTGTATCTGTTTGGTTTTGTTATAACTCTCTTTCTTTATGGTTGATTTTAAGTTGAATTATTTGTCAAGCTATTTATTGATAGCACTTGAACAAAGCATTGATATTGGGATTTGGATTGGCGCTGGACTTGTGGCTTTAGTGGGTATTTTTGCGCTGAAAAACTTAATTCAAAATAAAATCATTAATCGCTTTTTTTCGCCGGAAAAATTAGAGCTTTACAAACAGATTTTTAATCCTTACCAATCTTTAATTTTAACAGTGGTGGGATTGGCAGGGGCGGAATTTTTTCTATTATCAATACCGCTCTCAAAATCTCTGTCGAGTCTAGAAGTGATTGTGAGTTTGAGTTTAGCAATTACCGCGAGTTGGTTAGCTTCTCAAGTTTTTAAACAGTTTTTTGATATTTACATTGTTAACAATGCGGCTCGAAAACAGGGACGAAGTGTTAATAGTGAATTTCTTTTAGTCGGGAAGTTTGTGGCGAATACGGTGATTATTATCATCGCTATTGTTGCTTTTGCTCAAACTCATCAAATCAATATTTTTGGTTTACTCGCAAGTTTAGGTGTGGGTGGACTAGCGGTGGCGTTTGCGGCTCAAAGTACCTTAAGTCAAGTTCTCGGCGGAATTGTCTTATATTTAGATCGACCGTTTGTTGTAGATGATTATATTGGTTTACCAGATGGAACATTCGGCAGAGTAGAATCAATTGGTTTACGTTCCACTAAAATTAGAACTTCAGGAAAAGGAACATTAATGATCGTTCCCAATAGTTCATTAACGGAAACAAACATCGAAAATTATACAGGCGCTCGCAAAGTAATTTCAATTTTAGGATTAGTCTTTCATCGGGCAATGAGTCCAGAAGAACAGGCTCTCATTCGCCAGGTAATTCTAGAAGGAACTCAAAACACTTATGGAATTGATCCGCGAGGAACTGATGTGATCTTCAAAGATTTAAGAGAAGTAACCGGAGAAGATAAAACTCACGCCCAAGTTACTTTTTTCATTTTAGGTTCAGGTCAAGAAAATTTAGAATTGCGTCGTCAATTATTACAAATTGCCAGTCAAGATATCAACCAGATTCTTAAACAATATGGTATTCCGTTTGAGATGGAAGAACAAAATATTTACGTGAATTCACCTATTACAGTTTAATCTATGAAATTTGCTAATCCACTCGATCCCGACTCGCAGATTTTTATCGGTTTAAGAGATTCTGCAATTCCCAATCCAGTTATTTTTGTCCTGTTTGTTCTCCTTTCTTTCCTCGTTGGTCGATATGTTCCAGGAATTCTGAGATTTTTTGCCAGTAAGTTTTTACCCCCAAAGGGAAAGAAAATTATTGATGAATTTATAATTCCTCTGGAGGAGTCTGTCAAACTGGCGGGAACATTTATGTTAATTTCCCTTTCGTTAGTTTGGCTCAATGATAATCCAGCATTATACCGATTTATTAAACCGTTTGTAGATTTCGGTGTTATTGCCACTGTAGCTTGGTTACTCTCCCGAATTTTTCGCCAAGTTTTGTTAATTTATGGGATTCCAATTGTCCAAAAATATGGTTTAGAAGTGGATGAAACCTTTCTGATTTTTGAAACTGTTGTGAATGTCATTATTGGTTTTGTTGCGGTAACTGCTTTCGCCCAAAGTCAAAATTTTCCCTTAACGGCGTTGTTAGCAGGTGCGTCTATTGGGGGTGCAGCGATTGGTTTTGGGGCGCAGAGTACCTTTGAACAACTGTTAGGAACAATTGTATTACGGTTAGACCGTCCGTTTATCCGGGGTGAATATGTAAGGCTGGAAAATGGCACCTATGGACGGGTGGAGTCGATTGGTTTGCGTTCGACAAAAATTCGACTCGCGGCGAAAGGAACGTTGGTGATTATTCCCAATTCCAATTTAATGAAGTCGGAAATTGAGAATATTACCCGAGGTAAAAAAGTGATGGTTTTATTGTATCTTGACTTTACCCGCAAATTAGAAGATCGGGATAAAGCGTTGGTTCAACAAGCGATTAAAGAATGTACAGACTCAGTATTTGGGATTGATCCGGGGAGTACAAATATTGTCTTATTGCAACACACAGAAACGGGGAATACTCGGGCGAGAATCACGTTTTTTATTTTGGGTTCGAGTGAAAACGCCATCACGCTGAGAAAGACTTTATTAGAATCAACAAACAAAAGTATTTCTAAGAAGCTGGAACAGTACAATATTTCTTTCTCAATGCAAGAACCGAATATCTATGTAGATTCCCCGGTGACGATTTAAGGGTAGTGGTAAGATGGACTGTTGATTTCAAACAATGCTATTAGATTGGCGGAGTTGTTGCGATCGCGTAGCGTCTCCATCGGAGAATTGCAGGGGATTTAACTGTTTTGTTTGACTTGTGGAATGGGTGTTGATGTATTAGTCATGTGTAATTTCAGGTTGGGCGCACTACATGATGATAAGCGATCGCGCTCCGGGTTGTCAACCCCCCTATTCTTTAGAGGCTTTAATCAAGGAAGGAGTATGACAGATAAAAGAAACCGAACGATGGAACTAGAATTAGAATCGACCTTTTGTTTATCAAATCTGGGTCTTTCTTATTCAAAATTGGATGATTTGCAAGTTACCCGAATCCAAACCGCCATCAAAATTGACGGGGGTATTGAGTTATCGGAAGAAGAATTGGATGAAAAATTGGCATTGGGAGACTATCCGGAACCCATTCAGATTGGCAGAATGCAAGCTCATCGATTCGATTTGTATTACAACCAACGAGAAGTCATGATTGTCGCGGATTGTTTGACTTCAGACTTATCGTACTTCGCGTCATTTTTTCTATTGGAGGAAGGTCGGGATGCCATAGAATTCAACCGCTACTTGTTCTATATAAACAGCGTCTTTATCGAACCGAAGTACCGAGGCAGGGATTACGGCTTGCAGGCATTAGCGATGTTTTTACAGGGGTTGGCCTGGGGTGAAGTGGTTGGTTGTCATCCAGTTCCCACCGACGACTTATCCGACAAGTACCCGAAAGAGAAAGGGCAGTCGCTGCTCCGAAAGTATTGGTCAAAAGTTGGATTTGAGTTGTACAGCGAAAAGCACAATATTCTCTGGACTCCAGAATGGGAGATGCCTTGTTGGTTAAGAAATAAAATTTTTCAAGAGCAGCAATGGTACTAAAGCCAAAATTTTTTCACCGGAAATGACCCCGGCATTTTAATCACTCAAAAGTCCTACCCGTAAAGGTTTTATGGATCCTTATCACTCAGTTCAATAAAATGCCATGCAGCACAGGGCGTTGTATGTCGTAAAGTATGCTATAACTAAAAAGTTGGTCAATGAAATCAAAGGATAAAAAAATGATCTTCTTCAAATTGGAGGATTTAAAGCCCGAAGCAAAGATTGTCTGGTTGAAAGACATGAGCCAGTATCCTTGGGTACGAGAAGGGATGACAGATTTCACCAGCAAGGAGGGAATATCAAAGTCCCGCCAATCTAAAATCGAGATGGACTGTGAGTTAGTTGGATATGCCGAATTGGAAGAGGATGCACCGCCCAGTTTTATCGACTCTGCAACGGGACGAAAATACTACAAGAGGCGAATCTTTACGCTTCGCAATGGCGATTATAAAAATTACAGTGATGGAAGCTATCCCAGTGAAGCGGTAGAATCAGAAACAGTCGAACCGAAGGTGAAGGGATTATCTCCTGGTAAAAAAGCTCAAATTGCGGTTAGAATTCCTCGATCTTTGTTGCAAAAACTTAACCGCTATATTCAGATTATGGAGATGTCGCAAACTGAAGTTGTGGTCAGTGCCTTATCTAAATACCTAGATTCACCAGAAGATGTTCCTTTAATTGAGCGAATCGTGAAAATTGAGGAACGACTAGCACAATTGGAGGGACAGTAAATTATGAGTTCTGGTGACAGTGCGAATTGTTTTGATGATGCAGCAATTAATAATTTTCGGGAATTTATATATTGCTTGAATGAACATACTAAAACTCGGGGTTGTTCTGATAGACTGGTTTCCTACCTGATCGATTATTACGGGGGAGATAAATCCTATTACGGGGGAGAATACAAAGAATTATTCAAAAACTTTTCCGCCGATGAAGTATCTCAATTAATTGCTCAACTCTGCAATAAACAAGGGGAGCCGATATTCAAACCAGAAGATATCGATGTTTTGATTGCAGCGCGAGAGTTTGTGTTGAGCGATGACCCCAAGAAAAGAATTGACTACCTGTGTACTATAGAATGGGAATTGTCTCCATACAATTCGGATGAGCCATTTAAAATTTTGGCAACGGTCAAAGTGAACTGCATCTCCAACGAATATTTAAAAATGTCGGAAGATGAGGATGAATACTATCAAGATTATCTATGGCAAGTTGCTGAACATAAACTGGAACAAAAATACCCTTCTTTCATAGACCAAGTTTTTGCATACCATCACAAACATGGTCATTCCTACAGCCTTATAGAATATAAAGCCTTGCCTTAAACTGATTTTACTGAGGGCAATACACCTCTAACTTAGAATCACTAACGAGAGTATTTTTAAACAACTACAGGCAAAAGGGTAAGCGGGGAAGATTGATAACGGTTCCCCGTTTCCTAGAAGTTGTAATGCTAATCTAATTCACTTTCTAATACGGTAGCGATCGCTTTTTGGGCATTTTCTTGAAACTCACGAATATTAACGCGACTGAGTAAGGAAATGGCAACCATCATCCCAATTGCTTGCACCGCAAAGACCAGACTATAAGCCAGGACAGGAATGCTAAATAGGGAGCGACCTAAATCTAACACAGCCCCTCCGAGGATCGTTGCTAAACCGCGTGCCATGGCTTGAGCGAGTCCCCAGGCACCAATAAAGGTTCCGGCGGTTTCAGCGGCCGTTAAGTCGAGCATTAACCCAATAGCCCCAGCGGTCAGGACTCCCGAAGCAACCCCAAATAGCAATAACCCGCCTTTGAGCATTCCGGGGTCGGCAATGAAGCCCGAGGCGATAAATAAACTCAAACAAACGATAGTCCCAATACAACCGACTTTAACAGTATTTTTCTTGCCTAAACGGGGAGTGATTAAAAAACCCGTTGTCGCAATTCCGGCTAAGGTTCCCATCCCAAAAAAGGCGTTAAGTTGGGTGGTTTCAGAAATACACATTCCAAAAACTTCGCCGCCATAGGGTTCGAGTACGGCATCCTGCATAAATAGACTGATACTCATCACCAACAGAAAGCTGAAAAATAAACCGGTTTGACGACTGGCGGTTAAGATTTTTAAAGCGCGAGACAGGGGAATTTGGTCTTCTCGTTCGACGACACGGGAACGACTAGCATACCGGGAAAATCGCTTTTCAACGCCGATGGTTGAGAGCAGACACAACCCAAAAACAATAGCGGGAACGATGATAAATAGGGGGTTAATGACGGATTGTAATTGAGGAATATTAACGACACTACCCGTTTGAGTGGGGCTATAGGAGAGAATATCGGCGCCGCAAACTTCGGGACGGTTGAGGAGTTTTGAACTAATAATGGCTCCGATCACAATCCCGATCATCAACATCGACCAAACGATACTCACCAGTTTAGAGCGGTTATCTTCATCAGAAACATCAAATAATAACGCTGCAAACGGAGTAGAACTGGCGCTGAGTGCCAAGCCGTAGAGGGCAAAGACGAGGGCGAGTAAGCCAGCCCAAGCGTAGGTAACTCCACTCAAGCCTGTATTTTGTAGGCTGATTCCCAACTGCCATGTCACCTGTAGGGCCAGGAAGGAGACAGTCGTAAATATGATGGCACCTAACCAGATGTAGCCACTGCGATGATGTCCAAATAGGGGCTTGGCATCGGACATCTGACCAAACCAAATGCGAGCCGGGGCGACCAATTGGTACATGGCGATCGCACCTGCGGCCATCAGAGCGGGAACTTTCAACTCATCGATCATCACCCGGTTAATGACTCCCAGAGTCAGCAAGGACATAATGCCCAATCCCATCTGAAATAAACCGAGCCGAAACATGGTGAGTAAGTGAACCTTGGGCAAAGGTTGGTGATCTACGGGATTTGGAGGCGGAGACTCAGGTAAACGGTCGATTGCCATAGCACAAGCGTAGAAACGATTCTGATCAACTTTCTTAATTTAATATAAACCCTCTCCGAGTCTCTAAGATATAATAAGCTAGGATGTTTAAATAAAATCCTGATCAATTCAGGTGTTTTGTTTAATTTATATTAATCCCTTTATGGAATATGCCATAGCATCAAAGGTTATCAAGATTCAAACCGCAAATATTCATTATCTGGAGGGAGGAGATCCACAAAATCCGTCTGTATTGTTTCTGCATGGCGCGAGTTTTAATGCGAAAACCTGGAAAGATCTGGGTACACTCAAGCGCTTAACTCAGAAAAATTTCCATGTGATTGCGATTGATTTACCGGGTTATGGTCAGTCTGAATCAATATCAGACTATCATGATGAATTTTTACCAAAATTGATTGCTAAATTGAGTCTTCAGAAGGCTATTTTAGTGTCTCCGTCGATGAGTGGAATTTATAGTCTCTCTTTTATAGTCAAGCATTCACAGCATCTTCAGGGGTTTGTGGCGATTGCTCCGGTGGGAATTCTGAAAATGAGTCAACAGCTTCGGGGAATTGAACTTCCGACTTTAGCGATTTGGGGAAGTGAAGATCGGATTATTCCGGTTGAACAGGCGGATATGTTAGTGAAACTCATGCCCAATGCTCGGAAGTTTATTTTAGCAAAAGTAGGTCATGCTTGCTATATGAAAGCGCCGAATAAGTTTCACGAAGGGTTGATTCGGTTTATTGATCAGGTGACAACGGTGACACAAGAGGAGGAATAGGAGTTTGTTTTTTCGATGTTGGCTTTAGGTATAAGCGAGTTTTAATGTTTTTATTTTCAGATCAAAAAGCACTTTTACAAACTCAAAAAACCAATGATTGAACAACCTAAAAAAGCTCTATTTATTCTGGGCGGACTGGATGATCAAGATTTATGTTGGATTATTAATCGAGGTAAAACACAAGTGATTCCTCCGGGGGAAACACTGATTTATGAAGGTCGAACGATTAGTGCGCTTTATATTGTTTTAAAAGGTGCATTAAGTGTGTCTATTTCTCCCAATGGAGAGCGAGAACTAGCCCGGTTAGTCGAAGGAGAAGTGGTGGGGGAAATTTCATTTATTGATAATCGTCCTCCTTTGGCTACGGTGAAAGCACTTGAAGAAAGTTTGGTTTTGGTTGTTCCTCGCTTTGAATTAATGTCTCAACTCCATAAAAATGCGGGCTTTGCTTCTCGATTTTATCAAGGAATATGTCTCTGTTTAGCGAGTCGGATGCGGGGAACGGTTAGGCGTTTGGGATATGAAGTTAATGATCATTATCTCGAAGATATGGAACAGGATACAGAAGACATGACGGAGAGTAAACAAGATTTTTTAGAGTTGGCTGAGGCTAAGTTTAATTGGTTGGTGGAGAATTTAAAGACATCATAAAAAACAGAACAAAGAACAGAACAAAGATAAGATTAAGAGAGTGAGGCTTGATGTAAGATTAACTTCTGTACACTGGCTAAACTTCGGTTGAACTCATATCCTTTTTGTTCAGGATTATTCTGATAGGCTTGTTGTTCTTCTTCGATCATTTTAATATCTTGTTCAACTAATCCATCAAGTAATTTTTGGGCTGAACCGAATAGTTTGTTTTTGAGAAAGCGACGAAATGGTATCGGGAGTTTGTGCAGGCGCCAAAAGGAATGAAGCGATGTAAAATGGATCAGATAAGCTTTGGTTTCTGTTAAACTTACGGGACAGAATAGACAGTAAATTTTAAAGTCTTTTCCTAATGTTGAAACCCAATGGGGATAAATATAACTAACCGTTAAGGGTTCAGGATGAAGTTGACGTAAAGCTGGAAAAAATAGCTGAGAAATTGACCAGATTTTATCGATTTTATAATAACTTTGGGCTTGATACTGAACATCAATTTGATCGGGAGATTCATCTATTTTTTCTAAAACGGCATCTGTCCAAGCTTGCCAATTTTGATGTAAATGTCCGTGATACATATCCATCAAGTTTTCAATTACAAAAGAATAATGAGCTTGACAGTGAATCAGAGAAACGGTAGCAATATAATTTAAGTGATCCCACTCGGGAATGCCTAACGGTTGAGTTTGAGTTGAATTTTCTCCTAGAAATAGCCAGATAAAACCGTCTAATTCTTGAACCGGATAGTTCTGAATTTGACAATGGGGGAGTTTCTGATTTTCGGCTAAATAGGGAATTTTGACACATTTACCCAGAGCGTTAAATTGCCAGCCATGATAAGCACATTCAATCAAACCTGCTATTATTTTACCATGACTGAGTTTAACTTGTCGATGGGGACAACGATCTTCTAAGGCATGAATTTTTTCCTGGTTATCTCGAAACAAAATAATGGGTTTATTCCACAATGTTACCCCCAAAGGTTGAGTTTTGACTTCGCTGCTACGAGCAACAACATACCAATGATTGGGGTTAATTTCTAAGTCCCGAATTTTGATATTTTGGTTCATATAATTCAAATTATTCAAATTGTTAAAAATCCTTCTGGGTTCACAGAAAGTAATGGGCGTCGGTGTAAACCTTCTTGATATAAAATTTCATTCGCGGCTAATAATCCACTGCTGACGGCTCGTTCCATTAAACCACAAGGAAAAGGCATTTTTACCCAATCTCCAGCAAACATTAAGTTAGAAATACCGGAGGCAGTTTGAGGGCGTTTGGCATAGCTTCCGGGTGGATAACCTGCAAAGTTTTTTTGATTAACTAATTCTCGATGAATTAACTGAGCAGATTTGAGTTTGGGGACAATTTCATAGAGTTCTTTTTCAAAGGTTATTAGTAAGTCTTCTTGAGTGGGAAATTGAGATTCTTTATAACAATAAGCGTGCAGTTCAATCACACTTCCCCCTGTTTGTTGATGCCAGTTAATAAATTGCTGTTGAATGCGATGATAGAGGGTAATACTATCGGTGAGTTCATAGCCAGATAAAGAGGTAAAGTTACTCTGTTCCCAAGGAAAATCGCGATCAAACCAAAACCGACAAACGGCAAAGGGATCAGCAACTTGTAGGTTTTGAATTTGTTCTTGTAGGGTTGAGTTGACTTCTCCTTCAGTTAAAGAAAAAAGGTGTTGAACTCCGGGAATATCTGTGGCAAAAATATAATAATCTGCTTGAATTGTGGTAGAATTTTGAGGTGAATTATTTGAGTATTTTAGTGTTTTTTCAGCATTTAAGGCGATAAGTTTAACGTGTTCCGGTTGACGTTGAATTACTTTATATTGAGGTAAGTTTCGTTGGGCTGGCCCTGAAATCACTTGTCCGTTACTTTCAAAAATACTTCCATGACATGGACAATAAAATTGCCCATTTTCAGTGTGTTTAACTGTACAGCCTTGATGGGTACAAGTTAAAGAAAGTGCTTCATTTGTTCCCGCCGGAATTGCATAAACTTCATCTCCCGCCCCAAAATATTCCCAATCTTTTTCAATCCATTGATTTCGTTTTACCCAAAAAGGAACAGGATTTAAAGATTCTCCTTGAAAATAAGAAATTGAATCAATTTTTCCAGCTTTTATCTGAATATTACTGACGGTTGCTTCGGTGACAATTTCACCATTTTGTTGTTGAATGGATTGAGCGATAGGTTGAACTAAACTGGTTCCCATATCCTGACGTGTACCCTTAAATGCCAAGCCTTCTGGGTTGCCAAAAAAGTAAAAATGAAAAAATTGCATCAGTTCGGCGGTACTGAGCTTATCGGGTGCATTTAAACTGGATTTGGCAAAGGGTAAAAAGTACAAATCATATAAGCCTTGAGGAAAATCTTTTTTCACCCAATTCGCAACGGATACTGAGTCCAAACGTTGAAAACTATCAGGTATTTTAAAGCCGCCTATTTCTCTAAAAACTTTCCAGTGAGCGGGTTTTATTAGGTTAATTCCCCAACGTAATCGATTCTCAGAAGAAATTGCTAAATCAACAATATTCCAGGGAAAAGCCGAATGATTGGGACGAAAAACTTCCGGTTTATATTGGTTGTTTCTAAACACAACAGAGTAGAATTCTAAAGAAATAAAGTTAGTTTTGATATTGAGTTCATCAATGATACTATTGAGGTTATAATATTGAGGAAAAAAACCATGAAAACCATGTTCCATGTTGAAGGTTTCGTTGCCTACTTTAATCGGCCAACTTGCTATCTTACCCCCCAGTTGAGGAGATTTTTCTAATAATGTGACTTTAAATCCTCGTTGACTGAGTTCATATGCACAGGCTAATCCGGCGAGTCCTCCACCCACAATAACCACCTGTTTAGGTTGATTGAGAAGCCGAGGTAATATCAAAGAATCCTGCTGAAAATGTGTAGGCTGGGGCTTTTTAAATCGAGAATAACCAATCAGTCCAGAAACAGCACTCACTCCTAGAATTTTCAGGGTTGTTCGTCGAGAAAAATTGGGTAATTGAGGTAAATTAGTAAATTGACTCATTCTGAATTGAATTGTTAACGTCTTCCATAGTTTATAGCAGGTTTTAAAGATTTTAGAATTTCACTTTAATCTTTTGATTTCAAGGAAACCAATATAAATATTAACATTTTGTTAGCCATCTGGTAAATCAACAATCTTACTTAAAGTTTAAATTTTAGACTTTTAATTCTTTTGTTTTTCTTAAAGATTGCCATTTTGTACGAAAAATAATAGGATCAAGCAGTCAAGACTATTTCTGATTATGATTTATAGAAAAGTTTAACTCATCTATCAATTGATTTACTGTTCTTAAATCTAATTAAACAATTCAAGAATATCTTTTCATTGAAAATATTGGCATTTCATAGACAAAAGGCAAGTTTTTTTCTAAAATACAAGCAGGACGGTCGGTAAATTAGGGTGAGAAATGAGAATCAATTGGGGAACACAATAATGATTAACTTTAAAAACTTAAAAATAAACTTAAAGCAAGGGTTCCGAATTTTTATTTTGATGTTGTTTTTGATGTCAATGGCAGTGCAACCTGTTCTTGCTAGAATGCCAGAAATTTTGTTCGTTCAAACTCAGCAAGAGGGCTTACAATTAACTCAGCAGGCTCAAATTTTTTATCAAGCTGGACAGTTTGAAAAAGCGGTGCAATTTTGGCAAGAAGCGGCGGCGAGTTTTGCTCAAAAAGGCGATAAACTTAACCAAGTAATGGCGTTCAGTAACTTAGCCTTAACCTATCAAAAGTTAAATCAATGGCAAGAGGCAGAAGCCACAATCAATCAAAGTTTAAATTTACTTCTATCTCTCAAAAACTCCTCTGAAAGTTTAAAAATATTAGCTCAAACTCTTGATATAAAAGGACGTTTTCAATGGCAAACTGGACAAATTCAAAATGCAATTGATAGTTGGGTAGAAGCGGCGAAAATTTATCAAGAGATGGGAGATAAAACGCGACTCTCTCAAAATCAATTAAACCAAGCACTCGCTTTTCAAGATTTAGGCTTATATCCAAAAGTTTGTCAAACCCTATTACAAATTTTTGAGGTTGAACAAGACATTGAACAAGGTTGCAATTTATCAGATTCTACAGTTACTCTCTTGTTAGAAAAACCTGATGATGCTTGGAAGTTAGAAGGATTGAGAAGTTTAGGAAATTTGCTTCGTGTTGTCGGTAACATCGAACAATCTCAGACTCTTTTAGAAGGCAGTTTAAACATCGCTAAAAAACAGGAGAATTTTGAAGCAATCGCTACAATTTACTTGAATTTAGGTAATACAGAACGATCTATTGCTGAACGAACACGCCGTCTTTCTTTTAAGGATGGAGATTCAGAACGAGTTAAAAAAACTAAGCGTCAAGCTTATTTAGAAGATTTAGAAAAAGCTATAAATTTGTATCAAGAAGCGGCTGAAGTTTCCCCGGTGTTACTGACTCAAATTCAAGCCCAACTGAATCAATTGAGTTTATTGATTGATAGTGAACAATGGTCAAAAGCAGAACAATTATGGCTGGTAGTCTATGAACCTTTAAAAACTCTGCCCCCAACTCGAACGGGAATCTATGCTCAAGTTAATTTTGCTAAAAGTTTATTGGCTCTCCAGTTAGCAAATTCGCCTCAAAATCTGACGATGGAGAAAATTATTTCAATCTTAGAAAATGCCCTAACTCAAGCTCAAAGTTTAGGGGATATTAAAGCTCAAGCCTATACCTTGGGAACGTTTGGAAAACTCTATGAACAAGCTGAACAATGGAAAATAGCAGAAGAATATACCCAACAAGCTTTAAGTATTGCACCGACTTACAATTCACCCGATATTGCTTATCAATTTTCTTGGCAACTCGGACGAATTCGCAAACAACAAGAGGATAGAAAAGGAGCAATTGCAGCTTATACTAATGCTTTTGATACCTTGCAATCTTTACGGAGTGATTTAGTGGCGATTAACCCAGAAGTGCAGTTTTCTTTCCGCGAAAGTGTCGAACCTGTCTATCGTGAATTGGTGGATTTACAGTTACAAGAAGCCAATGAATTTCAAATCGCGGGAGACGCGCAAAACTTACAACTCCAAATTAGAGACGTGCGTCAAGTGATTGAGTCTTTACAGTTAGCTGAACTCAATAATTTCTTTCGGGATGCTTGTGTCGATGCGAACCCTAGAATAATTGATGAAGTTGCTCAAACGGCTGCTATCATTTACCCGATTATTTTACCCAATCGCTTAGAAATTATTGTCAGTTTACCCACACAACCAGAACCCACATTTCGACTTTATACAACAAAAGTTAACTCAGAAGAAATCAACAAAACAGTTCGACAACTACAAGGAGAATTATTACAACCTCCCAGAGATGGAAGCACCGCAACAACACCTGAAATTTTTACTTTAACTCGACAAGTTTATGACTGGTTGATTCGTCCGGCTGAAGTGGATTTAAAGAATAGTCAAGTTGATACTTTAGTGTTTGTCTTAGATGGAACACTGAGAAATATTCCGATGGGAACATTATATGATGGAAATGAGTTTTTAGTTCAAAAATATGCAATCGCACTCACTCCAGGTTTGCAATTATTAAACCCACAACCGTTGACTCAAGAAGACTTAAAAGCGTTGTTAGCGGGTGCAACAGATGCGCCAACCTTTGGGGAATTCGGTACACTTCCAGCAGTTGATGAAGAATTAAATCAAATTGCTGAAACCATTCCCAATCACGAAAAACGTCAAAATGAAGAATTTACCCGAGAAAATCTGCAAGATTTAATTAATCAAGTACCGTTTCCAGTGGTTCATCTCGCAACTCATGGTCAGTTTGGTTCTAATGCTGAGGAAACTTTTATTCTCACCTATAATGATAGAATAGATGTGACAACGCTCGATCAAATTTTACGCAAACCGGATGAAAAGAGGCCGATTGAATTATTAGTTTTAAGTGCTTGTGAAACCGTCCGAGGAGATGATCGAGCCGCGCTTGGTTTAGCGGGAATTGCAGTGAGAGCGGGAGCGCGTAGCACCGTCGCAACCTTATGGACAGTCGAGGATCAAAGTACCGCTAGGCTGATGGTTGATTTCTATCGAGAGCTAGCAAATCGTCAAACTAAATCCAATAAAGCGCAGGCTTTAAGAACCGCTCAACTCAATCTTTTAAATGAGGATAGAACTCGTCATCCTTTTTATTGGGCGCCGTTTGTTTTAGTGGGAAATTGGCAATAGAAAGAGCAATTTAAGAATCAATTTCTGCTAATTCTAACCAACGTTCAGTGGCTTGATCAATATCTAGGGCTAACTGTTCAACTTTTTGATGAAGTTCTTGAACTTGGCTAACTTTTCCTGGGGATACATTGTATAACTCAGCTTCTAACTTCGCTTTTTCGGCTTCTAATTTAGCAATTTTCTTTTCTAAGGCTTGATATTCTTTTTTCTCCTTAGAAGACAGTTTGCGATTTCCTTCTTTATCCCAAGAAAAGCGTTGAGATTTGTCGGGTTGTTGGGTGTCTGAAACTTTTTCTTTAGCCGTTGTCGTTTGATTTGCGGCTTCCGCTTCTTCTCGGGCTTTATATTCTAAATAAACTGAATAATTCCCCGGATATTGACGTAGATTTCCCTCAGATTCAAAGGAAAAAATTCGTTCAACAGTTCGGTCTAAAAAGTAGCGATCATGGGAAACCACAATTACACAACCATTAAATTCTTCTAAATATTCTTCTAGAACCGATAAGGTTTGTACATCTAAATCGTTTGTCGGTTCATCTAATATTAAAACATTCGGCGCACTCATCAACACCCGCAACAAAAATAATCGTCGTTTTTCACCGCCCGAAAGTTTATGAATGGGTGAATATTGTTGATTGGGTGGAAACAGAAATCGTTCCAACATTTGAGAGGCGGTAATTTGAGTCCCGTCAGCCGTTTTGACATATTCAGCGACTTCTTTGAGATAATCAATCACTCGCTGTTCTTCATTTAAAGCTTGAGTTAGATCTTCGGAGTGTTGATCAAAATAACCAATATAAATGGTTGTTCCAATATCAACAGTTCCAGAATCCGGTTGAATTCGACCTGTAATTAAATCTAATAACGTTGATTTTCCCACACCATTTTTACCAATAATTCCCACTCGATCATCGGGTGCAAAAGTATAGGTAAAATCCTGAATAATCGGTCTTTCACTATAAGATTTGGAAATATTTTTTAACTCAATAACTTTTTTGCCAATCCGACGACCTGGGGTAGAGATTTCGACTTTCCCTTGGGCTTGCTTAAATTCAGTGTCCTGTATTCCTTCAATGCGTTGAATTCTAGCTTTTTGTTTGGTACTTCTGGCTTTTGGGCCACGTCTTAACCATTCCAATTCTCGCCGTAAAAGGCCTCGATGTTTTCGTTGTTGACTCACCTCAACATCTTCAGATTCTGCTTTCTTTTCTAAGAAATAAGAATAGTTTCCCGTGTAGGTGTATAAGTCCCCTCGATCAAGTTCAACAATCCGATTAGTAACGCGATCCAAAAAATAACGATCATGGGTAATTAATAATAAAGCACCGCGATAACCATTCAAATACCCTTGCAACCACTCCACTAACCCTGCATCTAAATGGTTGGTGGGTTCATCCATTAACAACACATCCGGGTTAGAAAGCAAAGCGGATGCTAAAGCAATTCGTTTACGATATCCTCCTGATAAACTTCCAACTTTGACTTCATAATCTTCGATTCCAAGTTGAGTTAAAATAATCTTGGCTTGTGTTTCCAGTTCCCAAGCATTCCCGGCGTCTATGGCTTGAGTAACGGCGGATAAACGAGTAATTAATTGGCTATCTTCTGGATGTTTAGCGATTTTTGTCGAGAGAACCTCATACTCACGAATGAGCTTCATTTGTTCGCCACTTTTAGCAAAAACTTGTTCAATAACGGTGCTATTGTCGTCTAAATCGGGATCTTGGGATAAATAAACAATTTTAACTTTAGAATTGACTAAGAGTTGACCGCTATCAATCGGTTCTAACCCGGCAATTATTTTTAATAACGTTGACTTTCCAGAGCCATTTATCCCAATTAAACCGATTTTATCCGTAGCATCAAGGCTGAGATTGGCATCTCTGAGGATTTCCTTGATTCCAAAATCTTTTTTGACCGATTGCAGTGTGAAAATACTCATTCAGCTTTTGGGGTGATGTTCTCTCTCGAAAAACCTAGAAGGGTGAAAAAGGGCTGACTCTATATTATCATCTATGATTCCCTTTTGAACACTGATAGCGAGAGGATTTAATTTATGAATAATCAATCCATCTAAGACCCCTATAATTAGGCAGGGCCGTTTCCTGATCCCCCTAAAACTTGATTTGTGGGGAGGTGGGGAGGTAGGGAGGTAGGGTTCCGGGGGGGAATTTTTATTAATAAAAAGTTATTTTTCATCGGAAAAAAATCCTCTCCCCACCACCCCATCACCCCATCAACCCCGGCTTTTAACTTAGAATGAAACAGCCCTGCCTAGAATTAGGGGGTTGAGGCAATAGATCTGACCCATCATTCCCGATGGCGATCCGTATTTATATTTAAAATCAAAAAAAGACTTTCAAAATTCCTAAGAAAATGTTATATCATTTACAAATGTAATTAAACCCTTTAAACCTTTATTCACAACTCAATTGAGGATAATCGCTTGGAAAAAAGAAAAAAAGCATCTATAATTAGAGCCAAGCCATCGCCTAGCATTTTGTTATGTCCCAAACTGAGATTGAACAGTTTTTAACCGAATACTATCGCCAAGTCACCGCTTTAAATTCAGAAGGTTGGCTACAGGCTTTTTCGGAGGATGCACTCGTGTATGACCCAGTGGGAAAACCACCGCTGAATGTCCACCAAGATGCTGATAAGTTTTTTGAAATTTTATCGAAATTTTATGAGAAGCTAGAGATTACACCGAATCAAATTTTCAGCGGGGGTAATAGAGCAGCAGTCCAGTGGACAATGAATGTTTTGGCTAGAAATGGTCGTACTGCGACAACCGAAGGAATTGCTATTTTTGAGTTCAATGAGGCGGGCAAAATTCAAAAACTAGAATCCTATTGGGATGAGGCAGCAATGAAAGCAAAATTGATGGGTTGAGTTGATGAATCCTGAAATTATTTTTTTAAGAAAAATTTAAGCATTTCGAGCAAATTTAGGCTGATCTCCCGAATTCAATACTCAATTGTCTGTGTCTATCTTGAAAAATGTACAATTCTGTTGATTCCCAAAAAAAAAGACTGCTTCGGTAATACCCTAACCTCCGCAGTCTCAGCTCGTCTAGAACTTAGGACTCCTCCCAAATTCTAGAACTTGACTTACACCACCCAAACTATATCATTCGATCACAGCGATCCTTCCATTTCAGCAATATTGAGAATCATTGGCACAACTGAATCTGGATTCAAACTGATCGAATCTATTCCTAATTTCACTAAAAATTGAGCAAACTCCGGATAATCGCTGGGCGCCTGGCCACAAATTCCGATTTTACGTCCTTGCTGTTTAACCGTTTCAATTGCCATTGTAATCATGCGGCGAACAGCAAGGTTGCGTTCATCAAATAGATGCGCCACTAAACCGGAATCTCGATCTAAACCTAATGTTAACTGGGTTAAATCATTTGACCCAATCGAAAATCCATCAAAAACCTGACAAAACTCATCCGCTAATAAAACATTACTCGGCAATTCACACATCACATAAACTTGTAACCCATTTTTGCCTCGAACTAAGCCGTATTTTGCCATCTCTGCTAACACTTGTTGTCCTTCCTCGGGAGTGCGACAAAATGGAATCATTGGAATCACATTAGCCAACCCCATTTCATCTCGAACTCGCTGAATCGCTAGACACTCTAACCCAAATGCTTCTCGATATTTCGGGTCAGTATAACGAGATGCCCCTCGCCATCCAATCATCGGATTTTCTTCAGTGGGTTCAAACTCACGACCCCCTAACAAATTGGCATATTCATTACTCTTGAGATCACTCATGCGTACAATGACAGGATGGGGATAAAAAGCAGCCGCAATCATACTAATCCCATGGGCTAATTTATCGACAAAATAATCAGGCTTATGATCGTATTGAACTGTTAACTGCTCAATTTGATGCTTTACTTTTTCATCCGTTAATTGATTAAAATGAATCAATGCTAAAGGATGAACCTTAATATGATTGGCAATAATAAACTCTAAACGCGCCAACCCTACCCCATCAGAAGGCATCGCTGCTAAACGAAATGCAACTTCCGGATTGCCAACATTCATCAAGATTTGAGTACGAGTTTTTGGCAGATTTTCGAGTACCGTTTCTTCTATTTCAAAAGGAACTAAGTTCTCATATACTTGACCTTCTTCTCCTTCGGCGCAAGAAACTGTAACCACTTGACCTGTTTTTAAAACCGTTGTCGCATCGCCACAACCCACAACCGCAGGAATTCCTAACTCTCGGGCAATAATCGCGGCATGACAAGTTCTTCCGCCTGAATTCGTCACAATTGCACTGGCTTTTTTGAGAATCGGTTCCCAATCTGGGTCAGTTTTATTGGTCACTAATACATCTCCGGCTTGGAATTGATCGATGTCTTTAACATCAAGAATTACCCGCACTTGACCTTGACCAATACGATCGCCAACCGCCCGACCAGTCAATAATACTTTACCCTGTTCTTGTAGTTTATATTGCTGAAGAACCTGAGTTGATTTTTGGGATTGTACCGTTTCAGGACGGGCTTGAACAATAAATAATTCCCCACTCATCCCATCTTTTGCCCATTCAATATCCATCGGCGAATAGCATCCCCGAACTCGCGAATAATGATCTTCAATCAACATCGCCCACTTCGCTAAGTGTAGAATTTCATGATCATTAAGGGCAAATTTTTGTTGTTGGGCTAAATCAACATTAATATTCTTAGTTGTTCCCTCACTATCATACACCATTTTAATCGCTTTGCTTCCCAAACGTTTATCTAAAATGGGTTGGAAACCTTCATGTAATGTGGGTTTAAAAACTAAATATTCATCAGGATTAACAGCACCTTGCACCACATTTTCCCCTAAACCGTAAGCGGCTGTAATTAAAGCAGCATTTTTAAATCCGGTTTCTGTATCAATAGAAAACATCACTCCAGAAGTTGCCAAATCAGAACGAACCATCTTCTGAACACCCACCGACAAAGCCACATCAAAATGATTAAACCCTTTAATTGTCCGATAAGAAATCGCCCGATCTGTAAACAGAGAAGCAAAGCATTGATGAGTCGCAGCAATCACCGCTTGACAACCTTGAATATTCAGGTAAGTTTCCTGCTGTCCTGCAAAACTCGCATCCGGTAAATCTTCAGCCGTTCCACTCGAACGCACTGCAACATCAACCTTTGTTCCGTAGATATCGCATAACTTTAAATAAGCTTGAGCGATCGCACTTTCTAAGTCTACGGGAAATCGAGTATTAATTAATAAATTTCTGGCTTGTTCGGCGCGAGTTCGGAGGTTATGCAGATCATCGACATCCAAATCGGTCAACAGTTGACGCAATTTTACCTCTAAACCTGCTGATTTCAAAAAGTAACGATAGGCGTAGGCGGTAATCGCAAACCCTTGAGGAACGTTGACACCTTTGGGGGTGAGTTGACGGATCATTTCGCCGAGAGAAGCATTTTTTCCGCCAACAAACTTGACATCAGCCATTCCCACTTGATCGAACCACAACACCAGGGTTTGTTCTTTGACTGGGGAGATCTTTTGTAGGGTAATGGTTTTTAACATCAGTAAATTCACTCCAGGTAAAAGAGATAGTTTCCCGCAAAGCCTCTATCTTTGAGTAGAGTTTTTTGCGGGTTTTGCTAAAAATTGAAACGGGTTTACCGTTCCTTTAACTCTTGCTAAAACAAGTCTTTAAAATAAAAAAGCATTGATCCCTACTGGTTATTTGCCGAATGTTACGTCTTTTTAACGAAAGGCTTGTAGGGGAGTTGAGTCTGAATCGGTTTTTGATTGACTCTACTTTTATCCTATTCTTTTCTCAGCAAATTGCCATCATCCTTGAGTCCTTCTTCATAGTTACAAAACGAAAAAAATGGCGAGGACAAGGATTTTTCGGTTATTATTAAAAAAGATGAAGTTTATGAGGATGGTCTGATGAAGCTCAAAGCAAACGATTCTACGCCTTTACTACTGAATGTCCCTCAGTGTCTAGAGATCACCTCTCCGATTGAATTTATTTTGGATCGGGTCGGGAGGAAGTGGTCACTTCAGATTCTCAGAGAACTATTTCGCGGAAGTCGCCGAACTCATCAACTCGTTGAGGCGTTACCCGGAATTAGTACGAAAACTTTAACGATTCGACTGCGACAACTCGAACAATACGGTTTGGTTAAACGCACTGTATATCCAGAGATTCCGCCGAGAGTTGAATATTCTCTCACTGAAAAGGGCCAAGAACTTCAACCCGTGATCGAGGCGTTACAACAAGTCGGACAACAATGGCTGCAACAACAGTCTCATGTTTGTCCGTTAGAATTGAGTGGGTGAAATTCTTATCCGTGTTTATAAACTTGTCGGGGCCAAAGATTGCCGCCCCAATTTTGCACTCTCAACTTGTGCTTAAACCCAGATATTTTTTAATCTAAACCTCTCATTTGAAATCGAAAAAATAATGCTCCACAAGATAAAAGTTGTGAGGTCAGAAGTCAAAATATACCGACCTCCAGACCTCCCTTTTTAAACCTGTTAAAAGCCGAGATCGACTGCAATGCGATGAGCGCAAGCAAACCCCGAAAAGGCAACAGCGTTTAACCCTTGACCGGGAAAGGTACTGTCTCCCACACAGTATAAACCGGGAATAGCAGTGCGATTAAACGGCATTCCTAACAACCCCCGGAGTTGACGCTGAGGAATCGGGCCATAGGTACCATCTTCTCGGTTGAGGAAACGACGATGCGATCGCGCAGTTCCGATTTCCATGTAGTCTAGTCCCGCATCTAAACCGGGAAAGAACTGTTCCAAACGGTCTATTATCCGTCCGGCGGCTTCTTCTTTTTTTCGTTCGTATTCGGTTTCAGATAATCCTTGCCATTCGTCGATCCAAGTGGGGGTAAAGGTGTGCATAATGTGATAGCCTTCGGGGGCAAGACTAGGATCAAGCAGGGTAGGAATAGAAACAAAGATTGTCCCAAATGGTTCTTCCATTTGACTCCAGTCTTCGACAATCACATGATGACATTCGGTTCCAGGGGGAAAGACAGAAGCCTCAACCCCTAAATGCAAGTTGAGGAAACTTGGTGATTTTTTATACCGCTTTCGCCATTTAATTTCCGGTTTCGGCGTGTGTTGAGCAGGAACTAACTTACCAAAAGTATCCCAACGGGTTGCATTGGAAACCACTCGTTTAGCGCGATAGACGTCACCGTTGGTTAACTCAACTCCCACAGCTTTACCGTTTTCAATTAAAATTTGTTTAACTCTAGCCTTGTAGTGAATTTGACCTCCGGCTTTTTCTAGTCCTTCCGCTAACTGAATGGCAATTTCACCGACTCCGCCTTTAGGATAGTTTATGCCTCCATAATGGCGATCGCTAAACACCATCCCGGCATTAATCATCGGAGTGAAATCAGCCGGAACAACTGACCAGCAATAGCATTCAATATCTATAAACTTTAATAGCTGTGGATCGCTAATATAACGCCGTGCAACTTCACCTGCATTTTGAGGTAAATATTGCGCTAAACCCAGACAAGCACCCGGATTTTGGAAAAACATCCGCATTAAATAACGGGGTTCTTCTAAAGAAAGTAACTCCATTGAGTTGAGGTAGTTGAAGACTTTCCTACATTCATCATAAAATTTACGAATCCCTCGTTGTTCATGGGGAAACTTTTCAATCAGTTCTTGCAAAAACTTCTCATAATCTCGATGAACTTTAACTTCACTGTCTTCTGGGAGATGATAATGGATCTGCACCGGATCGGGAATAGTTTCGAGGTTAACGTTGACGGCTTCTAAAGCACGGGTTAGTAGGTTGGTCGTGCCTTCGTCTCCAAAACCAAAGATCATCGACGCACCCACATCAAAGCGATATCCTTGGCGTTCAAAGTAGCCCGAACTTCCACCGGGAATAATATAACTTTCGAGAACGAGGACGTTAGCACCTTTAGCGGCTAACTGGGTTGCTGTCACCAGTCCTCCAATCCCAGAACCAATGACAATCACATCAAATACGGGTGAAGTGGATACCGGATTTACACCAATAGACGGCTGACGGCTAGAAACAGGCATGAAGTTTACTCTCTTCAGGATCTTCTGACTCTCACAGTGTAACGCCTCAAGTGGTTTGAGGGGAGTATCGCGATTCGATCACTACCGGGATTCAGGATTATCTGTTCTTTTCGGTTGTCCCGTAGAGTGGGTCATACGCCCGCCCCTGACCTTTAAATATAGACAAAAACGGGAGCGGTCTGAACACCGCCGCCCCGTTTACCGATCCTTTGAGAGGAGAACACTAAAATTTAATATAACCTTATTGAAAATTATTGTCAAATAATTAGGAGAATTTTCCCAACTGTATTAGAACACTTCGCGAACGAGTTATGATAATTGAGGATTTTCAGCAGACATCAATCGGCTTATGGCTTTGCAACTGCGCGTTTATGTTCCCCCCCATCCGTTGGTTAAGCACTGGCTTTCAGTGGCTCGTGATGTCAGTACCCCCTCTGCAATTTTTCGATCTGCGATGACAGAATTAGGGCGATGGCTCACCTATGAAGCAGTACGAGACTGGCTACCGACGCTAGAAACAACGGTGCAAACGCCTTTAGCGGAATGTCCAGCGACTTATGTGAATCCTCAAGTTCCTCTGGCGGTGATTCCGATTTTACGAGCGGGATTAGCGTTAATGGAAGGCATTCAGAGTGTTGTACCGATCACTTCGGTTTATCATTTAGGGATGGTACGCAACGAGGAAACTTTAGAATCAACTTGTTATCTGAACAAACTGCCTCCTCATTTTGATCCTCAAACCCGCGTCTTGATCAGTGAACCGATGTTGGCGACAGGCGGAACCATCATGGCTACTATGGAAGAATTGACACAACGGGGAGTTAATCCAGAGTTCACCCGAATTGTTTCGATTGTGGCGTCTCCTCCGGCGTTACAACGGTTGAGTGTCGCTTATCCTCAGCTGAAGGTGTATACGGCGATTATTGATGAAACGGTGAATGAGAACGGGTTTATTGTACCCGGATTAGGGGATGCTGGCGATCGCACCTTTGGAACTTAAGTTCTGAGAGTTGTCCCTGACAACGGTAAAATTAGGGTATTGAAAACAGAAAAGTTGATATGAGCAATCGAGAAGGGTTTACCAGTGGATTGATGATTGGAGCGACTTTGGGGAGCTTGATTGGTGGAGTTTTGGGGGTTGTCCTCACCTCACGAATGTCTGGTGAGAACTTGAACAATCAGTTGATGGAGCCAAAAAAAGCCAAAAATAAATCCAATCAACCGGATGCTGAGAATATGGAAATGGCTCGTTTGAGTCTTGAGGATAAAATTGCTCAACTCAATCAGGCTATAGATGATGTTCGTCAACAGTTGGGAAGTGTTAACGGCGTTACCCCCGAAAATTCCGAATCGCTGCGAGAAGACGTTTGAGTCGGACGTTTGGCCGCAATTTCATCAAACCTAATCACACCTCAGATGTGATAAGATATCTATGTTCGGATAACTTTTAACGTTGAGTAGAAATTCAATAAAATTCTATGAGTTCCCCAATACTACTACTGGCTAATACGATAGCTCAGTTTTTACAAATTTATATGGTTCTAATCTTCATTAGAATCTTGTTAAGCTGGTTTCCCAATGTTGATTGGAGTAACCCGTTTTTCTCTGTTTTAAGTCAGTTAACTGATCCTTACTTAAATCTTTTTCGTTCAATTATTCCCCCCTTGGGCGGAATTGACTTTTCAGCAATTATTGCTATTTTCCTCTTGCAAATTGTGGCTGGAATTATCCCCGGAATTTTGTACAGTTTCGTTTAGTCGAAAAAAATCGGGTTGGGTTCGTAGAATTCGCAACCCAACCGGAAAGTTAATTTGAGTCAACTAACGACCAATTCGACCTGTAAACCCAGAAGCTTTAAATTGTTCTAAGCTAAACGGGGGCTTAAGGTTTGTCGGAAAAGAAACTCTCAACTCAAAATCAGTAACACCCGGAGGAACTTCACTAATACTTCCGAGGCGAGTTCTGTTTTGCATGACTCGATTACCATTTGCATCGTAGATCCGACCAAATACATCAGCATCCACAACATATTTTCCTGAAGTATTTTTGGCTTTTCCGACGATAATATAACAGTTTGCCCCTTGGGAAGAAAAACTAGAAATCATCCCTTCTGATAATTCAGGTGGACAGTCTTTGAAACCCAGATCAGAAATTTCCACAGGAATCAAAGCAAAAGCCGGGAGAGTCCAGAACCAAGTGACAAGACTAATTAAACCTGCAAGTAAAACACGGGGAAAGATTCGCGATCGCATAAATCTGACCATCTCGATTTGAACTCTAGCTTACCGCAGATCGGGGCGGATATGAAATCCTTAAATATTTGCTACAGATCGTCATCGGTAGATCGGAAAAAACCTTTGCTTCTTGGCTATGACATTTTGTGAGATTATTTTTTAAATTTCATCTAAAATCAATCTAGTATTTCTGTGAAGACAATTTCGGGTGATCGATTTTTTCGCGCCACTCACCTTGCAAAGTAAAAGCAGCCCAATAGTAAGGAGATTTCCACTGAGTCTCGGTTTGCATCTCTAGTTGCGCGGTTCTTAAAGCTGCCGTTGCCGAGAGTTTCTTTTCAAGCATCAACCGATAAAATCTACTCATCATTTCGGCAGTTGCTTGATCATCGACATCCCACAAACTGACTAAGACTCGGGGTGTTCCTGCATACATAAATCCTTGAGTTAATCCCACTAATCCTTCTCCTCGAACTTGTTTACCTAATCCTGTTTTACAAGCACTCAACACAACTAAATCTGCGGAAAAATTAAGGTTAAAAATATCATGCAAACGTAAAAAACCATTCTGGGGATTTCCTTGTTGATCAACCATCGACAAAACAATCCCAGAAAGTTCAGGATTGACGCTGTTTAATAATCCGTGAGTTGCAAAATGGATAATTTTATATTGACTCAATTGGGAACTAATGGCGGTGGAACGATTAGCCGCAAAATCAAAGGCATGGATACTCTCAGACTCCGGTATTAGGGCGAGAATTGCTTCAGCTTCAATCCGAGTTCCGGGGAGTCGTTGCCAAACTCCAATATCTAATTGTCTGGCGGAACGATTAAGATTATATTGTTCCCAACTCTCAGGGTTTAAAGCTGGAGTTTTTAAGCGTTCATCCTCAGAACTAAAAACAGGATCAGCAACAATCGCAATTGTTTTAGAAGCAAGTTTTCGGTGTTCGGCTTCTCGGCGTAAAATACTTAAAGTCGATGCTGAGGGAAGGTTAACAATTTCGTGATTAACAACTAAAGGTAAATACTCTTTTTCTGATGAAGTTGTGGGTAAGGAAAGAGTAGAAAAGGGAAGATAATGTAAAATTCCATCACTAACAATTGCCAAACGTTGATGATTTAATTGAGAAGCAACTGGAGCCAAAATCATCTCATAAAGAGATTCAGAATCTTGAGATAAGTTTACTGGAGAACGACTTTTATTGATAATTGTGCTACGAAAAAAATCTCTCACTGCTTGTTCAATTAATGCTTTAGAGGGAAGTTCATAGCTCGTCATACTATTTTTAGTGATAGCCCAAAGAAAACTGCGTTTCTCACCGAGAGCATATTGCAATAGCAGAGTTTCATCATCCAAAATTTGTTGTTGAATTTGCTCTAAAGTCAGGGGTTGAGGTTGAGTCAGATCAGCATAACTCGGGCTTTTTTCACGGATTTTAGTTTGGACTTGTTGATATTTACGGAGAAGATATTGTCGTTCTTGTTCAATGGCAGTTTTTTGTTCTAGGGTGTCATTTTCACTGCTGTAAATTTTGACTCGTCGTCGTTCCACTGCATCCAATTGTTGTTGTAAACTTCGTTCTTGGATAACTAATTCTGGATCAACACCTTTACGAATATCGGTGTTAGCTGAGGCTAGAAGTTCGAGGAGGTTTCTGGCTTTAGAACGTTCGCTAATATTGAATGCTTGGGCATTGTATCCTTTTGAGGGATCTTGTTGATGGAGTTCCATTAATAAATCAATATAGAACTCATAATAGTCCTGTTTTGAGGCAAAAAAGGTCAGACGTTCTTCTAGAGAATTTTTGCTAGCTCGTGTTTTTTCAATTAAGGAAATTGCTGTTTTAATTTGAGTGAAAGCAGTGTCTAAATTACTCTGTTTTCGTTCAACCCTAGCAATTCCAAATCGATTTTCTGCTTCAGCATCGGGATATTTGTTATTCAGTAATTCTAGAGATTTATTGAAAAACTCTAATGCTTTTTGGGGTTGATCTAAATCGGAATAAACTTTAGCAATATCTGTATAAAGGTATGAACTAGAGCGTTGATTATAATTTAGGGCTTGCTGATAAAATTCTAATGCTTTTTCTGAATTTCCAAGTTGAGAGTAGACTTGAGCAATATTTCTGGAGATTTTTACTTGAGTCCAAGAGTTATTATCTGGGGAAATTGTCAGGGCTTGCTGGTAAAATTCTAATGCTTTTTCTGAATTTCCAAGTTGCTGATAAAGTTCACCAATTTTGTTGAGGAGATCTGTTTGTTGTTTAAAGTTTCCGAGTTTTTGGTAAATTATGAGAGCTTTGTTATAAAATTCTAATGCTTTTTCTTCATCTCCTAATTCAGAGTAGCTATCACCAATTTCACTCAGTATAGAAGCTTCTTTACTCAAATTCTCAATATTCTGAGCAATTCTCAAACCTTGATTGAAAGACTCTAACGCTTTTTGATCATTTCCCGCCCGAGAATAGATTTTACCCATCCAGCTTAGAGTCTCTATTTCTCCTTCAGAAAAGCCGCTTTTTTGATAAACTTTTCTCGCTTGATCAAAAAAGTATAATGCTTGTTTTTGATCTCCTAATTCAGCGTAATCTTGACCAATACGCATCAGAGCCGTTACCTCTCGATCTAGTCCTAATTTTTGATAAATAGTCCAATATTGATTAAAAGATTCTAATGCCTTTTCTGTATTTCCAATTTGATAACAAAGCTTACCAATTTCTCGAAACATTTCTGAGCGTCTGACAATTTTTGATTGGGGGAAATTTTGAGCATTATTTAGGGATTGGTTGCAGTATTCTAAAGCTGTTTCTGACTCTCCCAAGTAAGCGTAAATACGGCTGATTCTAATCAACATATCAAGAGTTCGTTCTTCTCGAAAAGGCGCATCAGTTTCTTGATCATAAATCGGTAGGGCTTGCTGATAGGAATCTAAAGCTTTTTTCAAGTCCCCTAATGTGGTGTAGGCTTTACCAATTTCATAGATTGTCCAGGCTTCTCCTGAGCGATAATTATTTTTTTGATAAGCTATTCGTGCTTGCTGAAAGGTTTCTACTGCTTGATTTGGGTTTTCTAATTCATAGTATAGCTCGCCTATTGTTCTCAAAATTGATGCTTCTTTTTCGTAATCTTTTAACTGTTGAGAAATCGGGATGGCTTGATTGTAGAATTCTAGAGCTTTTTCTTGGTCTTTCAATTTTGTGTAATCTTCAGCAATCTCAATAATAATTTTTACAGTTTGTTCAGTATCACCTCTTTCTTTGTAAACTTTTACAGCCTGATTAAAGACTTCTAATGCTTTCTGTTTGTTGCCAAGTTCGTAGTATATTTTACCAATGATTCTGAGCGTATATACTTCTTGACTAAGATCATTTAGTTCCTGATAAATTGGAATAACTTTAGTATAAAATTGTAATGCTTTTTCTTGATCCTCTAAAACATTAAGATAGAAGTATCCAATCTTATTTAATGTTTTTGCAACTTCGGTGCGATCGCCAACTTTTTGGTAAATTTTTAGTGCTTTATCAAGAGTATCAAATCCTTTTTCCCAATCTTTCAAGCTATAGAAATAGATCCCCGCAATCCGATCACGCAAGAGATTTGCTTCTTGAATACGGTTGCCAGTTTTTTGATAAACAGTCACAGCAGAATTTAAAAACTCTATCATTTGTTCCTGCTTTTCTTGCTTTCCGTAGTATTCAGCGATCGCCAGAAGAAAAGCTGCTTCTCCTTCGTCATCTTCCCATTTTTGATAAATTGTTTGTGCTTGATTATAAGCCTCTACTTCATTGGGATCATCTTCTATTTGAGAATAAAGCTTTCCAATGGTGAATAGAATGATTGGCTGACGATAATCAAATATTAAGGCTGTTTCTGGATCTTTTAGTTGGGTATAAAATTGACTAATATCTTTGAGAGTCTCTAATTCTTGATTGTGGTATTCTAATGCTTGTTGTACATCTCCTAATTGAGAATAGATTAACCCTAAGCGATCAAGAATATTCGCTTCTTTAACACGATCACCCAGTTTTTGATAAATGATCAAGGCTTGGTTGTAAAACTCTAATTCTTTTTGTTGATCTCCTAATGAAAAATAGTAATCACCGATGAGACTGAGGGTAGTCGCTTCTCCCTTTAAATCTCCAATTTTTCGGTAAATTTCTAAAGACTGATAATGATATTCTAATGCTTTTTGTTGATTGTCTAACCCCCAATATTGAGCGGCAATATTTAAGAGGTTAGCTTCGGCTTGACGTGCAGCGAAATTCTCACGATTAGGAGACTTAGCGATTGCCTGATAAATTGTCATAGCTTGATCAAATAAATCCCACCCCGTTTGATCATTTCTGTACTCAATCAGGTTTAATTCACTTAAATTACTGAGAACAAGAGCTTCCCCTTTTTGATCACCGATTTCCTGATAAATTGCCAAAGATTGTTTAAGTAATTTAACTTTATCTTCTTCACCATTATTCAAATAGTCATTGAGAGCCATAGTATTGAGAACAGTTGCTTCTCCTTGACGTGCAGCAAAGGTATCAATCTTAGAGTTAGGAGAGTTATTAATTTTCTGGTAAATTGCTAGAGATTGGTTATAAAGTTCTTTCGCTTTTTCCGGATCGCTATAGCTTTGATCGAGCAATAATTTTGACTGCCGAGAATTGATCAATAAATCGTGATTAAATGCAAAGAGTTGTTCTTCATCTAATTGTCCTAAGTAGGCGACATAAACACTTCCTATTTGGCTGAGAATATAGGCTTCTTGGAGAGGGTTTTTTATTTCTTGATATAGGGTTAACGCTTCGTTATAGTATTGTAATGCAGGTGTTGTTGCTCCGAGTTCTTGATAAAGTTTACCGAGTTTCAGCAAGATTGATGCGACTTGAGATTGATCAGCTAGAGTTCGTGATTTTGATAGTGTTTCTTCTAATTTTTGAATAGCTTGTAGCTGAGATGGAATTGTCTGCTGCTGTGAAGGTTTTTCTGATTCGTTCAAAAACTGCTGTGTTTCTGGCTGTTGTAATGAGGGTGAGTTTGTCTTGCTAAACTCTGCTCTCCCAGTCTCTAGTAACAGCACAAAGTAAACCCATAAGGTTAAACTTAGTTTGATAGACTGTCGAATCAAAACTTTAGATCCATTACTCATTTTAAAACCTAATTCAATATAATAGCTAAATTTTAATTAATTTTCTTAAATATTAGTTATAATTCCCCAATATTAACGATTAATTAATCTGGGGAATTTTTATACAATAAGTTAAGAGTAACTCCAGTGACTAACCTTAAACTCTAACCGAGATCTGCACTAATTTTGACAAACGTTTCTATCGTTTCTCCGGGTTTAGCACTCATCAGAGATTTACCTGTATTAAGTGCATTACGAGGAGAACTCCAGGGTTCTAGACAATAAAACTCTTTGCCTTTAACCGTCCAGAAAACAAGAGTTGAGTAACGATTATCCCACTCAAAGGTCAGCTTTAATTTACGACTCAAATCATTGACTACCGCAGAGGATTTAGATAAATTAAAAAATGCCACATCAATTTCATCTTGTTCAAAATCAAACTGTCCTGAAAAAGTTTGAATCGTCTCATCATCTTTGGCTTGAAACTGAGTTGAAGGTAAATCAAAAACTAATTGCTGTTTGTTTGCAACTGTAAAATAAGGATGAATACCTGTTGAAAACGGCATAGATTCCTGAGACAAATTGGTGTGACGATAACGTAATTCTAGAGTATTACCTCGCAGTGTGTAAATAAAATTCAACTCAAAATCAAACGGATAAACCGCACGAGTTTGATCATTACTCTTGAGAGTTACGGTGAGACTTGCCCCTTTTTCTGTAGATTGTTCGGTGACTTCCCAAGGTAAATTACGAGCAAAACCATGTTGCTTAAGTTGATAAGTTTTTCCATTGAGTGTGTAAGTATCATTGGGTAAATTACCACAAATGGGGAATAATAAAGGAATGCCACCCCGCACCGACAACGAGGGATCAGTAAAACGTTCGGTATCTAAATAAAAGATTTGATGTTCACCGATACGCCAGTCTGTGATAATTCCCCCACGTTCTGGAACGACGGAAACTTCCGCAGAAATTGTTTCATCAGACAGAATGTAGGTTTGATATTGTTGCTGTTTGAGAGTGACCGCAGGCATGAATAGTTAACCAAAAACAACTGATACTAGCGTCTCATACAATGGTCTTGGAGCTGTATTTTTCCCCAAGTTTTTGAAAAATTAACCGGATCTGATTGGACTCAAGCTTTACGGTGAAGTCTTTCTGGCATTTTGTGAGTTGACTACATCGATTGACCTAATATTCAGTTCCCCAAAATCCATCCGACTTGGGGAGCAAATCTTAAGTTCAACCTAAAGCTATAGAATAGTCCGAGTAACATCAAAATACTCAAATCAAAAGAAAGTTATTAGATGCTTTTTTAAGATGATTTTAACCCGCTGATGAAATAATCCGATAAACCACAGCACCATCGGGTTCTCGGTTATCCACAATCATTAAATCTTCCCGTTGTAATTCTTCTAAGAGCAAGCGAACTTCGGGAGCCGAACAATTAATTTCTAGCACACAATCTGCTAAAGTAACTTCTCCTTGAGCTTTGGCTAATCTCAGTAATTGAATCTTTTGGTGTTCAGGATTAATCGCTGGAAATTTTGGCTCTTGTAAACGTTTTTTCGCTTGACTAACAGCCCGAGAATTTTCAACAGCAGTCCCCACCCCATAAATAAATTGTAAAGCTAGAGTTAAATCTTCCGTTTCATCAAGTTCAAGATCTCCAGCCACACAAACACCTGTCACTCCAATAAACAGACCCAAACTCATCAACATCGCTTGATAACGTCCGGTATAAATATAACCGAGTAACGGCATAAAAAATGTTAGAAATGCTGTGGCTCTGGTATTTTTTTGAGCGAGTTTTTTTGTCTTTTCAAGTTCTTGAGTCATAGCAATTGAGGATTTCATGTTTGTTGTTTCTCTCCTTTCAGCAAAGTTTACCCAAGCATCAGGTTTAGAATAACCAAACCTATTTTTTTCGGTGGGGTTTCACTCGACTGAACAGATGAGAGGGTTTTCTAGATACAACAGTGTACGATCAGGACTGTCTAGCAATTTTTGACAGACTTCCCTATCTCTGTTTTACCTTGTGATCGGCAAGATGGGTATTCGCGTCTCAAACTTGAAATAAAAATCAAGTTTACAAAAACCCATAAACCCGATGAGAAAACCGGAGTATACTAGAAACTAAATGGAATCGTATTACATCCTAATTTGGTGGAATTGTCCTGTAAGAGTCAATACGCAATTCTAGCGTTGCTAGAGTTAACCGCTCACTATCCTCACGGTGAGCCACGTCAAATTCGTCAGATTGCTCGTCAGCATCAGATACCAGAGCGCTATCTCGAACAGCTACTGGCTACTCTCAAACGGAGTGGTATCGTTCGGAGTCAACGGGGAGCAAAGGGAGGGTATTTGCTTGCTAAAGAACCTTGGAAAATAACCCTATTTGATGTAGTTGTTTGTCTGGAAGGCTCAAATTCAAGCCCCAATCGGAATCGACATCACAAAAGCCTCGAAAGTCTGATTGTCGATGAAGTCTGGGAAGAAGCTCATCAAATGGCTAACTCGATTTTACAGAAATATACTTTGAAGGATTTGGGTGAAAAGTTAGAGACCCAGCGACAAACCAATCTCATGTATTACATTTAAACTTTTTCTGGCATTTTCGTTTTGATTGAATCGGTATTAATAGTAATTTTAGGGAAAAATACTCGACTTTGCGACGGTTTGATCTCGGGTTATAATTCAAAACTTAAGTTCATTCTTTGGAAATTTTGTTTGTACAAGAGATTAATATTAACTCACTTCCAATACCAGAGGGCTAACTTCAAAAGAAATAATTTCAGATTCAGATCAACTCAGTTTCTCGGATGAATCGTTAAAATAAACAGTGGGCGATTAACAGTTCATCTAATCGATAAAATGTTAGTGGCTCATTATAGCATGAACTGTTGAATCTGGAGCAAAATTTTCATGGTTACCTCAACCACTAATCATTACCAAACCTTAGAAATCAAACCAACCGCGACTCAATCAGAAATCAAACAAGCTTATCGTCGTTTAGCAAAATTATTTCATCCCGATAGTCACCACGAAACTGCTAACCATGAACGCATTATTCGGATTAATGCAGCCTACGAAGTCTTAAGCGATCCTCAGCGCCGCCAATCCTATGACCAACAGCGTCACACAAAATCCCGCCCTTACACCTCAAACACCACAACAACTTCAACCGCTCAAACCCGCAGGCGACGTCAAACCGCAAGAGCCGTCGATACTCAACTTGAAGAATGGCTCAATCAAGTTTATAAACCCATTAACCGCTACCTTGACCGTATACTTAAACCTTTTAAAAGTGAGGTGGATAAACTCTCGGCTGATCCCTTTGATGATGAACTGATGGAAGATTTTCAAATCTATATTGAAACCTGTCGAGATGTTTTAGCCCAAGCTCAAAATCGCTTTCGTTCAACACCAAATCCGGCGAATGTTGCAAGTGTTGCGGCTCATCTTTATTACTGTCTCAATCATGTCAGTGATGGACTAGAAGAACTCGAATACTTTACCGTCAATTATGATGATTCCTGCTTACACACCGGGCATGAATTCTTTAGAATCGCTGCGGGTTTGCGGAGAGAAATCAAACAGGAAATGAAGAATGTTTTATAATAAAAATAAAGTCATTCTGATTCATTAGTTTTCAGGATTGCAATCCTCCTAACTTCATCTCAAAATGAGACTCTGAAATCTAGTGGGGATTGAAATAATCTAAAAAAAAGCTTAAATTAGTTTACAGAACTTAACAACAGATGTTGGTGTGCATTTTATGGAATGCGTTATCACTCGTCGGGCAGAGTTTTCAGCCAGTCATCGGTATTGGTTGCCCGAATTGAGCGAAACTGAGAACTTTGAACGATTTGGGCCAACGGCTCGCGCCCCTGGTCATGGACACAATTACGTCCTCTACATCTCAATGGTGGGACAACTAGACGAATATGGGATGGTACTGAACCTCTCCGATGTCAAACACGTTATCAAGGCTGAAGTCACCAGTCAACTGGACTTTTCTTTCCTCAACGACGCTTGGCCAGAATTTCAGCAAACCCTACCCACCACCGAATACTTAGCACAAGTCATTTGGCAACGTTTAGCACCCCATCTCCCCCTGACCAACATTCAAGTCTTTGAACACCCCAAACTTTGGGCCGATTACCAAGGAAACAGCATGGAAGCTCATTTAACTGTCAGCACTCATTTTAGCGCCGCTCACAGACTCGCTCACCCCGACCTCAGCTTTGAGGACAATTGCGAAATCTACGGCAAATGCGCCCGTCCCAACGGCCACGGCCACAACTATCACCTCGAAGTCAGCGTTAAAGGTGAAATTGACCCCCGCACCGGGATGATTGTGGATTTGGCGGCTTTACAACAGGTGATTGATGATTATGTCGTTGAACCTTTCGATCACACCTTCTTAAATAAAGATATCGCTCACTTTGCCAAAGTGGTACCGACAGCCGAAAATATTGCGGTGTATATTCGAGATTTGCTGCAAAATCCCGTTCAGGAATTGGGAGCGAAATTGCACAAAGTTCGACTAATTGAAAGTCCGAATAATTCTTGTGAAGTTTACTGTACTGATACTCCCGCAGATTCAACTCCAACCCAAACTCCGGTTTTAGCAACAGTTTAACGGGTTGAAAACTGAGGATTAATTCCCTGCCCCCTAAATCCCCCAACATTGGGGTAAAAGGGGGACTTTATCCCCCTAAATCTTCTTTAAAATATCCCCCTAAATCCCCCTTAAAAAAGGGGAATTTTTATTTCTTTATTCTGATTCCCCCCTTAAAAAGGGGGGCTAGGGGGGATCAAAAAGGGAGTTACTGTTTTTTTAAGTTATCAGGTCAAATCAGATTTGAAATTGCTCTAGATATATTAATAAAAATTGAAATATAAAACCTAAAAAAATAAACCGTATTTTTACTGATAAAGCCTCCATTTTTTTGCACATCAAAATATTTGCAAAGTTCGGTAATTACGCTCTGGGCTATCCAAAACTTTTAAGGTTAATCTTGAACTTAGAGATAACAATTCACTCATTCCAATTGTCCAAGCTTGAGGAATTGTTCAAACTTTTTATTTATTCATGGGACAAAAACTGAATGGTTTTTCCAGATTTCCAAGAAACGCTGAAGCAAGCTCAAAAACTCGCTCAACAACAACTAGAAGAACTCGGTAAGTCAGTTGAAAGTGCTTCTCGACAAGCTTCAGATTTTGTTAAAGAGTCCGTCGAACCTCATCTTGAGACATTAAATGATGTCAAGGAAGGGGCGAGTCAACATATAGAATCTGTATTCAACAAAGGTACAAAACCTTCAGAAACTAGAGAAGCAGAACTCTTTGAAAAATTACCCCAAAATGAGACAAGAATGTTAGATATTACAGCGAAACTTGAGAACACTCAGAAAAACCTAAAAGAGTTAGGTCAAGGGATTGAAAACCTTGTTCAAAAGTACCCGGATGCTTTTGCAGATAAAACAATTCAATCACAACTTGAAAAATTCCGTCAAGCCCATCAAGAAGCATTACGAAGACTCGACCCCCCAAATTTATCTATCGCCACAATTGGGACAACATCTTCAGGAAAATCAACTGTTGTTAACGCACTCATCGGATGTCGAATCGCTCCCATTGAAGCCGGAGAAATGAGCGCAGGAGTGTTAACACTTCGCCATGGTAATCAGCGGAAATTAATTGTTGAAGCCACCGAAGGCGCAACTTGGGAGACAGGCGAATGGGAAGGATTAACCGATGAAGATTTATATAATAAAATTCGCAGTGTGATGACTGATTATCACCAAATTAGACAAAAGCAAAAAATCTGTATTGCTCCTCAAGTCACAGCAGTTGGCTCCCTTTTCCCTGCATTAGAACAAAGTTTACTCGGTTTACCTGCTGGAATTGGCGTTGAATTAATAGATTTACCGGGACTGAAATCCGTTCAAGATGCGGACAATCTGGCTGTGATTCAATCTCAAGTGAATAAAGCCTTTTGTCTGGTTGCGCTTGACTATATGCAAGTCGATGATGATCACAGAAAGCGATTGTTAGAAGAACTGAAACAAGTTGTTAAATACTTGCAAGGTCGAACGGATTCCATGATTTTTATTCTCAATCGAGTCGATCAGCGAGGGTCTGATGATGTACCTTTAGAAGAACGCATTAGTAAGCTACAGTCAGAAATTAAAGAGACGCTTTCTCTGGAAGTTTTACCGGATATTTTGCCTTTTAATGCTCGACTTTTGTACTACGCTCAATGTGCTTGGGGGCCAGGATCACTAAAATCTAAATCTTTGGTTGATCAACAAACTCGCCTGGAATTGTTGAAAGCAATGTTTCTAGATTGTGCGGGAACAATAAAACAATATGTTGGTAAAGATAAAAACTTGCGAGGTTGGTTTCGGGACTTGGAAGACCAAGTAGAAGACGGAGAAAATATTGATGATGAAACTCTGCGAAAAGTTCTCCGCTATGCTTACCAATGGAGTGGAGGAAAACAGCTTTGGGATCGTCTACGAGTTCGTTTACAAGAGTCTTTTTCGGAGTTGGTGATTTTACCTGCTTTATTTGAAGTTTTCGCTAGTTGCGATGCGTTAACAGCAAGTATCAATCTTTTAGCCGAGACACGAAAAATAGAAAGTCAGGAAGAAATCAAGAAAGAGCAAGCTAAAATCGAAGCCAGTCGTCAACGTTTGTCTAAGGAAATTGAGCGTTTTTGTCGAGAATTTCATAATGGAATTGAGGAGAAAGTAGAACTTCTAAAAAAGAACACACCTAAGTCTCGAATTCAAGCGGCTAAAAAGGCTAAACAAGAAGGGTTAGAGGGGTTTCAAATCCTCATTGATGCTTTTCGTGAAATTGAAGCTGATTTAACTATTAATCTGATTGCTACTGTTCGGAATGCGCTTAAAAATAACCTGGGAACCTATGAACTAGAAGAAAAACTCAACGAAGTTATTGCGCCAACATACGCACGCAATATTACCAAAGCATACGATTTAGTCAGTCGAAAATGCAAAGATTTTACTCACTCATCAGGTTCTTGGATTAAAGAGGTTCGTCAAAGCGATACCGAAGGACTCCGAGAACTAGAACACGCTGAACGTGCGGTTCGTAGCCTCTATTTTGCGATGCGAGAAGCGTTATCTGTTCGGGCTGAATTTATGCTACAAGCCCAAGCGAAACAGCTTGAAGATGCCTTGCAGTCATTAGTCAATCAAAAAGTAAATGAACTGTGCGATTTATGTTGTCAAGAATTACCCGAATTTAAACTTGATGAAGCAATTATTGCTGAGTTTAAAAATCGGATATCTCAAACACCACCGACATGATCTGAAAATTTGTTTAATTTCTCTGTAAATATTAAACAAAGCCAGAAGAAAAACAAAGAGGTTGTCGGTAAACAAGCGGTAGAAGAACATTATACTACTGGAGGCTGTTTTAATAAGAAAACAAAAACCAGAACGGTCTGGAAAGATAAAATTGAACAAGTTGAATACCAAAAACTTGAACTTCCTGATACTGATAATATGGCTCGTCAGTGGTCAGCAGGTATCGCAGATGAAAAGGAAAAGTTATGGGATATTCTTCGTGATTGGATGATTAATCATCTCAAAGAGGTTGATTATGAGTTTGAGCAGTCAATTAAAGATACTATCAATTTTGTCAATCGCTCACTTCAGGAACAATTAGAGATTATTCAACGTGACTTTGAAGCAGAAGTTAAGCGTTGGGATGAAATTACACTGGGTAAAGATTCTGTACTAGAGATTCGTCAAAATTTAGAGAATGAATCTCGTACTTCATAAGACTTTTACTTAAAATCAGTAGAAGTGTATTTTTTTCACGGAAAACCATTCACCTTGTAAATAGGAATTTTCCAAACATGGAACTTTTGTTTTTGTTACTTTTTGGTGGTCTTTGTATTTTGTATCAACAAGTAGAGAAAAATAAAGAACAGAAGACTGTCAATTCTTATCCCGATACAAACCTAAGAAGCAAAACCAATCATCAAAGTGGACACCCAAATTATTTTCTAGTGCTGGTAGTGAGTGCTAAACAAGAAAAAGTCATCCAATCTATAAAAGAAAATCGAAAGATTAAACCTGATGACTGTTCGCCTTTGTACCGAGCTACACAAGCTTTATGGATGGGAGGAGAATCTGATCTTCTCAAGTTGAATATTACTCCTGATTTTCTAACAAAATCGAAAGTATTAGATACATCTGAGTATGATGTATACTTCTTGTTAATTAGTTTATCTAATTACGAAAAAGGATTTACTCAAAATGTCACTTCCATTGATCGAAGTGATGCTTTTGAAAAATTACCCTATATTTCACAAGGGGTTACAGTATCAGATCGCCTATTTAATTATGACGATCAATTACCCTTTCTTTACACTCGATAAATAGGAGATTTTCGTGTTAATTGATACAACTTTTTTAGTTGATGATCCGGTGATTATACAAGGTTTAATCGATGGTTCTCTCAAACGATTTGGGGGAGTTATCCGAGAAACCGATACGGGTCAAATTGTTCGCCATCTCGTCGAACCCCCCGGCTTAATAAAAACTCTGTCTAAGTTTAATAAAGTTGAAGAAAACTTGGCTTCTGTCTTAAAACTCACTCAAATTTCTGCGGGAGCAACTGTTCTAAATCTGGGTGTGAGTGTGGCGGGATTCATCTATATGGGTTTTAAACTCCACCAAATTCAAGCTTCATTAGATACTCTGCATAAACTCGTAGAAGCAGGCTTTGATCGCATAGAAAACCGCTTAAATCAGATGAGCAACCAGCTAGTTTATCTGTGTTTATTAGTCGAATACAACACCGAAGAACAAAAACGTTTGGGAAATGCGATCGCGGAACTTCATCAAACGATTATTCTCAAAGAGATAGCGGCTTTACAAGCAGAACTTCTCAACCGCAATCGTTTTCCTGATTCTCCCGTACAAGACACCCTAAAAGTGGCTTCCAAAGTTAGAATGATTCTGTCTAACCAAGCCGTGCAAACTCTACCGGAGTTGGACGCAGAAACGATTTTAAAAGCCGATATTGCGGTACAAGGTTGGGCGGTTGCGACTGCGGTTGAAGCCAATCTTCTGTTAGAAACTGGACTGATTAATGATGCGGAACAATTGCTAACATTAGAAGCTCCCCGGTTTAAACAAGTAGCTATTCAATGGGCGGATAAATTATTAGTTGATGAACGTTCGCAATTCTCAACCGCTTATCGGTTTGGTGCGTCCCGTTTTCATCCCCATATTAGTCGAGAGCGAGTTGAACGCATCGCTCAAATTTCTTCCGTTGATTGTGGATTATCCGCGAATAAAATAAAAGAGCGACAACAAGAAGCAGAGGTCGAGTTTGAGATGTTTCACGCTTCCCAACTCGATCAAAAATGGACGTATCAACAAATTGCGATCGCCGAATATTTAGACACGTTGAGCGAACTATCAGCAAGACTAGAAAGTTTACAGGCTTTTTCCAAACTCTGTCAACGTTTGGGGGTGAAAAATATTCGGGATATTCTTCCCAGTCAAAATTCTGAACCGAGTTTTTATCTACTCAATCCAGAATTGTAAAATACAGTTGTGAAAAATAAAAACCCAGTTTCCCAAAGATACCGGGTTTTTGCATCAATATTCCTCAGAAAAGGAATCACTTCATCGAAAATCTTGAGAATTTCCAAGATTATTTGTATAATTTTGTGTGAACTGTTTCAATTTCTCAATGTATTTGCTGGTTAATTCTTCCTTAGCAATGGTTTGTAATGTATGATCCAAATTAGATAACAACAACGCTTCAGGATTAATCAACCCAAACCCATAATAAGGATCAAATCCCGGCATTCCTGCATCAGTCGCCGTTTTCCGCAAATGTTCGATTAAATCCGCTTGAGTTTTCACCGCAGTTTTACCGCCAAAACTCCGATGTTTCGCCACCATCAACGCCACCACTCCACTCACAAACGGCGTCGCCATCGAGGTTCCACTCAAAACCGCCACACCTCTGGGCGGATAAGTTGAAAGAATATTATCTCCCGGTGCGACAATATCAACCGCTTTACCCCGAGAAGAATACTGAGTAATGCGACGAGTTCGATCAATCGCTCCGACTGATATCGTTTCCGGATAAATCCCTGGATAGTCTACTGTATCTAGATTTGGGCCGCTATTCCCTGCCGCACAAATCACAAAAATACCCGCTTCAACTGCGGCTTTAATCGCCTCGTGCATTTCATCACTCGGGAGAGGACTTCCCAAACTCATCGAAAGAATATCAGCTTTTTGATCAATTGCCCAACGAATTCCTTTGACAAGCTGCCCGGCGGTTCCATAGCCATTATCACCTAAGACTTTACCCACTAACAGTTTTGCTTCCGGTGCCACACCAACCACTCCGCCTCGATTTTCACGAGCGGCGATAATTCCCGCAACGTGAGTTCCATGTCCGTCTACATCACTCGGCCCAGAAGGACTATTGGTGAAGTCGCGAGCATTTTCGACAGCATCAACAAGTTCTGGATGTCTCAGAGCAACTCCAGTATCGAGAACCGCTACCTTAATCCCTTTACCTTTGGTTTGTTTCCATAAATTGGGGATAGCAAACATTTCTAATCCCCAGTCGGTAATTTCTGCCGCTGCAATCAGAACCCGTTCAACTTTGTAAGGAGGTAGGACAAAAATCGGTTCGTCACTCCCAGTTTCAGGCAATTGAGGCACTTGTGAATCCATTAGATTTTCTATTTTTTCAAGAGATTAATACTGAACAACAGTGGCTCAAAGTTGGGAAACCTCAACGCACTGCTATCGGCTTCAGAGATTTTTATTACCTTTAAAATGCTAATTTCTGCATCCTGAAGTTAAGTGTTCTTTTCTCTTGACTGTTGAGCGATTCAGGATTATTGCTATATTTTTTGACCCACCGTAATCAACTGCGAAAACCAGAAAAGTTTTTACTGAGTATTTCCTGATTAATCAGGTGAATGGTGTAAGAGTATGTATGACTCTAACTCTAGCCTACGTTTGTCTGTAGAAAAGGGGGATGAGTTTATATTTTAGTTCGAGCTAATCTTAGTCTGCTATTTACTCCTAGCTTGCAAGCGAGTTGAGCGTTATGAAATTATCAAATGTAGCATTTTTAACTTTGGCGGCTTTAGTCGCTCAGGACTCCGTAGGCGAAGCTCGTTCTATTCCTGAGAGTTTGTTATCGAGTTCTTCGGGTATAATTCCTACTATCGATAGCAAGAGTGATTGGATTGAGAACCTCATATCGCAGCATACACCATCGGTAAGTATGCCGGAAATGCTGATCGGCCAGGAGTTTTCTCCTTTAAGATCTCAGTCTACATCGGATCAGGAGTTGATTCTGGCTTCGGCGATCCCACCTTTGACTCCATCCTCAGCATTCTCGCAGTCCAATCAACAAAAGCTGAATCAAGTCTTAAGTCGGACATGGTTGGCTTTATTGGTTGAAACTTTTTCCAATCAAAATAATTTATCCTCCGAGGTAAATTTAAGCCTAGACGACACAAATTTAGCTCAAGAAATTAGTCCGAATGACGAGAGCGACTCCGATTTTAATCAAACCATTACGCTGCTTAATAGTTTATTGATTATTGGGATCTTATCACCTGTCATAACGATGGCATTTTTTTGGTTAGTGCGGCGTTTGGTGATTCGAGAGTTAGTAACAGAGGCAAATCGGGGTTTAAATCGGGTTGATGGTTTAGAAGAACAAATCGCTCAATCTCGTCATCAATCTCAGCAGCAAGCTCAACAATTAGAAGCGCAAATTAAGGCAACTCAAGACTCTATTAATTTTTTGAAACAAGAAGCCTCCGCATCTCAAGCGTCGATTGAGGAATTAAAGCAATTACAGTTAAATTTAATTGAAAGTTTACAAAAACTTAAGTCTGATTTTAAGTCTAAAGAGCAATCGAATTTAATTCAGTTTCCCGGGGGTCATAATAGCCATAATAATTTACCGAAAAGAAATCAATTAAACTCCAATTTTCCTTCCGAATTTGATGGGAGTTTTCAGTTTAATTCTTCTCCGGACTTTATTGCAGATGATTATCTCAAACAAGGAGAAGCTTTAAATAACGAAAAACGCTATTCAGAAGCTTTAATTTCCTTTGAAAAAGCGGCTAAAATGAATCCAGAGTTAGAGGAAGCTTGGTATAATCAAGGTAATATTTTGGTGCGTCTAAATCGTTATAAAGAAGCGTTAAAGGCTTATGAAAAGGTTGTACAAATTCATCCTCAAAAATACGAGGCTTGGTATAATCGCGGTAATGTTTTGGTTAAGTTGAAGCGATATTCTGAAGCCTTAGAATCCTATGATCATGTTTTGGCAATTCAACCGAAGGATGATGAAGCATGGCACAATCGAGGTGCATTGCTGCGAAAATTCAAGCGTTATGACGAGGCTTTAACTTCCTATGACAAAGCATTAGAAATTCAACCCAATAAATATGAAACCTGGCATAATCGCGGTAATGTCTTAGGAAAATTAAAACGATATGAAGAAGCGATTATCTCTTATGATCGAGCCATTACTATTGATGCTGGAAAACGAGAAGTTTGGTTAAATCGAGCTGTTGCCCTGTGTAAATTGAAACGCTACGAACAGGCGATCGCATCTTTTGAACAAGCCATTGGACTCGATCCAACTTCTCCCGAATTATGGAATATGAGAGCATCTTTATTACAACAATTAGGACGATACTCAGAGGCAATTGATTCCTTTGAAAATGCAATTGAACATCAACCCAACTGTTATGAAGCATGGCTGGGTAAAGGTTCAGTTCTCGTACAACTTAAGCAATATTCAGAAGCATTAGAAACTTACGAAAAAGCGATCACAATCCAACCCGAAGCTTCAGAAGCTTGGCGACATAAAGGGCTTTTATTTGAAAAACTAGAACAATATCCTGATGCGATCACCGCCTACGATCAAGCTATCAAACTCCAACCCAATGATGCAGAAGCATGGCGTTTTCGAGGTGCATTACTCTCCAAACTCAAAAACTATCAAGAAGCTATTTCATCTTTGGGAAAAGCGATTTCGATTCAAAAAGAGTTACGCTCTGTGAAAATAGCCGCAACCACAGACCCAACATCAGCTTCTAACAATTAATTAATCAGCAAAATTAGGGATAGAAAACAAAATTATTTAACTTTCCATCCCATCCCTAAACTGATAAACTCAAGCTGATCAACCTAAGCCGACTCATGTTGTCTACGCCAGGTTGGATGCCATAAAACCTCAGCCGTTGATCGTTTTTCAACCATTTCCTGAGTGATAATACACCGAACCACATCCTTACGAGAAGGCAACTCATACATCACATCAAGCATTAATTCTTCCAAAATTCCTCGCAATGCTCTAGCACCCGTTTTGCGACGATAAGCTTCTGCGGCGATCGCTTTTAAAGCATCCTGTTCAAATTCTAAATTAACATTATCCATTTTCAGCAGCTTCTTATACTGCTTAATTAAAGCATTTTGGGGTTCTGTTAGAATCCGCATCAATGCTTCTTCATTCAGAGGTGAAATCACCGTTACAACTGGAATTCGGCCAACAAATTCAGGAATCAACCCAAACTTCACCATATCATCGGGTTCAACGTGTTGGAATAGTTCATCTTGACGTTGAACAGATTTAACGGCTGTATTATTTGCCGTCTCCGAAGGTTGAATAAAGCCTAAAGACTTTTTACCCAACCGTTGTTCAATCACTTTTTCTAAACCGACAAAAGCACCACCACAGATAAATAAAATCTTACTCGTATCAATCTGGATAAAATCTTGGTAAGGATGCTTACGTCCACCTTGAGGGGGAACATTAACAATCGTTCCTTCTAAAATCTTGAGTAGTGCTTGCTGTACCCCTTCACCCGAAACATCGCGAGTAATCGAAGTATTTTCGCTTTTACGGGAAATTTTATCAATTTCATCAATGTAAACAATTCCACGTTGAGCCGCTTCAATATCAAAGTCTGCCACTTGTAGCAGTCTCAGCAAGATATTTTCGACATCATCCCCAACATATCCAGCTTCGGTGAGCGTTGTCGCATCAGCCACCGCAAACGGAACATCTAGCTGCTTGGCAAGGGTTTGAGCCAGAAGGGTTTTACCACAACCCGTCGGCCCGACTAACATAATATTTGATTTTTGGAGTTCTACGCCATCATCAGGATTGAGATCTCCACTCAAACTCGCTTGATCTAGGCTCAGACGTTTATAGTGATTATAAACCGCGACCGATAACACCTTTTTCGCATCATTCTGACCAATAACGTGATCATCAAGATACTGCTTGATATCAGTGGGCTTGGGGATCTGTTGTAATGAAGGAGTTGTCTGGACTGAACCTGTAGAAAGATAATTGGATTCGAGATCTGCAAGCGTAGTTTTAGTCGGATCTGAAAATTCTTCTTCTAAAATTTCATTACAGAGTTCTACACATTCATCACAGATGTAAACACCAGGGCCAGCAATTAACTTGCGAACCTGCTCTTGGGACTTGCCGCAAAAAGAGCAGCGTAAGTGGGAGTCATACCTGGACATATTTGCCTTTTTGTAAACAGTTGCTTGTGGCTTTCCCCGTCGAAAATGATGTGAATTATGAACAATAGAGCAAGTGCGGGGGAGTTTTATAGAGGTGAATTACCTCTTACTCTTTTAGTGTACTGTTTATTTGGCTTTTCTGCACCCCACATCCTCTCACTAGAAGGAAGTCTAAGCTTTTTTTAATATCTAGAGCCTCAGTTACAAAGCCGAGTGAGAAGGGAAAATCTACCTTGAAGTTGATAGATTTTTCCCGACCTCCCTATCAATCAAAATTTCGTCCGACTTGGAAACAGCCCTGCGACCTAGCCTAAGTGGGTGAGGGTAATTACTCAAAGAGATTATGGATTGAGTTGCTCGCCATCAGAAGAAGTCTCTCCCGCCACTTCAGGATTGCGTTGTTCAAACCTTTGACGTTGCTTGGCGCGAAATTCTGCTGCTGCATCGCGAATATTATCTTTTTGTTGATCATGAACAGAGTTCACATTCAGATCCAAAGTTCCCATTTGCGCCCGATGAATCAGGTTATACATGGTACTTTGATCAATCCCCAAACTCGTCCCATTATCATTATGCTGACTGTTAAAATCCTGGAGCGGATTCAGATTGTTTTGTTGAGCAATACTCAGTTGGGACAACAGCGTTACATTGATTCCAACTGCCGATAGGATTGATATTGCCATCCCCACACCAGATTTGACTTGAAGTTTCATTGCATTCACACCTAAATCACTATTTCTAACGATAGACTAATTGAGCAGATTTTAACCCTCCCTAGAGATAGAGAGGGTTACAAACTTTATTGAATCCAACTTAGAAGCTTTAGTTATGCAAAGCGACGGCGCAGAAGCGGTTGAATCACTAATAACGCAGCGATCGCAAAGCCAAATAGAACCCCAATCGCACCTCCTAAAGAAATATTAGCAAAAGGCGCTTGCATGACGATACTTCCAAAAGACCAATCGGCGTGTAAATACAAATAACGAATCGGTTCAATCGCATAACTCAATGGGTTCAAGGAAGCCACAACCTGTAACCAACTCGGCATAAACGAAAGCGGTGCCAAAGCGGTACTGGCAAATAATAGCGGTAAATTGGTGACAAAAATCACCGCAATTAATTCAACGTGTCCTGGTAAGGCAAACGCCAAACCCAAACTTAAACCCGTGACGCCCAAAACCAACAGAAACAACATCACAGCAATCAAACCCAACTCAGGAATTCCCGGAAGTCCCGCCCCCAGAAAAGCACCTGCGGCTACAATCGCTCCGGTTTGGATAAAACTCATGGTGATCATAAAGATTGCAGAGGCGACCACAATCGAAAAGCGAGTCGTGAGTGGCGCCACCAATAAACGGTTCAAAAAGCCAAATTCCCGGTCAAACATTACGGGTAATCCGGCATTTAAAGCCCCTGCAAAAGCCGTAAACACAATTACACCCGCACCGAGAAATTGAGCATAATTTTGGCTTTCTCCAAATAAACCTTTCGGTGCATTTTGAAACAACGCCCCAAATAAAATTAACCACATCAACGGCTGAATCACACCCGCCACCAAAGTTGACGGACGGCGCTGAAGCTGAATAAACAACCGACGAGTTAACGCCAGAGTTTCTTGAAGAAATTCTCCGACGGGATTGGGTTGAATCGTTTCCCGTTGACTCGGAGATAAACTTAGATTAGATGAACTAGGAGTGGTTGTACCTGTCATATTTACAAGATCTCGTTACAACTTTTTTACAAATTTCAGCAAGACGTTTAATGGAATAATTCTCTGTGAACTACCTACGCCGACGCTTCGCTTTCGGTCGTAAGCTTCCAGTTTCTTGAACAGTCTTGGTCGAAGCATCTTTAGATTGTTCATTGATCGGAAGTTGCCGCACAGAGGACTTGCGTCCAATGAGAGGTCTTCGTTCTCTCGGATGCAAGCTCCGAGAGCTGCGAAGATTTCGTCTTACACCTCCTCCACTGGCAGTCGCCTCCGTCCCCGAGGCAAGGGGCTGTCTGCGTGGGTCTCCCGCGCAGTTTATACGCCCCGCGATGACTCGTAATCCCTCGTCTCGAATGTTTATGGCTGCGTTAATATCACGATCATGTTGGGTATGACAATGATTGCATTCCCATTGACGAATATCAAGTGGCAAACTTTCTACAACATTCAGACAAACATTACAAGTCTTTGAGGATGGGAAAAACCGATCTATCTCCACAAAGGTCTTTCCATCCCGTTTAGCTTTGTAATCAACAAAGTTTAAGAACATTCCCCAACCACAATCGCTTATTGCTAAGGCAAGATTATGGTTGCGTACCATGCCCTTTACGTTGAGATTTTCAGCAATTATCACTTGGTTCTCGTTGACAATTTTGCGAGACAATTTATGCAAAAAATCTTGCCTTGCGTTGCTGACTTTCTCGTGCGCTCTTGCGACTAACCTACGTGCTTTATTCCTAGAGTTAGACGCTTTTTGCTTACGGGATAACTTCTGTTGTTTCCGTTTTAAGTTGTGTGAGTGTTTTTTGAAGTGTCGAGGATTATTGTATTTAGACCCCTCACTTGTAATTAGAAAATGAGTCAATCCCAAGTCCAGTCCAATCGCTTTTCCTTCGCTTGAAATCTCGGGTTCTTGCTCCTCGTTCTCAAACAGTATTGAAGCATAATACTTTTCTGTTTTCGTCTTAGTTATTGTTACCGTTTTTAGACTTCCATCAAACCTTCTATGAATATTAGCTTTGATGTTGCCAATTACAGGGAAACTCAAATAGTTTTCAATAATCTTGACGTTTTGGGGGTATTGGATCGACTGTTTTCCATGACGACTCTTAAACCTCGGGAATTTAGCTCGACCTTCAAAGAAGTTGACAAAAGCTCTAGAAAGATTCAAAACAGACTGCTGTAAGCACTGTGAATAAGTTTCTTTTAACCAGGCTGTTTCTTCTTTCTTCTTAAGGATTGGTAGTTGCTTTTTTAGCTGCATCCCTGAGATCCCCTTGCCTGTTTCTTTGTAGACTTGGTTGTTTAGCTCTAGACAGTAATTCCACACCCAACGTACAGAGCCAAACGCTTTTGCAAGGGTTTGTTTCTGGTCATCCGTTGGGTATAGTCTGACTTTTGCTACGTTTCTCATTGGGCAACTTAAAGCAAATATACTTTATTACAACTGTAACGGAACTCGGAGAAATTCGAGATTTTGTCGGCGATTCATCTGACACTGACACGCTCGTTTTCAGGTGTGAGGCTTTTGCCGCAGAAGCTAAAAACTGTTCCCTGTTAACTGTTCCCTGTTAACTGTTCCCTGTTCCCTGTTCCCTATTGCCTTCACCTTAACGCATATTTTGTTTTTTCTCCGCTTTGGGGTCACGAACCGCAACGGCTGCGATTTCCGCATCCATCAGGGTTCGACCTGTCGCCGCTAGATAAACATCATCCAAACTGGGTCGAGATTGGGCGATCCCAAACGTGGGTAAGTCCGCCTCTTTTAACGCCTGTTGTACCGTTAACAGCGCATCACTTTGAGGTTGAACGACCAAGTTCAGAGAATTCCCTTGGGCAGTATTAATAATGGCTTCGGTGACAAACGGTAAAGATTCCAGGAGAGATTTGGCTTTTTCGGCTTCCTCCATCGGCGAAAACTCCCGAATTCTGAGGGTAATGCGATCGCCTCCAACTTGATCTTTGAGTTGAGAAGGGGTTCCTGTCGCAATCACAACCCCCTGATCAATAATTGCCACGCGATCGGCCAAAGCGTCTACTTCTTCTAAATAGTGGCTGGTAATTAACACCGTTGTTCCGGCTTGACGCAACTGACGCAGGAAATCCCAAACCGCTACTCGGCTTTCAATATCCAAGCCCACCGTCGGTTCATCCAACACCAACACATCGGGTTGATGGAGAAGGCCAGCAGCCAAGTCGAGACGTTTGCGAATACCGCCCGAATAGGTACCGCTTTTTTGATCGGCCCATTCTGCTAAACCCAATAAATTGATCGCCTTGGCAATCCGATCTTTAATCATTGGCCGAGGCAGATGGTACAATGCCGCTTGCAGTTGCAGGTGTTCACGACCTGTTAGCACCTTGTCTAAGGCGACTTCTTGAGACACATAACCCAGGCGTTGTCTCGCTTGTCGGGGCTTTTCGATAACATTCACCCCTGAGACTTCCAGACGACCCGAATCCGGAGTAATTAACGTACACAATGCCCGTAGAGTCGTGGTTTTACCCGCACCGTTGGGGCCGAGTAAACCGAAGATTTCCCCCGGTTTGACGAACAGAGAGACCTCTTTGACGGCCTCGACAGAACCATAACGTTTTTGCAGTTTTTCAATTAAGATGGCAGGTGTCATTTTGCGCTTCTATTGGGGACTGCCTTTGTTGACATCACTTGATATTTTAAGAGATTCCACACAACCCGGAGGGGTTCAACGGCAGACATCAGGTGAGGAAAACCGACTATTCGTTGAGAAAAATTAATTTCTGAGCCGTATAACTACAAGGGTTGATATTTTAGCTGGGTGATTGGGCAAACTAAGAGTCAGGGAAATTGTGTCTATGTATCGGGTATCGGTTGGGGTTAATGCAGACTTTTTTCGCTGAATCCTTGATCTCACCAGTCCTAATGAGAGTTATGATGGAATCGATAGATCCCATAGGGTGTGAATCCCAAGGCAGACAAAGCATCTACCGATAGAAAACAAAGATGATCTACATCCGTTCAGTTTAGAGTTGAGGTCACTGCTCAAGATGCTGAGAACAAAAGGTAAACTGTTACAGAATATAGATTTTGATTCAGAGCGACTCAAACCAGCAGGGCTGCATCTTGAGGATTTCACATACAGCATTCGTTTTAATCAATTATTTTGAAATCATTCTCCTGAAGGAAGTTCTGTCTAATGAGCCGGATTTTGATCGCTGAAGATGAACCTCGTATCGCTGCCTTTTTAGAGAAAGGGCTAAAAGCCAACGGCTTTACCATTACCGTCGCCAATGATGGCTCTGATGCCTTAGAAAAAGCACTGGGAAATCAATTTGACTTGCTGATCCTGGACTTAAATCTTCCCCATCAGGATGGCTTTCAAGTCTTGAAACAATTACGGGGCCAGGGAGAACAAGTCCCCATCATTATCTTAACGGCTCGTGATGATATCGAAGATAAAGTTGCTGGTTTGGAAGAAGGCGCTGATGATTATGTCACTAAGCCGTTTCGCTTTGCGGAGTTGTTAGCGAGAGTACGCGCCCGCTTACGTCATCAGACTCTCTCACCTGTTAAAGAGGAACGGGTATTGACCGCCGGGGATATTTTGCTGGACTTGTATACTCGTCAAGCCCAAGTCGCTGATTGTCCCATCAAACTGTCCGCTAAAGAATTTCAGCTTTTAGAAACGTTGATGCGTCATCCTGAACAAGTGATGAGTCGAGAACAACTCCTTGATCGCGTTTGGGGTTATGATTACGATCCCGGATCGAATATTGTTGATGTTTATGTTGGATATTTACGGAAAAAATTGGGCGGCGATCGCATTGAAACCGTTAGAGGAATGGGTTATCGCCTTTGTCCCTAATATCAAGGAATATTGAGGAACCTAACTTTTAAAATTACGTCTCCGATAGAAGGGTTCTGACTCCAGGATTCGGATCAGAGCCGCTACAACTTGTAGCCCTAACAATTTTCTGCAATCTATCTATTGAAAGATCGAGACTGAAGATTGATTAATGCTGTAGCTTTTTTGCTTCTTTTCATAGGAAGCTTGACAATTCATCAATCTTTATTTTTGAGTCATTCCTACTCATAAATTGAAATATAAACAGGAGTGACTTATTTTTGCATGGCACAAATTTTCAATGACATAATGATCACTTCCTGACCTCAGTATAATCACGCAAATCCCCCTAGTTAATTATAACTATCACTTAGGCTTTGAGGCAAAAATCCCTGTTAAAACGTCATTGCAAGCCTTTTTCTTCTGAATTTAGAAGTTCCGTGTTTTAACGGATGCCACTATTCATTCCAGATGTAACAATTAAAGGTATGGGTTGAATAGAAATCATAAAAAACTTCTCATCTGACCCTCATAGAGATCTTAAAAGTGTTTATTACAATCAGGGTAGAGAACAAAAAGTTCGGTGTGAGACCTCAGATTAAATTATGAAAGATGAGAGCTTACAACTTCAAGCAGAAAGGAGGCAACAAATTTATGCTTGCAACTCAGACAATAAAAACTAAACTCTGAGTCTTTATTAACCCAAAACCCCTTATAGTCTGACTGAAATTTAGAGGGGAGAATTAAATCCCTTTCAGTCACTAATCTACAGATTTTTTTCAGTAAATTTTTTGCAATTTAAGTAGAGGTTTAATCTAGCTATGGACGACTTAATCTTTGACCCTTTAACAGGCCTTCCTGTAAACGAAGAAACCCAAACCATCACAGAAGAACCTGTTGAGTCTGTTGATGTTGTAACGGGAGATGATGACATGGACGAAGACATGGACAACATGGACGAACCTGTAGATGTCACCTCAGACGACATGGACGACATGACCCCTATTCCTGTCGAACCTGATGGCGGAATTGGAGACGGCGCAGAACCCCTTCCCGACGTGGACAACATGGACGAACCTGTAGATGTCACCTCAGACGACATGGACGAAGACATCGACGACATGGACGAACCTGTAGATGTCACCTCAGACGACATGGACGACATGGACGACATGGACGACATGACCCCCATCCCCGTTGAACCCGATGGCGGAATTGGAGACGGCGCAGAACCCCTTCCTGATGAAGCCGTACAAACCGGAGTTGAAATGGATGATACAGAAGCAACAAATGATATCCTAGACGAATTATTTGATGTAGATGCTTACCTAGAATTCAACTCCGACATCAAGACCCTAGTAGAAGCAGGTCAACTTGATGCGAAAGCCCACTTCATGGAGTTTGGTCAATTTGAAGGTCGGGAATTTAGTTATACCTTTAATATCACCGAATACTCTACGAAAAACGTTGATGTCTCTCAAGTTGTCAGTCGTCAGAGTTTACTCTCACATTTCCTCGAATTTGGTTTAGAAGAAGGACGGGAGTTTAACAGCTTATTTAGTGTCAAAAAATACCTAGAAAAGAATACTGACCTCGACAGCTTCTTCCAAGGTCAAGGTAAATTTGTAAGTGCTTTCCGTCACTTCCTCAAAGATGGACAATACGAACAACGCGAATGCGGTGATTTCTTTAAACCGAGTGAATATCTCAGTCTGAACTCTGATTTAGAATCCTTTGTTCAAGGCGGTCAATTCAGTCTGTTCAAGCATTTTGCTAAGTTTGGTAAAAAAGAAAGACGGGAATTTAGCAACTTCTTTAAAGTTGGCGAATACCTACAACTGAACCCAGAACTCGTTGATTTTGTGCAGTCGGGTCAAATTACAGCTGTTGACCACTGGTTAAAATTTGGACGCGAAGAAAATCGTGAATTTAGCTTCTCCTTCTCGGTTTCAAAAGTTCTAGAAGTTCTCGAAATTTCCACCCTCGCTGAGTTAGATATCGAACAATTAGTTGAGTCTATCGTTAGCAACTTCAACTTAATTGCGACAGGCGATGATAACACCGACGGTAACGATGTTCCTGTTGATGGTGGTGATGATAACGTTGATGATGATAGCGATGACCAAGACGACGACTCCGATGATGATGGAGACGATACCGACGACCAAGACGATGACTCCGACGATGATGACTCCGACGATGCAGATGATGATGTAATCGCAGGAGATGATAGCGACGACTCCGATGTGGGTAGTGAAGGCGATGACAGATTGTGGGAGAAGTTCCTGATGTGAATGTTCCCGATGACGGTGAAACTCCCGATGACGGTGAAACTCCCGATGACGGTGAAACTCCCGATGACGGTGAAACTCCCGATGACGGTGAAACTCCCGATGATGGTGAAACTCCCGATGATGGTGAAACTCCCGATGACGGTGAAACTCCCGATGACGGTGAAACTCCCGATGACGGTGAAACTCCCGATGATGTAGAACCCCCGTCTAAGGTTTATCTAGATGTCAAAGTTGTTAAAGGTAACGCTGACCTGCTTGAAAAACTCGGTATCGACGGCGAAATTAGCAACGAAGACCTGCAAGACTTGTTAGTCACAAAAGACTTAGCTGACCTGAAAGGAGTCAAACTTTCTAAGTTCTTTGATGTTGATAAACTTTTGAAGGAGTTTGACGCTGAACTTAAAACTTTCTTCTCAGTTGAATCTGTTGAAGGTCTGAAGTTAGGCGATTTAATCCAATTCGTTCAAGAAGAAGTTGTTGGTAAAGGAAAGAGTCCTTCCCCGAAAGTTAACTTTGATTATCTAAAATCCATTCATGGCGAAAAACTGACAGAAGAACTGGGAGAAAATGCAACTCCTGAACAAATTCTTGAATATCTTGAAGAAAAAGGAATTAAAGCAGGTTTAAATACTTCTGCTTTCTTCGACTTCAAATTCATCAAGAAACAATACGGTGACAAGATTCGCGAAGAAGTTGATGTTGAGAATACTAGCGAAATCAGTGATGAAGATGTTCTCGATAGTGCCAACTTAGAAATTGAAGTTGATGTTGACTACTGCAAGGTTAAATATGCGGAACAACTCGCTCAATTCTACAGTGTTGAAATCGAGGCAGTCAGCAGCTTAGAAGTTTCTCAAATTAAGTTCTTTGTTCTTGACCAAGAGTTAAGCAGTTCTGAAATTGACTTCAAGAAACTGCGGAAAGAATTTAAGAAAGAATTCAAAGAATTTGAGAAAGATGTCAAAGACTTCTTCAAAGGTGGAGTTAAAGACCTTGATGACTTAACTGATGGTCAACTCAAAGCCTTCTTAAAAGGCGAAGGTTTAAAACTTGGAATCTTGAAACAAGTTGTTGATGTTGAATACCTCAAAGATGTCTACAAAGAAGCTTTAGAAGTTCAATTCGGTACAGACGTTACCGTTGATGAAACTTTAGAATTTGTCTTCGGTGGAAAGCATCCCTTCATCGATGAAAAATGGGTTCGCAAGCAATTCAAAGATGAACTAAAAGACTTTGCAGAATCTATCGGCAAGAAAGAAAAAGACCTAACTCTCGAAGACCTCAAAAAATACTTCTTTGCTGATAACTTTGAACCCGAACAACAACTCTCTGCCTTCCAAGTTGAAGTTTATCGCACAGAAAACGCGCAAGCACTGACCACTTTCTTTGAAGTTAGTAACGTTAGTTTAATCAGTTCCGAACAAGTCTACAACTACATGGTTACGGTTGGCTTGGAACAAGGAATTGACCTTTCAACTTACATCGAAGAAGAAACAGTCGAAGTTTACCGCACAGAATTCTCTGAAAAAATCGCTGCTTTCTACAACATTGAAGTCACCGAAGTTAGCACACTTGATGCCAAGGTTGTCATTGATTTTGTAGTCGGTGGTTTGTCTCAAGACATTGACTATGACTACTTCCGTCAAACCTTTGAAGGCGATGTTCAAACTGTCTTTGGTGTCGAGTCTATTACCGAAGTTAGCAAACTGCAAATTGTTGAATTTGTCTACGAACAAGAAGGCACTGTTGATTTCAAAAAGTTGAACTGGTTCGATAGCAAAGAATACAAAGCACAATTCGGTGAAGACCTCGAGAAAGCATTGAAAGATGTCTACAAGGATGTCGATGATATCTCTGAACTTTCCTTCCAGCAAGTCTTCAAGTTTGCAGTTGAACACAGCGAAGAATTTAGCTTAGAAGGATTAGTTGACCTCGAATACGTTAAAACCACTTACGCCGCCGCTATTGCTGAAGCGCTTGATGTTGACATCGCCGCCATCACGGGTGAAGAAGTGGTGATGGTTTCCGACACTGAAATTCTCGATTTCTTAGCGGAAACAAATGTTACGGCAATCGCTGAATATGCGGAAGTTACTGAAGCTGAAGTCACTGATGAATTAGCAACAGAATGGTTCACAGAGTCGAACGTTGTCAGTGTTGAACATGGAGAACAAGACATTAATTATGACTTCGTTCGCTATCAACTCAATCAAGTTATCACTGAAGAAAATCTCACCAGTGTTGCGGAAATTCTAGAGGTTGAGTTAACGACTGTCGAGGATATTGATAGTCTGACTGACGAACAAGTTGCTGAGTTAATTTCTGATAGCGAGTTCGAGGAACTTCTCGGCGAAGAAACCACTGTTGAACTGGTTCCAACCGGGTTTGACTTAGAGTTTGTTACCTCTGTCTACGGTGAAGATATTACTACCGCTCTTGATTTAGAAGCGGATGCTGAAATCACCGAAGCACAAGTTATTGAATACTTCAGCGAAACTTTCGCCACTGAAATTGAAACGTTTGTTGCGGAAGACGAAGGCGATGATGTTGCTGAAGACGAAGGCGATGATTCTTCAGTCGGTGATGAAGGTGATGATACTGTTGAACCTCCAACTGATGATGGTTCAACCGATGATGATGGAACCGATGATGGTTCAACCGAGGATGATGGAACCGATGACGGAACTACCGACGACGGAACCACTGACGATGGAACCACCGATGACGGAACTACCGACGACGGAACTACCGATGACGGAACTACCGACGACGGAACTACCGATGACGGAACTACCGACGACGGAACTACCGATGACGGAACTACCGATGACGGAACTACCGATGACGGAACAGAAGAAACTTCTTTTACCGATGCGGATGTTCTAGAATACATCAAACAACTCGATATTGAGACTGTCGCTAAATCAGTTGAAGTTGACGAGAATTACGTTGAGTTCCAACTGAGTGGCTTAGTTGAAGCAGGAACCGTTACCCTAGAACAAATTAGCACAGTCCTCGAAGTTGAAGTCGCTAGCGTTGAAGCACTTACTGCTGAACAACTGGTTCAACTGTCTGGAAGCGAAACATTCCAAAGTGTCGAACTCAAACTGGTTCAGTCTGAAATTGATTACGAATATATTCGTACAACCGAGACTACCGAAATTGCCACATTCTACGAAGTCTCTGAAGAGGATGTTCTCAAGGGAGAAATTGTTCCTCTGACGGATGCGGAAATTCTCGATGGTTTCGATGAGACTTTCGCTAACCTCGATGTTCACTACCTGAAATATCAAATCTCCGAGTTAACTGCTGAACAACAAACTCAATTATTTGCAGACTTGGAAATTGAAGTCACCGATATCTCTCAACTCGATGTTAAACAGGTGATTGATATTGGCTTCAGTCGCGACTTCAAAGAAATCCTTGAAGTTGAGAAGGTACAATACAGCGCTATCGACCTCGATAAATACCGTAAAGATAACGCTGAACAAATCGCCGAGTTCTATCACGAAATGGATGATGATTCTGAAATGGATGATGAGTCGGAAATGGATGATGAGTCGGAAATGGATGATGAGTCGGAAATGGATGATGAGTCGGAAATGGATGATGAGTCGGAAATGGATGATGAGTCGGAAATGGATGATGAGTCGGAAATGGATGATGAGTCGGAAATGGATGATGATTCCGATGAAATGGATGATGAGTCGGAAATGGATGATGAGTCGGAAATGGATGATGAGTCGGAAGATGGCGTAGGTGACAATATCGATGACACCGACGACATGGAAGACGGAGATGTTGATGTTGCTTCTATCCCCGATAAAGACTTAATGAAGTTCATGTTCGGTAAGGGATGGAAAAACGGAATTAACCCGTTAGAATACGTCGATGAAGACTACCTGAAGGAAGAATTTAAACATGAACTCGCTGAACGGTTTGAAATAGCGGTTGAACAAGTCGCAGAACTTCCTTCTGAGATGGTTGTCGGTGGTTTGTACAGCAAGTTTGTAGCGGAAGAAGAAGTCGATATCGAGTTCTACAAATCCACTCACCAATCTGTTTTAGAAGCCAATTACGGTGTCTCGGTTAATGAACTCAGCGAAAGTCAAATTGTTGAACACGCTTCAACTTACGGCTTGGCGAATAACTTAGAAATGTCTGCGGTTGATGTTCATGGATTTATCGGAGAGTATAAGTCAGAAATCGCTGAACACTTCGAGATTCCTGAAGAACAAATTGCCGAACTCGATACTTCCGTTGTCAAGACCTTCATCCTCGAAACTGCGACCGAAATTGGTTTGGATGTGAAAGAGTTTGTTAAACTCGATTACTATCGCGGTTTGGGTGAGGAACTGGTTGAAAACTATCGGGTTGAACAGGTTTACTCTTTCAACTACGAAGAAGCTTTCAACTACACCGAAACCCAAGGAGTCAGCACTTCTTCTCTGTTAGATACGGAGTGGTTCAAACAAGAAAATGCTCAGTTAATTGAGGACAACAAAGCAGAACTCGATACTGATGCTAGCGGAGAGGTTGAAGATGATGAGTTAATCGGTGAAATGCAGGGTCAATTCCTCGAAGATGGATTTGAAACTGATGACTCTTATGACCTCGATGAATACACCGCAGAAAATGGAGATGTTCTCACCAACTTCTACAGTAAACAACTCACTGAAATCAGCAAACGTGAAGTTGTTGAGTATGCTTTCGGTGCAGGTTTAGAAGCGGGTATTGACCCCTATAGCGATGATTTCCTCACTGAAAATCCTGAGTTAGAGTTGGATAAATTCATCAGCGGAAATGCTCAAGAGTTGACTCAATTCTACGGGGTTAAAGAAGTGACTCAAATCAACTTCTATCAAGCCTTTGAGTATCAAGTTTCCCAGGGTTTTGTTGGAACGACAACTAATTCTTCTGAAGGAATTGTTTAACGGTTAGCCACTACTCTCTCATCCTTCCTAGTTTAACTGGGGAGGTGAGAAAACCCCTCTCGTCACAACTTGTCTAAAATCAATGAGGTGTTCGGTCTTCTGACTTAACACCTCATTTTTCAGTTATCTGTTATCGGTTATCCTGTTACTCGGAGTCAAACGTCCGTGTTTTAGAGATTCTTCGTTCCACTCACCAATGACAATTATTTCTGAACTCCTAAACTATAGAATAAAATTTGTATTGTCCGATAATCTTTTAATTTATTACTGAAGGAGATAAACTATCCCGAAATACTGACCTTTGCATGGAAAAGTTCATCGACCCATGAGTTAATCATTTATAAAGAAAGGAGAGAGGAGATGAGGAGTTCAGTCAAATCAATAAAATCTGGTTTTGGTAGTTTAGGAGTCGCCTTAACAATCACGCTTGCTGCTATTCCAGCGATTGCACAAATAGACATAGCAATATTAACAGAAATTCTTGGAGATAACAACGAAGTTTTTATCGAGAACCAAGTCGCCCAAGAAAACGATGATGCGGCTTTAGGCGAAGAAGTTCGTACCGAACAAGCCCGGGCGCAACTTGACTTTAATACAGGCGCGTCGGGACGAATGACCGAAAATTCTTCGATTGTTGTGGGTCAGTGTATTGAAGTTCAACAAGGGGTTGTAGTGGCTTCTGGCCCCGCGAATGGGTGTCTTTCAGGGTTTGCTGTTGGTGTTCAAGGAACGACTTATTTGATGAGTGCTGATGAAGACGGAATTGGTACAATTACGGTGTTAGAAGGTCAAATTCAACTCGCTCTCCAAGACAACCCCGACGACCCCAACGCCCTAGTGATTTCAGGTGGACAGAGAGTAGCGGGGTTAACCCAAGGTTTAGCACTCGCTGATATTACGATTGAACAGATAACTAAACAAGAATACGAAGCCATTATTACCGGGCCGTTATTTCGAGGGTATCAAAATCCGTTACCCGACCAAGATAAAATAGATGAAATTTGTAAACGGCTTTATGGAAGTTGTGTAGCGGTGGGAAGTCAACCCCCGCAACCGCCTCAACCCCAACCGTCTCAACCTTCTGAACCGCCTAATGGTACACCTGTTCGCGGTTTATGGTAAGAATAAATTTACGCTAATTCGGTTAAGATTTGAAAAAGCACGGGTTGTCGTCAACTCGTGACTTCTTTTGAGGCAGTAAAATCTAGTATGACCTTGAAGCGACCTGAACGTGTAAAGTGGTATCAGTGGAAAAATATTCAAGCCCGCTCGCCTTTATTTCGTTCCTTTGATAAATGTCTGTGGTTTCGGATTTACCTGGCGTTGGTGATTGCTTATATTGGTCTGCTGTTTGTCAACCGTGTTGAAAACTGGGTTGCAGGTGAAACGATTTGTCAGGTACAAGACACAGCTTTACACTGTATCACTCAGGAAGTTCTTTCTCTAATTACTGTTGACCATGTAGAAAGCTTCAGCATTTCTACGGTTGCAGCTTTATATTTACTCGAAAGTCGTAAACGCCGAAAACGGGCAATTTATGAAGCATGGCAGGTTGTTGACAGTACCGCCACATCGGGAGTTTTCGCCAGTCGAGCGCGACTGAAAGCCCTGCAAGACCTCAATAATGAAGGTGTTTCTCTCGATGGACTCGATATTTCTCAAGCTTACCTCAAAGAGATTAATCTATCTGGCGCTAATTTAGTTGAAGCCAACTTAGAAGGTGCTAACTTACAAGGAGCTAGCCTTAGTCATGCTAACCTCAGTGGAGCCAACTTGCAAGGTGCTGACCTCCAAGGCGCAAATCTCCATGAAACTAACTTCACCGGCGCAAATCTCAGCGGTGCTAACTTAACAGGTGCAAACCTCAAATGTACAGACTTTCAAGGGGCTAACTTGCAAGGAAGCCATCTCAAACAAGCCTATTCTGTACGAAAAGCGAAATTTGCACAAGCTAACCTTTCTAGTGTGGATTTTCAAGGCGTTAATTTACGGGGTGCCCATCTCAAACAGACGATTTTATCTGAAGCGAATCTTACGGATGCGAACCTCATTGAAGCGAACTTTGAACAAGCAGATTTTATGGGCGTAGAATTGCAAGGTGCGAATTTAAAAGGTGCGAACTTGCGTCAAGCCTATTTAGTTAGAACTAACCATTTACGAGAGGTTCAAAATCTTCGGGAAGCAGATTTACAAGGGGCGAATTTAACTCGGGCGAATTTACGAGCAGTGAACTTACAAGGCGCGAATTTACAAGGGGCGAATTTACAACAGGCTATCCTACAAGGCGCGAATTTAACCGATGCTAACTTAATGAAGGCTAACTTAAGAGAAGCCAAACTCCAAAACGCTCAACTTCAAGGGGTTAACTTAGAACGAGGTAATTTAGAAGTGGCGAATTTAGCTCAAGCCAACTTTCAGGGCGCGAATTTAACCGATGCTAATTTGTGTGGAGCGTGTTTAAATCAAACTCAATTTTATCAAGCTATTTTAATTCGAGTAGATTTTTATTGCCTTGACAATCTATTTAACACGGATTTTCAAGATGCAAATTTTCAAGATGCTAACCTCAAAGGTTCCAACCTTCGAGGGGTTCATCTCAAAAATGCAAATTTTCAAAACGCCAACCTCAAACACGCCAATCTCAGTGATGTCGAAATTCTCAACCCGTTACAAATTAAATCGGCTCAATTTTATTGGGAAGCTGAATATAATGAGGATTTTCGCCAACAGCTTAATCTAAAACCCCATTATTAAGACGGGAGATTGGTGTCAATTTCTGTTGTTTAGTTTGATTTCCAATTGGCTCTGAAACTTGACAGAGTTCGGGTTGAATTTCTTCTACTTTTACGGGGTTTGTTTGAGGACTCTTATCCGCTATAACTTTCGGAAAACTGCCTTTCTGATAAGCTGCAATTTGAGTCGGTGTTAACATATCCATAAAGTCAGCTAGTTCACGATAAGTCACACATTGCACATCAGGTTGACCACAAACCGCTTCTGCAAACCGAAATAAAGCATTCCAATAGGCACCATTATTCCAAGCCGAAAAGTGATGTCCGATGTGTAGCGGGGCGCGATTTCCTTTATAGTTCTTCTCAAAATAGTTCATATAGCTTTTGAACATATCCTCCTCATAATATTTTGCGTTACTCGGGTTAGATTTTGCTTTTGAGTGAAGATAATAAAAGTTGTAGTCCATTGACAGTAAACTTTTTTTTGTTAAAGCTGTCGTTATACTGGCTAAGGGAAAATTCCAAACTCCATTTTGTTTTTGCGGCCAATAGTTGGCTTGGTTTGTGCGACTGGTATCATAGCGAAATCCTTGTTTTTCTAAGGTGCGAAATAAACCGGGACCGGTTCCTAATTCGGGTGCGCGAAACCCTTCAATTGCACTTCTCTCAAAGGCAAGGCGACCTGTTAAACCATTGATTTTATAAGCGTCAAAAATGAATTTATCAAAGTATTCAAACTCTTTTTTCCAGTCAGCTTCACTCCAGTTATTGCCGTTAAAATGACCGACTGCATGGGAAGCAATTTCATGTCCTTCAAGATAAACTAAATTGACTTGTTCGAGTCGTTTTTGAATGTCATCGGCTGAACCGCCCCAACCAATGGCTGAACGTCCGCGACCTTTTCCGGCTGGTGCGTCGTAGAGTTTGCGATTTTCGTTGTTGACAAAATAAACGGCACTGATAAAATAAGTAAAGCGTAAATTGATGCCTTTTTGTTCTAAGGTTTTGGCAAATTTTCGTGATTTATTCCAAGCCTCTAAAGAACTCGAACCATCAAAGGCTAACAAAACAAATTGGGGCGGCGTTTCCGGTGCTTTAATTAATTCTTCGTTTCTTAAAAGATTATATAATAAACGAGTATTCCAACGATGAGATTTACAAGAGTTTCCCCCATCTGCGTTGCTACAAGCTGTTACTAATTGTTGAGGAAAAGGGCCGATTGCATTTTGACCTTCTACACAGTAACCTGTAACAGAGTTGAGGCGAGAACCGTCTGGGCATTGTCCATTTCCGTAGGCTTTGAGAAAGAGTGTTTCTGACCAGTAAGTATTATTACAAGCACTTCCACCTCCCCAGTCTACACATTTTTTGATCATTTTTTGGGTGACTGGCCCGAAGGCGGTTTGACCATCTGAACAATAATATCCGCCTTTTTCGTTAACAAGTTTAGCTTCAAATGTTGGGATAACTTCAACAATTTTATCGGGATTTGTTGTTGGTGTTTCTGTTTGTTGAGGAGAAACTGTTGATGAGGTTGTACAGGCGGAAAGTGAGAGGAATAAACCGCAGTAAACTAGGCCTTGATTCCATAGGTTTAACTTGAAATTGAAATTTAACTTAAATTTTATCACCCCATTACACCCCTTTGTAGAACACCTAGAACACCCATTAGAAAGGTTTCTTTAATTTGGACATTAAAAAGACATTAACGCCTTTTCTTTAAGGGTTAACTTTGATGTGTATTTTAGGGGATAAACTGATTTTATGTCAAGAGCTTTAAACTAAGTTTTGGTTAACTTTGTGTTGTTGTCATTCTTTAAGAAGACAATTTGTATTCTAAGGGTTCACAGAATTGATTAATTCCTGTTTTGACAGCATAAATAACCACAGGAGTGACTAACAGTTGTGGACAAGTATTTTGTTCGATTAAATGCCCGACTATTTTACTAATATTACCTTGCAACAGTTCGTCACGATATTCTTGATCACAAATTGTTACCCGATACCGTTTTGCCACACCCGCTAACCAATTATCGGAAGTTGTGGGCATTTGTCCAACTTGAATCGCGATGGAAATAGCCGCATCTTCGATATCACCTTCACAGTCTTCTATCGTATCCAACGCTTCTAATGCTTGGGAATATTCAGAAAGTTGTGAACGAAATTGAGCAATTTCTTGAGAAGTTAAAATAACCATCTATCCTAAATTGATATTTTTTTCTATTTTATTGCTTGGGAACGATGTCATCATCAAACCAAGCCGTTAAAGCAACCGCCAAAGCATCGGCTGCATCATCAGGTTTGGGAATTTTCTCTAAGTCTAACTCACGGGCGACGGCATTTTGTACCTCAACTTTATTGGCGTTACCATATCCGGTTAACGCTTGTTTAACTTGAGGCGGAGCAAACTCAACTAGGGGAATTTTTTCCTGGGCTAAAACTAACATTAAAATCCCTCTAGCCTGCGCGACAGAAATCACATTTCCCATCCGATAAAAAAACAATTTTTCAGCTACCGCCAAATCAGGTTTAAACTGTTCAATTAAGGTGTGTAAATCCTCATAAATTGTACAAAGACGCTTTCCCATTTCTTGATGGGCAGGTGTTTTAATCACTCCAAAATCAATTAAAGAAACGGGATAATTGCCACCCCGTTCCCTTTTATTTTGACAATGAATCACACCAAAGCCCAAAGTTGCAAGTCCAGGATCAAATCCAATAATACGTCTTTGCATGGGTTAGGATTTGTTCTAGGTTAAAGTTCCAATTTCTAACCCTTAAACCTTTTCAATTAATTACCATCCTCGGGTTCGGGTAAACCAAATACTTGACGGAAAACCTTCTGCACTTTGTATCCGGAATCAATTGATTCTAAGGGATCTTTTCGCAGACGATGACGCAAGCACAGGGTAATTACCCGACCAATATCTTCGACAGTTACTTCTGTTCGACCCTCAAAGGCGGCTATCGCTTTAGCGGCGCGGTTAGTAACAATATCACCTCGCAACCCATCAACATCAAGTTCTGCACAAACTTGAGAAATATTCACGCGAAAATCATGGCTAATTTCAACAGAAGAAAGTCTTTGTTGAGCCTCAATAATCGTCTGTTGGAGCTTTTCTTGATCGCTGACATACTGAGCGAGAAATTCGTTCGGAGCGCCGTCAAAAGCAGTGCGTTGTTCAACGATTTGAACGCGCAAATTCGGTTCTTTTACCGTGCGAATTTCGGCGTGCATTCCAAAACGGTCTAACAGTTGAGGGCGTAATTCTCCTTCTTCGGGGTTTCCTGAACCGACTAATACAAACCTCGCCGGGTGACGAATCGAGATACCTTCGCGTTCAACGGTATTCCAACCACTGGCGGCCGAATCTAATAATACATCAACCAAGTGATCATCTAACAGGTTCACCTCATCGACGTAGAGGATACCGCGATTGGCTTTCGCCAACAAACCCGGTTCAAAAGCTTTTACCCCTTCGGCTAAGGCTTTCTCAATGTCAATGGTGCCACAAACCCGATCTTCCGTCGCCCCCAACGGTAAATCAACCATCGAGACTTTTTTACGCGCGACGGGAACTGATTGTTGCTCGAAGACTCGCTGACGGACTTCATCACTCATCAATTCTGGGTCATCTGGATGACTGTTGAAGGGGTCATCTGCAACGATCTCTATTTCGGGTAATAAGTCAGCTAAAGCCCGAATGGTGGTCGATTTGCCCGTTCCGCGATCGCCCATAATCATCACACCACCGATTTTGGGGTCAATCACATTCAGCAGCAACGCCAGTTTCATTTCTTCCTGACCGACAATTGCGGTGAAGGGAAAAACAGCACGACGGGCTAGGCTAGCTGTTGATTTTGAATTTTCAGTCGTGACGACGGTTGAACTCACAGTTTTTCAATTCTCTATTCCGATGTACCGTTCTATATTGTCTCATATTTGTGTAGGGACGGGTTTATCAATTCAACGGGTTAGCCAACACCTTGCGGTAAACAATCTGATCGTCGCCAACATCGTAGAAGTCGCGAATTCGTGCTTCTTCATCGTAGCTACATTTGCGGTAGAATGCTCGTGTGCGCTCGAAACTGGGTAATCCTGAAGTTTCCACCAATAGTATACGCTCACCTCGCCTCGTCAACGTTTGCTCAACCTGGCGCAGCAATGCAGTACCCCGTCCTTGTCCCTGATAGTTGGGGTGGATGGCGATCAACAGCAGGTTCCAAGTCCCGTTGGTCATGTGTTCGGGGGTGCAGTAGGCTACTCCCACCAGCCCATTATCTTCGTCGGTGATGCAGATGTCATCGCTATTACTATTGAAGTAGTCGGAGAACATTTTACCCAGTTCCTCAAGTTCGTTTGGTTTAAAGCTAATTGTGTCTTTAGCTAGGGCGATGAGCGCTGCTGTGTCATCGGGGGTAATTAGTCGAATCATGGCAACTCTATTTCGTTACGATGTCATCTAACCATGTTATTTAGGCTGATGCTTTTTACTCTAACATCCTCCACTTGGGAAGTTCGTTCAACACTTTCACCTTCAGCTAATCTCAATCATGCTTTGCCACCAGTTCAATAAAGAATGTCTTACGATGTATTCAAATATATGCAGATGTATTGGAACATCCTTGGCTTTCCAAGACGCTCCAAGTGATGCTTCAGCCAGTCCAACATCTGGACATTCTGCAAACATTTGATTTTGATGATCTATTGTTGGTGGTCTGCACATGGGTTTAGGAAATGGTGTACCTCCATGCAATGCTTTTGAACGATAGGTATAAACCTTGCTGAAAATCTTATCTAGTGATGATTGGCTCCAATCTACCTGATAACAGATTGGTCTATTTGCGGGTGGTTTATGAGGCTTAAATTTACAAAGGAACTGTCTAAACTTCTTAGTGGAGCCGAAAAGACCTTCTAGGTTTTTACTCACAATCTCAATAGCTTGTAATCCATCATTTTCTAAATCCTTCAATTTTTGAAACAAATCCGGTTTAAGCTGCTCTAGTTGTTTAATAGGATCAGGATTACTTTCAGCATACCAATAGTCAGCAGCTACTTCAACTGCTGATACTAGTAACAGCCAAGAGATTTCAGGATCACTTTCTGCTAACCATACTGCATCTTGATAAAGTCTAGCGGCACGAACTAGGATGGAAGCTTGTTGAGGTGTCAAGAGAATGTATGAATTAATTTGTTCTTGCATTCCATCTAATTTTCGTTCAATTGGATGCCACGGTAAAATGTATCTGCCATTACGAGGAGTAAAAAATATTGGAGTTTCATCTAATCTAGGAATACGAGGTCTACCATACTCATTGCCATGAGAAAACTGTCGGACAATACCTCCTGCTTTGAGCCTTACACCCAAGCAGAGTGAATAGATAGCAGCTATCTCATCTTGTAAACTCCCTCCATGATATCTTGATGTATCTGTATTACGAGGGGAAATAGTTGGATCTTGATTAGGGTCTAGATAATACTCACATCTTAAAATTAGCCGACCGTGCATTGATTGCCGAGGTTCTATGGGTGGAAACGGTTCAGCGTCTATAACTAAATATGGACCATGCTCAACTTCTTTACTTCTAATAAAACAGGCATCACTAAATAATTCAATTTCTACAGCACAGTGGGGTAAGCTATTCTCTGATTGTGCTTGCCAATTCCAATGAGAGTAAGGACCGTAATCTGCAAACCGTTTTTTCTTAAGAGAATTCATATATAACTAAATTCGAGGCATCTTGAGAGCCTCCTTTGCAAAAAAGATTTCATATATAGAGGGCAGGTTTTACACAAATATGTATAGGATACATCAATCTCTGTAAACCAGCCCCAAATGCTAAGAAACCCGACTTCTCAAAGAAACCGGGTTCTGGGTTAGTTACAATGCTTAAAATTTAAGCGGGTTTGGCTTCGGCGTTGCGTTGTAACACTTGGCGAATTGAGGCTTTTTCGATTAACCCGACTAACATTCCATTTCGCATCACTGCCAGTTCGTCGAGTTGTTCTTTTTCAAATAAGGTGACAACATCGAGTAATGAACGTTCGGCGTCTATGGTTTTGGAGAGTTCAACGGGTTGTATGAGGTCTTTAACTTGAGTTGTCGGCCATTGAGAGGTGGGGATGGCTTTCATTTGATCCACTTCAAATTGACCTAACAATTCGCCTTCTTCGTTGACAATAAAGAACCGTCGAGTTTGAGCTTTTCCGATAATATATTCATTGGCTAATTCGCGCAGGGATAAATCCTCAGAAATGATCGGAGTATCGTTGGTTAGAGCATCTTCTGCGGTGAACTCAGACAGTTTGCTGCGTAGGGTTGCATCTTGGGCTAATACACCTGCATTTTGTAACAGGAACCAACCGATTAAGATTGTCCAAAAGTTGGGGAATTGTCCAGATAATAAGGTCGGGAGAAATCCTAATGCGATCGCTGTCCAACCTAAAGCTTGACCGACTCGGCTCGCCCAAATTACCCCAGTATATTGTTTTCCGGTAATTTTCCAAACCAACGCTTTGAGAACGTTTCCGCCATCAAGGGGTAAGCCTGGGATGAGGTTAAATAATGCCAGCGCCAGGTTAATGTAAGCCAGTAAACCCACCATTGCCCCTAACGGCCCGCTTGTCGCCACGCTAGTTCCAATTCCGGTTAATAGTAAGAATAGCGCGAGACTCACCGCCGGGCCTGCGATCGCAATCCAAAAAGCGCCACCGGGGGTTTTGGCTTCTTTATCTAAACTTGCGAGTCCCCCAAACAGAAATAGCGTAATTGATTTAACGTTGATTCCTTGTTTGATGGCGACAAAACTATGTCCGAGTTCGTGGGCTAATACTGATGCAAATAATAGCAAAGCGGCGACTAAACCGAGGAATGTAGAATTAACACCGCCCAAGGTGGGAAATTCCGATGATAAGTTGGTTCCGTAGCTTAATGTCATTAATCCTAGTACGATGAACCAGGAGGCGTTGACATAGAACGGAATACCAAATAAGTTACCGACTCGTATAGAGTTATTCATTAAATATGTCCTTTGAATTCAGCGTGTGTAAACGGTTTATTTCCTTAATTTAATCTATGAATCTATCGTAACGAAATGTAAACGTTTTATGCAATCTCTCATTTTTCGTATGTACCGTCTATTGAGGTACGGTTTTCGCAAGATTCATCTGCTTATTTTTTGAATTGGAGTTAGTATTTCATCTCATAACTCTGATGTAGAGAGCGATTTGGCTCTGTCTTTGCTGAGGTGCACGAGGGTGATCTCTAGCTGAATGAGTCAGGCTTTTAAGGCTTTTATGCTTAGACACGGAGAAAGTGGTATAATTACTATTGTGATATATATCACAGGTATATGAAGCAACAAGTCACTAGGTTTTTCTAGTGCTGTCAACAAAACGTAATTCAATTTGTCACAGATCCAATCACCAAAATAGGAGATAATTAAGGGTAATATAAAAGTTCAATTTAGACCTATGCCCTTAATTAATCTTCTTCCCGGAGCGGTTTACGCCATTGTTGCATCTGTCGGAAATAACAATTATTTAACTCAAGCTGATCGATACGGATTAATGGCTGCTATCTTAGATGATACTCTCAGTGAAGATGAGCGCAAATCTGTTGATCGTTTACTTCGGGCTGTTATGAGAGGACGGATTCAGGTAATCGATGAATTATCTGTGATCAATTAATCTCTATCTATACTATAAGGTGGGGTTTGATTCCTGAACTCTATCTTATGGTAAGTATTTTTGTACGACAGTCCAGCCTGTAAGAGAAACAACAGCAAAGGCGAAGAAAAGTACAATATTTGTCGTAATATGAACTGATCGCGCCCAAGGTCGGGAAGGATGAATCTGAGTCGCACTCCACGCTGAAACGAAAACTAAACTGACAACGGTTAATCCCGCAGGCAAGTGGGCTGAATGACCGAGACTCCCATAGTAACCGAGGGTGCCAATCAAACCAATTGCCAACAGGAGTAATATTAACCCGACCATTGTACCGCCAATCACATAATGAGCGGTTCGTAACCCTGGAGGGCGAGGTTTTTTCACATTACGAGTATAAAACATCCAACTACCTGTGACGGCGAGCATCAGGTAAGCAAACAGCGAAAATCCCATTGACCAAGCAGCTATCTTCCACAGCCACAGAAAAGACGGAAGGTTCATTAGAAGTTCCTAAATCCAACTTCAGCGATACGGGTGTTGCATTATACAACCAATCAAGAATCACCAGGGCGATGACTACAAAGATAGCATTACCTGTATAACAAAGGATCTGTCGCCAGAAGAATTGATCAGAAAATGGAGTAACCCGAGTTTGAGGGTGGGTCGTGTGTGAGGTTGGGGGTGCTGAATTGAGACTAAACATGATCAATCAAATAACTCGACTTGATTACTAGAATGGCTCAGATTTTAATCAAGTGCGTTAAATTTCGATAAAAAGTTGATGAGAAAAATTTTATATTTGATTAATCCATGGAGAGTGATCAATTCATCAGGGAAGTTCTATTTCAAGAGGTTTAGTTCACTCTCAGGTTGACAAAATAAGCGTTTTAACCTCCTGTTAATTCAGTTTTATTTAGAAATAAAATGTACCCAAAAGTTACCATCTGGCATACAAGTCCGTCGAATTAAACCATAGGAATAACGTAAATAAGCACCACTTAAATCGGTTCGGTATCCACTTGAAAACCATTCTCCATAAGGATCATGAACAATTAACCCATAGTCATCATAACCCACCACAGGCATAATATGACCAAAGGCGGTAAAATATCCGTGAATTACACAGGGTTTTCCTTCAGCTAACCAATCTTTTAAATCATCCATATCTCCTTTTTCGGTGAAATAATCTTGACAGCCGTAATCTCTAACAATTTTTGCCAAATCATAGGGACTCCATCGACTGTAGCCTCTTTGAATCGCATATTCATACAGTTCATCTTCAAACTGTCCGTAACCTTTGCGTCTTGGAGTATTAAAATAAGTCAAACACATCGCCATAGAAGTGACGTTACAAGCACCTGTGGGATTGAAGAAATTATCGGTTTGGGGTTTGTAGGGAAAGTTTTCTAATCGGACTCGTTTCGGTAAAATTTTTGGAAAACTAAGCTTACTTCCTTCATAAATTTCGGCGTGTTTTTCAAAGACATACCAAATAGATTGGTCTTGAAAAGTTTCTCCTCGAAATGCAACTCTGACGTGATTACGAATCGGTTCAAAGGCAATCAGAGAAAAAGACTCATTTTCTTTAATTCCCTGCTTTTCAGATTCGTTGAGTTCACTGGATTGAACGGGTCTAAGTTTGAGAATTGTTTCTTTAGTAATTTTTAGCACCAAAGCTGGAGTCGGTAAGTCTTCTGGCTTGGTTTCAATTAATAGTTTTGCTGTAATTCTACCTAAATATCCCGGTTCGCCGCAGTCCATCAAGATTTGAAATCGATGTAATGCTGCGGTTGATAATGGGCCAAATTTACCATCAGCAGGTGGGTTCAGTAAACCCAGGTTAATCACCAACGTCTGAATTTGACGAGTTAATTCCTCATCTGCGGCGATCGCTTTCACATCATAACGCTGATCTGTTCCTACAAGATCCTGTAGTTTCATATTGAATGGAAATATCTTGAGAGTCGTTTGCTTTTTCGGTCATTATATCCTTGAAGTTAGGCTTTAGCGTTATCAATTTTTTAAGGATTCTAAAAACTTCTAATCTGCAATTGTCTGCCTATTCACCCGACCTTAACATTGCTTCATTCAGTTAGAATCAAAACTTAATATAATAACAGACAGTTGAACTCTATTCGCCAACTGTCTAAAAATCTTAAACTGTTCTATCCCAACTGAGATCAATATTATCTTCCCCTCATCCAAGTTGGGAAACCGACATCTCTGAGCGTGATTACTTGATTGCCTTTGCTGACTTCACTGACCACCATCATCGCTCGTCCATCACCGGAAGTCACTCTGATTCCTGTGACTTGAATCTGATCGTTCGGCTCGATTCTAATGTCTTGATTGTTAATATACCACGCCGGCCCTAAATGTAAATTAATCGTTTCATTGTCGGTTTGGAGGACAACATGAACCCCTCCCCTTTGCCATTCTCCCTGCGTCCAAGTATCAACTTGAAGCACTTTTCCCGTGACCGTTTCGACTTCATTGGAGTTAAAGATCATTCCTCTGTGTCTTCCGTATCCACCCCCGAGGTTTCCGGGCATCATTCCCGGTCTACCAGATTGACAACAGGGGGGAGAGGCTTGAGAAATATCAAAGGTCGAATCAGCAGATCGATCAATGGGACTGAGTACAATTAGGGCCGCACTGAGAATTGTCGCAGCACTGAAATATAAACTCATCATTCAGTCCTCCTGGTTTACAACCAGTTTTTCTACTTTCTATTTTAACAGAAAACACCTCCAAAATCAACAATTTAGATAACATTACAAAACTTTAACTTTTCGAGAAAAATATTTAAGCTTTCATGTCAATTGTTGCCATCATTCCTAAATCTTCGTGGTCGAGAATATGACAATGATAAACGGTTTTACCGGGATAATCTTTAAACGGAATACGAATGCGAACCACTTCCCCCCGCTTCACTAAGGTTGTATCTTTCCAAGCCCGATAAGGTTCAGGTTTATTATCTCGGCTAATAACTTGAAAATCATTAGTATGCAAATGAAAAGGATGATCCATCGTCCCGGTATTGGCAATTTCCCAGTCTTCAACCGTATTCAATTTAACCACAGTATCCGGGTTTCCCATCTCAAAAGGTTCACCGTTAATTAAAAACACCATTCCCATTCCCGGCGCCATCCCATGATTGAGGGTAAAACGGCGTGTTTCTTGGGGTTCGGGAAGTTCAGGAACAGCAATTAATTGTTTGGGTAAAGGTAGAGTTTCAACCGAGTTTTTATAGCTAAAAGTCGCTAAAGTTTGGGGAGTATTTGTATTAGAACGATTTCCCCTCATTCCACCTCCCATCCTTCCGCCTCCCATCATTCCCCTTCCCATCATTCCACCTCCCATACCACCCGTGCGATCATAAGGTAAGTTTAAAAGGCGATATTGTCCGGGTTCTCGTTCTCCTCGAACCAATATTTCCACCCGTTCACCGGGAGTTAATAACACTTCTGATAATTCAACAGGTTCGGAAATAGAACCGCCATCTGTGGCGATTAAATAAAGAGGATGTTCTTCTAATTTTAAGCGATAAAAACGAGAGGTAGAAGCGTTTAAAATTCTTAGACGCAATAACCCCCCTTTGGGAATTGAAAAGTTAGGATTGAGTTCACCATTAACCGTTAAAAGTTCACCTTCTCGCCCCAACATTATCCCCATGTGACCTTGAAAGTTGGCTTGATTTCCATTTAAAGCAAAATCTTTTAAAACGAGAAATTGTTCTTCTGCGGCTTGAATTTCAGGAATTTCATCCAGTTCACCCCGTACTATCAATAAACCTGCTAGACCCCCAAAAAGTTGTTCTGCAACCAAACCGTGTAAATGGGGATGATACCAAAACGTTCCAGATGGATGATTTTTAGGAAGGGTAAATTCATAGGTAAAGCTTTCGCCCGGTTGAATCTTTAAAAACACATTATCGGCGTTTCCTGTGGGCGGAATGTGCAAACCGTGATAGTGTAAATTGGTCGGTTGTGAGAGTTTATTGGTAAAGTTAATTCGGATGGTATCTCCGGGTTTTGCTTCCAATCTTGGCCCCGGAATTTGTCCGTTATAACTTAACAGTTTTGCCTTTTGTCCGGCAATAGAAACCTGATCAAAGCTTGCTTCTAAATCAACCTCTAATAAGTTTCCGACACTACTTTGAGTTGCAGAACTTGTCAAAGAACTAGAGGATTGGGCTTTTATTGAGTTAGAAACACATTGCGTTAACAAAATCCCACTCGCTGCTGAGGTGCTTAAAGTCAGAAATGTTCTGCGGTTAATCATGTTAGTTTATCCTCGAACTTCTAGTGTTCCTCGTACCATATTCATCCCACAACTAAACGTATATTCTCCGGGTTTTTCAGGAGTAAATTCAATCGTTGTGGTTTTATCTAGAGGTAAATCTTTGGAGATATTGAAATCAGGAAAGAGGACTTTTTCTAAACAATGGCTAGGGTCTTTGCGGTAAAATTGTAAACGAACGGGTTGACCCGAATTAACGGTTATTCTGTTGGGTTCGTATCCACCATCTACTAGAATTTGTAATTCTTGGGTGTCTTCAGTTTTGGTGGCTTGTTTTGCTTTGGGTTTGCTAAACATAAACCACCACAGTTCTAAACCGATTAACCCTAAACCCGCAGTTGTGATTGCAATTTTAACAGGAATGGGTTGTTGAATTTGGCGAAATTTATCGGTAGATTGAGAAGGAGATTCTGTAGAAGCAGCTTGAACAGAAGTTACCAGAATTAAAGAGAGTAAAATTTGACTCAAATAGAATCCAATTTTCCGATGTTTTAGCATGAGTTTAGTCTCCATTGAGGCGGCAATTTAATTTGATAGATAGGGTGCATTAAACTTATTTATACTGAATAAAGATGGCATAATTTAACGCACCATATAACTGAATGTTTTTCACGATGAAAGTTTAAAATTACGCAAACGCAACGCATTTGTCACCACAGAAACTGAACTCATAGCCATCGCACCTCCGGCGATAATTGGATTTAATAACCAGCCAAAAAACGGATAGAGAATTCCGGCGGCGATGGGAATTCCGGCTGTGTTATAAATAAAGGCAAAAAACAGATTTTGGCGAATATTATTCAGGGTAGCCCGACTGAGTTTAATTGCGGTGACAATTCCCGTTAATTCTCCAGAAATTAGGGTAATATCTCCGGCTGCAATTGCCACATCTGTTCCAGTACCGATCGCAATTCCCACATCCGCTTGGGCGAGGGCGGGTGCATCATTAATTCCATCGCCAACCATCGCCACAATTCGATGATTTTCCCCCTTTCTTTTCTTTTCTTTTTGAATAGATTTAACTAAATCTGCTTTTTGATCGGGACGTACTTCTGCAAATACTCTTTCTATTCCTACTTGTGATGCAATGGCTTCGGCTGTTTTTTGATTATCTCCGGTAATCATAACGACTTCTAACCCCATTCTTTGTAAGGATTTTACGGCATTTTCAGAAGTGGGTTTGAGCGTATCAGCAATTCCAATTACCCCTTCTATTATACCATCAACAGCGACTAAAGCGGTTGTTTTTCCTTCAGTTTCCCATTGTTGTTGAAACTGTTTTAGGGCTTCAATATCAATATCTAATTCTCCCATCCAGCGACTTGTTCCAACTTGTATAAATCGATCTGAAACATAACCTTGAACTCCCATTCCTGTCATCGCGTCAAAATCTTCGGGTTCAGGTAAGGGAAAATCTACTCCTTGAGATTCCGCATATTGTACAATGGCTTCAGCTAGAGGATGTTCTGATTTTCGTTCCACTGCGGCGACTAATCGTAAGAGTTTTAATTCGTTATCATTAGCCGTTCCTCCGGTGGTAATATAGTTAGTAACTGTTGGTTTTCCGGCTGTTAATGTACCTGTTTTATCAAGAATAATTGTTTGAATCTTATGAGCAATTTCTAAGCTATCTGCCCCTTTAATTAAGATTCCATGTTCAGCACCTAATCCCGTTCCGACCATGACAGAAGTTGGTGTTGCTAATCCTAAAGCACAAGGACAAGCAATAATTAAAACCCCGACACTGGTGAGAGTTGCTAGAGTTAAATTTCCCGTAAAATTAAACCAAATAATAAAGGTTAAAATGGCAATGGCAATCACCACTGGAACAAACCAACCTGTGACTTGATCGGCTAATTTTTGAATCGGTGCTTTTGAACCTTGCGCCTGTTGTACCAGTTGGACAATTTGGGCTAAAACCGTATCTTTTCCGACTCTAGATGCCCGAAATTTAAAGCTTCCGGTTCTATTAATCGTCGCGCCAATAATGTCATCTCCGGGTTTCTTTTCAACAGGTACACTTTCGCCTGTTACCATCGATTCATCAATGGTTGAACGTCCTTCTATCAGTTCACCATCAACAGGTATTTTTTCACCGGGACGAACAATCACAATATCGCCAACTTTAACCGCTTCTAGAGGAATATCAACCTCTTTGTCATCTCGTACAACCCGAGCGGTTTTTGCTTGTAAACCCATCAATTTCCGAATGGCTTCTGAGGTTTTTCCCCTCGCCCGATGTTCGAGTAATTGTCCGAGTAAAATTAAAGTAATAATAACTGCGGCTGACTCATAATAAACATCTGCACTCAATCCTTGACTGATAAAAAATCCGGGAAAAATTGTCACAAATATTGAGTAAAGATAAGCCGAACCTGTTCCGACTGCAATTAATGTATTCATGTCGGCACTGTGACGTTTTAAGCCTTTCCAGGCTCCTATAAAAAAGGTTTTTCCGCACCAAAACATCACGGGAGTTGTTAAAATTAATTGTAACCAAGGGTTATGTGACCACATCGGAATAAAGGGTATTTCTAACCCCGTCATCATCGGTAAACTGCCGATAATTAAAATGCTACTAATCACCGCACTAATAAGAACTTTTTTTCTCAGTTTTTGGGCGATTTTGCGGTTTTCTTTATCCCGTTCTTCTTGGCTATTTTGAGTGCTTTCTAACGGTTCGGCACTATATCCCGCATCACTAACCGCTTGTTGAATATTGTTTATATTTGTTTGTTTCGGATTATACTGAACGGTTGCCTGTTCTGCTCCAAAATTAACGTTACATTCTGTTACGCCGGGAACTTCGTGAATAGCACGATCAATTTTATTGGCACAAGCGGCGCACCCCATACCTTTTAGTCGTAAATAGCTGGTTTCCATCGCCTTGACTCCAGTAGATGTGAGACTCAATGAGAAGTATTCTTTCATTCTATAGTCTCCAGTAAAGTGGAGAGTCAAGACCTGAATCAGGTTTGTCTTTTCCCAATTTTGAAACAGGGATTAAGGGTAAATCACATCTTCTATCGCTTCACAGACACTCCCAAAACAATCTAAAACTTGCTGATGAATGAACAGTTCAATACGTTATAGATTCAGAAAACGACTCTTTAATCACGGCAAAAAAGAATTAAAAATAGGGAGTTAAGCGCGATCTGTTATACTTAATTCAAATAAAAACTAGATGCCACCTTAAGAAAATTGATAATGTTAACAGACTCAGCCATAAACAACGCTATAACGAACCGCATCGAAAATGCAGAAACCCCAACTTGCGATCAACATCATGCTGTTGATTTAAAAGATATCCAGAATGTGAGAACTCAAACTCTGAGTGTCGAAAAAGCTCAACAAATGGCAGAGTTTTTCAGTTTGCTAGGAGATGCGAACCGTCTACGATTATTATCTATATTAGCCCGACAAGAGCAATGTGTTTGTGATTTAGCAGAAATTTTAGAGATGAGTGAATCTGCCGTTTCTCATCAATTGCGATCGCTGCGTGCGCTACGATTAGTCAGTTATCGTAAACAAGGACGAAAAGTTTATTATCGACTGCTAGATCATCATGTTCTCGATCTCTATCAAGCGGTGGCTGAACATCTCGATGAAACGGAAGATTCTGATTAAAATTAGTTTTCAACAACGATAATGAAACGGTACAGAAATTAAGGGTAAAAACACAAAGAAAACTCGACTCCAACTCCAGTAATTTAATTGGGAATCAGATTCCAGTGTAGAATCATCCTTGAGCAAAGCTTCGATCCGTTCTGTCATCCGGTTTTGAGGGGCAACACAACTAAACGCAGCACAACTTTCTTCTGAAATCGCAACCGATTGACGAACCATCAATAAGAGCGACTCTGCTAAAAGTAAAGGATCAATCTGTTGAGCAGCCCAGCGATCAGCTCGCAGTTCTCGTAATAGTAACAATTCTTGCCAAATGTCTTCAGTACCCGGCAACCAAGCCGTTAAACGCCGACAAAATCCCAACCCCAAAAACCAAAATGTATCTTGATAATAACGATGGGCTTGTTCGTGAATGAAAACGGCTTTTTGTTGTTCAGGAGTTAAGATTTTTAGCAGTCCTTGACTCACCACTAATTCTGGATTCCAAAGCCCGATTTGAGCGCAAAATAAAACCGGATTTTCTAAGACTCGAACGGTAATTCCTTGAACGACAATTTGAGAACAGTGATCAACTTGGTTGATTAATCTCCAGCTTTTAAAGGCTAAAACTAAACCTAACAGGATCGCCCATCCCCACAGCCCCCAGGCTAACCCATAACCCAACCAACCTGTCGGTTGTCCCAGCATCTGTCCTTGTGGCCCCATCCAAATCACGGCGATCGCACTGATCAATAACATCAAAGGCGGTACAATTAACTTAATTAGCGATCGCTGCCAACGTTGCGCCCAAGTTCCAGAACTCGAAACATTTACCCCTCGCCAACTCATGGCCAATCCACCGGAGACTAAAATCAAAATTAAGTGCATTACTTCTCCTCGTTTCTGGCTTCTCGTAAAGCTTTTAAGCGTTGTGCGATTGCATCAAGTTGATCTAAACTAGCAGAATCGAGATCACTGGCAAACGCTGCCACAATATCAGGATTGCCCAAAGCTAAAAACTGATTGAGGTGTTCGTAAGCAATAATGGCTTGGGCTTGGGTTCGAGAAAGTCGCGGTTTCCACATATAAGCCCGTCCACTGCGATCGCAAGACAGCCACCCTTTTCGGCGCAAACGATTTAATACGGTTGTTACACTGGGCGAGGATAATTCTCGATCCGGATCGGCGAGAATCTGTTCATGGACTTGTTTGACGGTAGCACAGCCCAAATCCCAGATAATGTTTAAGATTTCTCGTTCTAGAGGGCCAAGAGACATTTTTTCAGGACGATAATTGGGTTTTGGTGTCATTTTCCTTAGATTGTTATTTAGTCGTAAACTCTATAACCATACCTCTCATTTTTAGATTTTCTGATCAAGCTTGAGTCTCTATGGTACAATAATCATCGGTTCCACTTCAAACCAGTTTTCCTCTCAGCAAGTTCTGAACTTGGGATGCTAAAGTAGAAGTGTGAAAATCTGCATAAAGCGAGCAATTTCAAAGGAGAATATGAACTTCGTTTTGTCAATCTCTAAGCGAATAGTATTAGGATTATCTCTTGTTTTGTTGATGGTGAGCAGCTTGGTCTTCAATGCTTCTCCTGCGGCCGCAGCAACCTATGAGGTAAAAATGGGTGCTAATAATGGAATGTTAGCATTTGAACCTAGCACTATTAAAGCCAAACCTGGCGACACAATAGACTTTGTAAATAATAAACTCCCTCCTCACAACGTCGTTTTTGACAAGAGCAAATCCCCCAGTTCAGAGATCGCTTCTAAGCTTTCTCACGAGGGACTTCTCTACTCCCCCGGACAAGATTTCAAAGTGACTATCCCTGAAGATGCACCAACAGGTTCCTATGAATTCTACTGTCAGCCTCACCGGGGTGCGGGTATGGTTGGAAAAATTGTAGTTGAGTAATCTCTCAATGAACGTCGTCTGACGAGAGTTAATTCTAACTTTAACTGTTAGAAATTCTCTCCTCTCCTTAGCAGAAAGTGATTCCTCCAGACTTAAGATTTTCTTATGTGTTGTAGTGAAGTTAAAGCAACTTTCTCAAACAAGGGGAGGAGAAATTTATTGAATATACCTTTGCAAAAGATCATGTCAAAAACTTACACTGTTGAAATTTATCATCAAGGAAACGTTCATACCCTAGACGTTTGTGAAGATCAATTGATTCTAGAAGTTGCAGATGAAGCCGGACTAGAGTTACCGAGTTCCTGTCATGCCGGAGTCTGTACCACCTGTGCGGCTAAACTACAAGAGGGTGAGGTTGATCAGAGTGAAGGTATGGGTGTGAGTCCTGAACTTCAGTCCGAAGGATATGCCCTATTATGTGTTTCTTATCCTCGATCTAACTTGAAAATCGAAACGGAAAAAGAAGACGAAGTTTATCATCGCCAATTCGGTAAGTCATAGTCATATCCTCTGAACTTCTACACAAACTTCCCTTTCAACTCAATTCCCCGAGGTAAAATCACGCCAAAAATAACAATTCCATCCATGCCTAAAACTCAACCCCAACCCAATAAAACCAGAAGACAAATATTGATATTAGGAGGTTTAGCAGGAAGTGGGTTTGCAGCAGCAACGTTAAGTAAAAATTGGTGGCATAGATTTTTGCTACCAAAAGCATACTCATTAAATTCCTCAAACTCGACTCAGAAATTTGAGACAGTCACAGTTAATGAAAAAGGAGAAATAATAAATCGCTCTCAACATCAAGCAGAGGTAATGACAGAAAACCTCGGCAACAGAATCTCCCTAGAAATGGTAAAAATTCCCCCAGGTAGATTTCTCATGGGTTCTCCAGAAACAGAAACAGGGAGAAGAGATGATGAAAGTCCGCAACATTATGTAGACGTGCCAGAATTTTTCATGGGAAAATATCCAGTCACTCAAGCACAATGGCAAGTCGTTATGGGAAATAATCCCTCCAACTTTCAAGGTGCAAGTCGTCCTGTAGAAAAAGTAAGTTGGAACGACGCGACAGAATTTTGTCAGAAACTCTCCCAAATAACAGGCAAAAAATATAGTTTACCCAGTGAGAGCAAGTGGGAGTATGGTGCCCGTGCAGGCACAACAACACCATTTTATTTTGGCGAAACTATAACGTCTGAGTTAGCTAACTATGATGGTCGCCATATTACTTATGCTGATGCACCGCCAGGAATATATCGTGAAGAAACAACAGACGTAGGAATTTTTCCACCCAATGCTTTTGGTTTGTATGATATGCACGGTAATGTCTTCGAGTGGTGCGCTGATGTTTGGCATGATAATTATCAAGGTGCCCCTACAGATGGAAGTGTTTGGTTAAATGGAAATGAAAATTCTTCTCCGCAGCGGGGTGGTAGCTGGTTCAGCAATCCTTATAACTGCCGTTCTGCCAGACGCGGCATCGGCGATACGGGCCCCATCTCCTTGAGAGTAGATGGTTTTCGTGTAGTATGCGATGCCGGGAGAACTCTTTAACCCTTTTCTCTTTTCCCCTTTTTCCCTTTACCCTTTCTTCCTCTTCTTCCTCTTTTCCCTTCCTTCCCGCGAAGCGCGTCAAATTTTTTTCAGAGTAGCCGCATTACCTCACCCCAAAAACCCAAATTTTGCCGATATCTCATTCTGTGAAGCACCCAGACAGAGGCGATGAAAAACCAGAAATACACTCGCCTCCACCATCATCTCTGATCTCCACATTTATCATTGTGTGAAGCACTCGAAAAAAACAGAGAAATTGCCTTGCATCTGCTCTCCCGTCGTGATACAATTTAAGTGTTGGGGGTTGTTTGCGCATACGCATGACTTTTTATTCAACGCCAAAACAACAATTCCCGACTCAAGGCATATAGTAGAAAAAAGCGATCGCCACCCTCACCCCAAAAACCCAAATTTTGCCGATATCTCATTCTGTGAAGCACCCAGACAGAGGCGATGAAAAACCACAAATACACTCGCCTCCACCATCATCTCTGATCTCCACATTTATCATTGTGTGAAGCACTCGAAAAAAACAGAGAAATTGCCTTGCATCTGCTCTCCCGTCGTGATACAATTTAAGTGTTGGGGGTTTTTCGCGCATACGCATGACTTTTTATTCAACGCCAAAACAACAATTCCATCCATGCCTAAAACTCAACCCCAACCCAATAAAACCAGAAGACAAATATTGATATTAGCAGGTTTAGCCGGAAGTGGGTTTGCCGCAGCAACGTTAAGTAAAAATTGGTGGCATAGATTTTTGCTGCCAAAAGCATACTCATTAAATTCATCAAACTCGACTCAGAAATTTGAGACAGTCACAGTTAATGAAAAAGGAGAAATAATAAATCGCTCTCAACATCAAGCAGAGGTAATGACAGAAAACCTCGGCAACAGAATCTCCCTAGAAATGGTAAAAATACCCGCAGGTAGATTTCTCATGGGGTCTCCAAAGACAGAAGCAGGAAGAAATGATTATGAAGGTCCGCAACATAATGTAGACGTGCCAGAATTTTTCATGGGAAAATATCCAGTCACTCAAGCACAATGGCAAGCAGTGATGGGAAATAATCCCTCCAACTTTCAAGATGCAGGTCGTCCTGTAGAAACAGTAACTTGGAACGAAGCGACAGAATTTTGTCAGAAACTCTCACTTAGAACAGGCAAAAAATATAGTTTACCCAGTGAGAGCAAGTGGGAATATGGTGCCCGTGCCGGGACAACTACTCCCTTCTATTTTGGCGAAACTATAACGTCTGAGTTAGCTAACTATAATCGCCTTTCTACTTATGCTGATGAACCAGAAGGAATATATCGTGACGAAACAACAGATGTGGGAATTTTTCCTCCCAATGCTTTTGGTTTGTATGATATGCACGGTAATGTCTTCGAGTGGTGCGCTGATGTTTGGCATGATAATTATCATGGTGCGCCTACTGATGGAAGTGTTTGGTTAAATGGAAATGAAAATTCTTCTCCGCAGCGGGGCGGTTCCTGGGACTACATTTCTACTTTCTGCCGTTCCGCTTACCGCTACAATTATAGGCGCGACAACCGCCACTACAATCTCGGTTTTCGTGTAGTGTGCGTTTCCGGGAGAACTCTTTAACCCTTTTCTCTTTTCCCCTTTTTCCCTTTACTCCTGTACATTCGAGTCGGGGAGGAAATCAAATTAATGAACCGTCGTCAATTTTTAAGCAGGTTTGGACACTCCTTATTACTCACTCAATTTTCCCCTATTTCTCCGATAACAGCGAATTCTTCTCCGAAGATTCTCAAGCCTTCACGACTAAAAATAGGAGATACTGTAGGGTTAGTGACTCCGGCAAGTCCGATTAAGAAGTCACATATAAAGTTTATTCAACTTCAATTAGCCCAACAGGGATTAAAGATTAAAGTTGCCCCTCATGCTTTAGATGAATACGGGTATTTAGCCGGAGTTGATCGAGATCGGGCAGCCGATATTAATGCTTTCTTTGCAGATGGATCAGTTCAAGCTTTAATTTCTACGGGAGGGGGTTGGGGAAGTAGTCGCATCTTACCATTTTTAGATTATGATTTGATTCGCCGCAATCCTAAAATCATTTTGGGCTATAGCGATATTACGGCTTTACTTGTTGCTATTTATAGCCGCAGTGGATTAACTACCTTTCACGGACTTTTAGGAACTTCAGTCTGGAATGAGTTTTCCGTCGCTTACTTGAGACGGTTGTTATTTAACGCAGAAGCAATCACCTTTCAAAACCCCGCTGAAGTTAGGGTTGAAACGATTACTCCAGGACAGGCGAGAGGGCGGTTAGTTGGGGGGAATTTATCGGTGATTGGGGGATTAGTTGGATCTGGTTTTTTACCTGACTGGAATCAAGCGATTTTATTTGTAGAAGATGTTGGAGAGGATATATATCGCGTTGATCGAATGTTAAATCATTTGAGATTAGCGGGAATACTAGAACAACTGGGGGGTTTTATTTTTGGTCAATGTACTCGCTGTCTCGATGAGGAGGATGATTCTCCCACACTGAGTTTGTGGCAGGTTTTAAATGATCATATTCGACCTTTAGGAATTCCGGCTTGGTATGGTTCGATGATTGGTCATATTCGCAATCAGTTTACCGTACCGCTTGGTGTCGAAGTCGAAATTGATGCTAATTTGGGTATAATTAAAATGTTAGAAAGTGCCGTGATTTGATATTATTGTCTTTGTGATAAAGATCACCCTGAGCCGTGATATAAAACAAAGATTTTTTAAAAAATGACTGTTAGAGTTTTATCAGGTTTGATTAAACAAACCATAATTACATCAGTTTGGAGCTGAAAAAGATCAAACGACAGCACTTCAAGAAGCTTTAAGAGAGGAGTGCAATAGCAATAGCTAAAATGTTAATGATCTTAGCGGTGCTAGGGGGAACAAATAACCTGATGTTGTTATTAGGTTACAACAGATGATAAATAGGTTGAAAAACCTGTGTAAATAGGATTGAAGCGAGAGCGTTGAAATGTTCTCGCTGTTTTGTTGGGATCAGGTTTTTTGGATTGAGTTGATTGATTTTTCCCCTGATTGTTTAAGATAAAAAAGTAGAACAAAGACTCTCTTGTTCACCTCCTAACCAACCATGCTTGCCAGTTCGATGACTAACTTAATCGCCCGACGTTTGGAACAATACACCGAAAAACGCCCTCAAGAGGTTTTGATTGTTCACATCGAAATCGAGGGTGAACCTGACGAAATTGCTATTTTTAAAGGATTTTCCAGTTCTTTGATGCGTCCGACGGCTTTTGATCCCGATGTTCCTGTACTACCTAATGAAGCGAAAATTATAAAAATTGACCGTGTTGCCAGTCCCTACAACCCAACCCAACCCGATTATCTTCAGCAAGGACTAACCTGGGATAGTATCCAACCTCTGTTATCTCAAGTAGGAGTCTAGAGACGATTAGCCCCGAGTAAATGCTATGCCACTCTCTCAGGACTAATCACTCCATCCGATGGCTAGGATCTATTCAGCCATGCCCCCTGCGGCTTGAAAACGCGCTCTAGCCCGTTTCAGCGCATTTTTGGCTTTCATTTTTTCTTGATCGCTACCATTGCTGTCTGCTTTTTCTAAGTTTGCTTGGGCTTCAGTATAAGCAGTCTGAGCTTGACTTCTATCAATGGATTGACCTCGTTCGGCTCCATTGACTAAAATAGTAACTTCATTTTCTTCAACTTCAGCGAATCCTCCCAGTAGGGCAATCGGAACCCATTCCGATTTAGACCGAACTCGCATCACTCCCACATCAAGAGCAGTCATCATGGGTGCGTGTCCACTAAGAACACCCAATTGACCCGTTGTGCTGGGAAGAATAACTTCTTCAGCTTGATCGTCCCAGACTGTTTTATCTGGAGCAATTACACGCACATTAAGTGTCATTTGTCAAGTATAAATAGAAAGTAGTTCGTGATCTCAAGTAAACAGAAGACAAAGGCGGAAGGGGGGAAATCAAACTGTGATCACAGAGGACTGATTTCCAGTTCCCCTGAGCCTCTGACCTTTCTAGGACTTCATTTTTTCAGCTTTAGCCATGACTTGATCGATACCACCAACCATGTAGAAAGCTTGTTCGGGCAAATCGTCCAGTTCGCCAGAGAGAATCATTTGGAAACCCTTGAGAGTATCCTTTAATTCCACATACTGACCCGGAGCGCCTGTGAATACCTCAGCCACAAAGAAAGGTTGAGATAGGAATCGCTCAATCTTACGAGCGCGGGAAACCGTCCGACGGTCTTCTTCTGACAATTCATCCAAACCCAGAATCGCAATAATATCTTGCAATTCCTTGTAGCGTTGTAGGGTCGCTTGTACCGCCCGTGCAGTTTGATAATGCTCATCACCCACAACACTCGACTGTAGCATCGTAGAAGTGGAATCTAACGGATCAACCGCCGGATAAATCCCTTTAGCAGCCAATGCCCGAGATAGTACCGTGGTAGCATCCAAGTGAGCAAAAGTCGTAGCCGGAGCCGGGTCAGTCAAGTCATCTGCGGGGACATAGACCGCCTGAACAGAAGTAATCGAGCCTTCCTTTGTCGAGGTGATCCGCTCTTGCAGTTCACCCATGTCAGTACCCAAAGTCGGCTGATAGCCCACAGCAGAAGGCATCCGACCCAGGAGAGCGGAAACTTCAGCACCCGCCTGTACAAACCGGAAGATATTATCGATAAACAGCAGCACGTCTTGTTTACTGACATCACGGAAGTATTCAGCCATCGCCAGAGCCGACAGACCGACACGCATTCTAGCTCCGGGAGGCTCGTTCATTTGACCGTAAACGAGGGCAATTTTGGATTTGGTGCGGTCTTCTTCGTTAATAACCCCTGATTCGATCATTTCTTGATAGAGGTCATTCCCTTCGCGGGTACGTTCGCCCACACCACCAAACACGGATACGCCACCGTGAGCTTTAGCGATGTTGTTGACCAATTCCATCATAATGACGGTTTTGCCCACACCTGCACCGCCGAATAAGCCGATTTTGCCGCCGCGACGGTAGGGTGCAAGCAGATCAAGCACTTTGATTCCGGTTTCAAAGACAGCAGGTTTGGTTTCCAGTTCTGTGAAAGCGGGTGCAGAGCGGTGAATAGAGAAAGTTGTCTCGGCATTAACCGGGCCAAGATTATCAACCGGTTCACCTAACACATTAAAAATCCGACCCAATGTTGCCGGGCCGACAGGAACGCTGATCGCGGTACCTGTATCAACCACTTCCATCCCTCGTACCAAGCCATCAGTGCTACTCATTGAAACCGCACGGACTTGGTTATCACCGAGAAGTTGTTGCACTTCACAGGTAACAGAGACTTCTTGACCCGCTTCGTTCTGACCCTTAATCGTCAAGGCATTGTAGATTTCGGGCATTTTACCCCCCGGAAATTTTGCATCTACAACGGGACCGATCACTTGGGTAATGTAACCTACGTTTGTTCTTTGTTCGGTGGTGACCATGATGAGCGTCTATTTCCTTAAATCGCTTCATCCGATTTCTCGGAAAGCTTAACATCTAGATAATTACCATCTTTTAGCGTATCACTGATGGGAACATCAAGAAATTGTCGATTTAAGATTTTAGTTTCACTTTGGCAAGTCCGAGTCGAGAATAGTCGGTTCAGCCTTCTGTCTCGGGAAAATTTCCCCAAACTACAGGGGAGCATCGGGGGAAGTGGGTGAAGTTTGATTCACGTCGGGAGTATTTTTGACCCGTCGAATTGGTAGATTGGCAATTAAAGCGGTCGCACGTTGATCGCTTTCTAAACCAAATTCCGAATCTTCAGTGTCAATTTCGACATAGCGAGACAACACCTCTAAAATTTCTTGACGCATGGCTTCGATTAGCTCAGGAGTCAGATCGGCGCGATCATGGGCGAGAACCAATTTTAGGCGACGTTTGACATCCTCGCGGCTATTGGTACTACGCGGAAAGAGTCGTTCCAGGAGTTCATTGAGTTTCATCGGATTTTCGATTCGGTGAGGATCGCGTTTCGGGTTAGAACTGGAGATTGCACTCAGAGGCGGGGGGTTTTTGTGAGCCGTCATCAGTTATCCATTTAGCTCAAAATTCAGACTTGATTTGGTTTCTATCGACTTTTGATTTTCCTCTGTTGACGAACGGTTATAGAGGGAAGTGTTGGTTGACGGGGAACTCATAATCTATAACCGAATTGGATCAGCGGTGATCAACGACAATTTCCAGAGAAAAATTTTCAGAGCTATCGAAAAACTGCCCCTTAACCCAAAATTTTAGACGAGAATAGTCGGCGTAATCGAGTTAAGAATCCTTCTGGGGGAGGATTAAAATCGATAAATTCCACTTTTTCGCCTTCGAGACGCCGCGCAATATTGCTAAAAGCTTTTGCTGCTGGAGTCACAGTTTCCGCCAAGACTAGGGGTTCTCCCTTATTCGTGGAAACAATCACTCCTTCATCATCGGGAACAACACCCACGAGCGGAATAGCCAGAATTTCTTCGACATCTTGGACAGACATCATGTCGTTTGACTCTACCATTTGAGGTCGAATGCGGTTAATCAGAAGGCGGATTCGTTTGATACTATTGGCTTCGAGTAAACCAATCACCCGATCTGCATCTCGTACTGCTGAAATCTCGGGTGTGGTTACAATTACTGCTTCTTTCGCCGGGGCGATCGCATTTTGGAAGCCTTGTTCAATTCCGGCTGGACAGTCAATCACCACGTAGTCATAGGATTTTGCTTCTAACATCCCAACTAATTCTTTCATCTGTTCGGGGGTGACTGCATCTTTCATGCGGTTTTGAGCGGCAGGTAATAGCACCAAATTCGGCTGTCGTTTATCTTTGACTAATGCCTGTTCTAGACGACACTCTCCTGATAGCACTTCCAACGCTGTATAAACAATCCGATTTTCTAAGCCTAACAGTAGGTCTAGATTTCTCAATCCAAAATCGGCATCAATCACGGCAACCTGACGTCCTTTTTTTGCCAGAGCCATGCCAATGTTTGCTGTACAGGTGGTTTTACCCACTCCTCCCTTGCCTGAGGTAATAACAATAATGCGACTCATGCTCGTTTTGTGTGTTAGCCGTTAGGGACTTAAGAATATTAGAATAGTCGTTAAATCGCCAATCTAGGTAATCATTTGTCTACTCAACACATTTTAAAAATCAGATGTTTTGAGAGAATCATGCCTGAGAATGTCTGCAAATGCAAGCTTGCCACTGTCTTGCTCCTATTTGTCTAGTTTGCGCTGGTTTTTGGCTGAAGAACTTGAGGATAACCCAGTGGGGTAGAGTTGCAACTCAGGTTGAATAACAATTTCAGTCTTTATTATCGATCACCTCGAACTTGCCAAAGCTTCACTTTAGCGTAATCAGAAGCTTTACTAATCCGAACACCTTGAGAGGTCATATAAGCAATTTCTGGATAAAATTGAGCAGGTGGTTTTTCGGGGCCTCTGGCCATCTGATCCGCAATCCGAATTAAAGTCGGTTCCATCTGCAACGCCATAATCATACTCTTGAGATTGCCATTCACTCCGGCATGAACGCTACCGCGCAATCGTCCCCAAATGATAATATCTCCTTCTGCAACGACTGTACTTCCCGGATTGACATCTCCGACAATGATCACAGTCCCCGGATGTTTGACTTCCATTCCCGAACGCAGAGTCGTTTGCAAATAGAGAGGATCTGCTTGAGAGTCTGCTTTGTTTGTCGGCGTATTATTAAGTTTATTGCGTTCTGAGTCTTGATCGACAGAATAACCAACGGTGGCTGCGGCTACAGCAGTTTGGCGTCGAGAGGTTTGGACTCGCTTCAGGTGCAGTTGGGCGATGGTTAAAGCTTCGGCAATCTCTTGGAGTTGACGCACATCTAACAGTCGATTTCCGGCGATCAAATGAACTTCTGTATCAGGTTTCCAAGCGTGTTCACTCCCGTTAATTCGATGTTTAAGCTGTTGCCAAAGTTCTGTCCACTGGCTACCTGTGGGGGGATCGGAATCTTCTAAATTGGGGGTTTCTGGGGGTAATATTAATAACAGCCGTCCATCGAGACTTTTAAACCGCACTTGCTGCTGAAGATTAACAGAGGGTGGGGTCGCTTGGTCTTTGGGTTGAACCGTATTTTCGGGCGTAACAGTCGTAGAGGATGAGGTATCAGATTGCATGATTCTGCGTTAATGTCTAGCACTGAGACGGAAAACGAGCCGATCACTCAACAGCAACATTTTCGGCTTGATTATTTTAACAGGAATTGGTTGCCCGATTGCGTGATTAGGCCTGATCTGACTTGATTGGGTTGAGACTGGATTTTTGTCAAACCTTTGATCAGTGAGAAAATGTCAGTCCCTCGTTGCCAACAAATACCCACTTTTTCCCACTGCAAAAACTCGATCCATATTTAATGATAGTAATAAGTTCAAACTCCTAATCTTAGGTTGTCTCTAAAAAAAATGTATGATTTTTCTGCATATGTTTGTGGAGTCAAACCGTATATAAAATCAACAAGATGTGAAATTTTTGCCAATTCTGCCAACAAATAAAGCATCGTCTGATTTGGAGCGGAACAGTTGGCAACAAGTTGCATAAGTTCTCAAATCCAAGAGATAGGTTAGATTAGGAAAGCTATTCGACTTCTCTAAAAAAAGAAGAGTCAAAATCAAGTTTTACTCTCAAATTCATTTTATTTTTCACCTTCAATCCTAAAATGTCTACCTCAGAAAGTCAAACCAACTCTGTGGAACTGCTTCTTGATCCCAATACCCAACTGGTGAATATCAACGACCCTTCACCGACTATTTCTGTCATGTGGGATCAAGCCGCTCAACAAGCTGTTACTGAAACCAAAGTCGGCCCAACTGTTGGCTCTCGTGCTTACAGTATGGTACACACCGCCATGTTTGATGCTTGGGCTGCTTATGATCCAACAGCGATCGCCACTCAACTGGGCGATCAACTCCAACGTCCAGAAGCGGAAAACACCGATGCTCATAAAACAGAAGCGATGAGCTATTCGGCTTATCGGGTGTTAACAGATTTATTTCCCGAGCAAGTTGAGATCTTTGATCAACTCATGGCAGATTTGGGCTTTGACCCCAATAATACCACCTCCGACACCACCACAGCCGCCGGAATTGGGAACGTCTCCGCAAACGCTTTATTAGAATTTCGTCAGCAAGACGGTTCTAACCAACTCAATGACTACGCCAATACCACTGATTATCAAGCGGTTAACACCCCTGAACAACTGGTAGACATCGCAGCTTGGACACCAGAACACATCCCCGTTGACGATCACAATGCTCCCCTACAAGAATATTTAACCCCACAGTGGGGCGATGTGATTCCCTTTGGCTTGGACTCCGGCGATCAGTTGCGTCCTGAAGCCCCAGAACCCTTTTTATTGGTCGAAGCAGAGGTTGACTTAGAAGCACGGACTATCACCTTAGCAGATGGTGCTGTAGTAGACATTAACCGCGATATTGTCGGCACCATTATCAACCCCGAATTTATCGCCCAAGCTGAACAAGTTGTCGAAACCAGTGCTAACCTCACCGATGAACAAAAACTGATTGCGGAATTTTGGGAAGATGGAGGCGGTACGTCCTTTCCTCCAGGAACTTGGATGACCTTTGGACAATATACTTCCGCCCAAAACGATCATTCTCTCGATCAAGATGCAAAGCTATTCTTCGGTTTGGGAAATGCAGTATTTGATGCGGGGGTCGCTACTTGGGAAGCCAAGACTCATTATAACTATACTCGTCCGGTGCGTTTGGTGCGAGAACTGGGTGAATTGGGCTTAATTGGTGAGTTTAACGAAGAACTCGGCGGTTATGCGGTTGAAGCTTGGGCAGGCCCAGAAGAAGGCACTCAAACCATTTTAGCTACAGATTTTACCACCTATCAAACTCCCGGAAGCCATGTATCGCCGCCTTTTGCAGAATATGTTTCTGGACACAGTACCTTTAGTGCTTCTGCTGCAACTATTCTAGAATTAGCAACCGGAAGTGATAATTTTGGGGCTTCTGTTACCTTTGAACCGGGTCAATCTCGCTTTGAACCTAATTTCACTCCCCAACAAGACGTGACGCTGGCTTGGGATACGTTTTCTGAAGCGGCTGATGAAGCGGGTTTGTCTCGCCTCTATGGAGGAATTCACTTTGAAGATGGCGACTTGAATGGTCGGACTCTCGGACAAGATGTGGCGACGGAAGTCTTTGAACAAGCTCAATTTTACATTGAGGGCGGACAAGAACAAAATATTCTGTTTGGTAGCCGAGACGCAGATGAACTCGTCGGTACTGAAATCTCAGAGAAATTGTATGGTCGTTCCGGTGATGATACTCTAGCAGGCGGTTTGGGCGACGATCAACTGTTTGGTGGAGATGGGGATGATATCCTACGCGGCGATCGCAATCATCGTTCTCCGGGCGGTTCCGTTGGCGGTGATGACATCCTTTCTGGCGGCTTTGGTAACGATCGCCTGGGCGGTAAGGGCGGAAATGATACTCTCTATGGCGATCAAGGCGACGATCAACTCTGGGGCGATCACGGTGATGATTTACTCTGGGGCGGTTTGGGTAATGATACGGTCACTGGCGGTCAAGGAAATGATACTTTTGTTGTCGGTGTGGGTCAAGGAACTGATTTGATTGCTGACTTTAATATCGGTAAAGATTTGATTGGTTTGGTGAACGGTTTAGAGGTTAGTCAGCTTTCTTTCAATGTCAATGGTAACAGTACCGAAGTGCTTTTCGGAGATGAAACTTTAGCGATTGTCGATGGTGTCACTGCAAGTTTAGCACCGACTGACTTTGTTGCGGTTGTGTATAGCGCTACTTGAATCGGGAACAGGGAACACCGGATCAGGGAACAGTAGACTGTGAAAGGGTTTTAGGATCTAGAAATGTCCTAACTTAAATGCGTAGTGCTGTAATTAGGAATGTTCTTTGCTCTTAGCCTTAAGTTCAGATTCATTCCTAAACTCCAGGTCAGCTAATACCTAATCTTTAGTCTAGGTTGAAAACTCAACAATAGATGGGTGCGTTTGATCAGTTTATCCCTGTATAGTTGATTTACAGAGAATCAGCCCAAAAAGTCTAAAAACTTGGTCATTTATACCAACAGTATTTAGACAAAACTAAAGTGAGTGATCTGTGAGTTTAGGTAAAAGCTGATGCAATAGGCAAGGGCAAATAGAAAAGAAATTCAGCATTATTTGTCTTTGCTTGAATTATAGAGCTATTTATTGATGTCTTGATCATACCCCAAGGTGACTGTTACTACCCGACAAATCGAACTGTATCGAGTTCTTCTTGAGTCATTTACTGGAAAGAGTTATGTTCACCTTAGATACACCTTCATTGCCTCATATTTTAGGAATTTTGGCGTTAATTAGCTATGTCATCACACTCTCACCAACGATTCTTAGAATTGTCTTTCCTCAAACCCGACAAACCGGAATTCCTAAATTTCTCCTCAAACAACGACGTCTAATTGGAATTATTTCATTCGGTTTTGCTGTTGGTCATGGATATTTACTCGTTCGTCAGCGCAGTATTGACTTTTTCGATTTGAAAACCTCTTGGATTTATATTCAAGGAATCTTTACTTTCCTAATTTTCGCTATTCTGACAATTACTTCTAATGACTGGAGTGTTAAAAAGCTCAAGAAAAATTGGAAGAAAATCCATCAATTAACTTATGTTGCCATCTTTCTTTTGACTTGGCACGTTTGGGATAAAATGTCAGGACATTGGACTTATCTCACTCCCATCGCAATGATTTTAATGACGGGAACAACGGTGTTATTCTTGGTGCGGATGTGGATGGAAAATCAAGGAAAAAATAAAACCAAAAAGCCTGTCGCTCGCAATTCCTAATGTTAATTTTCACGCCAAAACTTGACTGAATCTCCTGACTAGACCCTCTGAGCTTATTATTTTATCACCCATTAACCTCACATTGAACACAGAGAATAAACTCATGATACAGTCACAACGTTACCACTGGAAATATCCGACGCTCCTGACCCTTTCTACGATTACGATTGTACTGGGTTTAAGTTGGCCGAAGCCACAGTTTCAACCTTCCGTTTTTACCGAACCCAAGACTCAAGAACCCTTGCGCTTACCCGCTTCTAAAACCCTGATGGGACATTCAACTTGGGTCTATGCGATCGCAATTTCTCCTAATAATCAATACTTAGCTAGTGCAAGTTATGACGGTAAAATTAAAATTTGGAACCAGAAAACCGGTCAACTTCTTCATAGCCTTTCGGGTCATACGGATGCGATTGAAACGTTAGTTGTGAGTCCTGATAGCAAGATTCTTGCAAGTGGAGGTTGGGATAACCGCATCAGACTTTGGAATCTAGAAACAGGTGAACTAATTCGTACTCTCAAAGGTCATATAGAAGATGTTAAAACCTTAGCGATTAGTTCTGATGGAAAATGGTTGGCTAGTGGGAGTGTTGACAAAACAATTAAACTCTGGAATTTGTCAACTGGAAAAAAACATTTAACCCTAAAAACTTCTGACTGGGTTCGTTCAATTGTCTTTAATTCTGATACTCAAACGTTAGTGAGTGGGAGTGAAAATGGGTCTGTTGAAATTTGGTCATTAACAGATGGAAAACGGTTACAAACTTTAACAGCACATTCTCAAGCTATTTGGTCAGTTGCATTGAGTCCAGATGGTCAAACTTTAGCTACTGCTAGTACCGATAAAACGATTAAATTATGGCAACTAAATAACCTCCAACTTCAGCATACACTCAAAGGACATTCTAGAGCAGTTTGGTCACTGGCATTTAGTCCAGATAGTCAGATTTTAGCTAGCGGAGGTTATGACAAAACAATTCAACTGTGGAACCCAAAGACAGGTCAACAAATTCGTCAATGGGAAGGTCATAAAAAGCCAATTTGGTCGCTAGTATTTAGCCCAGATAGTCAAGTTTTAGCAACTGGAAGTAGTGATGAAATGGTGAAGTTGTGGGAGATTGATACACCGAAAATATTCCAACCCATGAATACCCAAACCTCAAGTGAAATTCATTTAAAACCCTCACTGAAATCCTCTGAAGTTACCGATTCTAAGACGTTGGTGGAGTTAAATCAAATCTTGTACAACTCTATTGATCAAAATTGGCAGTCTGTTCGGTTTAACGACACTTTAGTTTATCGGGTGAAACTGACTGCTGATGGAAAAATTGCCTCTTATCAACCGATGAATGTTGCTGCTTCTGATTGGGTAGCAGAAACACCTTTAGAGGAGTTACATCAACCGAATCTTTTACCCCAAAATTTGATAGAATTTACAGTGGTGATGATGCCGTCTGGAGTCTTAGAAGTGGCTCCAATTCAAGGATGGGATAATCTTCCTTAAATCTTATTTCCCATCCGGTGAAAATGCTTTGATTAGCCACAAAAAATGGAATGAATCAACCCAGTCAGCGGCTAATTTAGCGTTTGGAGTTGAGTTAATGTCCTGATCTCCTCGAGATTCACTTCTGTGGGCTAAGTCGGTGATAAACTGTGACTAACCCATCGGTATCTCCTACATTTCCGGGAAATAAAACCACAGGTAAATTAGGAAATTGGGGATGATGATCGGAAGTTTTTACGATTGAACATCCGGCGATAACCTGACCTAACAAACGAGCCGTTTTCAAGGCTAAACCTTTACTTAAAACATCATTGGAGGTGATTCCACCTTTGCTAATTAAAAATCCAATATCTGCGGGTAAACCTCGCACAATATCCATCAATAAATCAGAAACCGCTGCCCCAAATTCTAACCGAGTTTGAACACTGTTAAAAGTCAGTTCTTCACGACTGGTATAAATAACGGGTGTTTTCCCTTCGCTATGTACGGCTCGAATTTGTTGGAGAATTTGAGTTAATAAATCTTGACGTTGAACGGCACTGTCTTCGAGTAAATGAGAGACATCCACTTCTATTCCCACAACTGATGATTCTTGGAGGAGGCGTTCGAGTTGTTGGGTTGACTTTTTGACATGAGAACCCATTAAAACAACACCCGGTTTCCCCTCACGGCTATATTTTGACATCTCCGAGGCGGGAACAGGTTGCAGTCCGAGGGAAGCTAAAGAAGTCAGAATACTCGCCGCACTGCGAAACAAAAACCGTTTTCCTTTTTTAGCGGTGGCTAATACCTCAGATGCAAACCGATCTAAATCCGCTTGGGTTTCTCCATCAACCACAACGCATTGGTTCCCAGAAAGCTGCATCAGGCGGTGTTGAGTCCCGATCCGAAGATCATCGAGAACAAAGCGTTCAACCGCAGTCGCGGGAATTTTACCCTGGGTTTTTTCCGCTACATAATCGGGTAAATAACTGTAACTATAGCCAAATACAGAATCTTTGGCGAATTCAGTTTCATGGACAGGGGTAGGAACTCCGTTAACCATCAAGTAATGAACGCTATTACGGGTGATGCGTCCCCCTTCAAAAAAGGCGGGAACCAGAAAATGAGCATCAAAACCCCCGAGTTCTTCGGCGATCACGTCTGTTTCGACTGGATAATGACCCCGCAAGGTGGAGTCGGAACGACTAACGACCAAAAAATCTTCGATCTTCTCTGCGGCGATCGCTTGTTTAAGGTTTTGAGTGACTTCCCGAGTGACGCGGGAGGCTTGTTCTGGAGTTAATGCTCTTGTATTGGTCAGGATAAAGAAAATCGGCGACTGATCTTGAAGTCCGAGTCGCAAGGTATCGATATCCCACTGTGTCAATAACAAGCAACTGTGAACGGTTTGAGAACCTGTCGGATCGTCATCAAGTACAATAATTTTAGGTTGCATCGGCTGTGATTTGTCGAGTGCATAATACAACAGCCTAACATTTAACGGGTAGAGTGTTTCTGTTGCAACTGTTTAAGTTTTTGATGGACTTCTGTAGCAAGTTGGAGGGACTCGTTGAGTAATCGTCCCGGTTCGGTGGTTTCGTCGGAGTTGAAAGGAGTGATAATGGTGCTTAAATCAGTTTCTAAGAGTTCCTGATTGTTGGCAATAAACTGTTTATTTTTCCGAATGATTTTTTCTGTTTTTAAGGCTCGAACCAGATCGGCGCGAAGAAAGTTGAGTGCGGCTAGGACTTGTTCTCGCTGATAGATTTTGACTTCCAAATTTCCCGCTTTTTCTAAGTCTTCATGTAAGATTAAGCTCTGAACAATGGCATTATAGCGATCAATTTTATCAAAAATATACAGTAAGTCGGGATTTCTGACACTGATAAAAATTTTGTATAAATCATCGAGAAGAACGCTGATTACAATGATCACATGGGTAAGAATAAGTAACGGGTGATGGTATTCAAAAACTGTCGCTAGAATTCCGTAACTGATTAAAATTAAGATCGATATGATTAAGCTTTTAAATCCTTCCTTTGCGAATTTCTGCCAGGTTGCAGGTCGATAAACCTGATTCATTCCTAAACCACTGAGATGTTTTAATTCTCCTTTGGTTATTTCTAAGCCTTGAAGTTCAGAGCGCATGGAGGATAATCGACAAGGATGCCCATATAAACTGTGTTTAATTTTAGCAAAAGGTGACGGTTATTAAGTTTTGCTTTTATGGTCTTGTGCAAAAGGAGTCATCATTTGACCTCGTTTCGCTTGTTGAAATGCCCATTCCGGGGTGAGGGGAAGGGCTTTTTTTTCTTCGGAATAAGATAGATTTAGCTGGACTAATTCATCGAGTTCTTGTGTTAAGCTGCGTCTTTCGACAAGACATCGCAGTAAAAAGGCATCATAACGATCGCCGATTTGTTCATAAACTCTAGAGGCGGTTTGATTATTATTGGCTCTTTCGTTTGGATTTAAAAAAGTAAGTAAGGGGGCTAACCCGGCGACTAAAACTGAAAGAATAATTTGAATGATTTTTCCGGAGTTACTACCCGTTTGACCGAGTTCTGAGATGGCTTGCACCCCAGCTAAAGCCGCAAAAACGGTGCTAGGAATCCCAATATACAGATGAGTATTTGACCAACGAATTGACACTAAAACGTGCGCTCGACTCAAAATTCGACACACATTGCGGCGATCTTCTGCGCGTGCCATGATATCTTCTCGTTGGACTGAAGAATCAGCATGAGGAGGGGTACTGACTGGGGGAGGAACATTAACGTTGGGATTATCCTGATTGATGAGATCAGGGTCGTTTGTATTCGTCATTGATCGTAAATTCTGGGGTAAATGGGGGTAAAGTTTGGTCAACGCCTGCGAGTTGTTTTTCTAACTCTGCGACTTGCATTATACGATATCGGGTGAAACCTAAAAAGGGGTTGATTAGCCCCAGAGTTTTAACCAAACAATAAAGGTTGTTCCTTGACCCAGACGAGAAAACAGTGAGAGGTTTGGGGGTATCCAGTCTGAGTTGACGGGAGAAAAGACTTGAATTTTTCCCTGCATTTCTTTGATTAAGTCTTGAGCGATCGCCAATCCTAATCCGGTTCCGGGAATGTGACCTGTGGCTTGAACCCCTCGATATCCCCGTTGAAATAAATGTTCTAAATCTTCTTTGGGAATACCTGGCCCTGTATCACTGATGGCGATCGCGAGTTGATTTGAGGGTTGATTGGGGTGGGTAGGTTGATGAACCCGAATATAGATACAGCCCCCTGCTGGAGTGTACTTCAGGGCATTATCAATCAGATTACTTAAAACTTCCCGTAAGGCTTTAGAATTGGCTTGTACGAGGGGTAATTGAGGGGGAATCTCTGCAATACAGTGAAGATCACGTTCTTCGGCGATCGCTTGGGCCGAAACCATTAAGGGTTCAAGAACTGCTTTGATGGATGTTGCTTCTAATGGTTGGGAAGCCGGAAGCAAGACTTGGGTTGTTGTCCGAGGAGAGGGGGAGTTTTCCTCTGGGAGATAGCTATCGGGAGGGGTAAGTGTTTCTGAACTCGGGATAATACTGGGATCAAAGGTTGTCGGGAGACGGATCAGTTCCTCGTTGAGGGTGAGGGTTTGATCGACTTGTTGGAGGAGTTCTTCGAGGCGATTGCTTTCTCGCAAAATACCGTCTGCTATTCTATGGTTTTTATCTTCGGGTAACAGCCGCTTGAGTAATAATTTTCCAAAGGTTCGCACCGCTGTTAAGGGACTTTTCAACTGGTGCATGAGACTGTGTAGGGTGTCGTGTTGTTGGGCTTGTAATTGTTGCTGCTGTGTAAATTGTTGCTGAAACCACTGAAAACGTCGATCTAGAATGCAAGCTGTTGTCAGGGTGTGCGCGATCGCTTGTATTTGATGCTGTTCTTGAGGTGTCCAAGGTCGATCTTCTCGGCTCGTGACTAAAAACCCCATAACGACACCCTCACGCATCAGGGGTAAAACAAATTGACGCTGTTCTACGGGTTGTTCTTCGGAGAGAGGTTGAGAAGAAGGGATATCAAAGTTTTGTTCGGATTCGACCTCAACGAGAGGAATCGGCTCGGATTGGTTTGAGGAGGTTCCTGATAGCAGAAGCGGACGAGGGTTCAAACTGTCTTCGGTTTCAAAATCTGGAGGCATTAAGGCTTGACTTTCTTGCCAATCTATACTTGTTTCTGGATAAGCCGCTACGGGAATTAATTTTCGACTGCCACCTTCTACCCAGTCTTCCGCCAAGTAGACAATACTCAAGGACGCTCCCAAACTAGCAACAAGGGAGACTTGAGCTTGGCAAAGTGTAACGAACTCGGAACTACTGGGCATGAGAAAACAGGAGCATTGAATTTGGGGATGAGCAACCCTCGCTTGCTGGCTATAGAGTCTCTCAAGAGCGTACAGTCAATCATTTTTCTCGCAAATCCAGTCAATTTGGCGAGCTTATCTAGCATTTTAGAGCATTTTTACCAGATGAGCGACTGATGCTAGGGTCGGGAGTCGGATACTTGACCCTTGCCTATTCTTTGATCTTAAAACTTCTAACTGTTCACTCTGAACTGAAACACCTGATAAATGGTGATTAATGACTGTTGGACACCCGTCGAGAATAATTTTTTCCATAAAAATTGGCCCTAAGCGCTTTCTATCTACCCTAGGGATGGGTTATGATGAGTTGTACTAGCACCGCTTTTGCTTTATTGCAAGGCTTTTTTGTATCGATCTGTTAAAAGATATTGAAATTTTGAGCCAGAATCGATATACTTCAACCGGATTTGGTAGCTAGATTTACAACACGTCTGCAAAAAACAGGAGGTAAGTTAAATTGGCTAGAAGACGTAAACGCAAGAGCCGTCGCAGACAAGAAGGCCGTCGAATTCTAGAATGTGTACCTCAATACAGCATTTCTAGTGGAGAAGAGAAGCCGGTAACCGCTGCTCGCCGATTCATTCATGCTGAAGGAATCATTCCCCCGGCTCTGCTTCTTGTGAAGCGAAACGAGCATACCACAGATCGGTACTTCTGGGCAGAAAAGGGTTTGTTCGGCGCTCAGTATGTCGAAGAAAACCATTTTCTGTTCCCCAGTTTAAAACAGATTGCAGAGAAAGCAACTACTGCGGCTCCCGCTCGAGTTTAGACTTGGGTGTTGTGGGCAACATCGTTTTTTTTGTCTAAGTTTGAGCGTCATCTTACAACAACTTTCCTAGAGTTGATGCTGATTTGGCAGAAGTAGGCTCAGATCGGAGTTGGGTTAACTCGATCAGAGAGATTTAATTATAACTCTCTACCGAACCCATTACACGTTTAGCCTAATTTTTGAGGAGTGAGAACTTCTGTCTCCTCCAGGATAAAGAGTCAGATCTGACTCTGAGCCACACTAGAGTTAGTGCGTTGAGTCCCATGATTTCAACCCAAGAGACTGTTTCAGGGTGGCGAGTTCATCTCGATGTCCTCTCACCGTAATAATACTCTGGGGTTGAGAAACGGAGTCAACGGCAGCTTCGAGCTTCAGTGAGACCTGCTCTATGCGTCTAGATCGTTGCCAATAAAATAATCCCGTTAAGGGAGAAAGAATGACTAGCCCCAGAAACCATTCACCGTTATCTTGAACGAGCATGGATAGAACTAGGGCTAAACACAATAATCCCACGGCAGTGAGCAGGGTTAAAAATATAGCCAGAAACCAACTTGGACGAACAAGCCCCTCATAGGTGATTTGATTTTCCGCTGGGTTTGTTTGTGCCACTCGATAAGCACGAGAACTAAAGTAAGCTTGAAGCTGAGTCAACAAGGACTCAGCCTCTTGTTGAGCAATCAGTTTTTCTTGTTGAATGCGATCTTTTACAGAAGCCTTGATGAAGAAAAACAAACCGACGGCTAGAAGTGCTGTTAGCACAAAGGTAGAAGGTAGAACAGGAACAGTCATGGGTTACGGTGCAGACAGCTTGAGTGAAGTTTTCCTGAGAATACTTTACACAAGTTGACGTTCGACCGCATACTCTTGAGCATATTCGTACCAAAGGTGAGACAACTCTTGAGCTTTGCGCCGAAATTCCGGAGTAAGCTGGTACATTCTGCGAGGACGCCCCCGTCCCTCTACCTTCTTCCAATAGCCTGTAATGCTACCTTGTGCTTCGAGAAACTTCAAGGCACTGTAAAGCACAGTATCTGAAAGTCGGTAGATGGAATATTCCTCTTCGAGTCGGTCAATTAACTCAGTACCGTAGGAATCTCCATTGAGAACAACAGATAAGATGTAGCACACTGCCAACTCTTTATTGAGATAAACAGGCGGAGGGCTTTGAAAATAGCGATAAATGTCATCGAAAGTCATAGTCATAGTCATAGTCATTGGATTCTCCCGTTTAATATCCCTTCCCAGACCAATGGAGGCAAGGGTTTTCCACTGACTGCTTGCTAAATAATTTATCGTGACTACCCCAAAGTATTTGGTCAAGACTGTCACTATTTGAAGGAGAATTCACCATAATTCCTCAGAAAAGGAGAAATTGAGGTCAATATCTACGAAAAAATAGGCGGTTTAGCCTTCTTCAAGCACTGATTTTTAAGGTTTTCTCAAGAATTTGATAACATTCTTCCACGCAAATGCGTTGTTCCATCGCTTCGACTAACGCAGTGTAGGCAGATTGGTTTTGTTCAATTAACGTTTGAGCTTGTAGAGTTGCCCATCGTTCTTTGAGATTGGCATCCGAAAGAGGACGTTTTAATTGAGTCCACACCGCCCGAATTTTTCCTCGGTCTTCTAGGCCCCCTTGGGCATTCTCATAAGCCAAAATTTCTGCGGCTACCCCCGCCATCCAAACCGTACAATATTGGTCAATCCGTTGGGCTGAAAGCTGGCCTTTTTGCAGTTGAATCCATAACTCCTGATCATTAAACCTGACTCCACCTTGTCCCGTCTGCCCTTGTTTAAAAGCCTCGAGAGTATTGAGGGCATAACCACTAATAGGAATATTCATTAAATAGGCGACGAGAAAATGACCCGCTTCGTGACGCAGAATCCGATCTCGTTTTTCAGGCGAAATACCTTCTATACCCTCAATTAAAATCATTGACCCTTGGCCCTGGAGAGCAAAAGTATCAATTGTCCCCAGAACTAATAACGAAAAAGCCAAACCTGCGGGAATCAGAGGAGATAAATTGACGAATGGCCCCACTAGGGCGGACATTGTTAGGGTAAAAATGGTGATCGCAATCAGATTGAGGGAGGTTTGGTTCATAACAGATTAGGGTTCGATCTCGGCTTTGGGGGTGTCGGGAGAATTTTCCAGCTTAGACTTAGCCTTATAAAAAGTTTCTAGACTATGGCGATCGCCAACATAACGCCAATGCCAAGGCTCATAACTCACCCCTTGAGGATTGTCTTGAGGAAAGGATAACTCAAAACTGTAAAAAGCGGCATTCTCAGACAACCACTTGAAGGCTTTTGTTTCCTCAAAGGTGACTTCCAGATGAGTATCGGGGTAGTTCCCATCCCCAATATCAATGGCGTAACCTGTATGATGTTCACTATAGCCGGGAGGGGCGCTAACTTCGGCGCGTGTGCTGGCATTTTGTCCCCGTTGGGCTTTCACTTCAAAAAATAGATATTCTTGATCTTGAATATCGCGAAATCCAGATATTGCCACTAGACGTATATTCTGTCGGCGGGCGGCGTCTACCATGGTTAAATAAGCTTGAGCGGCCGCTGGACGTAATTTGATGCTACTATCTCCGGTAATACTTTTCAGTTGGTCTAGGGAGGCTTCTTCGTAGGGTAGATGACCGAGTAAATCTTCTGAGGGGTCTTCACGGGAAGTGACTTCTGGGGTTGGGGCTTGATCTTCGCCTGGAAAATCACTCGCAGAGGATGAAGGTTCTGTAGAAACAACGGTTGGGTTGTCTGAGGCGGTGGGAGTGGGTGAGGAAGTCGGTGTCTGTCGAAGCAGAATTCCAAATTGATAGTTGAGGACAAGGGTCAGACCAAAGGCAACAATACCCAGTCCGAGTAACTTCCAAAATAGGTTCTTTCGCTGCGACTGGCTAGCCGTTGCGGGTTCAGTCTCGTGAGGATCTCGAATGGCCTCCGGGATGTCCTCTGCAACCATTTCTGAGACGGGTTGTGTATTTTCGGGCAGACTTGCGTTATTCAACTGCTTCACTCCTGCTTTTCGTCAAAGCACCACTTATCGATTTTAGACCGTGAGTTGAAGATTATCAGCATTAATTTAACGATTCCTGCTTAACATCTGATTTGACGGGTCGGGTTTGACTCGTGACACGGGGATCGCACCCGATCAGTGTAACTCTAAAACTGTTTTTTTAGGGTCTAATCTAAAGTGGATCTAATTTTTACCTTTTGAGTTTACACAGAGATGAGTTGTTCTTCCGACTAATTCTGAATTTTGGCTAATTTCTAATTTCTGAAAATTCAAGACGAGTAATTTTAAAGTTCTATCGGCAATAATAGATCAATCAAAAAGTCAAGTTTGAGATCTTTTTAGGGTTAAATTAAGACTAATTTTTTTATAATTAAAAAATATTTTGATTCAAACCGGAAAGATTATAAAAAGCTGACCTATTTACTCAATTCGTTGAATTAGACTATGATGACATTCAAGATCTAGCCATTCTCATCTCTACTCTCATGACTCAACTTCTACAACTCTATCAATGGTTAATTGGCGGAGTCCTATTGGGATGGATTCTTCGACGTTTTTTACCTGCCTTTGTTCCGGTTTGGATTGGAAAGTTTTTATTTTGGGTTGGGGTTCCGATTGGAATTTTTGTTTTTTTACGTCAAGCAGATTTATCGGGAGAAATTTTGTTAGCCCCTGTGGTGGCGTGGATAGCTATGTTATTGGGTGGGGGTTTGGCTTGGGTTTGGATCAGTCGAAAACAGGCTAATTCTCATCTCAATGAATCTTGGAGTCGCCCGACGCAAGGGAGTTTTATCTTAAGTTCAATGGTGGGAAATACGGGTTATATTGGTTTTCCGATTATCTTATCATTGGTTGGGCCGCAATACTTGGGTTGGGCGGTATTTTATGATGGTTTGGGTTCTGCGATTGGGGCTTATGGGTTGGGGGTTTTATTAGCGGCGAGGTTTGGTTTAGAGACTCAAAATATTCTCGCTTTGATGACAGTAATGTTCAAAAATCCGGCGTTGTGGAGTTTGGGGTTTAGCTTGTTATCTCGTGATGTAATTTTACCCGATATAGTCGAACAAATTTTACAACTCATGGCTTGGGGGATGATTGCTTTATCGTTGATTTTGATGGGAATGCGGTTGAGTCAGCTTTCCTCTTGGCGTTATTTTAAACAAGCTTCTGTTAGTCTTACTATTAAGATGTTGATTGTTCCGTTAGTTATCGGGACGATTCTCTCTATTCTGGGATTTGGGGGTTCTCCGCTCTTAGTTATGGTATTATTAATGGCAACTCCTCCTGCTTTTGCCACGTTGGTATTAGCCGAAGCGTTTAATTTAGATCGGGAGTTAACAGTTACGACTCTCGCGATGGGTTCTGGGGCTTTGTTAGTGACTCTACCGCTTTGGTTGTTGGTGTTTGGCTAGTAAAACCTCGATTAAACCCATAAAAACTAAAGCTTGAGGCGTTCTAACCCCAAGCTTAAATTCTGGTTTGATTATTTGGTTTTTCTTTAGTACCCCCAAGGGAATTCGAATCCCTGTCGCCTCCGTGAAAGGGAGGTGTCCTAGGCCTCTAGACGATGGGGGCAAGTTGTGTGTCCAGCATTTTTCGCCTTTCACCTTTACTACTATAAATAGAATATTTTGCTCTGTCAACCCCAAGCTTCAATTTTTTTTGGAGACTAATGAGGAAATTCGCTAAAACTCCCTTGACAGTATGCTTCTAGGATTTGAACGCAGTTGACAATGGCACCTAAATGGGCGATTTCATAGCCGTGAGTATTTTGAGTGGGGAAGCCTAAACAAGCCCCTCTGGCTACATGACCCATTTTCATCGCAATAGACGCATCA
>NZ_AUZM01000016.1 GCF_000478195.2 Lyngbya aestuarii BL J | reverse complement strand
CATTGCTTTAAGTAATTTGGTTAATAATCTCAAATCTGTAACGTCTCGAAAGCTTAGACAAGAATTTTCCGACCACTTAAATTCTTTTTACTGGAAAGATGTTTTATGGAATGGCTCTTACTTTGTTGCTAGTTGCGGCGGAGTTACTATTTCAACTCGGCGACAATATATCGAAAATCAGAACAAACCTAATTCCGATAAACCCTGACCGCAATTCATCTCACGCTGCTCTGTCGGGTCAGACGTGGGGCTTCTTGGGGAAGAAGCTAAAGTTTGACTAACTTTTAGGGCTGATCATAAAATCGTTCAAACCGTTCTGAGTAATCTTGGGGTTGTGCTTCATCATTGAGCATTTTTTCGCTGAAAACAACCCATTTTGAGTGCTTCGAGTCCATCAATTGCCCACAAGTTGAAGCCAACGAGTATCATCCAGTGTTCCGGGTTTGATCTTAATAATTTTAGGGTTACGGGCTGGAGAATGATCAACCCAATGCAGCACAGCGTTGGAGAATACGATCTCAAATTCGGTGGTAAACCGAAGTGATCACGCATCGAGACAGGCAAAAGAAAGATTTGCATACTCAAAAGGTCGATAACTCTGTGCTGCATAGGCAATCAATTCGGGAGAACTATCGATTCCGACGACTTTTCCTGAAGATAGAGAAGCTGCTGGCATTCGCAGTTATTTTTCTATCTCCACAGCCGACATCAAGAACCGATTCACCCCCATTCAAATCGAGATGAGAACGCAATTGCTTTGCCCACCGAAGTTGAGCATCAGAATTTTTTGTATATTCTTCTAGGTTCCACATCTGAGGGCAAATCAAACAATTGAGTTTGGATGATCATTCCATCTCGGAAATCCTAACGAACCTGTTCAAACCGTTTTCGAGAGTTCCGCATTCTGCGGCGTTCTCTATGTCTGGCTATTTCCTTTCGCTTTTGTTTTTCGGCGAGTGTTTCAAAATAGCGGTTCTTTTTCATGTCTGCAAAAATACCCGCCCTAGAGACTTTTTGTTTGAACCGACGCAGGGCTGACTCCAACTGTTCGCTTTCCCCGACGACCACTTGAGCCATTCAATATCCTCCCTTATGAATTACTTGTTAGTTAGTTATTGACACTCTCACCGACAAGTTTTGCGCTTGCTTGGAGATTCTTGCTTCAACCTCTCTTAACTAGACTAGACTTCAGAGAAATCTAACCCCCGTCAGACCGAGTCCACAGGCATTTTGATTTGACTTCCACTGGCTGCCCGACAGCAGAAGGATCTCAATTTTGACTTTTGGTGTTTTTTGGCTCTGCTTGTCAAATGCTTTAACCTGAGCGCTATATCACCGTTACATCTTCTCCGGCAATATTTCAACGCTCTGAGGTTAGGAAAAGCCACTCCCTTTACTCGACTAGATTTTAACACGAGTCGTTCAGGCTTGGATCTGATCAGATTATCATTTTTAACTGTGCGATCGCTGAAAATCTCGAAATCATTTCACCAACGATGATCTGATCAACTCAACTCAGAGAACTTCAATTCTTCAAAGGTGACTGAAAACCCTTTTCCATCAGGTGAGGCACACATCAACCCAACTTGTAGCTTTTCGGTGTCACTGAGATAAGCTAATCGTAACAGATTATAGCGATCGCCATCGAGAGAATATTCAACCTCTACGGCTTCTGCATTTCGTTTTAACCGCAAAATGATCCATTCCGGGTTTTGAGGTAAGGGAACCACTGACCAGTCAGAATAATCTCTAGTCACGACAACACTCGCCTGTTGTACCCCGTTGACGAATTCTATCCCACATTTTAACCAGGTGTTTTCATCCTGACGAATCATCAGCCCTGCTTGATCATAGAGGTCTTGATATTCTCCAATAATTTTAACTTCTGCGGTAAAGTTTCCCGAAACTTCTTGATAATAAAAGTGACCGTTATCCCGAATAAAACCATAATGGGTTGTTCGCCAAAAATCGGTTTTAGCCCCAGACAACACTTGAATTTTATTTTGATCTTCTGTCCATTGGGGCGGTTCATTATACCATTGCATCGTTTTTTTTAGATTAGTAACAATTCAATAATAAGTCAACTGAAAAAGTAATAGTCGGAAAAGTCTAAGTTGATTGGATAGCCCCTAACCCCGGGTCAGTAATACCTGTACTTTTGGCTAGGTAAAAAACTAATCGATGGGTGAGTACCTTTCTTGGATGTATCTCTGTATGGTGGCTTTACTGTCGGAAATTAACTTTGCAGACAGGTCTTAAGAATGTCCAAATGCCTTAAAAATTACTAATTTTGAAAAATTTATCAAAAATTGGGTGAAAAGTTCGGGGATTCCCCGAAGTCAAATAACTTACCCCACTGCTAAAACTCAATCCTGAAGCTAGATTCAGCCTTTAAATTTTCGACTTGCTTGTGTGCAGTTCATCTTGATATTCTCGATACAGCAGCTTTAGAGAGGTTCAGAACCCCAACTCTGAAGCCAAGTGTAAATGCTAATTTATAGTCAAACAAACATTATCCAACCAATGACGAATTCCTTTTTTTCACCGAGGTAAAGGGGGATAATAGCATGATTAGAAGAAAAATATCGGAACAATCGTCAACATCAGTTCTGTACATTTATGATGAGGTAATGATGAGTTTACAACCCAGTCATAACCAACGAGTCAATATTGATGGTGCATCCATAGAAGGCTCTCAAATTGCTCAGGCTGGACGCGATATGATTCAGACTGTAACCATCTATGAGCGTTTGAGTTTTACAGGTTTATTTAGTCGAGAAGTTAAACCCCCAACCCAACAAGAATATCGCTTCCGACAAAAACTATTGAGCCAAGTCAAAGAATTTTGGGTAGAGGATGTCTTAGAACGGTCATTGCATAATAAAGCGATGATTGACCTCGGACTCGAAGAACGACCCGATTTGGTAGAGCGTCCTTTTAGTAATGTTCAAATCTCCCCAGAGCAATCACAAAAACCTTTATCTACAAGTCGAGGAATCACCACTGCATTTAATCAGATGGGAGAGGGGGGAACGCTGCTGATTTTGGGTGAACCCGGAGCCGGAAAAACAACGATTTTGTTGAAGTTAACACGGGATTTAATCGCTCGGACTTCGGAAAATTTTAATCAGCCCATACCTGTGGTTTTTAACTTATCTTCTTGGGCAAAAAAGCAGCAAAAAATCGCCGATTGGTTAGTCGATGAACTTGAGAGCAACTATGGTGTTTCTAAGTCTTTGGGTAAAGCATGGGTGCAAGAGCAACAACTGTTACTTCTACTGGATGGTTTGGATGAGGTGCGAGCCAAACATCGAGAAGATTGTGTAGAAGAAATCAATCAATTTATGAAAGACTATGGAGTAACGGAGATGGTGGTTTGTAGCCGAATAAAAGACTATCAAGCCCTCTCAAATCGCCTACAAGTGCGGGCTGCTATCTGCGTTCAACCTTTAACCTCAGAACATATTAATCAGTATCTAAACAATGCTGGGGAACAACTTCAAGGTATTAAAACTATCTTTCAACAAGATACAGCGATGCAAGAGATGATGAAATCTCCCCTGACTCTCAGTATTGCTAGCATGGCTTACAAAGATATCTCTATTGAAAATTTACAGCAATTCAGTTCTATTGAGGAACGTCGTCAGCATCTTTTTGAAAACTATATTGAGCGAATGTTTCAGCCTCATGGACGGGCTATGAGGATGAAATATACGCCTGAACAAACCAAACATTGGCTCACCTGGCTGGCGACCCGGATGGTACAAGAGTCTCAAACTGTATTTCTCATCGAAAAAATACAGTTTACTTGGTTAGAAAAAAAGGGTGAACGTATCTTTTATCGTATTGTTAGTGCATTGGCTTCTGTGCTGATTTTTGGGCTGATTTTTGGGCTGATTTCTGAGCCGATTTCAGGGCTGATTTCAGGGCCGATTTCTGAGCCGATTTCAGGGCCGTTTCCTGAGCCGATTCATGGGCTGATTTCTAGTCCGATTTATGGGCTGATTTATGGGCTGATTTATGGGCTGATTGGAGGAGAAATTAAAACTGTTGAAAGCTTAAAATGGTCGAGCCAAGAATTTAAAAAAAGTATAAAACAAGGGCTAATTTCAGGGCTAATTTCAGGGCTAATTTCAGGGCTAATTTCAGGGCTGATTGTTGTGCTGATTTTTGAGCCGATTTCAGGGCTGATTTCAGGGCTAATTTTTGGGCTAATTTTTGGGCTAATTGGAGGGCTGATTGGAGGGGAAATTAAAACTGTTGAAAGCTTAAAATGGTCGAGCCAAGAATTTAAAAAAAGTATAAAACAAGGGCTAATTTCAGGGCTAATTTCAGGGCTGATTTCTGTGCTGATTGGAGGGCAGATTTCTGTGCTGATTTTTGTTGGGGTGCCATATGCTATTGTTCAAGGATTAAAAGGGCCAGAAATAGACACTAAAAAGGTTCCAAATCAAGGAATAAAAAAATCTGCATTAAATGCTCTATTTGTTGGGATAATTATAGCTATAGTAGTAGGAATACTAGGATTATTAGGTGGGGAGCTATTTGATATTTTCCTGAAAAAATATGATGGTATATCGTGGGAATCTTTCTTCTTTAGCATACCATTCTGTCTAACAATCGGCCTAGCTTTCGGTGGTGGATATGCTGTCATCCAACACTTAACTTTGCGTTCAATGCTTTACAAAAAAGGCTTTTCTCCCTGGAATTATGCTCGTTTTCTAGACTACGCCACCGAACTAATCTTCCTGCAAAAAGTTGGGGGCGGTTACATCTTTATTCACCGAATGCTACTCGAACATTTTGCCCAAGTTGAACCCTAACAAGTTCCATAAAGTTCGGTGAAAGTTTCTCAGTCGATAGACCTGATAAATGCGGTTAATTCAGAAGAAGTTGAGACTTTAAAAACCGTTGAGACATTAGAACCCGAATCAGTCTCTAATAAAATTTGTGGAAATTGCCAACATGAAAATGCACCGGAGTTTAACTTTTGTTCCCAGTGTGGAACCGCACTAAATTCTGATAGTATTTCTAACTAAACTCGTAACATCAAGGAGATTCAACCATGAAGACCATTTTGATTTTATTATCCAATCCCAAAAATTCGGTTCAGTTGCGTTTGGGAGAAGAAATCCGCGAAATCAAAGAAGCGTTGAAACAGTCAAAAAATCGAGAACAATTTAAAGTTGTGAGTGAGTCAGCCGTTCGGGTGAAAGACTTGCGACGAGCATTATTAGAATATGAACCTGCAATTGTTCACTTTTCGGGTCATGGTTCTGGGAGTAACGGACTGATATTATAAAACGATTTGGGAGAAACTAAACTCGTGAGTAGTGAAGCCTTAGCCAAGCTGTTTAAACAGTTTCAAACCAAAGTTCAATGTGTTGTTCTCAACGCTTGCTACAGCGAAGAACAAGCCCAAGCCATTCATCAATATATTGATTGTGTTGTGGGGATGAATAAAGCCGTTGGAGATGTTGCAGCAATTAATTTTTCTACGGCGTTTTATGAAGCTTTAGGAGCAGGAAAATCCTATGATAAATGTTTCAACTTTGCTGGCAATTCGATTGATTTAGAAGGAATATCAGAGTCGGATACTCCACAAATTCGGTATCGTCCTCGACATTATATTTCTGATATTGAGGAAACTCAGCAGGCTCAAAATCAAGATGATTCATCTTTTAAACCTATGTCAGAACAACCTAAATCTCAATCTATGAACTTTAGTGGCGGGACTTTTTCAAAGGTTCAATTGGGTCAAGCCGGACGTGACCTAACTCAAACTCAAAAGTTCAATTCAGATCACTCTTAAAAACAACTTACTATTACAGAAATTATAACATTAATCCAAAAAATTTAAGCTATTTTTCGCAATTCAAATTTACCCGAAAAACAGCAGGAAAAAGCTCTAAATTACCTAGAAAATGCTCAAGAAGCAGTTCAGGAAGATGAACCTGATAAAAGTTATGCAGCCAAAAGTTTACAAAAAGCTAACAAAGTTCTTAAAGACGCAAATCTCTGGCTTGAATTCAAATCTCAATTAGAACCTCTATTCACTCAGTTAGAACCCTGGCTAGAAGTCGAAGCCAAAACGTTATCGTAATTTCTAGATTTGTTCTAATCCTGTTGTTCTTTAATCGTGTCACTAACTCCCTATTTTTTAAGGTAGATTTAGGGAGATCAAGTATCTGTAGCATTATTTTCTGTATTTCAGATCAGAAGTTAGAAGTCAAGATCTCCCCATCTCCTCCAATTGACAATTAAAAGGTGTGATAGCAGGTTAATATAAGGGTGGAATTCCCGCCACATCTAAAATTTTAGAAATCAAATCTTCTCGTTTAACTGCCATCAAATGAACACCCCGACAAAGTTGACGGGCTGTTTTCACTTGTTCGGCGGCAATTGTTACCCCTTCTTCTAGCGGTTTGGGGGCTTTTTCTAAGCGTTCTATTGTTGATTCGGGAATCTTAACACCGGGAACATACTTATTAATAAATCGGGCATTTTTAGCAGATTTCAATAAAAATATTCCGGCTAAAATCGGTTGGTCAATGCCTGCTGCAACTTCGGTCATAAACTTATCAAGGCGGTCAAAATCTGTGATTAATTGACTTTGAAAAAACTGCGCCCCGGCTTTTAATTTGCGTTCAAATCGACTTTTTAAGCCGGACAAACTGGGAGATTGGGGATCAACCGCCGCCCCCGCAAATAAATCTGTCGCCCCATCAGATAAGGCTTTATCATTCCAATTTGTACCGTTATTTAACTTTTGAATTGCGGTTAATAATCGTACTGATTCAAAATCAAAAACAGACTTTGCTTTGGGATGATCACCGACTTTGACAGGATCACCTGTGAGGGCTAAAACATTGCGAATTCCCAACGCATCTGCCCCCAATAAATCGGCTTGTAAACCAATTCGATTGCGATCGCGACAAGCCATTTGACAAATGGGTTCAATGCCATGACTTTTTAAAATAATCGCAGATGCCAACGAACTCATACCCAAAACCGCCCGACTACCATCAGTAATATTAACTGCATGAACCCGACCTTTTAGGGTGTTTGCCATCTCAATCATGTGAGTCGGATTTGCCCCTTTTGGCGGTGCAATTTCTGCGGTAATAATAAATTCTCCGGGGGTTGAACAAGCTGTACGAAAATAATTCATTAATTGATTGTGAATGTTAGATTAATTAGGGTTTGATTGTTTACTCAAAACTCAGCTTCACCTCTAAAATTATCGAGATGCTTCCTATTTGATCAACTTATTGGTTTGAGTCTGTTTCCACTTAAAGCGGAGTTGAATAACCCAATGCTTTTTTAACTCGGGCTAACGTTGCATTCGCCACCGCTTCTGCTTTTTCTCGACCGTCTTTGAGGACAGATTCTAAATAAGCGCGATCGCCCATTACTGCTTTATACTTTTCTTGAATGGGTTTGAGGGCCTCAATTGTTGTTTCCGTTAATAGGGGTTTAAATTGACCCCAACCCATATCCTGACATTGAATTTTAACTTCGTCTTTAGTTTGACCAGAAAGAATAGCATAAAGCATTAAAAGGTTATGACATTCGGGGCGTTCAGAATTATCAAATTCTAAACCCCTTACCGAGTCCGTTTTACAACGCTTAATTTTTTTAGTGATGGTTTCTGGAGGATCAAGTAAATTAATCCGACTCAATTCAGAAGGGTCTGATTTTGACATTTTGCGGGTACCATCGGTTAAACTCATCACCCTAGCGCCTTCTGTTCTAATCATCGGTTCAGGGATTTTGAGAATTTCTTCTTCTTCCTGACCAAACATATGATTAAACCGCGCGGCGATATCCCGAGTTAATTCTAAATGTTGTTTTTGGTCTTCTCCAACCGGAACTTGATCCGCATCATAGAGTAAAATATCGGCAGCCATTAACACCGGATAATCCAGTAAACCCGTACTGACATTTTCACCTTGTTTGATGGCTTTTTCCTTAAACTGGATCATATCTTGTAGCCAGTTAATCGGCGTAATACAATTGAGCAACCACGTTAACTCGCTATGAGCGCTAATGTGAGACTGAACAAAAATAGTAGAATGCTCTAGATCAATGCCACAAGCCAAATACAAAGCTGCTATGGTGTAGGTATCAGCCGCTAAGGTGGCGGGGTTGTGCGGTACGGTAATGGCGTGTAAATCGACCACACAGAAGAAATTATCATACTGACTTTGACCTTCAACCCAGTTGCGAATTGCGCCTAAGTAGTTGCCGAGATGAAGGTTTCCGGTTGGTTGAACGCCTGAGAGAACTCGCTGTTTACCCATAATCGGTCAATTTCGGACTGGACTTATACTATATTGGCACGTTATGCTCACACCTGAGTGGTGAATTCCTCGGAATCAAGGTAAATTGTAGTCTATTCTCTCTATAATCTCATTGATCACAGAGCAGTTTGCAGAACGTTACCCAAATGTTTAGGGTTAACTGGCAGGATCATGAGAATCTTCTTAAAATAAAGATCAGTAAAAACCAGGAGAAATCACCCGTGTTCCGGTTTAAAAACTCACTACGCCAAACAAAGAAGTCTGTAGTGCGAAGATTTAAACTTCTTTATCGATATTGTGGACGATGGCTGCGCCGTCTCTATCGACGTGTGATGGCGATGAAGGGAACACCGGAATATTTGGCGAGAGGGCTAGCGTTAGGCGTGTTTGCGGGATGTTTTCCTTTCTTTGGCTTACAGATTTTGATGGGTGTCTCCTTCGCCGTGGTGTTTCGAGGTCACAAACTCTTAGCCGCAGCCGGAACTTGGGTGAGTAATCCTTTAACTTACGTGCCGATTTTTCTATTTAACTACAAAATTGGACGATTGTTGCTCGGTTCTCAACAACCCTTATTTGAGGATTGGGGAAGTTTACACTCAATTGAAGATATTTTAGCGGTTGGGGCAGAATTTGCGATCTGTTTATTATTTGGATGTTGTGTCATCGGGACAATGAGTGGGATTTCGACCTATTTGGCTAGCCTAAAAATTATTCGACATTGGCGCAAACAACAAGTTAAACAAGTTTGGAATCTTCATAAAATTTCGAGTAAAATTCCTCCCAAACGTAGAAAGCAGGAACTCGGAGAAAGTTAGGTTAAAACTTCTATAAAAGACTTAAAGATTTACTCCCCGTGCTTTCTCTCCCCTCGCCCTGCTTTGAAACTGGGGAATCAGAATATAAAAAGTCCCCCGCCCCCCCGTGACCCCCAATTCTGGGGGTATTTCTGAGGGGAATTAAACTGGGGCGGTTTTTGATGATGTTTCGTTGTCCGATGTCGGTTGAATTTCATCCAAAATTGCAATCACTTCTCGTTCAAACACAACTTTAGCACGATTGGTTTTTCCGCCCAGATACAAACGGTTATCGGCTTCTAAAACCCAAATTTGGGAGTGAGAAACATAACTCATTAATACACTCACCATCAACAACCCAAACCCTAAATAAACAATCGGAATTCCGGGGTCTGCTTTAATTTGGAGTCCGGTACTTCCAACGACTTCATCGATAAATAACGTGACGCCATTGACTTCGGTAGACATTCCGGGGCGCAACGTTGATACCAGTTGACCTTCATTATCATACAATAATAAAGTTCCTTGTAAATCCCTCGCTAACAGGGAAACACCCGCACTCAAATCAGGTTTTGTGGGAATCCAAGTTCCCCAAATTCGCCCATTTCCGCCTGTATCTAATTGTGCCATTGGCAGTTGTAAAACAGGGCTTCTATTCATCCGAATCTTAATTCCAGCAATTCCCCAATCTGCTTGATAAAAGGTCACACCATTGTGTTTGAGGGGTTTGTTGACGTGAATAGTTTGACGGTCAACTTCTGAACCCTGATTATCGAGAACGGATAAGTCGGAATAAAATTGATCAATGGTTCCGTCTGGAGTATAATCAATCCAAAATCTATTGACTCTAACTGACCAATCTTGAGGAACTTGAGAGGCAGCAAATGGCCCTGCATCAATAATCCGTTTAACTTGAAAGGTTTCTCCACTGGGAACGATTTCTTGGGCGATAAACCCGGTTAAAGAACCCACTAAAGAACCGATTAAAATCAAAATCATACTAGCATGAACAATAATCGGCCCGATACGTCCCATTAATCCTTTTCTGGCATAGAGTTTATGGTCTTCTTCAAAGATACGATAACGACGTTTTTGTAATAGCGTTTTCAGCGTTTCTAGAGAACCTGTTTCTATTTCTGCACTTAATGCGAGGTTTTTAAATTGTTTCGGACTTTGATAATAATTCCAGCGGCGAGCAGATTTCAAGTTGGGGAGTTGTCGGGTAAACGTACAAGCAATTAAGCTACTCCCAAACAGTAATAACAGCGTCAAAAACCACCAAGTTCGATAAACATGATCTAAGCCAACTAATGCAATTATTTTCCAGGTCAGAAACCCAAATAAAGCAGGATTTTCTGGATAATTCGCTTGATAAAATTCCAGAGATTCACCCTGTTCTATAACGGTTCCAGATACACTAAAAATCGCAATCACGAGTAATAATACAATCGCTAATCTTAAGTTTGCTAGAATCGGTAAAATTTCCTTCTGCAAAACTTTTAGAGGCGTTGTTCCCCAGTCAGAAAGTTTAGATAAAAATAATTCTTTTGCTGTCATTTTATGAGATTTTTTCTATATTTTAATATCGGTCTAGGTTATTGGAACAAATCGAGATAACAGCGAAAACACACCAAATCCGACTAATAACGCCCCACTCACGGGAGTAATCCAACCTGACCATTGTCGTAGAGAAAGCAGTTTTTTGATGCTAGCTGTAAAGGTTCCGGCTAAGACTAAAGGGGCGACATATCCAGCCGCATAAGCCAGGAGAAAAACCCCACCTAAGACCCAATCTTTTGAAGTCGAAACCCAAGCTAATAATGTTGCTAAAACGGGAGTGCTACAGGGAGAAGCGACTAAACCAAAAGTCAGTCCTAAAAAGTAGGAACGAACACCATTGGGAATGTTTTTAGGAATCCATTCCATCGTATCAAGAGCAGGTAGGGGAATGGGTAAAGCTTCCAATAAATTTAACCCCATTAAAATCGCAACAATACTGACAATTATCGGTAAGCCAATACCAATCTGACCATAAACTTGTCCGACGACTGTTGCTAGAATTCCTAAACCTGCTAAAGTTGTCGCTAATCCCAATGCAAACCAAGTCGATTGGGCTGCGGCTTGTAGACGATTTTGGGTTTCATAGCCGCCAATATAGCCAATGGTAATCGGTAGCATAGATAGCATACAAGGAGTGAGGCTAGTCAGCAAGCCCGCTAAGAAAATAATCCCCACACTCACCCAACTGAGTTGCGTTAATTGGGTTTTGACGAGGGTGTTGGCATATTGAGCAATTTCATACAGTTGAGTTTGGAGGCTATCGAGCATGAGTTCCGATACAGTTCACGTTCATCACAAATTGTAACGTTTTCTCAGTCTGACTAGAGTTATACGTCCCTATTCGTTAATATGACCATCGGGCATGATTGTACCTCGCATGAGAACACCTTTCAAATTTGTATCTTTTAAATTAGCGCCTTCTAAGTTAGCATTACTGAGATTTGTGATGTTTTGAGATTCTCTAAAATAATAGCTATGCAGGTCAGCATTACTGAGGTTACTGTGTGCTAAATTAGCATATTGAAGATTAGTGCCGTGTAAACTGGCTTGCTTTAAATTAGCTTTGGTTAGGTTCGTTCCCCACAGTTTTGCTTGTAATAAATTAGCATTTTCTAAGTTAACGTTGGTGAGATTTGCTAAGGTTAAATCTGCCGCCCACAACCCGGCTTCTCGTAAATCTGCCCCTTCTAAATTAGCCCGACGTAAATTCGCTCTAAATAAGTTCGCTTTTGTGAGTTTAGCATCTCTTAAATCAGCCCCGGATAAATCAGCAGATTTAAGGATGGCATTTCTTAAGTCTGCCCCTCTCAAATTGGCGCCTGAAAGTTTGACTTCAGATAATGCTAAACCTCGCAAATCGGCATTTCTAAAATCACAGGTTTTCCAAAGAAATGTTTTACAAGACTTGCTTTTCATCAGTCGATTGAGAGCTTGAGAATTTGAGGCTTGAACCGGAGTTGTTCCCCCGAATATCAATCCAATTACTAAGAATAGGATGATGACCAATTTCTGAAGATTCATACCTTTTCTCAATCCTCTTTATGGACGACAACCGATTTCGATATCTGATGATTGCACCTAATTTCTTGTGATAATCAGTCATCTGACTCCAACCCACAGATGTAGATTGAAGTCAAACCAAAGCAAAAAATTATCAACTTAGATGTGATTTTAAATCTATACTAAGTTTACCCAATCTCTATCCAATTGTCAAACCTAAATCATTAGGAGAAACGACAACAACTGAGTTTTGAACCGCATCCGGAAGAACATTCTGGACGATGCCCAAAAAGTCGCCATTGGTGCGGAAAATATAGGTATCTTGCCGGACAATATTATAACTAAGTTCTGAAGCACTAATATCGCCAATAATCGCAATGCGATCGCCTTCACCGATGTTAAAATCAGTAATCCGATCAACAGCATTAAAATCTCTGACTCCTGCCGATTCATCGACTCTCAACATAAACGTATCTGCACCGACTCCTCCTGTCATTGTATCTGATCCTAAATCCCCAATTAAATAATCATTTCCTCCGTCTCCATTTAAAACATCATTGTCTTGTCCTCCGCGAATAAAGTCATCTCCGTTCCCCCCAGAAATCACATCTTGTCCGCGATTTCCATTAATAATATCATTGCCATCACCACCATTAATGAGATCATTATCTTGACCCCCAAAAATATAGTCATCTCCGGCTTCTCCAGTAATCGTGTCATTACCTTGATTGCCATTAATCACATCAGCAATCGATGAACCTGTCGCCTGATCATTACCCCCTCGCAACAAAATCCCTGAAGTCGCTTGTTGAGCATCTTCCGGGGTAATTGTCACTTGATTATCGGCATCAAAGTCACTCGGAAACAAGGAAAAATTCAGAGGTAAACTGGTAAGATTAACCGTATTAATAAAGTTGTTTAACAATAGAGGATCGTCAATAACAGCAGACTCTCGACTAGGAACAATTCCCGCAACAACTTCTGCATCTTGAATGCGATCGCCTTGTTGAATTTGATCGACAACTGCAAACCCTTGAATGACCTCACCAAAAACGGCATAATTCCCATCTAAGAAGTCAGAATCCGATAAATTAATAAAAAATTGTGAGGAGGCAGAATTCGGGTCATTTGTACGCGCCATGGCGATAGTTCCCTGAGTATTTGGTAATACCGGAGGAACAGTTATTCCAGCTTGTTCAAAGGTTTGACCATAAATCGGTTCTGTAGCACCTTGAGGTAAAATTTCTAAAGGAATTGTCCGTTCTTGACCTGTTGTCGGATCAATAAAACCCCCACTTCCCAGTTGATTTTCTGGAAAATTGGGGTCAAGACTATTGGGATCACCCGCTTGAACAACAAAGGGATTGGGTTCACGAGCAACACGATGAAATGAAATCCCATCATAAAAATCTCGCTCAACTAAATCAATAAAATTTCCAGCCGTAATTGGGGCATTATCGCCATTAACTTGAATAACAACGGGTTGTCCATTAATAATCATAATCGCAACCGCAGAGCCAGTTAATACAGGTAGATCTTCCATTTTTTGAGGTAAATTGTTTGCAATAAAAGTCGTCAATTTGTTTAGCCTTCAGAAGTTGTAAAAAAGTTCAACTGACCGAGGTTAACGCCTTCATCTTGACCCGAACTAGAGCAATTAAGTTCCTTCAATCATCTAAAGACGAGATCAGGATCAACCGCAAAATTAGGATTGAGTCTATTTTTCTAAATTGTGTAAACTTATGTAAAGTACCTTCCCATTTTAAGTCATCATGTCCCGTCGAACCTTGATCCGTTTATTTCTAGCCGCTTGTTTGGCGGTCTTGAGTTTCAACCTAACTTCCCCGGCGTTGGCATTGGGGGGAACCCTACCGACCTTAAACCAACCCGCTCCTGAGTTTACATTACCGACGAATACCGGAGATGGAGAAATTTCGCTTTCTGATTATCAAGGTCAGTGGGTAGTTGTGTATTTTTATCCTCAAGATTTTACCTCGGGATGTACATTAGAAGCCCGAAGATTTCAACAAGATTTGCCCAAATATTTAGATCGAAATGTACAAATTTTAGGAATTAGTGCAGATGATGTTGATTCTCATGCTGAGTTTTGTGATTCAGAAGGGTTGAAATTTCCCTTGCTTGCAGATACAGACGGTACTGTGAGTAAAACTTACGGTTCTTGGTTGAACTTTTACTCGACGCGACATAGTTTTATTATTGATCCTGAAGGTCAATTACGAGAAACTTTTGTAAATGTTCGACCTGCAATTCATAGTCAAGAAGTTTTAGCACGTTTGGATGAATTGCAAGCCGATTCCTAATGTTTTGAAAAAGAGTCATTGACTATAAAAAACAGTCTATCTTTTTAGGTAGGCTTTTTTATGAGATATTTTTTTCCGTACCAAATAAACCAAATACAGGGAACTAAAATTACAATTTCCTGTAAAACAAAAATCAGATTTTGGAAGCTAAAAAGGGAAAATAAAAAGCCAAATAATCCAGAACCTCCATAGTTAAAACCGCCAAAAATAGTCAAGGGAAAAATGAAATAATCAGAAGTAAACGGCCAAAACAATTGTACTCCAGAAGGAGGGGCATCATCTGCGACCATTAAATCCAGAAAAATGTGACCTGCATAAAGTCCCCCTATCCATAAACTGAACCAATTCCAGTGTTTAAATTTTATTGATTTAGCGATCAAAGCTGTTAAGACACCAACAATAATTGCTAAAATCAAACTATGAGTTGCTTGACGATGAAAAATTCCAGGTTCTCCTCGCAATAAAATTCCTGCTAAGATATCTACATCGGGTGCATTGGCAATAAAAACGGACGTAAATAAGCAAGAAAGCCGCTGATATTTAGGGATATGGGGTTGAACGAGAATATACCCACAAATGCCTGCAAGTGAATGTCCGACGGGTGATGGCATGGGAAAGTTAGAAAATAGATAAACAACAAAACAGTCAGATTATTTCTACTCTCAATACTGTGAACTTTAAGCAGCGATTACATTTAGGGCGTAAGGCTTACGCCCCCTGATGAATAATCCTATAACTCGATCAATCTTTTCAGTGATTAACTGGGTTCAGGAATGCTAATATCAATCGCTGTAATTTTAGTTTCACTATCTAAAGTCGATAGCGGGGGCTGAATTTCGGCTTCATTTCCAACCACTAAAGTCACGATTTTGTCAAGCTTGAGATACTTTTGAGCAACTCGTTGAATATCCTCAATCGTTGTGGCTTCTACTTGACGTTGATAGTCAAAGATAAAATCTTGAGGATAATCATAAAATTCATACAACATTAAGCGAGACAAGGTTTGATCGGGAGATTCAAAATTGAAGATAAAGGAGTTTAGGGTTGACTCTTTAGCATAGGATAATTCTTCCGGTTTAACGGGTTCACGTTGAACTCGAGAAAGCTCAGTTTGAACGGCTTTAAGAAAGTCAACAGTCGCATCAGATCGAGTTTGTCCACCTGCAATAAAAACACCGGGATAATCATAATTAGCATTCCAAATCCCATAGACGGTATAAGCTAACCCTTGATAGGTGCGAATTTGGTTAAATAACCGTCCACCAAACCCATTTAATACCCCATTTAACACCATTAATTCGGGATAGTCCGGATTATTTCGTTCACCTCCGATGTGACCCATTTCAATATAACTTTGAGTCAATTGAGGTTGATTAATAAAATAGATTCCGCCTTGATGAACTTGATTTGTGTTAGGTTCAGGTGGAATTTCTAGCGTTCTTGCAGGTTTCCAGGTGCCAAATTTTTCAGCAATTAATGCTTTCATTTTATCAGTTTCAAAGTCACCCGAAATGCCTAAAATCATATTTTTGGGGTGAAAATATTTCTGATAAAACTCTACTAAATCTTCTCGCTGAATGTTATTGAGTGTCTGATATTCAACAGTACGAGCATAAGGACTATCTTTGCCATAAATTAACTTCTGAAACTCTCGTCCTGCGATCCGTTCAGGACTATCATTTCGCCGAGCAATTCCACCTTTTTCTTGAGTTTTAGCCAATTCCAATTTTTGAGCATCAAAAACAGGTTCTTGGACAACTTCTGCAAACAGTCCAAAAACTTCTTCTAAATCTTCACTCAATGCACTAAAACCTGCACTTCCGGCTGTTGTACCAATTCCAGTTTCGACGGCTGCCGCTTTTTGTTCAAGAATTTGATTTAACTCATCTGCGGTATGATCGGCTGTTCCTCCGGTTCGCATGACTTCTCCAGTTAAGCTGGCCAGTCCGACTTGATCGGCGGGTTCATATCGACTTCCAGTGTGAAATAATGCGGTTCCTCCAATTAAAGGAAGTTCCCGATCTTCCATTAGATAAACGATGATTCCATTATCAAGTTGATAGCGGGTATATTCGGGTAATTGAATTTCAGGTAAAGGCGGAAAATCCAGTTCAGTGTAATGTTTGGCGGTCGAGGCAACTGCCGGAGAACGCCAGGTGATAATTAATAACATCGTGGCGAATAGCAGTCCGAATAGAGATCGTTTTGATTTTCTCAGGTTAAATTTGGCTTGAGCTTGCATAATTGATGAATCGTCGAAATCGTTTAGAGAGGTGATAGATGGATGAATGAGAGTAACTTTTGGCAGTTAAAGCCTAAGACTCTTGGGATAATAATTTGCCAATGGTGCGATTTTCTGGGCGGAATGTTTCTTGAGCAACCCGTTGAATATCAGCCGGAGTAATCTTAGAAATGGCATCCAATTGTTTGAATAAATTCATCCAATTTCCGGTTTTTACCTCATATTCTAGTAAAGCAAAAGCCATCCCCATATTAGAATCTAACGATCGCAATAAATTCGCCCTGGCCTGGGTTTTTACCTGTTCTAATTCCGTTTGAGAAACAGGTTCGGTTTTCAATTTTTCGATCTGGTTTCGCAAGGCAACCGCCACCTCTTCGACAGAGTGACCCGGAGCAGTCAGAGCGTAAAATAATATTAAATTGGGATATTTATCACCCGGATAACCACTAAACCCTTCTGCCGCTAAAGCCACTTGTTGATCTTCGACTAAAGTTTGATAAAGGCGAGAGGTGCGACCATTACTCAAAATACTCGCGATCGTTTCATAAATCACATGATCGGGGTGAGACAGTGCCGGCCGATGATAACCCTCAAAATACCAGGGTTGAGACGGCAATTTCATCGTTACTTCTCGCGTTTCCTGTTGAGGCGGTTCAACGAGTTGTATTTTTGGCGGTTCAGGTTTGGCGGTGTAGCGTCCGAAATAAGTTTGAGCGAGTTGTTTAACTTGAGTGGGATAAACATCACCCACAATCGCAACGGTGAGATTATTAGGAACGTAGTAACTCTCAAAGAAATCCTCTACATTGTCTCGATCAAGTGTCTTTAAGTCTTCTACATAACCAATGACCGGACGACCATAAGGATGAACTTTAAACGCCTCTGCGGTGAAGTTTTCAATCATTTGACCGACAGGCGAATTATCAGTTCGGAGTCGTCTTTCTTCTAAAATCACCTGTTTTTCTTTAAAAAATTCTCGGAAAACGGGTTCAAGAAAACGTTCAGATTCTAGAGACATCCATAATTCCAGTTTGTTGGCGGGTAAACTGTAAAAATAAACAGTTGAATCGGTAGAAGTTGCGGCATTTAATCCCACTCCCCCCGCTCGTTCGACAATTTGAGAAAATTCATTCGGTTTAACAAACTTTGAAGCTTCAGTTTGCACCGTTTCAAATTCAGCCACTAACTGAGAAACCTGTTCAGATTTTCCTTGTTTTTCAGCCGCTTGAATCTGTTCAAAAAGCTGATCCATGCGTTCAAGTAAAGGCTTTTCTTGTTGATAATTCGTTGTTCCGATGCGCTTTGTTCCCTTAAAAGCTAAATGTTCTAAATAATGAGCCACTCCTGTTTGACCTGTCGGTTCATTGGCGCCGCCCACATCTGCATAAATGAGAAACGAAACAACAGGGGCTTTATGGCGTTCGAGAACAATAAATTTCATCCCATTATCGAGGCGAAATTCACTCACCTCATCCATCACCTGATCAAGATAAGGCTGAATGGAAGCACTGGAACGGGTGGGATTTTCATCAGCAAGCAAAGGGGTTATAGACAATCCCCACAATAAACCAATCAATAGGGTGCCAACAAATCCCCGCCAAATTCGGCTGCTTGGGATATGCTGAATACAAAGGGGAACACGCCAACTCGGAAACATAGGCTTCAGTCTCGTAAGGAAATACTTTCAGACGAATTTTAACATTCAAAGCATGAAGAGTTTTGTCATTTAAGCAATTTGCTCAATCACAAATGATAGGCTAATACAGCAAACTCAGGCTTTGAGAATACAGAACCCATTGGCTGAATGTGGGAACGGTATCATGCGATCTAGACTTACCGCCACTGATAACGGTTCCAAATCTCTCTTTCGACAAATCATCAGATATTTAACGATTAAACGATGAAAACTTTAAATCATACTCCTCAGTTGGAAACAGAAACTTCGGCTCGGATTTTAAAAGCGGCACAGCGATTATTTGCCCATAAAGGTTATGATGGCACAACAACTCGGGATTTAGCACAGGCGGCGGGTATTGCTGAAGGAACGATCTTCCGCCATTTTCCCAACAAAAAGGCGATTTTAATTGAAGTGGCGACGGAAGGATGGATTGAAATACTCACCGACTTGTTGACTGAATTGAGTGAAATGGGCAGTTATAAAGCCGTCGCGCAAGTGATGCGCCATCGAATGTTAAGTTTACACGAAAATACGGATTTAATGCGGGTTTGCTTTTTAGAGGCTCAATTTCACCCGGAATTGCGGGATCGCATTCAGTCGGAAGTGATTGCTAAAATGACGGATGTTGCCGAAGCATTTTTTGAGACGGCGATGGAAAAAGGGGCTTATCGTCCGATGAATCCTCGAATTGTCGCTCAGGTGTTTTTAGGAATGTTTGCGGTGGCTGGATTTAGTTACACGACGTTAATTGAACCCGGAGCAAATCCTAAAGCAATGCAGGAAATTGCCGAAGGTTTAGCAGATATTTTTCTCAATGGGGTCTTAAATACAGAAGCCAGTTCTTAAGAGATTTTTGGATCGCGAAAGTTAGGAAAAAGAGAATAAAAAATCGGATCAATTGTGGGCTACCCAAACGCGAAAAATTTGGCTTTACTCAAGTCGAATGTGTTGGGTTAGCCCCTTTTTATCGATCTAAAACGACTGCGCTTCCTGCACCCATCGTTGCACCACGGCTACAGACGGACACAAATCGCGCCGTTGCAAGGTGATCACGTGCAGACGGAGAACTTGTTGGTGGAGTCGGTGAACAGGCATTTGCGCTAACTGAGTGACTGAGCCAATTCCGGCATGAAGCAACAGTCCGCAATATTTACATCCAACACTTGGAATTCGTGATAAATCAGCCATCGCCACCCATTTACTGACTTCTCGTAGGGTGGTTTGCAAAACATTTGCGAGCATCATTTTTTGGGCTTGGGTGCGGCCTTTTTGTAGAAGTTCAGTCGTTGTGGTAATTTCACATTTCTGACTGAGAAGCTTTTGATTGTTTGAGGTTAACCCTGGAAGTTCAGCAATCGGCCAATCACAAGCTTGTATTGAACGTTGAGGTTTGGATGGAGAGACGGCCATAGGAGCATAGATGAATTTAGAGTACAACAAATTTCTGAACAGACAACTTTCACAAATGTGTTCTTGATGTCCGTTCAGTTTTAGCATCATAACCTTTAAATCTCGAACCGAGTTCTTTTAGATCGTGATGCGGGTTCTTTATTGTAGCAGTCTATTCTCGGAAATTCAGGTATAGGAAGACACCAGAATTTGTTACAATTATTAGCATAATTTTAATCTAATTTGTCTAGATGAGTTTTTGCTATTTTTCTTCGCTACAGGACGGGGTTTCCGCCCCAATTTTTCTAGGGATAGACTGAAAGTAAATTAATCCGTTCTATTGTCCGCTGATTTTCTTCAGGTGTCCCTACAGTAATGCGTAATCCCCCCCCAGTCTGACGAATTAATGTTCCTTGAGACTTGAGTGTTTGCAGAACTTGATCTAGAATTTTATCAGTATCGCGAGCCAAATCTTCAGACTCTAAAGATTTCGGACGAACATAAACAAAATTTGCGTTACTCGGCCAAACTTTTAACTGGGGATGTTGAATAATTGCATCCACTAACAAACGACGTTGAGCAAGAATTTCAGGAATAACAGTTAATAACTGGTCTTGATAACTTAACGCCAATTCAGCCGCAAGTAAAGAGAAACTGGGGAGATTATAAGGAAGTCTAACTTTCTCTAAAATCGCAATAAAATCAGGATGCGCGATCGCATATCCCACCCGTAACCCCGCCAACCGAAACGCCTTAGAAAAAGTTCGTAAAATTACCCAATTTGGATGTTGAAGAAGTTCACCCAAGAGAGTTGTTTGACTAAACTCAAAATAAGCTTCATCAATCACGACTAAAACTTCTCGGGGTAAGCTTTTTAACCAGTTGATTTCGGCTTCTGTTAAAGCATTCGCTGTTGGGGAATTGGGATGAACCACAAATACAACTCGAATCGGTGCTTTTTCTGGGTGTTCAATTGCATTTTGAGCGGCGGCTAAGTCCATTTCAAAATTGTCTTCACAACGCCCAATTTTTACCACCGGAATTCCTAACGTTTTTGCTAAAATCCCATACATTGAGAACGTCGGATTTGCCACTAAAATAGAACCTTCTCCTCCTAAACAGGTGGCAATTAATAGAGATCGAATTAATTCATCTGAACCATTTCCTACACAAAGATTAGTAGAATTAACAGGGCTTTCAGCATCGGGAACTCCCCGATTGACATAATTAACAATCGCATCTTTTAGTGTAGTATGAGAACCATCCGGATAACGATTCGTTTCAATTTCATGCTGATAGGCCCAAGCCAGCTTTTGTTTTAACTCCAAGGGGAGATCATAAGGACATTCGTTGGTATCTAAACGATCTAAAATAATCTCAGATGCGACTGGACTCCCAGAGTCTCCACCCGGATGAGGAGCATAAGCTTGAAATTGAGCCAGATCATTGCGAATGAAGGGAAGCATAGGGCTAAAAATAGTGAATAGGTTACAGGTATCAGGTGACTAAATCCTAACCCCTAATCCTCTAATCCTACAAAATCGTAACTTGAATATTGGACAAACTCTAGATTTTTATGGTTTCTCTTAAACTTGATATTGGTTATCTTCCCACACCACCGGAATTAGTCACTGCGATGCTGGATAGACTCCGGTTAAACAATCAGGATGTATTGTATGATCTCGGCTGTGGAGATGGACGAATTGCGATCGCTGCGGCCGGGCGTTATAGTGTTAGAGCAGTCGGAATCGATATCGATCCAGAACGAATAGAAGAAGCAAACCGGAATGCTAAAATAGCCGGAGTTAGTCAGCGAGTAGAGTTTCGTTTGCAAAATTTGTTTGAAAGTGAGATTGGGGAAGCAACAGTCGTTTATATTTATCTATTACCTCACCTCAACCTCAAACTCAAACCTCAGTTTGACCAACTCCAACCGGGAACTCGTATTATTTCACGAGATTTTGAGATCGGAGACTGGAAACCTGATCAGCAGTTTCATATTAAAGGCGCAGAAGAAGAATCAACCTTTTATTTTTGGCAAACCTGACGAAATAATTCGGCTAACTTGTTGGCTTCTGTGGTAATATTATGCTGATTAGCAACTTGTTCTGCTCCAGATTGACCCATTTCTTCAAGTTGTTCACGAGGAGTTTGTAAAACAGTTTTCAGCCCTGCTGTCAGTGCTTCAGTCGAACCGGATGGAACCAGCCAACCGCTTTTATTCGGTTCAACCAATTCCGGAATTCCAGCAATATAAGTGGTTAAAGCCGGACGTCCTAGAGCCAGCGCTTCCATCAACACCACCGGGAGTCCTTCTGCAAAACTCGGTAAAACGAGGGCTTGAGCGGCTAAAATTTGTTCTCGAACTTGTGTATTGGTTGCCCAACCTGTAATTTCAATGTAATCTTTGAGATTGAGTTGAGCGATCAGAGTTTCCATTCGTTGGCGAAATGGCCCATCTCCGACAAATACCAGCTTAAATTGAATTCCTTGGGCTGCAAGTTGACTAACCGCTTCAAGGAGGACTAAATGACCTTTTTGTTCGCTCAGACGTCCGATACAAACTAAGCGCGGTTCATCGGGAATGGGAACGTGAGGTTGCTCTAGAAACAGATTATCAACTCCGCAGCGAACCACCTGAATTTTAGACCATTGTTTATAGTCACACCAGCGATACAGTTGACTTTTTCCAAAAGAACTAATAGCGACAACAAAACTAGCTCGATTGATTTTTTCGGTTAAATTAATGGCTTGAGGTTGATCAAATTCTTCAGGGCCATGAACAGTAAAGCTATAAGTTGGCCCTCCTAAAGCGTGACAAAACATCGCAACAGTGGTGGAATTTGTCCCAAAGTGAACGTGAATATGTTCAACCTGTGACTCTAAAACCCATCGTAACATCACACAGGCTTCTGCCAGATAGATCAGATGATACAGGATACCCCGTTCAGATTTTTGACCGACTTGGAAAGCGAGTCTGAGGGCGGAAAAGAAACGAAAGGGACGAGTGACAATTCCCCACAATACACTTAAAAATAAACCGATTGCTCCCACTTTGAGAATAAATCGAGTTTTGGTAAATTCCTGTTTATCCGCTTCGTCTACTAATTGACTTTCTAAAGAACGAACAGAAAATCTCTGAACTTCAATTCCTGTGGCTTCAACCGCCAAGATTTCCCGACGAATGAAGCTATGGCTAACTTTAGGATATTGGTTAACAAGATAGGCAATTTTCATGGTTTTAAAAGTGACAGGTTTCAGGGGTGAGATTTCGGAAGAGGGGGAAATATTAACTGTTCCCTAATCACAATTAATCAGTCAGGAGTTTGGTAGACCCGTCAATATTGTTGATGAGGAAATAGAACCCATCCCTACTTTAAATTAGCCCCGACTTGATCTCGTTCCGTTCTTACCCATTCTTTCTCCCGTTTAACAAGAAAACCGAAATAAAGCGGAATTTTCCAGAGGATATACACAGGTACACTGAGTAAAGTCCAGCCTGAAATTCGCTCTCGACCGTATTTTGCCCAAGCTGCTACAATTGCTACTAGCATTAGTCCACCTGTAATACTATTGAAAATAGCAGGTTGCCAAGATAAACCCAAAATTCCGACGATTGTACTAATAACTGTTATCCCTAACCATAGCATCACCAGCAAGGACAGAGGCGGTACAAACAGGTCTAAAGCCATTACCAATAAGTCGAGACGTTTTTGCTGAAGGGAGGCTTTTAGGAGTCGTGGAACTTGAGTTAGGATGGTTTGGAGATGGCCATGTTCCCAACGGGTTCTTTGTTTGGTAGCGGCTTGTTGCTGTTGAGGGAGAATACCTGTGACTCGCCCTTGGGGACAGTATAAAGGCGGATGACCTGCGATCGCTAAATCGACACCAAGCTGCATATCTTCGACAATATTACCACTGGCAACGCTGATTTGACGCAAAATTGACCAGGGAAAAGCCATTCCCGTTCCAGTTAAAGCACAAGGGAAATTGAGGCGTTCAAGTCCTTGAGGACGAACTTGATTTTTGACTAAAAAGGCTAAGGCTGAGATCGAGTCTTTGGGTGTAGGTTGATCGGGAATTTCCATTAAGTATAAAGCTTGTACGGGTCTTCCGGTAGCGATCGCTTTTTGAGTAATTTGTTCTAGGGTTCCCGGTTCGACTCTACTATCGGCATCAACCATCACTAAAACATCGGGCGGATCAGTTTCTAAGAAGCGCAAACCATAGTCTAAAGCGTAACCTTTTCCGCGTTGATCGGGGTTTTGACGTTCTAAAACGGTGACTCCGGTTTGACGGGCAATGTCGGCTGTTTTATCGGTACAGTTATCGGCAATTACGATTATTTTATCCTGGTTTTTTAATTGAGGTAATAAAGATTTAATTGTAGCTATAATTCCCAATTCTTCATTATGAGCTGGAATTAAAATTGTCACTCGTGGCTGGAAGTTATTTAGGGATGAATCTTTAGATAAGTCAGGAAAGACAGCGAAAATACATTCAAAAACAAAGACCAAAATTGGAATGGCTAATCCTAGCGCTATTCCCAAAATAAAAAGAATTAAGAATCCGCTCATACTTGACCTCTAATTTCCGCCTATCTCTTAAAATTTTATCAGGTCAAATTGGTGATGACAAGATAAATTTTTGTCCGGAATCTTAAATTGTATAATAAAGTTCACATTTTTTGTCTCTATAAATCGATAGATCTAGGTCTAACTTTTGGAAATGCTGGCCCGTATAATTTTAACTCTCCTGCCCCCGAATCACCGATTGAAGTGGCGAATAGTAGAACTTTACAAAAACTTTAATAAACTCGAAAAAATTTTACACAGTCTTTCCCTCGTGGGAGTCTAAGCTTGATAGGATCGCAAAAGTAGCTCAGTTAAATTCTAGATTAATCCAGATGCGATCGCTCCGGGTCAGAAGATTGCTGTAACTGACACTGTAGAAATACCACAACAAAGGGCTGACGATCACTAAAGAGAAGGATTATACTGGATTCGATAGAAATTCATTATAAAGTGAGGACTGCCTGATGTCTCTGTCAGATTTCAGAGTGAGGCTGATATTAGTTCAGCAGATGTGCAGAATGATTGACCGACGATTTAATTTGGACGTGTATCAACAGGTCAAAGCCTAATTTAGTAAAAATAGGGGTGTAGACTTCAAATTATTTTTTGAAACGAAGAACAATGCAAATCCAATCGATTGGGATATCTGTCACCAACTTAACCCTATATACGATTCTCAGTCTGAATCTACAATTACCCGTTTTTGCCCAAAATCGACCGTTGATTCCTCCCGTAAATCAGACTCCGAATGCGACAGAGTTACCCCAACTCGATAGTACCTATAATCTGGGTACTGGTGATCGACTGCGGTTGGATGTATTTGGAGTTGAAAAGTATAGCGGGGAGTATCTGGTTTCAACGGATGGAACACTGAACTTACCCGGAATTGGTACGGTTCCAGTACAAGGACTGACGTTACCCCAAGCCCAAGCCCGCATCTCTGAGCGATATCGTGCTTTATTGAAACAGCCTGTAATCACTCTGAGTTTGATTGAATTTCGTCCAGTACAGATTGCGATTTCAGGAGAAGTGAAGCGTCCGGGGTCTTATCGGATGGCGGGAGTTCCAGGTCAAGCAGGGGGGGGTGATGGACAACTTCCCCGAGTCACACAAGCGATTCAGTTGGCTGGAGGTTTAACAAAGGCGGCCGATTTAAGTCGTATTCAGCTTCGACGGACGACACCCAATGGTTCAGTCGTGACCTTAAACCTACAAGAGTTGCTAGAACAGGGAAGTTTGAACCAAGACCCAATTTTACTCGATGGGGATAGTATTTATGTTCCGACAGCAGTGAGTATTGATTCCTCCCAGATTCGTCAAATTGTTTCATCGGGTTTGGTTTCAGCAGAAAATGAACCGTTACAAGTGGTTGTCGTTGGCCAAGTATTTCGTCCGGGAGCTTACACGGTAAGTGCAGAAAATGATAACTCCAATCCAGATCGGAAGAGACCCAAGCGATTCAAATTGCGGGAGGAATTACCAACTCAGCCGATATTCGGAATGTAGAAGTTCGTCGAATTACAAGAACAGGCTTACAAACGACTGAGATTAATTTGTGGGAACTGCTTCAGTCTGGTGATATCAATCAAGATCCTTTTCTGCAAGAAGGGGATACAATTGTAATTCCGACAGCTTCAGAGATAGATCCAGAGGAAGTAGAAGCTTTAGCAACTGCCAGTTTCTCACCAGAAACGATTAATGTTAATGTCGTTGGAGAGGTGGTAGACCCCGGTATTTTGCAAGTTCCTCCTAATACGCCTCTCAATCAGGCTATACTCGCAGCAGGGGGATTTGATAGTATTCGCGCTCGTAAACAAGAGGTAGAATTAATTCGCCTAAATCCGGATGGTTCAGTGACTCAGGAGAATCTTACTATTGATCTAGCCCAAGGAATCAACGATCAAAATAATCCGATCTTACGGAATAACGATATTGTTGTGGTTAGCCGATCAGGTTTAAGTCGTTTTGGAGATGCCACATCAGAATTTTTTAGACCTGTAAGGGATATTATCACTCTAGGTGCAGTTTTGAGATTATTTGGAGGTAATTAATTATTCGGTTTGATGAGAAAGTTTTTATTGAGAGACGCTTTGAATTGTAATGGGTAATCCCCGCAAGATTGTGGGGAGCTTTGGGAATCTCAAGCTTCCAACCTGCATCCTTTGATGCTGTCATTCAAATGCTCAATGATTAAGATAGAGTAAGACTATTTAAAGTTCTAGGTAATTATGCAGCGCGATACTGTAGCAATTGACTCAGATGATCTAAAGGGTTCACAATTTGCCGATGAGACGGAGGAGTTGACAGCTTCTTCGACTGGCGGCGGGTTGAGTTTAGGCCCAGTGTTAAGAACCGTTCAGCGAAAAATTATTTTGATTGCTGGGGTAGCTGGAATTGCCACCATTGCAGCCAACAGGTTTATTGAAGACCCACCTCCAACTTACGTGGGCAATTTTCAGATGTTGGTTGAACCTGTGACTTCAACCGATAAGTTGACTGATCCTTTAACCCTTAACCGCACCCAAGGAAACCCCAACGATAATTTATTTAATTTAGATTATCCCACTCAGCTAGAGATTTTGCAAAGTCCAGAAGTTTTAGATGAAATTGTTGCGAAGGTTCAAACGCAATATCCAGACTTTAATCTGAAAAAAATTCAAAAGAACTTAGTCGTTGAGCGTTTAATTGGAGAAAACAGGAGATTTGATATAACTAAAATTCTAGAAATTAAATACGAAGGCTTAGATCCGGGTTTGATTGAGCTAGTCTTACAAGAAACGGCTGAACGGTATTTGACATATAGTGTAGAGGAGCGCAGTAGTGGTCTTCGCGAAGGGATAAAATATATTGATACTCAACTCCCGGACTTAGAAAAACGGGTGAATAGCTATCAAAATCAACTCCAAAACTTGCAACAAGATTATCAACTCTTTAATCCCCAAACTCGGGGAGAAGAACTCTATGAACAAATTCGCCAACTTGAGGCTCAACGAAATGAAACTCAAAGACAACTTCAAGAATTAACAACTCAGTACAATAATCTGCAAGCTAAACTGAATTTAACCCCCGATGAAGCGATTGCGGCTTCGAGCTTGAGTGAAGCTCCTAACCGAACTCAATTATTAGCCAGTTTAGCAGGAATTGAAAACGAAATTGCTAAACAGTCTGCGGTTTATAATAATAATACGCCGGAGATGCAATTACTCCTGCAACAACGAGCCAATATTCAGCAATTACTAGATCAAGAAACCCAAAGAGTTTTAGGTGAAAATTCCTCAACAATTTCGCCAAGTTCTTCAGTTTTAGGATTTCAAAGTTCAATTCGTCAGCAACTGATTGGACAGCTTGTGGAAGTCAGCAATCAAATCCAAATGCTCGAAGTTCGTTTAGCTGGATTAGAGCAATCTCAATCCCAGTTAGAGCAACAAGCGGTAGTTTTCCCGAGTATTTCTCGTCGATATGCAGAATTACAACAACAACTTGAACTCGCCAATGGAAACCTCAGGCGACTGCTCGAACAGCGAGAAAGACTGCTCCTAGACACGGCTCAAGATAACGTTCCTTGGGAAGTAATTTCTCAACCTCAAGTTACAGAAGGTGAAAGTGATGGGGGATCGAAAAAGTTAATTATGGGTCTAGGTGGCGGTTTAGCGGTGGGATTGGCTCTGGCTCTTTTAATCGAGAAACTCCACAATATTTTCTACAGCATTGATGATCTCAAGGATGCGATCAAGCAGCCGATTTTAGGGATTATTCCCCGCCAGAAACGACAATCTACTCTGAGCTTATTTGGGAGTTCTCAACAAAAGCTCTCTCAATTTATGGATGCTTTTGATGCGCTTTATGCAAATATCCGCTTTCTCTATGGAGATTCTCCAATACGTTCCTTAGCAGTTTGTTCGGCTGAGTCTGGAGATGGAAAATCCATGGTAGCTTTACATCTGGCTCAAACCATTGCGAGTATGGGTCAAAAAGTATTAATTGTTGATGCTAACTTACGTCATCCGCAACTCCATCAAAGCTTAGGTTTACCCAACCAAAAAGGACTCAGCAATCTTCTGACTGATAGCCGCATTGCTCCGAGTATTCTGATTCAACAGTCGGCAATGGCAGATAACCTATTTGCCTTAACTGCGGGAGTGCCAACCGCCGCAGCAATTAAACTTTTAGGGTCAGCTCAGATGCGGCATATCGTCGATGAACTTCAGAAGACATTTGACCTGGTAATTTACGATACACCTCAGTTAAAAGACTATACCGATGCAACTTTTCTCACCGGACATCTCGATGGTTTGATTATGGTGGTCGGAATTGCCAAAACCCATCAATCTGTGACTGAAAATGTACTCGCTCAACTCAATAAGTTTCATCTCCCCTGTTTAGGTGTGGTGGCTAACCATACCCAGCGTTACTCCGACCGTAAAAATGCTCCTTACTTAGCACAGACAATTTCTGTTCAGAACACAACAGAAGAGATGGAACCGTTGATCTAAGTCTGACTTTCAGCGAGTTATCGGTGAAACCGCAACAATAGAAAGTCCTGACTTCCTGATGAAACATTGAACTTAATTTAAGAAAACATCAGGGTAGCCATCTTCACAATAGACTTGAGAGGTTAGGTCGTGTATTCGGCATTAATCTTCACATAGTCATAACTCAAATCACATCCCCAAGCTTTCCCTACGCCTGAACCATTTCCTAACTTGACTTGAATTAAAACAGTATCACTTTTGAGATATTCTCCCGCCGATGCTTGTGTCAAATACTGACTGGCTGCGGCTCGATCAAACGGTAAAGGTTGACCCTTTTCCATCAGAACAAACTCTCCCAATTGAATCCGTAGATCTTCTTGCTTAAAGTTGACCCCGGCCCGTCCGGCAGCGGCGGCAATTCTTCCCCAATTGGGATCATGGCCAAAAATTGCTGATTTCACCAGTGATGATCCGACAATCGTTTTCGCCACTTGACGAGCATCAGGTTCATCGGGAGCGCCACTGACTTGCACTTCAATCAAACAAGTCGCTCCTTCACCATCGCGAGCGATCGCTTTGGCTAAATGTTCACAAACTGCGGTGAGCATAGCTTCAAGTTGATCGGCTTCTGGCCCTTTCCCTGTAATTGCAGGAGTACGAGATTGACCATTAGCCAATGCAATCAAAGTATCGTTGGTGCTGGTATCACCATCAACGGTAATCTGATTAAAACTGCGATTAGTGGCTCGACTTAACATTTCTTGCCATAACGGGGGTGAAACGGCCGCATCACAAGTGACAAACCCTAGCATCGTCGCCATATTGGGATGAATCATTCCAGACCCTTTAGAAATTCCCCCAATCCGAACAGGGCGATCGCCAAACGTTGTTTCTAAAGCAATGGATTTTGTGACTAAATCGGTGGTAATAATGGCACGGGATGCGGCTTCTCCTCCCGACTCTGAAGCTTGTGCCACTAACTGCGGAATAGCGGCTTTGAGGGCATCCATTTTTATGCGTTGACCGATTACCCCTGTCGAAGCCAGTAAGACCGATTCTGGTGCGATATTCAAGGCCTTAGCTAAGACTTCGGAGCTTTCGACGGCATCGAGCCAACCCTGTTCTCCGGTCGCCGCATTTGCCTGTCCCGCATTACATAAAATCGCCCTCGCACTAGATCGAGCTTGTAGTTGTTGACGACAATAATCGACACAGGCTGCTCGGACTTGCGAGGTTGTAAAGACTCCGGCGGCGATCGCATCGACATCTGACAAGATTAATGCCAAATCGGGTGCGCCCGATGGTTTTAATCCCGCAACGATACCGGAGGCTTGATATCCTCTGGGTGCGGTTATACCCCCTGAAATCTCAGTCCAATCTGACATGATTTACCCTCCCCCCTGTCACTTTCTACAGAGGTAATTAGCGTTTCAAGCCCTTTATTGTAACCTACCTCTGCCTAAAGGCAATAGGCTTTTAGTCGCCCTTTGGAAGTTGGGGAGAGGAGGAGTTGGGGAAATTTTGACCTCACGACTTTTGATCAGGAATTAGTCGGGGCAATTTATGAACTGCCCTTGTTTTCGGTGATTGAAGAATCATCTACAGCCCTAAATCGAGCTTCCACTGTTTTAATTGCCCGATATTTCCGGGGGCGCAGTCAATCACCAACAGTTGCCAACTCCCTTGAGGTGAAAGATTAAGAAACTGCCTTAAATAGGGTGTTGTTTGCAGTGAATAAGTCTTTTGTAACTGCGTTTGACGACCCAACATCCGATTTTGGAGTAACACTTTCTCCCCATTCGGTGCTACCAACCACACCTCAAGATCTCCCAAAAAGCTATGTTCGATTTCTAAGGTGACTTGAATATCTTGCAGGGGAGAGGTTTCAGAAATGACGATCGAGCTTTTAATGCCTTGAGGCTGATCATCGGGAATTTCCAGGGTTCGATTATTGGTTTCGACCAGACGCCGAGAAGGTTTTTGAAAAGTTACTCGTTGACTTTGTGCCATTCTCACGGCTTGATAAGCATTCACTTTACCATAGCCAAACCACTGAGAATAACCATTTCGATCATAACTTCCCAGACGAACCCCTAATTGTGGATCGGGGTCAGGATCAATCACTTTATCGGCTGTTTGTTCGAGAATGCGTCGGACTTCTTGAGCGGTGAGATCGGGGTTCGCGGACAAGACTAAAGCCGCCACTCCAGCGACAACAGGCGTAGCACTAGAAGTTCCCCCAAAATAGGGGGTAAAATCTGATTGGTCATAACCTGCGGCACCCATGCGATCGGTGGTAAACACTCCTAACCCTTGCAAAGAAGTCCGAATGGTCGGGGGAGTACCAATGTATCCGGTTTCGGGTAGCCACATTCCGGGAGGGGCGTTATTACTGGGCGCACAGACAGAAATTCCGGTTCCCCAGTTACTATAAGCTGACTTTTTATTAAGACTATTACAAGCTGAAACTGCAATCACATCAGGGTGAACTGCAAATCCGGCTAACCATTTAACCTGACCTTTAATCACATCATTTGGCCAGCCTTGTTCATTAAGAAGACCATTAATCGGACGGTTAGCGTTTCCTGCCGCGAAGATAATCACACACCCTTTACCCTTGCGCCCTTGTTTAGCGGCTTTGGTCATTGCAGCACTTTGTCGCAGGGATAGGGGAAAATAGACAGCACTTGCCCCCCAACTACAGGAAACCACCGACGCACCTCTTTGAATCGCCCAGTTAAAAATTTGTTCAACAGATTCATCATCAAGATAACCCGTTGTCCGAATTGCCATTAATGCACAACCGGGCGCAACCCCCACAACTCCGCGACCATTTTCTTCGGCGAGGGCGACTCCAGCACAAGCTGTACCATGATTATCAGAGGCGGCCTCCGGCATGGGAAGCAGATCACGGCCTTTCAAGTCGAGGGGGGCGACAATTTTACCCATGCCTTGAAAGTCGGGATGATTTAAGTCTACAGAATCATCAGCGATCGCAATCACGATAGATCTCACGCCTCGGGTAATATCCCAAGCTTGTTCGACACCAATATGAGAGTTAACGCCGAGTTGGGAAGAACCGCCATTATGATTGAGATACCATTGTTTGGTGTAGAGCGAATCGCCTGGGCGATAGTAGGATTGAGAACGGACGATAATATTGGGTTCAGCGATTAAAACTTCCGGATTCCACTTGAGATAATTAGAAATCTTGATTGGATTTTCACTCGCTTTGGAAGTGACTCGATAAACAAAAGCGTTATTCACTCCGTCTACTGGTTTGAGGTATTCTAAGCCGACAGCAGAGGCGATTGAGTTGCGTTTCGCCTCCTCTACAGACTCATCAAATTGAATCGTCACTTGATCGCTGAGGTAAAAGACCATACCCGGATCGTTGTCTACTCGGTAGACATGACTGGCAAAGGCGACTTTATCGGACTGTCGCACCAGTTCCATGGCTTGATCAAGTTGATCGGGGGCGACTTCGATTTCTTCTAGTTCCGGGAGAGTGTTGCTGGTATAAACCATCGGAATTGCGCCTCGTGAGAAATCCTCTAAGACTCGTCCATCCATAGACAGTTGCACGGTGAAGCGATTGGGCAGTTTCTCAACGCTCAGTTCTTCGCCTCCTCGCTGTAAAATCGAACCGATCTTTTCTTCTGAAACTCCTATGCCTTGGTGTTCTCGGGTGCTGATATTCAATGAGTTCTCCGGTGATGTCATAATGAAGTAACCTTTTTTAAACCTAAATTCTCATTCACCACCTAGACTGATGGAATCTGGATGGTTAGCGGTTGGCGTTGGAGAAAATCCGGAGCCACTCAAAACTATAACTTGTGCGGGTTGAGCGTAGACAATCTAAAAAAATCTTAAAATGGGAAGCTAAAATGATAAAATTCTTTAAACTTATTCACTTGCCGTTGCGCGATCGCGCTCACTCAGCCATGGAATCTTCCGCAACTGTCTACCCTCTCCGCTTTACAGCCCATTGGTCTGTTTGGGTTTGGGCGATCGGGATGATGTTGATGCCGATCAATGTTCTGGCTCAGGAGTCTCTGCCAGAAAACCTAGATGAGAGTTCAACGATGGATGAATCTGTCGAATTTTCTAATCCGGTTTCAGGTGAAGGAGTTCAGCCCATGGACCCCAATGAGATGCGTCCTCTGGCATTAGAGGATAGTTTTCTGAGTATACAGGGTGGTAAGCGTTTGCTGGAAGAAGCTAGCCAAGCTGTTGCTAGAGAAAATTACACTGAAGCGGCCACCAAATTACAAGAAGCTCGTCAGGTTTTTAATCAGTTGTCTAATTTTTATCAACAGTTAGCGACTAGCTTTTCAGGAATTGATAACCGCGTTGCGGATCAACATCGTAATAATGCTCGACAGACGGCTCAGATGCGGGATGATGCGACTTATCAACTGGCTTTAGTGCATCGCGCTCAAAATCAACCGGAACTTGCAGTGCCTTTGTTGATTCAAATTATTCGTTCTCAAGCCCCGACTCGGGACTTAGGGAAGAAGGCTTATCAGCAGTTGTTGGAGTTGGGATTTGTGGATTCTCCTCTACCCGGAGGTGAACCGACTGAACAATCGACGTCTTCTGCTCAGTAATTTTTAGATAAAATAAAGCATACGGTCGTCTATTGAGAAAGTGTATGCTCACTTTAGGTCAGGTCGAGGCAATGATTCAATCGAAATTGCCAGGTTCTATGGTTCAGGTTCAAGATTTGACAGGAGGTGGCGATCACCTTCAGGCGGTTGTGGTTTCTTCTGAGTTTGAGGGAAAAACGCTGGTTAAACAGCATCAAATGGTTTATAGTGCAGTGAAAGAGGCGATGGATACAGAAGTGATCCATGCTCTGGCCTTAAAAACCTACACTCCCTCAGAGTGGGAAAAAGCTAACCAAGTCGCTTAATTAATATCTAACAGTGATCTGAGCGGTTAGGTATTGAGGAGAAAGAATCCCTAACCCAAGTGTCTTAATTTTCTTTCTCAAAAACGATTGCTCTCAGCTACTTCAGGAAAAACAATGACTCCAGAACTACAAGCTAGAATTGACAACATGGTCAATAGCCAGAAAATTTTCGTGTTTATCAAAGGCACTAAGTTGATGCCCATGTGTGGCTTCTCTAACAATGTTGTGGGGATTTTAAATAGCTTAGGTGTTCCCTTTGAAACTTGTGATGTCTTAGAAGATCCTGATATTCGTCAAGGAATCAAAGAATACTCAAGTTGGCCCACGATTCCCCAAGTTTATATCAATGGTGAATTTGTGGGTGGATCTGATGTGGTGATCGAACTGTATCAAAAGGGCGAGTTACAACAAATGGTTGAGGTGGCTCTCGCATCATAAGACTAGCTAAAAGGCTGTTTTCACATTTTAGGCACGCCTTTACCTTCTGAGCCGACTCCCGCCCTTCAAGAGTCGGCTTCACTGAGTCTGAGATCATCGAAAAATCCTCAGACTCATGCTAGCCTGGCTAATAGTAGTCAACTTCAGGCTGAACCATCGGCATCGCCATCTCAAAGTTAGAGGGGTCATTGAGATATCGAAACGTTTCTTCCTCTAAACGATGTACTAAATGGGGTTCTAAGACGCTGGAATGTCTCAGAGCCGCTAAATAACCATCGATATACATTCTTAAATCATCATAGCGATAACCACGATTCCACATTTCGACTAGGGAGTCGGTCAGCTTTTGATAGTGGCGAATAGTAGGAGCGTCTTGCAGCATAGTTACCAATGTATTTAGAGTGTGGGCAGAAAGTCAATGATAGGACTGGACGATTTAACGGGAGATTTTCCTCATTTTGGGCCAATTTCCTGCATCCAAGCCTTTTAGATTTTAGATTTTAGCTCAATCTTCTCAGTATCGGGGGAATTACCCTTAAATATGAAGCTCTTGAATGGATTTATGTCCTCGACACCGAAGCATCAACCCTGAGCTTCGTCAATCTCAATAGGAGAGTTGTGCTATAAGCTACGCTAGTCAGTTCAACTCTACTTGTATCACTCCAATAATCAGTGTCAAAGGCAGAACACTCGATAGATGCGAGTTAAGTTAGGCTTTAAAAGGGTTCACAACTAGATGATTTAAAGGACAGGTTAACCGACTCCGGTTGATTGAGTCTTTCTATTGTGATCATAACCTGTCTGTCAAGAGTCTGATTCTGACTCAATGGGTTGAGATCCGAATAATGTTATTTACGCGACATAAAATACAGAAAGTTCCCAGATAAATAAGAACTTGATTGAGGGTAACATCGGTTACAAAATATATCGGATTGGCTCTGTTAACCTGTAATCCAATAATAATAAGGATAACTAAACACTCGTGGGATCTGTTTGCATTTCTATTATTGAAGGAAATCCTCATTTAAGATCACTGTTGGGTTGGCATTTACAACAAGTTGGCTACTCCGTTTGGCAGTCAGCCGATTTTCACCATGCCAGAGAGATATTCCATACTCATCAACCCAATTTGGTCATTCTCGATGTTGAATTGCCTGGGGGAAACGCTTTAGAATTTTGTCGTTGGCTCCGACAGCAACAGTCATTGATTTTAATGCTGTCTTCTCGGAAAACAGAAGCCGATATTGTCCGAGGTTTGAAAGCGGGGGCTGATGATTATTTAACAAAACCTTTTGGAATGCAAGAGTTTTTAGCTCGGACTGAAGCTCTGATGCGACGCACTCATACTGCTGCTCCCCCTGCAAGTTTAGACTATGGCATTCTCAAAATTGATTTAGTGCAGCGTCGGGTAAGACTACGCGGACAACTGATTGAATTAACCCCTCAAGAATATAGCTTACTGTATGTTTTAGCTCAAGCGGACGGAGAACCTCTGAGTCGTTCGGAACTACTGCGACGGGCTTGGCCAGACTCGATTGATAATCCACGTACCATTGATACTCACGTTTTATCATTGCGGAAAAAAGTGGAAGTAGACCCTCGCCAACCCATTCTGATTCAAACCGTAAGAAACGTCGGATATCGGCTCAATTTGGAAATGCTAAAGCCTGATTCTTGGAATCCTCGAATGAATGGCAAACCTCCGACAATACCAGTCAGAGCTAGCAGTTAATTTGAGTGGATTGAACAGTCAGTAAAATCTTAGTTAATCTTCTGATTCCCACTCCTGGATATCCTGTTGTTGAGTGATCATCAATTGCTGTTTTAAAGCTTGCCAGTCTATCTGTCGAGTTGGATAATCTTGAACTAATTTTCCTTGTAATAAATACCATAATCGATTTCCCCAGTCTTGAATTAGATCGAGGTGATGAGTCGCAAAAATTACGGTCATCCCATCGCTGCTTAATGTTTGTAAAATGTTGAGTATCTTTTTCTGACTAGCAACATCTAACGCCGTTATTGGTTCATCCAGTAATAAAATTTGCGGTTGAATCACTAATGCTCGGGCGATTGCTATTTTTTGGCGTTGTCCCGTTGATAGTTGCACTTCTGTTCGATTTAACCAATCAGAGGGAATCTCTAAACGTTCTGTCCATTGGGTTAACTGTTGACTAATATCATCCTCAGATAAACCCCGCAACTGGAGAGGATAGGAAATCGCCTCTCGCACCGTCATTCCTAATAGTTTGGAGTCGGATAAAACGAAGGTGATTTGTTGTCGGAGTTGAACAACCGGAATCTGCGTGTAATTTTTTTCTTCAAAAAATATCTCCCCGTTTGAGGGACTATTTAAGCGATTCAATAACCGCAACAGTGACGTTTTTCCCGCTCCCGAAATTCCAATCAAAGCAATGCGATCGCCTCGTTGTACCTCTAGCGAAATCTCCTGCAAGATCGGCTGAAAACCAATTTTTGATTGTAAGGAGACGTTAGTTAACCGCAGTTGGGGATTTGAGGGAGGGTTAGAACTCAAGTTAGTGGCTATAGGTTGGCTTCACTTCCAACTTTAGATTATCGCAAACGGGGGAAATTTTGTCGAGTTCAATCAGAAGACTGTTGAGCATGGAACGGACAACCGCTTGTGAGTTTTTGCAGAAATGCACTATTATCAAAAAAATGTTCTAAAGAAACGATTTTTAAATCATCCGTCACCCGAGCAATACTCATCCCGACAATTTCTAGCATTTCTCCGGTGGGTGCGTGGTCTTTGAACGGGCCGTTAAAGGTTCCCCAATGGCGCCACTTAAAGGTAACATTCGGAGGCCCTGCTAAGACTTCTGTGACTTCCCAAAGAAAACCATTTGGAAAGGCTTTATGAAATACTTGAAAAGAAGATTCAAAGCTTTCTGCTGCTGAACTGTAATGCTCAGTTTCTCCCATGAATAAATTATAAGTTCCGGCTCGGGAAACGTCTTCTGCGGTGTATTCTGGCCCGCCGTTGGCTCTCATTCTAAACTGATCTTGAACAATTGATAACCACTGTTGAGGGTTAACTTTATTTGTGGCTTCTAACTCAAAAGTTCGGACTAAGTTTTCCGCAATTGCAGCTAAAGATCCTTGTTGATGATTGTATTGACTTTCTTTGTAGAGATATTGATTGGTATGAGAATAGTCTGGTCGTTCTCCGCCTCGCCATTCAACTCCGGTATCGTTAGCAATTACGGTTTCTCGGTCATTAACCCACAGGGGAAGATCGGAAGATTGGTTAGAACTCATGGAATCGGTTAATTCTTTTTTAGTCAAAACGTCTTTCCTATTTTGCTCAATATATCCTGTAAGTTTTAGTTAAAATTATCACAATTTTAGGTTAAAATAATGTTTTACAGTGACCAAAAATTTCTCCATAGTCAGGATGACAGTCAGAGCGCAATCCTTGCACCCCTACAGATGCACAAAATAGAAAAATTATGAGCCTTATTTCAATCTACATTGGGTTAATGCACAAAACCCAATAACACTTAATAATTTATAGATTGTTGCTTTAAACTTTACTAGGGCTGTCTTCAGTTAATCTACAGCCTCTTGAACGCATGAAGTGGGGAAAATTTTAAACTCGGATATCCATACTGTCGTTGCCACTAAGAAGGTAAAACCTAGTTATCAGTCTACTGATATAGACTTAACTTTCTGAGTCACAACCCTTACGGACAGCAGAGTTTAAAATTAACATTTTAAATATACAGGATTAAGCCAAAGGTTGTCAAGATCTTTTTTTAGATGTACTCAAGACTCTATTTTTTCTAAGGCTGCAATCAAAATTTCTGCTAAATTCTCCGTCAACACCTTGAAAATTGGCTTCAGCTTCCAATCTTGCACTTTACGAGGAACCAGAAATCCATGAGTTGTACAATTTCTAAAAGCTTTAGCGAGAAAGAACGCATCTTCCCAGGTCTGAATGGGACGAGACTTAAGCATCCAATCTTTGAGCGCGTGTATATCCTTGGATCTCAAGCCTAGAAATTTTGCAATTGATTCTTCTTCTTTACTTAACCACTTTTCCAAACTTTTACTACTATCAGAAGCAGGGGGATTTAATGGGGAATAATTGGGAAGATTAGATTGACATTTATTAATTAGCGATTTAAAATCCTCGACGTTGAGTTGACCTTCTAATTTATTAATCAATCCTTTTGTTGAAATCTCAAATCCACTGTAAGCGATTACCAATCGCCATTGAATTCCTCTGGCTTTACCTGTGAAATTTCTCTCTGAACCAATGGCTGGATGTTCCCAATCAATTGCGGCTTGGGTAAGATTGACACCCCGACTGAGAACTTTATAGACTAGATCAATATGTTCAGATGTTTTTTCGTGTTCGGGGTTTAAGTTAGACAACTTTTCTTGAATTTTATGACATTTATCATCATCATTCCACCAAGAGTCATTCGGTAGAAAAATATTATCAACATTTCCCCAAACTGTTTTCAGCTTATCCTGAATTGATGGCATTTCTGACATAATCTTCTCTTGAAAAGTGTTGAATTTTTGGTGTCAGTTGCAGAACTCCCCCAATTATACACTTTAAGCGATCGCCGAACTGTAGCGATCGCCTTTCCTTGTCGGTTGGGGTTGATATCAGGAAACCCAACAGATTTCAACACAATGATTAAACGAATGGCGATCGCATAACTATAACAAAGTGTGAGTTGAAAATTCGTTGATTAATAAAGCTCAAGACAATCTAAAATAGAATTATCGAGTAATTCTTGAATAGCGTCTGCACCAGAGCGAAGAATTGCTTCTACATTGTTTGTCTGTGTATTCCCACACCGCAGCCAAATTACCTTTGGTGGTGAACCGTAAAGACGACTTCTTTCTGCAAAGTCAGCATCCTGAGTCACAATACAAAATCCTTGAATCTTAGCAAATTCCCAAATTTCGCTATCATCTGCATCTGTAAGGTTGTGAAACTGAACGTGACTCGCATCTGGAAAAAGATCAGCTAGTCGGTTTACTAATTTACGACTCAGATTTTGATCAAAAAGTAGTTTCAACTTTCACCAACTACTGCAATTAAACGATGTTCACGATCAGCAGCAAATTCAAGACAAGCCCTAATATCTTCCTCTGTTAACTCTGGGAAGTCATCTAAAATTTCTGCATGAGACATACCTGCGGCTAACCAGCCCAAAACATCATAAACGGTAATTCGCATTTGTCTGATACAGGGCTTTCCACCTCGTTTACCTGGCTGGATAGTAATGATATGGCGATAGCTCATGGCAGTTAGTTTAACATTTCTAGAATCAGTTTAACCTAGCTTCTTGTGTTTGTAGTGTTCTGGTCTAGTGCGATCGCCTTTCCTTATCGCTTGGGTTGACATCAAGAAACTCCAACCTATTGTTCTAATGTCCATACAATAATTAAACGAATAGCGATCGCACTTTTTGAGTTGTGCGATCGCCAAAACTAAAATTACTGTTTATTAGTCCCCGTTTGTTGTTAAGGAAGACCAACAGAAAAGGCAGTTGTAACTGTCCAAATATCAACCAAAAACAAGAGCAACGTAAACCCAAATAGGATAAAATACATCCAAGGTTGAGCGAGAGGGCGAACATCGGTTGTATCAATTCCTGTTTTTTGCTGTACAATTCTGACCAGTTGAGCAAACCCAGCAATTCGCATTGGGAGTAAATACCCCTGTCCAGACTGACTGAGAAAATAATAAACCAGTCCTCCTTGTCCTGTTGTGCGGGGTTTGAGTGCTTTGACTTCATTCCAAGGTAAAGACCAACCTTTACGAAAAACAGGCTTAACCCAACGAGGATAAGTCACCTGAATTTGTTGGTCATCAACGATGACTTGTTCAGTCATTGCGGCATAAACAATAATCGCGCCTAAACTAATTCCGATCCACAATACGTTAGGAGATACAGGTGCATCGACCGCTTGAGATAAGAAAGGCAAAGGCAACATTAATGCTGTATACAACCCCAGTAGGGTGATCCGAATAATCGGAGAAATATGAAAAACAACATTCAGAGATGGGGATGAATGGCGTGAATCTGATGAAACAACAGCGTTAGATTCCATGTGTCATTAGATTTAATCCTTTACTCTACACGATAATCCATTTTTCGTTTCTTCAATCCCCTGCTCTCCTTGTTCCATAATTTATGACACCCCGCACTTCTCAAGGAAAAATATAAGTTAGTCCGTTGGAAGTGCAAGGAGTGTCAAAGATGATTTCAAGGTTATTGTGTTAAAAGTGGAACTTTTTAGCTAGATAGGAGATTTTAAAAAAGGTTTTTGTTCCGAATCTAGTCAACAGCAGTTAAAGCGGGTGTTGCTAAAGACTCAGGAACAGGTTGACGCGTTTGCGACATTACTCGCTGATGATAAGCTTGCGCGGCTTGAGAGGGATGAGTATCTTCTGTCGGAACGCTACTCGGAGCATTTTGATCAATCTGAAGACGAGTGCAAGGAATCCGATCTGACAGAATAGCACTGGCCATACTGCCGGTGTGAATTTCTAACAGAGCCTCTGATAAAGCCTCAAACAATAAACGCTGTCCCGGAAATACGACTCGCTCAAAATACCAATTGGCAATGTTGCTAATACGAGCGATTTGGATTTGGCTGGTTGCATTAACGTAGCAACAAAGAATCTGACTAGAGACGTTAGATGGTAGGGGATCAAGAATTTGAGCCATGACTGCTAAGGAGCTTTGGTGTACAAGTTGTAGGACTTATTGCCAAGCTAACACTTGCTGATCCCTGTTAGTTGTAAACGCGACTACCAATCCGTTTTCATACTCATTCGTAAATCGCGGATTTCTGATAAAATTCAAGGGTTTTGCCTGTCTTTGGGGGAAATTACCCAATCTTGTGGGTAATGCTTTAAAATCAAGACAGACGCGAGTAAATCCCCTCTTAGCATCTCCGTAACTCATCTTTAGAAAGTTTTAAAGATTTTCATAATCACCCCTCCTAAAATCAAAAAATTCCAGTATATTGTTAAGTTATATAAATAAAACGCCGTTAAAGCTTGTCGTTAGACTGTCGTTAGAGTAAAGATCCTTTCGCAAAATTATGGACAACAAAATCCTTTACGTTCGCCTCCCTTGTAATCCCATCTTTCCCATTGGAGTGGTTTACCTGGCTGATCATGTTCACAAGCTGTTTCCCGACGTACAGCAGCGAATCTTTGATTTAGGCGCGATTCCTCCCTTAGACTACCGTTCAGCCTTAGATGCTTGTGTAGATGAGTTTAAACCCACATTATTAGTATTTTCGTGGCGAGATATTCAAATTTACGCACCCGTAGGTGGACGCGGCGGAAATCCCCTGCAAAATGCCTTTGAATTTTACTACGCTAAAAATCCCCTGACAAAACTCCGAGGGGCCTTAGGGGGGCTACGGTTAGCCGCTTCCTACTATACTGAACTCTGGCGCAACCAGGGTTTAATTAAGCGAGGACTCAAACGCGCCCAAACCTATAACCCTCAAGCTAGTGTTGTTGTCGGTGGAGGAGCAGTCAGCGTCTTTTACGAACAATTGGGGCGCAGTCTTCCGACTGGGACTATTGTTTCGGTGGGAGAGGGTGAAACGTTACTTGAAAAGCTATTACGGGGACAAAGTTTAAGTGATGAACGCTGTTATGTTGTTGGACAAACAACGCCTCGCGATCGCATGATACACGAAAAGCCAACTCCGTTAGAAAAAACCGCCTGCAATTACAATTACATCGAAAGTATTTGGCCCGAGTTTGAATATTATTTCCAAGACCAAGATTTTTATATTGGAGTGCAAACCAAGCGGGGCTGTCCTCACAATTGCTGCTATTGTGTTTATACGGTGATTGAAGGGAAACAAGTCCGAATTAATCCCGCAGATGAAGTTGTCGCGGAAATGAAGCAACTTTACGATCGCGGAATTCGCAATTTTTGGTTTACGGATGCTCAATTTATCCCGGCTCGTCGGTTTATTAATGATGCGGTGGAACTGTTACAAAAAGTTCTCGATGCGGGGATGGATGATATTCACTGGGCGGCTTATATTCGGGCGGATAATTTAACTCCCGAGTTGTGCGATTTGATGGTCAAAACCGGGATGAATTATTTTGAAATAGGCATTACGAGCGGTTCTCAAGAATTGGTTCGGAAAATGCGAATGGGGTATAATTTGCGGGTGGTTTTGGAAAATTGCCGGGATTTAAAAGCCGCAGGGTTTAACGATTTAGTTTCGGTGAATTATTCGTTTAATGTGATTGATGAAACTTTTGAAACTATTCGCCAAACATTAGCCTATCACCGGGAATTAGAAAAGATTTTCGGGGCGGATAAAGTCGAACCTGCGATTTTCTTTATTGGGTTACAACCGCACACCCATTTAGAAGAATATGCCTTTGAAAAGGATATGCTTAATCCCGATTATAATCCCATGAGTTTAATGCCTTGGACGGCGAGAAAGCTGTTATGGAATCCCGAACCGTTGGGGTCGTTTTTTGGAGAAGTTTGTCTGGAAGCTTGGCAACGAAATCCCTACGATTTTGGCCGAGAAGTGATGAATATTCTCGAAGAAAGGTTGGGTTGTGCGCCGTTAGAAGAAGCGTTGAGTGCGCCTATTGAACCCGAAAAAACGAACAAAAAACAGCTTGTTAGTGCGAGTTAAAATTGTCGTCGGGTGTATCAGACCGAAGTGCTTGGATTGAATTTTTAAGTTGATTATCTGATGCACCCTACTCCTAATTTGAGCGATAGTAGGGGCGCAAGCAAGAGCGCCCAAAACTCCTACTGTACTGTATCATCATAAATGAGAATATCCTGGGTTTCCGACTCTACATTAAACTCAATACGACTCTGTAAAACGATTTCTTGAATAACTGCTCCCCCTTGACCCCGTTCTAAAACCGAGTTAAAACGTTCTATTAATTCGGGGATATTTATTACTTCTTCTATACATTCTAAATATCTGCTGACAATCGCTTTAATATTATATCTTGCTCTAGCTTGTTCTTCAACTTTAACTAAAATTTCTTCTGTTCTCTGGTCAGTTTTAACAACAAAAGTAATCGGATATCTCTGCACCTTATCAATATCTAAGAAATATTTTCCAGCGTCAATTGTTTCTGTGACTTGGAAGAATCGACCGAGAGGTTTCATAACAAAATCTATACCCCCATCATTTGCGTTGGTACGACCCGTTTTATACAAAATCAAATATTCAGCATTGAGTTCATCAAGAGACCATCCCCAATATATTTTTTGATCTCCGTAATACTCTTTTAAAATTGCATAGCTGACTATTTCAAAAACTCTTGCATCTATATTTGGTCTTAACAAACTCCGAATAAATTCAATTGCTCGTAAAGGATCTTGTTGTTGAATATCTATCATTTGTTGACAATAGATCATAAACTCGTTAAATGCTTGTCTGCGTGCGGTAACATAAGCATTAATAATGTCTATAATCGCCTCAGCAATATTGATTTGATTGCCGTCAATATATATTTTGATCAGATTTTCGTTAATCCAATATCGATTCGTTTTGGCATCTCTAATTATAGGTACATAAGATAAGGTAGGGAAATATTTTTTAAATTCTTGATTGAGTCGATGATTTAGTGCATGATTTTGTAGCTTGTTGCCAAACGGAAGTTCTCTTTGTCTGCGAAAAAGTTGGATAAACTGAGCGCCTTCATACTCATCATATCCACCCTTAATGTGAAACTCATTATTAAGATAGTCTTCAACTAAAACATAGATAGCGTAATGATTTGCGAATCCTGCTCGTGATTTAGATCCTCGATTTGCAGCTTTGGTTTTAATATTGAGATATTGCAATAACTCACTAGAGTTTAAAACTATATCTCCCCGGTTTGGAAAGTAATAATTTAAAATTTCAAGAATCCGTTTGGTAAATTCATGCTGTACTATCGGCATCGAAAAGGCTCTTTTGTATAAAGTTTTTTTCTTGGCTCTTTTTATTTTTTGGGGTATGATTTTTAGAGGGAGGTAATAACTTTTCTCCTTTGTATTCTTTCCATCCTAGAACCCGTCTCAGACCAATTTTTAGGTATTCTTCTTGGGATTCTATGCTGGTAGAAATCCGCCCCAAGCGTTTGGCTACCGCAGCAGATGTAAAAGTTCCTGCAAAGGGATCGAGTACCAAGCTATTTTGATTGCTACTGGCAAGAATAATCCTTTCTAGCAATGCTTCGGGTTTTTGTGAAGGATGATTTTCATATTCTTCCATTCGATAGCGAACACGGGGGAAATACCAGACATTACCGGGTACTTTTTCTGTATTGTATTGGCAGGGAACGGATTTTCTGTAATCAATCAATTTTCGTTGGGCGCCTGTTTTGGCTTCTATTTTAATATCATCTGAATTAAAAATATAATTATTCTTGTCTTTAACACAGTGAAGTATGGGTTCATACATCGATCCGAAGTATTTTTTGGCTTGAACTCCAGAACTATCATAATGCCAAACAATGCGGCTCAAAATTACCGTTTTTTGCCTTAAATAAAGGTCAAAGTAGGGCATTGCTTGAGTGCTTGTCATAACATATAATGTGCCGTTCGGCTTCAATACCCGAAGGCATTGATCTAGCATTTTGTAAGCCCAATTTGCATACTTTTCTTCGGATTCCCATTTGTCGTAGAAATTTGAAAAACGCTTTCCAATGTTGTAAGGAGGATCGAGAAAAATCAGATCTACTGAATTAGAAGAAATCTCATCAGACAAAATCTGAAGGGCGTCCCCATGAAATAGAGTATGTTGATCATCTGCATATCGTTCAAACATTAGTATTTATTGACAAAAGCTGTGCGGAACTACCATTAACTTTACATATTTTACACTGTTCGGCGTGTATCCGGTAGGGTGGGTGAAAGTCGAGAATTTACATGAGAATTAACACATCTTTGATCTCACCCACCCGACAATCAATTGAACTCTCAAAACTGATGATAAACTAGATGAGCTATGATTAGGATGAACCCTATTTTAATCATACCATGAGTATCAATCTCACCTCTGACCAAGAACAATTTATTCAAAGCAAGCTGAAATCGGGGAAATATCAAACCTCTGAAGAAGTTGTTTCAAAGGCGTTGCGACTGCTGGAGGTTTGGGAACAGGCTGAGGCTGAATGGATCGAAGACGTGGGAACGAAAATTGATGCTGCGATATCCGCTTCTGAGGAAACCCCACCCCTTGATGGAGAAACTTTTATCAATGAAATTTTAGAACGGTTTAATCCAGCCAATTAGGATATAACTATGAGTCGCTATGTTATTAATATTTTAGCCAGCCGCGATATCAATGACATTGCGGAGTATTTTGCCAACAATAATGTTGCGGCAGGCGAGGAATTTTTTCGTGAGTTTAATCGCAGGTGTCAACAATTGGTTAATTTTCCCAATTTGGGTAAAAGCTATGCAGAAATTCGTCCCGATCTTCGAGGATTATCGTTCAAGGGTTATATCATTTTTTATCGCTTATTAGACGATGGGGTTGAAATATTGCGGGTTTTAAGTGGTCGTCGAAATTTTCCTTCCTTTTTTCAGGAATAGTTGCGAAGATTGGGGGTAAGAAAGGTTGCTTAAATTGTTTTAACCTTTATAATTTTCAGTTATTGTAGGGTGTATTAGACTGCAACCACTTGGGTTGAATTTTTTAGTTGATTATCTGATGCACCCTACTCCTAATATGTTTTTAAGTGTGGGGTTCTCCAAACAAAACAATAGAACAGGTGAGTTGTTTGATCACTTCAGATGTTACATTACTTACCCCTAAACCTCCCGCAGTTCGACGCCGCATTGAACGCAAAACAACCAAATCAAAAGATTGGGCGGCTCTGACAATGACTTTGGAAACATCATCATAAGCAACGGTTTTAATTCTCGCCTGAACTTGGGGGCCACCTTGAGTTAAAACATCCGCCATTTCTGACTCAAACTTAGTAATTTGTTCTGGGGGTGTTCCGCGATCGCAGACGTGTAAAAGGGCTATTTTCGCCTGGTTGGTATCCGCAAACATTTGAGCAAAACGCAGGGTTCTAATAGCTTCAGGTGTAATATTTTTAACAGGGACTAAAATCCGACGAATATTAATCGGTTCATCTAATAGTTTTACCATCGCCACCGGACAGTGAGAAGACCAAAATACATTGTCAACCAAACTGCCAAATAATCGCGCTCTTAAACTGGTGGTGGAATCACTCCAACCCATAACAATTAAATTGGCATTTTGTTCACGAGCCGTCCGACTAATTCCTTCGGCAATATCGTCGTCTATTCTAACTTTTGGCTTGGCTTCGACTTTAAATTCTTTGGCAACTTCTACGGCTCTTTCTAATAGCTTATCGCTTTGTTCTAGGGCGATACCTAACTGGGGTTCGTCCATGTGAACGTGGGCTTGAGTAATGGATACAGGCACAATTATTCCCGACTCGTGACGCGCCAATAACGCTCCCATTTCGATGAGATAACGTTGGGATAGGGGATTATAAATTGGAACTAAAACGGTAAAGCGATGTTTGAGTTTACACACGGTAAATTTACCGTCTGACTGTTGTATTTCGGACGGTTCAAGCGGTTCTATTCCTAACGTCCATTCTTCGGTTTGAGGTTCTAAATCTGCTTTGGGAATGGTTAAATCTCTTGCGAAACGAGCGGTTAAAACTGAGCCAAGAATTGATGTGACAAGCATCAAAACAATCACGCTGTTAAAGACTTCTTGGCTGAGAAGACCCGCATTAACTCCGACTAAAGCTGCTGCTAAAGTTGCCGCCACTTGAGGAAGGGAAAGCGACCACATGGTTAGGGCTTCATTCCAGTTATAGTTGTAGAGAAGCTTCGCTGCAAAAGCCGCCAGAAATTTACTCCCAATTAGTCCACCGACAATCGCTAAAGTTAACGGTAATTCAGTGGTTAAACTACTAATAAAAGCGGGAACATCAATCAGTAATCCCATCTGAATAAAGAAAAAGGGAATAAATAGGGTACTGCCGACAAATTCAACCTTTTCTTCGACGGGACTGTGACCCAAAACATCATTAACGGCGAGTCCGGTGAGAAACGCCCCCACAATTTTGTCAATATTGATGAATTGGGCGCCGACGGATGCCAGAAAAACCGCCAACAAAATAAACAAAAATTGGTTTCCTTCTTCGTCTCCCGTGCGGCGAAAATATTCTTTTCCGGCCCAATCTAATCCCACTAAAACTATAGTAGAATAGAGCGCTAAAGCACCGAGTTGAATAATTAATGTTGCGGCTGAAAATTCTCCGCCATAAATAGAAATACAAATGGCTAAGACCAGGAGTGCGGCGATATCAGTAAAAATTGTTGCGCCAATAGTTACGGTAACGGCTTCGTTTTTTACAACTCCTAAACGGTTAACGATGGGATATCCGAGGAGGGTATGGGAAGCCAGAAGCGAACCCGTTAAAATTGCAGCATTTAATCCAAAACCAAACAGCAAACCCACACCAGTTCCCGTGAGTAGGGGAAGAATAAAGGTGGCTAAACCAAAACCCAGAGACCGATCTTTTTTCCGTCTAAATTCTTCTAAATCAATTTCTAAACCCGCCACAAACATCAGATAAATTTTACCGATATCCGCAAAGAGTTTCATCGTTTCGGAATCCGGATTAAGTAGCTGAAAGCCGTTGGTTCCCAAAACGACTCCAGCGACTAATAATCCGACTAATCCCGGTAGTTTTAACTTCTCAAAAATGGGAGGAATGGTTAAACTAACGAGAATTAGAATTGTAAACGTAACAATTGGACTATCCGGCAGACCTTGGATAATATTTTCCATACTAATTATTCAAAATAATAGAGATCAAACAAATTTAATGAACTTATATCAGCGAAAAAACTCTGATCAATATTGTGTCTATTGAGACTCGATGATCACAGATAGAGACAGTTAAAATTCAGCAATCAAGGAACAGGCTTTAACAAGATATACTGTTCGGTGATCACTGAATTTTAATTCATGGGTAGGATGGAAAATTATTCTAAATAATCCACTAGCCTCCTGTGAAAGATAAGACCAAAAATAATTTACGGGTTCCCTTGTTACTCTACACTAGATTTGGCTGGCTGTGCAGACTGTTTGAAAGCTAACCGCAGAAAAGGCGGTGCGATAAATGTGGTTATAATCACCATGATAATGATAGCGGCTTCTAGGGGTTTATCAAGTACACCACTGGCTGAACCAATTCCCGCAAAGACCAAACCGACTTCACCCCGAGGAATCATCCCGACCCCAATTGCCAAGCGGTTAATCTGAGGCTGACCAATTACAGCCCAACCTGTAATAATTTTACCGATAATCGCAACCACAATTAAGAAAGTGGCAATAATCAGTCCTTCACGATTGGCGGGAACTGCGGGATTTAATACGCCTAAATCTGCTTTTGCTCCTACACTAACAAAGAAAATAGGAACTAAGATGTCCGCAATTGGAACAACTTGTTTATCGAGTTCTTTGCGTTTGTCGGTTTCATCGAGAACTAATCCGGCTGCAAATGCTCCTAAAATAGCTTCTAAATGAATTGCGTTGGCTAAAAATGCCATCAAGAAAGCAAAGGTAAAAGCGGGAATTACTAACTGTCCTCGGGTTTGTAAAATGTCAGCAATTGAGACAAAAGATTTATTAAAGAATTTCCCGAGTAAAATGGAACCGAGCAGAAAAGCTGTAGCACTAATAATCAGATAAACAACGTTGAGAATGTCTATCTCGCCTGTTTTTGCTAAACTAGCAACAACTGCTAAAACAATAATCCCGAGAACATCATCAATAACAGCCGCCCCAACAATAATTTGACCTTCTTTTGATTTGAGATGTCCGATTTCCGAGAGAACTTTTGAGGTAATGCCAATGCTAGTTGCGGTTAATGCAGCCCCGGCAAAAATAGCAGGAATTGCAGAAACCCCAAAGAAATACATTAGTCCTAACGTCCCGGCTGCAAAAGGTGCTACTACTCCCACAACTGCCACAACTGCCGCTTGATAACCCACACTTTGAAGTTCTCTCAGTTCGGATTCTAAACCAATTTCAAACAGTAGAATAATCACACCCAATTCAGCCAGAACCGAAACTACTTCACTTTGACTGGCAAAAATTGAGGTGACTGATTCGGGACTCAAATCACTAATGGATTGTAAAAAAGTCATCAATAAAGAGTCAGAAGCGGTTGCACCACTTTCGGGAAAAACTAACAGGTTCAATGCCGAAGTTCCGACAATCACTCCGCCGATGAGTTCACCTAAAACTGGGGGTAAATCTAAGCGTTTTGATAATTCTCCGCCTAATTTACTGGCAATATAAACAATGACTAAACTCAGGAGAACAGAAGTTAATACCAGCGGTGCCTTTTCAGCTTCTGTAGCGGTTGCAAAAATTGGAAAAGATTGGGGAATGTTCAAGTCGTGTAACATAGTTTTTCAAGACAATAGCAATCTAAATCAATTGAATCATAAATTGGTTTTCAGAACAAAGCGAGTTGATCTTTATTTTGAATTTCTTAGAAGCAAATATTGATCAACCAGCCCTTAAAATAGCTTCTCACGTTTTAGTTGTGGAGATGATTATAGATAGAAAAATTGTAAAAAGTTTGGAAGGCAGAAACAGCAGAAACTTTAAAAACTCAGTTGATGATTAATTGTTTTTTAAGTGTTGAAGAGAGTTCTACCTTCCCCAGAGTTGAGATCGATCTCAAGTAGATTAGGAAATAGCCCCGATAAGAGGGAGAATATCACGGAGTTACAAACCGGGGCTAGACAATCAAGATTTTTGCAATGTCGCAGCATCAGTAGGATTAACCGGAGGATAGCTATTCATTTCTTCGTCATAGCTTTCAGGTTCAATGATTTCACCGTTAATGCTTGCTAAAGCACGTCGCAGAGCAACAACTCGGGTTGCTACTCGATTTTCTTTGGGTAAACGATCCAAAATATTGAAGCGTTGTAGACGGGTTCTAATTTGATGTTCACTGTTTTCAGCGCCGACAATGTAAACATCAATGGATTTGTTATAAGCGCTATCGATCATTTTCTCTAACGCCAGGGTTGCAGTTACACCCAACAGAGGAACGTGATTTAAGTCAATAATAATCGCTTGATAGTTATCTAAAATCCCTTGACGTTGAGTAATAGCTTTTGCCGCACCGAAGCTCATTGGGCCGCCGAGGTCGAGTAAGAGAATCTGACCTTTGGCTTGTTTCATTAACTGTTTGGCTTCTTCATTAGACATCACTTCATCGTTGGGTGTGTCAATGGCTTTGACTTGTTCGGCTTGGATATCAGCTAAACGTTTGATCGTCAGCATATTGGCAATGAATACTCCAACACCAACCGCGACAATTAAGTCGTAGAAGACGGTGAGCAAGACCACACCATACATGATGGCAGCAGCTTTCCAGGAAAGTCTGTGAGCGCGTTTGAGGAATTTCCAGTCGATAATATCGATACCCACTTTCAGGGCAATCCCTGCAAGAACGGCGAGGGGAATACCTTGTGTCAAGGGAGCAGCAGCCAGGACGATAACTAATAAAATCAGAGCGCGAGTCAAACCGGAAACCGCAGTGCGACCCCCAGCTTGGATATTAACAACGGTTCCCATTGTTGCCCCTGCACCCGGTAAACCGCCACAAATTCCAGAGATGAGGTTTCCAAGTCCTTGACCGAGAAGTTCTTTATCGGAATTGTGTTGAGATTGAGTTAAACTATCGGCAATGACAGAAGTCAGCAGAGAGTCAATACAACCGAGCATCCCCAGAACCAAACCATCAATTAACATGGTGTTGAGTTGGTCGAGGCTGAATACGGGCAGATGTAATTGAGGTAAACCCATCGGAATTTCACCGATGCGACGAATATCTACTTCCGGGAAGAATAATAGAGAAATCAGTGTTCCGATCACTAAAGCACTTAATTGAGGCGGAACAATCTTCTTTAATTTAGCAGGAGTGAAGAAGATAATGGCAATCGCAATCACACCCAACAGGGTTTCTAACGGATTGATATTAGCTATCAAGCTGGGAATATTTTGTAGGGTTCCGACCACTCCACCTTTCGGACCGGCTTGTCCGAGCATCGGCCCTATCTGAAGAATGATCAGGATAATACCGATACCGGACATGAACCCGGAAATTACCGTGTAGGGCATCAGGGTAATATATTTACCCAGTCTCAATGCCCCAAACGCCAGCTGAAATACTCCAGCCAACATGACAACGGTAAAAGCCATTGCCATCCCCGTTTCGGGGTTATCGGCGGTGAGTTTGGCAATGACGGCCGTGAACACAACGGTCATCGGGCCTGTTGGTTCGGAAATTAGAGTCGGCGTACCTCCAAATAAGGCGGCAAAGAAACCCACCAAAACAGCGCCCCAAAGGCCAACTGCGGCTCCGTCTGGCGCACCAGAAGCGACCCCGAAAGCGAGCGCCATCGGTAGGGCGATAACTGCGGCGGTTACTCCTCCAAATATGTCACCTTTTAGATACCTGAAATTAATTTCGTTTGTAATCCTGGTAAATTGCATGGGTTAGTGAAATCTGAGTGAATGCTAAAATAGACATAGGTCTATCGGAATACTAAAATTGATTGACTAAAGTCTATGGTGAGCATACCATAAAAGTCTTAATAGAGTGCAACCTTTTTCAAATTTCATTTACCTATAGTGATTCCAAGCCATACCTATAAAAAGGAGGAGTTCTTGATCCAGGCAACCCTACATCAGTTACGAGTCTTTGAAACTGTGGCTCGTCACGGTAGTTTTACCAAAGCGGCCGAAGAGTTATATATTACTCAGCCCACAGTTTCTAGCCAAGTCAAGCAACTCGCTCAAGCTGTTGGTTTACCGTTATTTGAGCAAATTGGTAAGCAACTTTATCTCACACAAGCAGGCCGGGAGTTATCTGCAACCTGTCACGACATTTTTAAACAACTAGATAACTTTGAGATGAAAGTGGCAGACTTGAAAGGCATGAAGCAAGGACAACTTCGCCTGGCAGTGGTGACAACGGCTAAATATTTTGTTCCTCGACTCCTGGGTTCGTTTTGTCAAAAGTATCCCGGTATTGACATTTCACTTCAGGTGAACAACCACCAAGAAATAACTCGACGAATACAGGATAATCAAGATGATCTTTATATATTGAGTCAACCTCCAGAAGATCTCGATCTTTGTACAGAACCTTTTTTGGATAATCCTTTAGTTGTTGTCGCCCGACACGATCATCCCCTCGCCAAACAGAAAAATGTCTCGATCAAACAACTTCGGGGTGAAGCATTCATCATGCGAGAACCGGGTTCTGGAACTCGACAAGCGGTTCAACAGTTGCTTGAAAAACACAAGGTTAAGGTTAAGGTTCGCCTAGAACTTGGTAGTAATGAAGCCATTAAACACGCGATCGCAGGCGGCTTAGGAATTTCTGTCCTCTCTAAACACACGCTAGTTTTGGAGAGTCTATCCAAAGAATTAACGATTTTAGATATCCAACATTTTCCCATTCAGCGGCGCTGGTATGTTGTTTATCTCGGTGGTAAACATCTCTCTGTGGTTGCTCAGACGTTCCTCGAATATCTGATCGAAGAAACTCAACCCATCACTAAGTTAGCCCTGCGAGCTTAATTGAGTTGGGTATGACACAAACTCTCACTCACAACTATTTTACGACTTACGGTTCACGATTCACTGTCTAAAATTCCCAATTTCTTTAAAGCTGCTTCTGCGGCTTTTTTTTGAGCATCTTGCTTACGACGTCCTTGTCCTAAACCATACACTTGATCTCTGACGCGCACTTCTGCGATAAACTCTTTGGCATGATCGGGGCCAGATTGATCAATAATAAAATACTTGGGATTTTCTCCAAATTCGGCTAACGCCCATTGCTGAAATCGATTTTTTGAATCAATTAAATGTTCAGAATTTTTTTCTTCAGTGTGCATTCCCAGAATTTCATCAGCAACTTTGGTGAATAGAGGAATAATAAATTCTCGAACTTTCTCTATTCCTGCATCTAAATAATAAGCTCCAATATAGGCTTCAAAGGTATCACTAAGCAAAGCCGGGTTTTGATATCCTCCATCTTTGATCGCACCTTTACCCAGTCGCATAATTTCACCAATTCCGAGTTGCTCCGCAAATTTTCCCAGTTGTTGTTCATCAACTAATGCGGCTCGTAAACGAGTCATTTTGGCTTCACTGAGTTCTTCTGGATAATAAGTATAAAGTAACTCCCCCACCACAAACCCTAAGACTGCATCTCCCAAGAATTCTAAGCGCTCGTTATTTTTTCCGTCTCCAGGATGTTCGTTGACATAGGAACGATGGGTTAAAGCACGCAACCTCAGTTTTTCATCTTTAATTTCTGGTAGTTTATCCATTTTCAATATCTTTGTTATCCAGCAAAACCTAACATCATCAATAAAATTTTCTGTTTCCTCACTTTGGTTAGTTTATCATTAAACAATGATGATCTACAACCCAGTGAGGATTTTTTTATCAATACGTTGATAGAATTAATCTTCCTTTATTTCATTAATCAGAAATATCTCTTGATTAACCTTGCGTATAATTCCTTTCTCTCTCACCCGATCAATAAATTTAGTAAACTTTGAAAATTTACTACCATCTGGTTTTCGGATTGATGAAACATTTTTATAGTTGGGAAATTTGGAATTATTACACATTAATTTAGCAATCAAACCGATGGTTGTTGATTTGCCGCTTTTGATCGCAGTTTGAATGGATTATATTAAACAGTTTACAGCATCTTCATAACAAATGTAAGCTTCTGTTTGCAGAGTTTCATAATCCAAATTTTTCACTAAATCAGGAAGTTGATCTATGTAGTAAAATTCATCAACCTGTTTCTTTAAAGAGTGACAATCACTTCCCCGGCGTGCAAGTACAATTAGTTTTCTGTTTTCTGACTTCAAGTTTTGTTGTATAATTTGACTATAACAATCTCCTGTCACTAAGATGATAACCTCTGGGTAAGAATTGGTTCTTGTTGGCTTAAAACAGTCTATTGCGATTTGAAAGTCAACTGCATTTTTAATTTTATCTGGATTGTCTACTTGAATACACTCAAAGCCTTTAAATTCAAGATGGCTTTTATGGTTTTCATTCCAGTTACAACTGTAAGCTTTTGAAGTCACAACTTTTCCTTGCTGACGAGCAAATTTTAACAAATCTGAGGCGATATAAAATTGAGATACATTTTCAAAATCCAAAAAAATTGCTATTGCTAATGACTTTTGTGAGTTTTTAGACTCATTGTTTTTGACTTTCATTAGTTTACTCCTAGTCGAGTTATTTTTTGTTAACTCACCTAGCACTAACGAAGTATTCTGTTATGAAATTCTCGAAAATTAATGGCTTCTTTCCAAAAAATAGAAGTCATCATCAAGGTTGCTTCAAAGGAATGCTATCTAAATTTAGATCTAGCATTTCCATTTGAAACTGATAAATTCAAAGCCAGAACACTTTACATCAATATGTCAGCTAATGTCTCACGACCCGCAATATGTATCCGTAAGTATGTGTATGTACATGGGTAGTAACGCTAAGTCAGACCTTAAAAACTAGGTTTTGCAGAAGATTAAAGCTTTTAATTAACTTGCAATCTAAGTTTTTGGCTGACCTGACGTAACAACCAATTGACACACCTATACCAGCAATACAGAAATTTTCCGGACGGTGAGACAGCAGCCCACAATAGTGCTAACTGATGAGCAGTATTATACACTCAATGATCGCGATCGCGCAACCCCTAATTTTTTTGACAACTCTCACAACTGGGGTAAGCTGAATTGTAGGTGCTTGAACGTTGACCAAACCACTGATAACGGTGATCGCGGACTTGCTCATAAACCCGATCACCTGTCCATTTCAACCCCGGTAATGCTCGATACGCACTCACAAATAGATTGCCTGCGGGTAATAAATTCCCAATTTCTTCGGCGGCATCACTGCCTTGCCAACGACGCTGAGGATGGTTATCATCAATTAAAATCATCCCCTGTTTACAGTCAGTTGATGTAATCCCAAAGCGGTTGAGTTCAGCTTCATTTTGCATGGGGATATATTGAAACTGTTGACCTTGATCGAAGTTCTCTAAAAACTGCACTAAGGTTACACACAAATTGCAGTTGCCATCGTAAATCACATGATAAGTCATAGGGGGAGAGTCAAAAAGAAACTAACACTATAATTGTTACAGATTTTTCTATTTTTTTGGGCTTCAGTCTGAGTGAAAAAACCAGTCAAACTTTTGAAAATCAGTTTGTTGTTAAGCTGGCATGATTTCTAACTTTTTTGATAGAGTCTAGCAACTCTAGGGGTAAATGAAGTTGGTTGAGACTGATATCAGAATTTGGGCTATGAAAGTCACTTCCTCCGGTTTTCAGTAAATCATATTCATCACACAAAGATTCTAAGTGCTTAATTTGTTTTGAGGTATGACTAGGATGATAAACTTCAAGACCCAATACCCCGGCTGAAACTAGATCTTTTAACACTGTTTCAACTTCACCGCCTCGAAATAAATAAGGATGCGCCCAAACCGGAATTGCTTCACAATTGAGTAAGAGTTGAATCCCTTCTGCGGTGGAAAATTTTTCATATTGAACAAAGGCAGGTTGATCATCTCCTAGCCATTTTTCAAAGGCTTCTTTGGAAGATTTAACATAACCGGCTTTGACCAAAGCTGTAGCAATATGAGGACGAGAAGGTGCAATTCCTTCACCCATTGAGGGAAGTTCAACTGGATAACCGAATTCAGCGAGTTTATTAATAATTAATTGGGCGCGTCTTTTGCGTCCTTCTAACCGTTCTTTAAGGGGAGAATAGAGTTTATTTTTATTGGGGTAAAATCCCAAAATATGTAAAGAACGCTCGTTGTAAACCGTAGAGAGTTCAACCCCAGGAACAATTTCCAGATCAAAGTCAGCAGCAGCAGCAAAGGCTTCTTCCCAACCTGAAAGAGTATCGTGATCGGTGATGGCGAGGGCTTTGACTCCGGCTTGCATGGCTAAAGCGACCAGTTCGCTGGGGGTAAGTGTACCATCGGAGTAAGTGGTATGACAATGAAGTTCTAGCATTTTTGAGGCTGTTGTAGGAGAGAAGATTTGTAAGGTTTCAGGAATTGACTAGAAAGCAAATCAAATTCTAGTGATTGACTTGACCCATCGATGGGTATGCTTTATGATAGCTTGAGTAAAGATATACTTGTACTTCCGCAAATTAACGGAGATCAGTAAGCTGACAACTACCATCTGGGTCTTTAAACGTAAAGTTGTCAGAACAGAATGTTAACTTTTTAACAAACTTTAGATCAAACTTTGAACATTTCAATCTTATACTAGATGTTCAGGTTAAAAACGACGCATCTGTCTACCGACAAAACACTTAATCGTTGTATAATAGAGATCAAACAGGTTTCAGTAAATTCCTGGTTTGTAGAGATTGTACTCACCCTAGGAACTTATGGAGCCACCGGTTGATCGAGTTCGTCTTTCCTCTGAAGCGAAAGAACAGCTAATTAAGCTGAAGCGAACAACGAAGATCGAGCAGTGGAATATTCTTTGTCGTTGGGCTTTTTGTCTATCACTTGTAGAGTCTACTGTACCTTCTTCAGTTTCATTACCTGCTGATCAGGGGATCGAAATGACTTGGCGGGTCTTTGGCGGTGAACTGTCTGATGTCTTTATAACTGCCTTGAAGTATAGGTGTTGTCAAGACGGCTTAGGCACAGATAGACAAACTCTCGCAGAACAACTTCGTCTTCATCTGCATCGTGGAATTGGCTATTTAGCCGAGGAACGTCAGGTAAATGAAATCGAGGAGTTGATCGAGACAGCCTTATGATCGACTCGCTAAAGGTTCATTTCTCAGTTATTAGAGATAATCCACAGTAGATTTGTGGACTACAGGGAAAGATCAGCACCAATTCAGTCAAAATACTCAATACACTAAGGTTTTCGGTGACGACTATGTCAGTGAAGCAACGCAGAAAATACCACAACATCATGGAAGACTTGGTGGCTGAGGAAGTCAGAAGTCAAATGGCTCTTTTGTCTCCTCGGTTAACGCAGTACATTCAGCGATCTGAAGTTGAAACCTACGCGCTTAACCGTCTGCCAACTCTCTATGCCTCTAGCCGCGAAGGGTGGCTGCATCAACAAAAATGCGCCCGAGACCAATATCAAGTTAAGATCAAAACGGCAGTTCGTCAAGCGTTAGCCGCCGTGCAGCGTGATCCCCTACGAAGTACAACTCCTCTCTTTCAAGAAAAAGAGGACGTTATGGGTGAAAGTGCCATTCGCAGTGATACAGCAGAAGTGGAAACCCCAAAGGAATTACCCTCTCATCCGTATTACTGGCAGCAAAAACGTTCTTCTCGCTCGGGTCAACGATCGGCTAGATAAATTAAATTTACCGATTCGGCGTGATGGAGCTAGAGTAAAGATTGGCTCTGGGAGAGAAGTGGAAAAAAATGTCCAACCGGACCTTGACCCTGACCGATACTCAGGGAAAATTGTAAAGCTTGGGTGACGTAAGTCTTTGCACCTTGGATAGCGGTCAATAGATCTTGTCCTTTGGCAAGGTTAGCGGTGATCGCGGCTGAAAGCGTACAACCTGTCCCATGAGTATGGGAAGTGTTGATGATTTCAGTTTGTAGAGTCTGAAGCTGTTTGCCATCAAACCACACATCTGTTCCTCGCAAAGACGCTTCTAAACTTCCTCCCTTCACCAAAACCGCTTTGACTCCCAGTTGATCATAAATCTGTTGAACAGCAGTATACATCTGATCAAGGGTTTGTATTTTCAACCCCGTGAGAATTTCAGCTTCGTAGCGATTGGGTGTAATCACCGTTGCATGGGGAAATAGAGTTTCTCGCAAAGCCGTAATTGCCTGATCATCAATCAATTGCGCTCCAGTCCGGGAGACCATCACCGGATCAACCACTAACGGCTGTAGATGCCATTGTTCAACCTGCGCGACAACCTGTTGAATAATCTCGGAGTTGAGCAACATTCCCGTCTTCGTCGCTTGTACCCCAATATCTTCAGCAACCGCCGTAATTTGGTCAGCGACGGCTTGGGGCGAGAGGGCATCGACTCGATTAACCCCCAAAGTATTTTGAGCAGTAACACAAGTTAAAGCACTGGTGCCATGAACGCAATGAAAGGCAAAGGTTCGCAAATCGGCTTGAATGCCTGCACCTCCACCACTATCTGATCCGGCAATGGTGAGAGCGACTGGAATCATGGATTGTAACCTACCCACACTGGCTATGCCTTTCAACGTGGGCTTTCGGTAGCCCTAGAACTACTGCACAAGACAAGAATTCCGAACCTCTAGGTGCGGTTACACTTGCACCCCATAATTTAATCATTTTTGACCCCTTAAAATCTGCATCGCAACTCTTGCCACAATTACCACATTTAAAGGTTTTATTGTTTCGATAAGATTGACCTTTGACTGGATGAATATACAGGCACTTATGACAGGTTTGACTGGTATAAGCAGGTGGAATTGCAATGACATTTACACCCTCTTTAATGCCTTGATATTCAAGGCAGGTTCTTAACTGATAAAAACTCCAGGAATTAGAACGTCTACCCTCTGTTTTTTTCCTGGGCTGATTATTTGTTCTATCCCTTATTCCGGTCAAGTCTTCGATAGCAACAATTGAATTTGTGCTAACTGCTTCTGTGATGATTGAACTCGAAATCTGATGATTTAACCAGGTTTGGTATCTTCTCTCACGTCCCGATAGCCGTTTCAAGATTTCTCGGCATCTACGCCGAGTTGACCTTGTGCGTCCGGCATAAACGCCTGGGGAAACCCTAGGCGACGCGGACTTACCTTGAGACGCTTTCTTTTGAAGGGAAGCTCTAGTCCTGGTATATTTGTCTCTAGTATTGTTGATATCTTTCCCCGACCAAGATTGACCTGTTGAAGTTACTGCTATATCCCGTCTTCCAAAGTCAACACCAATAACATTTTGAGTTTTTCTCGGTTTTGGTGCTTCAAATTTTAGTTGAATATGGAGATAAAAGTTACCATCTTTATGCTTACAAACTTGAGCCGAAGTCGGATTTTGGTTTTTGAGTTTTCCGATATGGTAATTACTTACTCGCATCGGAACTTTAACTCGTTTACCTGTTGTGCTGAGGCTGACTAGATAGCCGTCTTCAATAATCCGAAATGTTCTGGCATCACAGTCAAAACTGGTTGGTTTAAATCCTGTTACCTTGCGTCTTTTTTGTTTTGCAGTTAATCGATTTGCACCAACTCTCGCACAAGCTCTAACTACATGATTAGCTGTTAACCCAAATTGAGATTTAACCTCGCTATAGCAGACGGCTTGTATTGAGTTTCGGTTGGTCAGGTTTGAGTTCACGTTGTCGTTAATCCAATTACAGGCTGACGCAAACGCGACCACAGTATCGTCCAGCAATTTCTGCTGTTCTGCGGTCGGTTCAATTCGCACAGCTAAGGTCATAAGTTGTTTCACGACATCAAAAACTCACCGTATGATATAGTAACATAATGATAAACCCTATGCGTTCGCTCCTCGCCTGTGCGAAGCACATAGTTTTCCTCCACACACTGACACTTCGCTTTCAGTGTAGGCTTCCAACTCGCCGAAAAAGGTGAATTTGCCCTATACGCGAATACTGACTCGACTAACGTCGAGGACGCCGTTGTCTGAGGAAGTCCGGAATATCAAGTCCTGGCTGTTGGGATTGTTGTTCAGCAGGATCTTTTGACGGTTGTTGACCCAGAGGTGAAGGCGGCGGTGCATTCCGGGGTTGGGGCGTGGTTTCTCGAGTGCTAGGAATGCTTTGTTGTTTTTCACCCGAAAATCCAGTCGCAATCACCGTAATTTTAATTTCTCCCTGTAGCCGTTCATCAATCACCGCCCCAAAGATAATATTGGCATTGGGATCAACCACTTCATAAATCGCCTCGGCTGCCGCATTCACCTCATGAAGCGTTAAGTCAGTTCCGCCTGTAATATTAAAGACAACCCCTTTCGCCCCATCAATAGAAGATTCCAGTAACGGAGACGAAATCGCTCCCATTGCCGCTTCTCTCGCCCTTGATTTACCCGAACCTAAACCAATTCCAAGCAAAGCTGAACCCGCATCTGCCATCACCGCCCGAACATCGGCAAAGTCAACATTCACTAAGCCGGGAATAGTAATAATATCAGATATCCCTTGTACACCCTGACGCAAGACATCATCGGCATAGCGAAAAGCTTCCTGAACCGGCGTTTGTTCGTTAATCACCGATAACAGCTTATTATTAGGAATAATAATCAGCGTATCAACCCGACTTTGTAAAGCAGCGACCCCTTCATCGGCTTGAGAAATGCGTCGTCGCCCTTCAAAAGTAAAAGGTCGTGTCACCACACCAATTGTTAATGCACCCACTTCTTTGGCGACTTCAGCCACAACCGGAGCGCCCCCTGTTCCAGTTCCCCCGCCTAATCCGGCTGTAATAAACACTAAATCGGCCCCTTCTAAAGAATGGGCAATTTCATCACGAGATTCTTCTGCGGCTTTTTGTCCAATCGCCGGATTACCCCCCGCTCCTAGTCCTCGGGTTAACTTTTGTCCGACTTGTAAACGTTTCAGTGCTTTTGACTGAGCCAAGGCTTGGGCATCTGTATTGACCGCCCAAAACTCTACACCCGATACCTCACTCTCAATCATGCGATTGACCGCATTTCCCCCACTGCCGCCCACACCAATGACTTTGATCTTCGCTGCGTTGCTTGGTATGATATCGGTACTCCAAGACTCTTCGTGAGGCATAGAATTACTTTCGTTATTGGGGTTTACCATACGCTCGTTTTTGCGGAATGGATTTGCTGATTCCGCCGCTAACCAGAGATTGGCTTTCTGATCAGCTTGGTTATTATTATTATTCCTTTGGGTAGACCCCAGGTTACTCTTAGAATCCATTTTAATCGATAGGGGTAGTGAATAACGTTTCAATAAAGGACGCAACTCAAACTCAACTATAAAGTAAGTTGCGATCTAAACCAAGAGGAATTCAAGATGCAATCAGTTTACGCAACGGACTTGAACCAGAGGGCGACAAGCACAATCAATCGAGGGGTTTAGGTATCTTGATCGCGATAGTCGGCACAATAGCAAAGTTTTAGGGTTCTGGCAACATCTGAATGACTGGGTGATCTGGATTCTGTAAATCAATATAGTCCACTAGGGCTAAATCGACTCGTTCCGGTAAATTTCTCATCTGATCCAAAACACGAAGCTGTTGAGCAAACAAAGGACTATAAGCACCGAGATGTACAACTCCTATTTCGGTGGTGATCATTAAATTGGCTGGATCTTGCCAGTTAATTTCATCAACCACCACTGGAGAGCGACTCAAGGTTTCATACATTTGTTTCCAATGCGGACGGTACTGCTCTGGGTTGCCAATCACCTTCAAGCGGGGCAACTGTCGCGATCGCTCTAACTTAGCATAGCTTTCTAACGGAATCCAACCCCCATTCGCATCAAGCCAACCCACTTGCGAGGCTTCAGAACGTCGAGTTAAAGTCGGACTTGGTTGAGCGATCGCCACTGGACGTCGTTCTTGGACTTTAATCGTTAACTGAGGGGGAAACAACTGTCGGCTGACGCTGGCTTTGGCAATTTGGCCTTGAGATTCTAAGGTCTTTGCTAACGCTTGAGGTTGAATTTCCCAAAGGGATTGAGGATAGGATAAGGGAAGTAAAGCGCGAATTCGTCGATCAGAGAGTAATTGATTGCCTTCAATGCTGACTTGTTCAGGCTGATTAATAAACCAAATCGGCTGGTTAACAGCCCAAAAAACACCTCCAGTTAAACCACTAACGGCTAGAGCTTGCCAAAGAATTTGTACTAAACGTAGACGACGCTGACGACGCAATTGCTGACGCCGATTTCCGAGATCCCGAGAAGAAACAGATACAATATTCGTCATAAGTCTTTCTTGTCGCGACGATTGGGTTTGTTCACATTTATATAATGAGCGGAGAAAAGATTGGGGATCAATCATTTAGAGATTGATTCGCTCAACATTCAGATTTGGACTCAAACTACTGACCACTGACGAGGGTATATCAATTAATACCACCAGTGGGGTTAACCCTTCAGTAATATCACCTAGTCGGTTCGACTCTCCTGTTCTGTTTGAGTCCACACCCCACCGAGCCAAGTGTCAATCTATACTTTTGAGTAAAGAATTGTCACACAAGAGAGTCTGCTGTGGTGAGCTTAGATTTAATTCAATTTTACAAAGCCTGCAATCCGAGTAAAACCATTGATATGGCAAATCCTGAGGATCGGCAGTATTATATCGATTTTTCCTCAGTTCGGGGTAGCGATTTGGTTCGAGAACTCTGCCGCACCATTACGTTACTCTCTGGGGATGAACCGACTTGCCAACTGTTTTCAGGACACATCGGTTGTGGCAAATCGACTGAGCTATTTCGACTTAAAGATACCTTAGAACACCAAGGATACCATGTCGTTTATTTTGAGTCTTCCCAAGATTTAGACATGGCTGATGTCGATATTAGTGATATTTTACTGGCAATCGCTCATCAAGTCAGCGAAAATCTCGAAGGCGCTCAAATTCGGATCAAAGCTGGATACTTTGGCAACCTGTTCTCTGAAATTTCAGACTTTTTGCAAACTCCCTTAGAACTCTCTGGAGAAGCGGAACTATCAGTTGGATTTGCTAAATTAAGCGCTCGCACCAAAGATTCCCCAAAATTACGCTCTCAACTCAGACAATATCTCGAACCGCGAGTCAGTAGTATTCTTGATGCAATTAATAAAGAACTCCTCGAACGGGCTAACACGGCATTAAAAGCAAAAGGAAAAAAAGGCTTAGTTGTGATTATCGATAACCTTGATCGGGTGGATAACTCTCCTAAACCTTGGGGGCGAACTCAACCGGAATATCTGTTTGTTGATCGGGGCGAACAACTCAAACGACTCAATTGCCATGTGGTTTATACCATTCCTCTCACTTTAATGTTCTCTAACGATTATGGAAGATTGTCCAGTCGATTTGGAGTCAAACCCAAAGTTCTGCCGATGATTCCAGTTAAAACTCGTCAAGGTGAAGATTATTCTAAAGGAATGGCAATGTTGCGAGAAATGGTTTTAGCGAGGGCTTTTCCAAAAATTCCATCTGAACAACGTTTTGAGTTAATCCCAGAATTATTTGACACTCGAGAAACGCTAGATCGCTTATGTCGAATTAGTGGGGGTCATATGCGACGGTTGTTGATGTTGATGTATAGCTGTTTACAACAAGCTGATCCGCCTTTTACTCGCGATTGTCTCGACAATGTGATTCGTGAATATCGTGATGATCTCTTAGGTGCAATTACTGAAGATGAGTGGAAATTGCTGGTACAAGTCGTCAATCATCAACACGTTCGGGGAGAAGAAGAATGTCAAACTTTACTTCGGAGTATGTTTGTTTTTGAATATCGTGATGGTGATGGTCGTTGGTTTGGGATCAATCCCGCTTTAGAGGAAACTCGACAATTTAAAAAGGGTACTTTAGAGCTAAATCAGTCTTTAATGGGATAGTCTCTCTATGGGTTTTGTTTGAGTTGGTTGTTGTGTAAGCAGGTAAGCAGGTTAGTCTAAATTGTCTTAAATCCTGAATTCAAGTCTAAGCTTGACAAAGTACAAAACATACCAATTAAATTTGATTAATACTTTCTTTAACATTAGATAGAGCTTTCAGTTTATTGATGTTGAGGATAAATGTGTTCAATTGATTGGATCAAAAAGCAGAAGATGTAACCAATCTTGTGTATAAGAACAGGAGTCATCCGAAGAAGCTTAAGATCTTATTTTTTCGGTCTAATTTCTGCTGAGATCAAATAAACTGAACTCAGGGTCAACTTTTACAATGATTTTGAGCAAAATGGCTCATCCTATGGATACTCTATATACCTCCGAACAAACTGCCACCCATAATGATAAATTATTAACTCGATTGGTGCGGTCAATCGCTTTATCTCAAGGACAATTTTCTCTTGTTTTAGTGCGCTGTAACTATTCCAGTCTCCAACTCAAACTAATCCAACAATTACAACAAAAATCCCCGATTCCGATTCAAGAATTAACCTTGCCAGAATCAGTTGAAACTCTTTACACAACTTTATATTCAGCGATTCAAAATGAACCTCCGACTGCCTTAATGGTTTTAGGGTTAGAAACAGTTGCTTCTCTTGATCATTTACTCAATTCTACCAATCAAGTTCGAGATGAATTTCGGAAAAACTTTACTTTTCCATTGATTTTGTGGATTACCGATGAAGTCGCAACTAAATTAATTCGATTAGCCCCAGATTTCAAAAGTTGGGCAGCAGCAACCCTGAAATTTGAACTCGCAACCTGTGAACTGATTGAATATCTCCAACAGCAAGCAAATATTCTTTTCTCCTGCGCTGAACTGAAAATAAAAGAAGGGGAACTTGCCACTCAATATTCGATTTCTTTTTACCAATTTCCCCAGCAGGACTATGATTTTTCTATCGGTTCTCGACGTCGGCGCGAACTAGAATCAACTTGGCGAGACTTACAACATCGGGGTTATGAGTTGGAACCAACTTTAGAAGCCTGTCGGGAGTTTATTTGGGGCCAAGACCGAGATGCAAGTGACCAAAGTGATATTGCTCGAATTCATTACCAAAAAAGCTTTATAGCATTGCTTCACTATGATAGGAGTTGCCCAGAGGAAAAAAATCAGATTTGTGATCCTCAATTGATTAAATGGGAAGTCATCGTCGAAGATTCTATAGATATCAATTCTATTCCAGAAAATCAGCAAATTCATCCTGATTTTAGTGATTTAGATGAGCAACAATCTCTGATTAAATATCAGGGAATTGTGTTGTTTTATATTGCTTTAACTTACCGTTTACAAGCCGCGCGAAATCCGGGTTTAAGTCAAACATTATTGGAGAAAGCACAAGTTAGTTTAGAACAATGTCAGCAAGTATTTGAACAAGCTGGACGACCTGATTTAGTAGCAGGTGTGATGTCTTATATGGGGGAACTATTACAACGTCTGCAAAAGTGGGATGAGTTGCAAACCTTCGCCCAACGAGTATTAAAAATGCACCTCACCTATGGTACACCTCGTCAGCTTGCGAAAGATTATGGGTTTATGGCAGAAGTTAGTTTACAACATTCTCAATGGTTAAAAGCGGATCAACTGACTCGACTGGCGTTAACTATTTTACCGACATCTGAACCTGTTTCGAGTCGTAGTGTATATCTTTTGCTGTTAGCTCGAAGTACCAAACATCTAGGACGATGGGATGAGGCGGTTGAGGGCTTAGAACAGGCTCAAGCGGGAACAGAACCCGAATATGATCCTCATTTATATATTAATATATTAGCAGAGTTACGTTCAATTTACTACGAACAATGTCAATATTTAAAAGCATTTAGAATCAAGAAAAAACAACGAGAGATTGAGCATCAATATGGGTTTAGAGCATTTATTGGCGCTCATCAACTTCAGCCGACTAAACAGGTTGTTAATCCTTCGAGTTTAAAGGTTGAAACTCAGATGATGATGGCTGAAGAAATTGTCGCATCTTGTCGGCAAAAAGATATTCATAACCTTTTGCAAAGATTGGGCAGAGACGATCATAAACTGGTTATTATTCATGGACGTTCAGGAGTAGGAAAAAGCTCATTAGTGAATGCCGGATTAGTTCCCGCGTTAACGAATATTAACTTGAGCGCTCGTCATGTTTTACCTGTGGTGATTCGTAGCTATACCCATTGGTCAAAAGAAATTGAACAATCTTTGACAAAAGCAATCTTAGCCCAAGAAAGTATTTATCATAGAAAACCACAAGATGATGTTAAAAAACAATGGGACAAGGTGATCACTCAAGCCGCTTATAAATCCTGGAAAAAAACAAAAAATTATCCCTCTAATTTTTTACTCAATCCAAATTCATTTGTCTTAAAAACCCTTCATAAAAATGGAGAAATAAATTTACTAACTGTACTGGTATTCGATCAGTTTGAAGAATTTTTCTTTGTGAATTCTAGATCAGAAATTTGTGCTTTTTCTCAATTTTTGAGGATTTGTTTAGATCTACCTTTTGTAAAAGTTGTATTTTCATTGAGAGAAGATTATCTTCATTATCTTTTAGAATGTGAGAACTTGGTGAAGTTAGATGCAATTAATAATAACATTCTAGATAAAAAAATTCGTTATCACTTAAAAGACTTTTCTAAAAGTGAAGCAAAAGCTGTAATTGAACGTTTAACTCAGCGAGCAAAATTTGAATTAGAACCAGCTTTAATTGATGCTTTAGTTCAAGATTTAGCAGATGAACAAGGTGAAGTTCGTCCCATTGAATTACAAGTGGTAGGAGCGCAGCTTCAAGAAGAAGGAGAACAGGGAATTACCACCCTTACCCAATATAAACAACTGGGAAAAAATCCCAAAGCAGAACTAATCAAACATTCTATTGAGCAAGTGATCGAAGATTGTGGAAAAGAAAATGAAGATGCAGCTTGGGATGTTTTATTTGCTTTAACCGATGAAAAATTTACTCGTCCGATCAAAACTCGCCGAGAGTTAATTACAGCTATTCATTCCCACAATAAATTAGATCTCTCCAAAGATTTAGAACAACCTGTATCATTTATTGATGTCATTTTAGAATCGGGTTTATTATTACGTCAACGAGAAAAAACCTGTATTCGTGAAGCTTCTCTACCCGAAAATCGCTATCAACTTTTACATGATTATTTAGTCTTACCCATTCGTCAACGCTACGCCATCAAAGAACAACAACGTCGGACTGAAATTCATCGACGACTCAGACAAGCCCAAGTGGCGAAAAAAGAAGCAGAAGCTGCATTGCAAAAAATGAGTCAACAGCAGTTGATTCATCGCAACCGAGTTTTAAAACAATTATTAGGATTAGCCATTATTACCGCAGTCGGACTTGCTTTCACTGTAAAAATTGCTTATAAACAAAAACAACTTGCTAATATTGCGACTTTAACATCCGCTTCCGATGCCTTATTCTTTTCTCATCAAAAGTTTGATGCTATTATGGAAAGTTTAAGAGCAGCCAAACGCTTGCGACAACTCAAACAATTAAGCCTGATTAACTTTGACTTACAAAACACCGAAATTTCAATTGCAGCAACCCTACAACAAGCGGTTTATGGAATTCACGAATTCAACCGTTTAGAAGGACACAACGAAGTGGTTTGGGATGTTAGCTTTAGTCCAGATGGGAATATTATTGCTTCGGGTAGTGTAGATAAAGTAATTAAACTCTGGACTCCGAAAGGGAAACTTCTCAATACTTTGAAAGGTCATCAAAAAAGTATTACCAGTGTAAGCTTTAGTCCAAATGCTCAGATGATTGCCTCATCTTCCCAGGATCAAACTGTAAAATTGTGGACGTTGGGTCAAGATACTCAAATGGCTGCCATTCCCATTACACTCAGAGGTCATGGCGATATTGTTTCTAGTGTGTCTTTCTCACCGGATGGTCAAATTATTGCTTCGGCTTCCGAAGACAAAACGGTAAAATTGTGGGATTTAGAAGGACAGCTACTCAGAACAATAACTGCTCATAATTCTCCTTTAAATTGGGTGAGTTTTAGCCCCAAAGGTGATGTGATTGCCACCGCAGGAAATGATGGCACTGCCCGATTATTAACCCCGAGAGGAAGACGCCTTAAAACACTGCGTCATAGTAGTTCTGATGAGTCGAAAGTTTATACTGTGACCTTTTCACCCGATGGTGAATTAATCGCGACTGTCGGTTCAGATCGAACGATTAAATTATGGAATCGTCAAGGCCGTTTACTGAAAATTTTACGGGGACATGAACAGCTCATTTATGGTGTTGAGTTTTCTCCAGACAGTCAAATGCTCGCAACAGCAAGTGGAGATAAAACCGTTAAACTTTGGAGTCGAGATGGAGAACTTTTGATAACTTTTGAAGGACATGGAGATCAGGTGACGAATGTGAGTTTTTCACCGGATGGTAAAATTTTGGCTTCTTCGAGTTATGACAAAAAAGTAAAATTGTGGCGGATTGAAGATATTCCACTGAAACTATTAGAAGGACACCAGGATCGCGTTTTAGGTGTTAGTTTTAGTCCCGATGGTCAAATCTTGGCTTCTGCCTCTCAAGATCAAACCGTCAAACTGTGGAGTCGTTCCGGAACTTTACTACAAACCTTAAAAGGATATCAAGATCGGGTTTCAGCGATTAGTTTTAGTCCCGATGGTCAACTGTTAGCAACGGCGAGTTATGACAAAAAAGTAAAACTGTGGCGGATGACTCCTCATCCCAAAAAAGTTCAACAACAAGATCATTTTCTCTGGACTCATACACCATTGCGAGAACAGCTTTATTTTCGATCCTTTTATTTTCCACTGAGAGGAAGTCTAGACTTTGATCAATCTCCTATTCAGTCTGAGGCTTCAGTTTTTCATCGCTTCTCAACCGTGAAGACTTGGACGGCGCATAGTGATAGTTTGATGAGTGTGAGTTTCAGTCCAAATAGTCAGTTTATTGTGACGGGAAGCAAGGATAAAACGGTTAAACTGTGGACTTCAGAAGGTCGTTTACTCCAAACGTTTGTGGGTCATCAGGGATGGGTTAATAGTGTGAGTTTTAGTCCTGATGGTCGAATGATTGCTTCGGCGAGTGATGACGGTACGGTGAAGTTGTGGAATTTACAGGGAAGATTGTTGAAAACGATTATCGCCCATAACGCCTATGTGTTGGGGGTGAGTTTTAGTCCCGATGGTCATACGATTGCTTCAGCCGGTTATGACAATACAGTGAAGCTTTGGAGTCGTGACGGGATTTTGTTGGAAACATTATTAAAAGGTTCGAGTGATAGTGTTACAAGTGTAGTTTTTAGTCCCAATGGTCAGCTGATTGCTTCAGCGAGTTATGACGGGTATGTGAAGCTGTGGAGTCGCCACAATGGGACTTTACTCAAAACGTTACTGGGTCATCAAGATGGTGTGATGAGTATTAGTTTTAGTCCCGATAGTCGGGTGTTAGCCTCGGCGAGTCGAGATCAGACGGTGATTTTATGGAATTTGGATCTTGATGATCTGATGGAACGGGCTTGTCAATGGGTGGGTGATTATCTTAAGTACAATCCCTATATCAGCAATGAAGATCGGAGTTTGTGTCAGTTAACTGAAAAGAGAGAAGAATTTCCGGGTAGCGGGAATTGATGAATTGCCCCTACTGTCCAAAATTCTATGCTAAAGTTAACAATTGTAAAGAAATATAAGATTTCGATTATCTGCGGGTTAACAAAATCCTTTATCCTTGACAATTTAAACCTTGATAGAAAATCCCATGAAACAGATATGGCTTCGTCGGCTCCTGGTCTCTATCGTTGCGTGTTGTCTAAGCTTATCGACTTGGATGATCGCCCCGGCTGCTCAGGCTTATGATAATCCTGAGTTACTTCCCAAAATTCAAACTCCGATCATTGACTTAGCAGAAATTCTCACCGATACTCAAGAACAATTGATCGCCTCAGAAATTCAACAATTTGAGTCGGAGACGGGCTGGAAACTCAGAGTTCTGACTCAATTTGATCGCACTCCAGGTCGTGCAGTTAAGGGCTATTGGGGACTCGATGATAAAAGTGTTTTGCTGGTTGCTGACCAACGAGGCGGAAATATCCTCAATTTTAACGTCGGTCGTGACCTCTATGCTTTGCTTTCTCGGACGTTTTGGGTGGAACTGCAAACCCGTTATGGAAACCAATACTTTGTACGAGATAATGGCGAGGATCAATCCATCATTCAATCTTTAGATGCGGTTAAATCTTGCTTAGTTCAAGGGGGTTGTCGAGTTGTACCGGGACTTCCCCGTGAACAGTGGATTTTAACTCTGATTACTTCTGCTTTGGGGGGAGTGATTTGTGGTATTGCGGCGATTCCTCGTAAACCCGGACAAATTGTGGCTTGGCAGTGGGCTTTGATTTTTTCTCCGTTATGGGGAATCTTATTTATTGCCTTTGGGATCGGCCCGGTTGTCTCTCGGACTTCGGATTGGGTGCCATTAGTTCGTAATATCGCCGCATTTCTGATTGGTGTTTTGGCAGCTTATTTGACTCCTGCGTTCAATCAGCCTTCGACTTCTGAAAGCTAATTTTAAATTCAACAATCTAACTGATTTGACTACAGGATTGGGAATTGACGAAACTCTCGATCCTGTTTGATTTTAGGCAAGTCTAAATTCAATCCCTCGAAAGTGAGCGACTCTACATTTTGCCTGATAAACTTATCTAATATATAGAATCGTTGCTGCACTCAATTCCCATCCCGAACTCCTGTAAACAGACCATACCTGGCTCAGATTTTTTCGGTTCGGGGGTAATGCACCGATTCACAGACGGATAATAGCGGAAGATCATGATGGAATGGCACATTACCGATGCCCAAAGTCTAGGGATTATTGATCACGAAATTGGTGATCACGTTTTTTCTCCAGCCGAGTATGAGATTGTCCGTCGGGTCATTTACGCGACTGCTGATTTTGAGTACAAGTCCCTCGTTCGCTTTTCTGATCAAGCTTTACAAGCCGGAGCCGCCGCCTTAGCCGCCCGGACAACGATTGTTGTGGATGTACCGATGGTGCAGGTGGGGATTAGTCCCCAGATTTTAGCGACTTTTGCTAATCCTGTTTATTGTTCGATGGAAGCGGTGACTCGACCCCAACGGGAAAAAACCCGCACCGCTTGGGGAATTCAAACTTTAGCTCGACGTTATCCCGAAGCTATTTTTGTGATTGGTCAAGAACAAACGGCGCTTTCGGCTTTGGTTGATTTGATTGAGGCTGAAGAAATTAAACCCGCTTTAGTGATTGCAACGCCTTCGGGTTTTGTGGGGGCGGATGTGGCGAAATCTCGTTTACATGACTCAATGGTGCCTCATATTCGGATTGATGGCCGCAAAGGCAGTGCGGTGGTCTCTGTTGCAATTGTGAATGGTTTGGTCGATTTGGCTTGGCAAGCCTACGGTCGTGAGGTGAATGTGAATTAGTTTTTTTTAAAATTTAAGGGCGCTGGGGTTTGCGCCCCCTCTGCAACAAGTGGGTGATTAAGACTTTTTTATCCAATGCTTGAGTAAGTTATCCTTCACCATATTCTGACGCATCAGTTCCATCAGGTAGGCTTGAGCTTGTTCTTGGGTTAAGCGTTTCACTTCTTTTTGCAGAACTTCTAACTTGAATTGCTGCTCTAAACTGAGAGTTCCAGGTGTTTCCATTGTGTTTCCTCCGATGACTTAACAGGAAGTTGACCACCCCAGATACCTCTAATTTATACGAGCATCTTCTCCGGCTATCAGTCGTTTTTTCACATGAAACGCAGATGAAGGATACCTAGATTTTATCGATCTACAGAAGTTTGCGATCGCCTACGAGTATCGCGTTGAGAACGAACCCAGCGACTTACATCAACAAAGGCATCTCGACGCAAATACGGATAGTTACTCACCCACAAGTTTTGACTGGGAATATAGAGGTCAGAAACTTGGCTAATTCGGCTTAAATCTTCGAGGTAAGACATGACAATCAGTTGAGCAACTTGACCCCGATGAAGTTTTTTGTGAGAGCGGTTTAGAGGGGCTTGAATGCTTGTTGTAAATCCTTTTGAGTCTCCCACTTCTACATTTATTCGCCGCTCTAAGTTTTCGATAATAATTAAATCTCCTTTTTTGTTGACAGATTCCTGTTCGCTGGTTACTTCTTCGGTAATATAATAGTCGAGAACTTTTCCCTGCCAAAATCCACAGTAGGGATATTTACGACATTGTAGATTGCGTAAACTGGCTTCAACCACTGGCCCCCAAAACCAGTAAAGAATGGTGATTAATCCTAAGATTAATAACACCGATTTGATGCTATCAGATTCGACGGCAATCTCAATAATAATCCAAACCGAGGCACAAACGGCCGAAATCAACACTCGCTTTAAAAAATCCGAGAGTTTTCCCCAAGCATAACGATATTGATCGCTGGTGGCGACAGCAGGAATTAATTCCTCAAAGGTTTTGCGAGTTAAGGGAATCAACATATAGCTTCAGTGGTATTGCGTCAGGTGTTAGGTCATAGTGTGATCGGAGGCTCAGACAAAATTAATCAGTCAAATTACGATGATTTTCTATCCCTAACCCTGAACCTCTATAATATCTTTTCTAACCCATAAACGAGGGTTTTGAGTTCTAGAACTTTACGAATCGCTAGCTTTACGCCTGGCATATAGCAAGCGCGATCAGTGGTATCATGGCGGAGGGTATAAATTTCACCGGACGATCCGAAAATCACTTCTTGATGGGCGATTAATCCCGGTAAACGAATACTATGAATGCGAATATTTTCCGCTGCTGTCGCGCCTCTTGCTCCGGTTAATTTCTCGCTTTCTTCAACGCTCGGAGGGTTGTAGGCTTTCCCTAACTCTCCTAACATCTGTGCGGTATGAATCGCGGTTCCACTGGGAGCATCCGCTTTTTGGTTGTGGTGAAGTTCGATAATTTCTACATGATCAAAGTATTGAGATGCGGTAACTGCGGCTTGTTGAAGCAATACCATCCCAATACAAAAGTTAGGAATAATCAAACAGCCAATACTTGCTTTATCTGCAAACTCTGCTAAGTCTTGAATTTGCTCAGGACTTAAACCTGTCGTCCCCACAACCGGACGGATACCATAGGCGATCGCTGCTCTAACGTTATCATAAACAAAATCAGGATGGGTAAAATCGACCATCACACCGGGTTGTTTTTCCTGCGCTGCCATCACCAGTGTCGCTTCACGATCATTGGTAATTGGGATTTCTAGAGGCTCTATTCCGGCTAAAGATCCTGCATCTTGGTTTAATGTTTGCGGGTTGCGATCAATCGCACCCATTAGAGTCAGATCTGAGGCAGTCGCAACGGCTTTCACCACCTCTCGTCCCATTTTACCACCTGCACCATTAACAATTACTGGAATCGGAAATTGATTTGTCATCGGCTTTGATTGATCCTGCACTTTAATGACGAGATTTTTAAAACTCAAAACTCAGACTATCATAAGTCAGTAAGAGCCAAAATATATATTGTCAGCTTAATTGTTTCTTCAGGGGGAAGTTACAATAGTTGGATGACGATTTCATAGTCTAGATGACGTGATTTGGTTTGAATTCGGATTTTGAATTCTACACTTACTCCATGTGGTCTCCTAAACTTCGTTCAATTTTACCGCGAATCTCTTTCCTCAAAAGTGATCAAACTGGTGTTTATACCGGATTAAAGACTCTCCTCTGTCCGGGGTTAATTGCCAGTTTAGCGATCGCTGTGGTTGTTGCCATTTTACAACAATCGGGCAGTTTACAGCCTTTAGAATTGAGAATTTTTGATCTGTTGGTGCGACTCCAACCCGAAAAAAAACGTGATCCTCGACTGTTAGTGGTAACGATTACAGAAGCCGACTTAAAAAACCAAGGCTGGCCATTCTCGGATCAGGCTCTGGCTGAAATCTTAGCTCGACTCCAACAGTATAAACCTGTAGTGATTGGAATTGACGTTTATCGAGATTTACCCCAACCCCCAGGAATGGATAAACTCGCCGCTCAACTCCAAGCTGAGAATATTATTGCTATTACAAACTTAGGGGTTTCACCCATTCCACCGCCACCCAATATTCCTCCTGAACGGATTGGATTTAATGATGTTCCCGTTGATCCAGATGGTGTGATTCGACGTCAGCTTTTGTTTGCCAGTACGGAGGAGGAAACCTTATTTTCTTTTTCATTACAACTCGCCCTATTTTATCTTCAAGCCAGAGGAATTCAACCTGAAAATTATTCTTCTAACCCGAATTATATGCAGTTGGGTGATCAGGTTTTTGTTCCCTTGAAAACTTGGAGTGGTGGATATGCCCAAATTGACGATCAAGGGTATCAACTTTTACTCAATTATCGCAGTCCTCAAATCGCGAAAACGATTTCAATTGGAGAGATTTTAGCCGGAAATCTCAATCCAAGTTTAGTTCAGGATAAAATTGTCTTAATTGGCGCAACAGCACCGAGTTTAAAAGATTCTTTTTTTACTCCTTATAGTGCTGCGGCATTAAATGAAGCCATGATGCCTGGAGTATTTGTTCATGCTCAGATGACGAGTCATCTAATTAGTGTCGCGTTAAATGATTTTGGTATCAATCAATCTTTAAAATTTTGGCAATCTCCCCAATTATTTTGGTTTTTACCCAGATGGCTAGAAGCAATTTGGATTCTCGGTTGGGCTTTGATTGCTGGAAGAATAACTTGGCGAATTCGACATCCGATTAAACAAGCAATTACCTTGAGTAGTGGACTGCTGATTTTATTCGGAATTGGCTATGGATTATTTGTGTTTAAAGGATGGTTTCCTCTGATTTCACCTGCACTCGCTTTTGTGCTAACCAGTATTAGTATTATTGCTTATAAACAAGTTTATTATCTTTCTCATGATCCCTTAACAGGCTTACCCAATCGAGGTAGCTTTTTGAATTATATCGAGAAAGAAATCAATCTCAAAACAAGACAGAAAATATTCTGTGGAATCTTATTTTTAAATATTGATCGTTTTAAAGTGATTAATGATAGTTTAGGTCATCAGGCAGGCGATCAACTTTTAATTGATTTAGTGCAACGGTTGAGAACTTGTGTACGAAACCGTGACATTATTGCTCGCTTGAGTGCTGACGAATTTGCCATTTTGATTGAACATCTTAGACAGCCTCAAAATGCAATTTGGGTTGCGGAACGGATTCAGCAAGCGTTAGTTACACCTTTTTATTTACAAGGACAAGAAGTGTTTAGAACGATTAGTATTGGTATTGCTTTAAATGACGCTACAAATACCAGTGCTGAAGCTTTACTCCGAAATGCTAATACTGCAATGTATCAAGCGAGAAGTCAAGGAACAGGTTCTTATCAAATCTTTGAACACAAAATGAGTGTGGATGGAAAACAACATCTTCAGTTAGAAACTGATTTACGACGGGCTTTAGAACGTCAAGAATTTGTCCTACATTATCAACCTCTAGTTTCATTGAAAACGGGGAAATTGATTGGTTTAGAAGCCTTAATTCGTTGGCAACATCCTCAAAAAGATTTACTATTTCCCGATGAGTTTATGTCAATTGCGAAGGAAACTGGTTTAATTATTCCGATGGGTCAATGGGTGATTAGGGAAGCTTGTCATCAATTAAAAAGGCTGCAAGATCAGTTCGGAAACAATCTAGAGTTGATTATGGGGGTAAATTTATCAAGCCGACAATTTTCGCAACCTGATTTAGTTGAACAAATTCAAGAGATTATTTTAGAATCGGGTATTGATCCTCAGAATTTACGACTAGAAATTAGTGAAAGTGTTGTGATGAAAGAGGTTGATGAAACGATTGCTTTATTACAACAACTAAAAGCCCTGAATGTGCGGCTAAGTATTGATGATTTTGGCACGGGCTTTTCTTCACTGAGTTCTCTAAATCGTTTTCCGGTTGATACGCTCAAAATTGACCGCAGTTTTATTTCTCAAATGGAAGCGGATGGAGAAGGAGAAAATTTAGTGGTTGTACAGACGATTATTACCCTGGCTCATGTGTTAAAATTGGCAGTGATTGCAGAAGGAGTCGAAACCTTAAAGCAAGTCGAACAATTGCGATCCCTGGGTTGTGAATTTGCTCAAGGATTCTATTTTCTCAGACCTGTTCCGGCTGATCTTGCTATAGCGTTTATTGAGTCTGATCCGCGTTGGTAGACCGATAAGTTTTTACTCAAATAATGTTGTTCACTCTACTTGATTTTTAGTTTTCTGTCGGCATCTGACTTTCTAATTTCCAGCTTAATAAAGCAAATATCGTTAAGGGAACAGTTGCCAAAATTAAAAGCATTAAAAACAGACCGCTTCTCACCCAGTTGCGAAGGATAAGCAAAGAAGGAGTGTTGAGAGAAGAAAAAGTAGATTCAGAGTACAGCATAAGATTGATTGAAATAACTTCTACTTTTATTGTCCTATGAATCGCCAAAAAATAAAACCCTCAAAATACTGATTTTTTTGATTGATCCGTCTGGATAGACCGTTGAAAACCCCTTGAAATTACTGATAATCAAGGTTTTAAATAATACCAGTATTCAAAAGTCCGTTGATTTATCCAACTTATATTGATGACTTAATTATGACTTCAAACTTCCACTTAATTGAGCAACTGTAGTAACAAAATTCAAATTGAAAAGATAGAAATAATTTCGCTTTAAGGGTTGACAATGCGGAATTTTTCATTTACAGTAGAGGAAATGGTAGTCTGAGGAAAGCTATGGCTCAATATATGAAGCGATGGGAATCTCCACGCCGCCAGGGGAGAAACAATAAAGGAAAAGGCGGTTCCGCACGAGCAAGACAACTGAAAAAACGGCAACAAGTTCTGCGAAACAAACTGAAGCCCAACCCGGGCAATCAAAACAACTCAAACCAACCAGAACAGCCAGGGAAGGGAAAATCAGAAAACCCCTTCCCTTTGTTTTTGGAACTAAAGCTGAATATTCGGACAAATGGTTTGCGCGGCTTGGTTAGGTGAAGGTTGCTCTTGCCAATGAGCGAGTAACTCCTTTAACTCCCCTCTGAGCGTTTCCAAGGCGGCAATTTGCTGATTAATCGCTTCAACCTTAGACAGCAAACACTGCTTGACTTCGCCACAAGGCAATTGACCGAGATCACGAATTTCTAAAATTTCTCGAATTTCACTCAAACTCAAACCCAAAGATTTAGCCCGTTTAACAAAACTCAACCGCGTTAAAACTAAGGAGTTAAACAAGCGATACCCGGACTCTGACCGTTCAACCGTGGGACTGAGCAAACCAATATCTTCATAGTAGCGAATTGTTTTCACCGATAAACCACTCAGAGAGGCGACTTCCCCAATTTTGAGTGACTTATCGTGCGTTACAGAAACCATGAGAACAAATTTGAATTGATCAATAAGGAGGACGCTTGTGTTTGGGGTTCAACATCGGTAAGGGAGGTCGAGAAGAACTAGAAGGAAGATAATATTCGGGCGCCGCTTCTGGTGACTCCACTTTAGAACCTGGACTTTGCCACCATCGAACTGCAACTGCAACACCGACTGTTCCCAATCCAAAACTTAACAGCGACCAACTCGCACCGACACCGCCAATAATAGCATCAACCACTCCGACGGTAATGATAAAGCTGACAATTGGCTCTCTACGATAAGCGGACTTAAACATCAACATCTGTCGCCATAATGCGTTCATCTCTGCTGACTCTACTCTTTATTATCGTTATTTTCTTTGACTTTTAGTGGGTATCCGTATTGAAACTGACTCACTTGCTCAATTCAATTAACCTGAACAGATTAGAACTTCTTGGGAGAGCAATTTCCTCTAACCTCAGACAAGGAGAGGAAGTTGCCCATAGGTTAACTCAAGCCTAGCCAGGATAGCAACCCCTGTCCGGTAAAATATTCAATCGCCAGGGTAATGACAAATCCCATCATCGCCGCACGGCCATTCAAACGTTCCGCATAGTGATTAAATCCAAATTTCGGTTCTTCTAAGTTCGGTGTAGTTGTCGGTTGTGTTTGTGTCATAAATATTTCACTGTCCTATATGAGTCCTCACTTCAATTTTAGTCTTTCTAGCAGAAAACGTTCTTAATTTACTTGTGCTAAGAGACATCGACATAGTATACATTGAAGCGGGCGATCGCCAAATCCCCAGTTAGACCCAGATTGATTATCCCATTGGAGGTTTTGATTAATGATAGCCGACCAACCGACGCTTCTCGCCCTTGATTTTGATGGGGTTGTCTGTGATGGTATGATTGAATATTTTCAGACTGCATGGCGAACCTATTGTCGAATTTGGTCGTCTTCTGACTCTGTTCCTCCTGATGATCTCGCTCAAAAATTTTATCGAACTCGTCCAGTGATTGAAACCGGTTGGGAAATGCCTGTACTGGTGCGAGAATTGGTAAAAGGAACCCCAGAAGCGGATATCTTACACGATTGGCAAAGTATCGCCAAACAAACGATTACCTCCGAAAATCTTGACCCCAAAATGTTATCGACTCAACTCGATGGAATTCGAGATCAATGGATTTCTGCTGATTTACCGAGTTGGTTGGCTTTACATCGGTTTTATCCAGGGGTAATTGAACGGGTTAAAGCTTTTTTAGAGAATTCTTTAGATCTTTATATTATCACAACCAAAGAAGAACGGTTTGTGCGATCGCTTCTAGAAAAAGAAGGAGTTAATCTGAACCGAGGAAGGATTTTTGGGAAAGGTGAAAAACGTCCTAAATATGAAATCTTGCGAGAGTTATTAGCGGGGGTTCAACCGACTCCTCAAATTTGGTTTGTTGAAGATCGACTCAAAACGTTACTAAAAGTTCAACAACACCCCGACTTAGGAGATGTACATTTGTTTTTAGCAGACTGGGGTTACAATACCCAAACCGAACGAGATTCTGTTTCAGAATATCCGCGTATTCAGCTTTTATCTCAGTCTCAGTTTACTCAAGAGTTTTCGGCTTGGAGATCCTAAAAATCAAAATGGATGTTGAAAAGTTAATTTTATTCTAAACTTAAAGAAAGTACCTGTTTTCTTCTCGGGTAAAACACCATGCTTGATCTCACTAAACTCTCCCAACAAATGCAGGGAATGAGTCAACATATGAGTCGGGAAGTCGAAGCCGCCCACAAACGGTTAGAAATTGCTCAACGCTTTTTAGAAGCGGCTAAACCCCATCAAAGTCAGTTAGTTGAACATCAAGAAAATTTGGGAAATCGCATCCTGTTTAACCCCGCTAAACCGGTTGAACCGATAGATGCTTGTTGCTATATTCCTGTTCCTCCAAAAGTTCATACAGTATTCGCCACAGATGGTTCTCAAATTTCACCCAGCGCCCACGAAATTGCCTATTGTTATTTGTTAAATGTGGGTCGGATTATTTTATATTACGGTCAAAGTCGCCATCCGGTTTTAGATAGTATCCCCGAAATTTATTATCAACCGGAAGATTTATATATTTCTCGTCAGTGGGGAATTAGAACTGAAGAATGGATGGGATATCGACGCACGGTTTCTGAAGCGGTTATTCTAGCAGAAATTGGCGAGTATTTATCGATGATTCCCGGAAATCTACTATCTATTCCAACTTTAGCAATGGTGGATGGGAGTTTAACCTATTGGTTTCTCGAACAACTCCCTTCTGAAGCCCGTAATTTAATCTTAGAACCGATCTTACAAGCTTGGGATACTTTGCGGTTGGCGGGTATTCCATTATTGGGATATGTTAGCGCTTCTCGTAGTAGTGAAACGGTGTCTTTTTTGCGGTTAGAAGCTTGTCCCCACGAAGAACCTAACTGCGTTAAATATTGTCCGACGGTGGGAATTATTGACAGCCAAGGCTTTTCTAAAAAAGCACCCTGTCAAAGTTTTGAACCGTTGCGAGATACTGTCATTTGGGCGTCTAAATTACAACCAGGTCAACGTAGTCCGTTATGGCGAAGTCAAGCTAGAATATTAGATCTGTATGATTGTCATCAAGTTTATTTTTGTTATGTAAATGTGGGGACAGAAATTGCTAGAATAGAAGTTCCGGCTTGGGTTGCGGAAAATTCCGAACAGTTAGAATTGGCTTTGGGAATGATGATCGCCCAAGTAAAAAAAGGCTACGGTTATCCGGTAGCGTTAGCAGAAGCACACAACCAAGCTGTTGTTAGGGGAGGCGATCGCACCCGTTTTTTTGCTATGTTAGAACAAGAAATGATTAAAGCGGGAATGAAAAATATCGGTACTTCTTATAAAGAAGCTCGAAAGCGAGGAAGTATTGCGTAGAAAATGGCTTATCTGGAGTTTAACCAATCTTGGATTTCTTGAGCAAGCCAAAAACATTCTTCTTCTTTTATGTTTTCAATAATTGTATAACTTTTAGTTTCTGAACGAATCTTGACTCCTCGGCTAGACTTATTTTGATACACAAATACGCCCAATATGTCGGAAGTTTTACCCACTTTTAACCCATAAACTAATCCAAATAATTTGCGTTTAATTTCAAGTTGGTTAGGGTTGATATTAACGTAGGTTTTCTGATTGACTAAAACAATGATGCCCGCCAAAAGCATCAGCATCGTGGTTAAAAATACTAAACCAAATACTGGTGAATCATTCCACATCCTGGGAATCAGGGGAAATAAGACAACCGGAAAACTTAGACCTATCACAAATATAGAAGAGTAATAAATCCACTTGTTAATATTTGGATTATATTGATTGATGAAAGATTTAAGTCCTGGCGGAAAATAAATATTTAACTGTTCGGCTGTTTTTTCCAATTGAATTCGAGTATTTTTAGGCGGAGATAATTTATTGATTTTTGCAGATTGAGATGGAAGAAAATGCTGATTGTTTTGATCGATTAGACATTCCAATGCAATCTTTGCAGTTTGAAAGCGTTTTTCAACTGAAATTTCTGTCATTGTTTCCAACCAACTGATGAAATGAGGACTAATACTAACGCGATCGCGAAATTGAATCCGAGACTCTTTTTGAGGTAAATCTGCGGGAGGAATTCCGGTTAAAACATGAATTAATGTCGCTCCTAACGCATACAAATCAGACGCCGGAACCGCTCGTCCCCAAAACTGTTCTAAGGGTGCATAACCGCTAGTTCCAACTACAGTAAACGTCACTCCCGTCACATGAGCTTGAGCTTGTACCGCTCCAAAATCAATTAAATAAATCTGTTTATCGTCTCCGTAAATCAAGTTACTGGGTTTAATATCTCGATGCAAAACCGGAGGACTAAGCTGATGTAAATAAATCAGAATTTCTAAAACATTTTTGGCAATATTTTTGACATCAGACTCATTAAATCGTTTTCCGTTTTCAATCAGTTCTTGTAGCGAAGATCCGGGAATATAATCTTGAACTAACCCAAACCAAGGTAAACCCGATCCCGTTTCTCTATCGATGGAAAAATAGTCTCGATATCGGGGAATATAACGATGTTCGAGGGATTGTAAAACTTCTGCTTCTCGTTCAAATAATTTTAATTCCTCCCATTCCATCTGCGGACTAAACGCCAGTAACTTAACCGTAACTTGTTCCTGGGTATGTAAGTCTGTTGATAACCAGGTTTGATGTCCCGCAGCAGTTCGTCCCAATTGTTTTTGGAGTTGGTAGCGTTCCTGTAAAATGTTCCCTGAGGTTAACATAGCGGAAATGTGGTGAGGAGGTTGTACTGTTTCTAAGTTAGCATAGGTTTTTTCTCTAGCAAAATTTAGTTATTTATTTCTATTTATTTTCTTCTCGTGATGCTAGGATAACATAATCATCAAGTGTATAGCAGGTAGTATATTTTATATCTAAGTAATCTTTCATTAATTTACTCATATAGACTTGAGGGGATAAATTAGCTCGGGCAAATTTGGAAAACTCACTCCCTTTCATTGTACCTCTTTGAGGAGTAGAATTCAAGTATTTGTACCAAACTAAATTTAGATCCATTTCCCGAAGCATTTTTTCAACTAACTCTTGTTCTTGAACGGGATCTTCACAGCATTTTAAGTTGTTAATTTTCCAGAGTTTTTTATCTTGAATGATGAGTAAAACGTAACCTCCGGGTTTTAAGCTCGATTTGAATATTTGTTTGTATTTGAGATAAGCATAATTGCGAGTTTCAACCTCATAAAACCAGCAATGAGAAATCACAATAAAATCAAAAAAGTCTTTGGGTATTTTTTGAAAATCTGCTTTTTCGTCGAATAAGTCCACCGTATCAAAGCGAAAATAGGCATTGGTTGGATTTGCCTTTTGTTCGCTATATTTCCGCCAAAATTGCAAACCTCTGTATTGAAATTTATCTTGTTTTTCTAGGGAATAGTAAGCGACCTGAACCGGAGGTAACTGAATTGAAAAAAGATGACTACTTTGTAAGAATAAATCTAAACCGTAAGCCATTGTCCCAGGGCCAGCAGCAATATCAAGAATATTGAGATTTGTCGGTAAAAATCCAGATTGATAGATTAAAAACCAAGCCAGATAAGCACAATATACATTTTCTAAAAAATAACGAATCAAGTAAACATGAGGACTGAGAGTATAACTGTAATTTGGATCTTTTCCCCCTTTCAAACTATTGAGATCTTGTGTCGCATCTGCTAGCATTGATTCAAAATCCCTTCTGGTTCGACGGAATTGTTCAAACTCCCCTTCAATAAAATCGGCTAGACTCCGTTCAATATCCTCAAATATTTCTTGATGAATTCCCGTACATTGCAGTAATCCTGTATCACGTTCAATCAGTTTAAATTTATCCCAGATAAAATCGATAAACTGTTTTTCGGGTAACAAACAAAATTGGTTATTCGTTGAAACTTCTGTAAGAGAGTTCAATTGTTCTAACTCCCGAACAGTTGTTTCCAATTCTTCTTTTAATTGCTTGATAGTTTTATTCTTTTGATTGAGATTATAGGTTAGCTTCAACTTTTCTCTATACAGCTTTTCCGGTAAAGAAAGTTGACTTTCGGAAAGTTTAGCGTCTCGAATAATTTTTCGCGCTAAATCTTCGTTGCCTTGTTTTAAAGCCGCACAAAACTTTCGGGATCTCCACCAATTTTTAAACAAATTAATCATATTAATCATAGCCAAATCCTGCTTTTCCTTCAAAAACTTCTACGTCACACAGCAAAGCTTTTAAATTTTCAAGAAAGTTGTTATATTTTTCGGATTCGTTGTCATACCACCATTTATATTTTTCCTTAAGATTGACAGCTTCTTTGCGGGTAGTTGCTGCTAAAACTGATTTTTGACTCGCCGAATGAAACGCTTGAATCACTATGCGATCAATAACTTCTAATTTACAAATAAACGGGGTTTCATCCTCTGGAAAAATAGGGAGTAAAGGTGTTATAGTTATGGAAAATCTAATTTGATGATCTTGATTATCTGGAATATTATGTCGTAGTTTTCCAATCGCATTCAGTCGGGCTTGAATACTGGGTGATTGAGGTTCAAAATCTTTACGAACGGACTCGCTTCCTGTGGGAATACTCATGTTCACTCGCAAGCGTTTAAACTGTTTGAGTAAATCAATATCTCTAACAATAATTGGACTACGAGTTTGAATCACTAAAATCGGTTGATATGGAATCATCACCGATAATAAACCCCTAGTCAACTGAATTTGAGATTCTAAAGGTTGATAGGGATCGGTTACACTACTCATGTAGATAGTTGGAGGTTTATTCGGATTACGCTTGTACCATTTTTTTAGCTCTTTTTCTATCAATTCAACCGCATTTTGTTTGACAATTACCCAATTTCCCCAATCTTGACGCATTTGACTATTTGGACTAAATGCAGCCGCATAACAGTAACTACATCCATATTGACAACCTCGATAAGGATTGAGAGTAAAGTCATAAGAACCAATATATCCTGTTGCCTTATTGAGTATAGTTTTAGAATCTAAGTTATAAACATTTGTATTTCCAAACTTTTCTAAAACTCTCGGAGTAGATTGTCTAACAGAATATTCTTGAGATTTCACTGTGTTGATCAGAGAATAAACAGTTGGTCTTCTCTCTGATATTACCATATGAGTTTTGCTGTTTTGTCAAATCAATTTTTTTCAGTATTTTATGAATTAAAATTCTCGAAGCTGTTAATTCATATCATCTACATATCTTTCCATGATATACTGACAAAGACCGTGAGTCAATACAAGTCTCTCTGGTAAAAGTTAAGTTTAGTGATTTTTTGATTTTTTTAAAATTGTGATGTTTATTGTTACTGAAAGTCTGAATATTTGGCAACAAATTGCTTTAGTTGCGGTGTGGTTAGGTGTTGTTTTAGTGATTGCTGAAGGCTTAAACCGTCTAATTTCTGTGGAGGCGGAGGTTTCTCGAAAAGTTGTTCATATTGGCACTGGAAATGTTATTCTACTAGCATGGTGGTTGAATACTCCCGCTTGGATTGGAATTACAGCCGGGGTAATTTCTGGTATTATCGCTCTGATTTCTTATAAATTCCCGATTTTACCGAGTATTAATAGTGTTGGACGCAAAAGCTTAGGAACGTTTTTTTATGCCGTCAGTATTGGGGTTTTAATCGGCTGTTTTTGGTCAATTAACAAACCTGAATACGCTGTTTTAGGGATTTTAATCATGACTTGGGGCGATGGACTTGCAGCGGTCATTGGTCAGAGTTTTGGACGACATCCCTACAAAATTGGAGAAATTAAAAAAAGTTGGGAAGGTTCTCTAACAATGTGTTTAGTGAGTTATCTTGTTTCTAGCTTAATTTTATTCGCAGTTCAAGGAAATATTTGGCAAACTTGGGTTATTTCTCTGATTGTTGCAGTTGTGGCGACGACAATGGAAGCGTTTTCAAAATTAGGCATCGATAATCTAACCGTTCCCCTGAGTAGTGCAGCGTTAGCTTTTTTTCTAAATCAATTATGGGTAGGAATAATCTAGAATTTAAACCTGAAAAATTCAACCCAACTCTTTAGCCAGGGAAATCACCCAAGCTAAAATAATAGTAATTAAAACAATGGCTTCTAAAATCTGAAAAATTCTCGCTGAGTGGTTATTCAGAATTGAACTTATCTGAACATTTGCTTTCCATTCAGAAATATTTTTTTGCCATAATTTCGGATTATCCTGAGTGCGAAACTTCCAATTCATCATAGACAACAGCAACGGAGTTCCCCCAACTTTCGCCGCCATTAACACATGAAACGCGATCATAATCACTAAAACCACCCAAGAAAATAGATGAAGATAATACCAAATATGATTAAGTTCTCCTTGGGGCAACCATTTCTCACTCATCATCTTACCGGAGAACAGCGCAAAGGTAAGCGCAAAAATCGCCAAGGTATTTGTAATCCGGTGTAGTGTGTACCCAAAAATCGGCTTTCCCCGTTGACTTAGCTTTTGTAGAGAGTCGGGTTGAATTAGGCGTTTTTGACCCCGACGAAAGGCATATACTACAAAGAGGGGAAAAATCAGCAGCGTCCACAGCCCAAAAGTACCATGAATTCCCTCAATCGCTTCTAACTTCGGTAAAAAAAATCGCCCAAACCGTCCATCATAGGTGTCATAAGTCCAAGCTGCGGTGAAAATTGCCGCGATCGCACAGATCCCCGTGACTCCATGCAAAATACGGAGAAGCAGGGGTTGATAGGGCTGAGAAAGTTTACCAGGCATCTGTCAGACTCCGTTTTACTTTGATTTTTGTCTATAGTAAATCAATTAACTATTGACTTTCATCTATAGTTGATCACTCCACAAACCCCAGAATTAAAGGATTTTCCCCGTATTTGTCCCCGAGGTACAAGAATGGGATCAAAAAATTTTTGCCACACCCCTTGACAATTTATGTAGTATGTTTGTAGTATAAAAACATGGCAAGCAAAGGAAAGCGATAAAGCTTGATTGAGCAAGCCATCTGCACCTAGACAACTGAATATTATACTACATTTTTCCGATGTAGAACACCGAAATTGTGGGTATGTGTTACGCCGAGGCGACGCCAATAAATCCCATCACCCTCGCTCATAGCCTTGTGGACAATTAGAGAAGTCGCTGTGCCTTTCAAGCATAGAGGATCGGGTGCAACTCCCGTCAAGGCTGCTCACCGAGTCCAGGTTGCCCAATAGGCGTTGGACTGCAAACAACGCAGCGTAGCTTAAGAGTAAAGCCCCCGGCTCATAACCGGGTTGTTGCGGGTGCAAATCCCGCCGCTGCCACTTGTAGGGATGGTGTAACGGCTAACATATCGGTCTCCAAAACCGAGGATCTAGGTTCAAATCCTAGTCTCTGCGTTCTGTAGTATTACAGCTTATTGTAATACAAACAGTTTGGGTCGGCTCGCCTATCAGAGAGGGCAACTGTCTGTAAAACAGCCGCTAAAAGCATTGCAGGTGCGAATCGGTGCCCGGCTTACCAAATCGATGGAGAGTAAACCCGTCAGGGGATGGGTGCTGTTTGCTAAACAGATGGAGTTTAACTGCTTGTGGTTCGAGTCCACTGCTCTCCGCCTTTGACAGATGTAACGGGTTCAATTCCCATTCATTGCCCTGTGGTGTAATTGGCACCCGATCGCACTTTGAATGTTCGTTGAGTCCAGGTTCGATCCCTGGCGGGGCAACCAATAATTAATTTTTTATTCCTAATACCTCCTGTGGCGGAATTGGAAGAGGGGGCAGACTTAAAATCTGTTCTATTTTGCAGGTTCAAATCCTGTCAGGAGGATTAAACAAAAGAGGTGGATAATATGACTCAAATGACCGTAACCGATGCCTTAGCAGAATTAACGTTATTAGAAAAACGAATTGAATCAGCCCGAGCCGCTTTAGACGGGAATACTTTAATTACTGTCATTGAAATTGGTAAAGTTCCAACGGGTTACAAATCCCGCCAAGATTATACCACTCAAGCCCGTGCTGCTGTGCAGAAAGTTGATGCGTTAATTGCCCGTCGGCGCATGATTAAACGAGCAATTGTGTTATCAAATGCGTCTATAACCGTTTCAGTTGCAGGTCAAGAAATGACGGTGGCAGAAGCCATTGAAATGAAAAGTTTCATCCTGTATTCAGAAGCGGTTATGAATACCATGTTATTAGTTTATAACCGCACTCGCAAAGATTTTGATGTCGCCCAAGCACGAGTTAAAGAACGTCTGGATAAATTGGCGATGGAAGTGTTAGGAAAAAATGCGGCTTCTGAAAAATATCAATCTTTAGCCGATAGTTTCTTAGCGCGAGAAGGCGTTGAACTGCTAGACCCCATTGAGTTGGCTGCAAATATTGAACAACGCCAAACTTTCGTCGAAGAATTTCAATCAACGGTTGACCGGGTATTATCGATTAGTAATGCTCGAACAATGATTGAGATTCCCGATTAATTCATCTAAGATTGTCGGCAATTAAATCACTTAATTTTTGACAGTCTTAAACCCCAAAAATCTGTGCTGGTCACTCGAAAACCTCTAAATTTATGGATTTGATGGATAGCTCAATAGGTAGAGCGCATGACTGAAAATCATGAGTTGTTGGTTCGATTCCAACTCCATCGAGCATAAATCTTAAAGCTTAAAGCTCAACGCTTAACGCTTAAATCTCAAGCCTCAAATCTTAGACTTTCAAGCCTTAAATCCCAAAGATTAACATTCGATAAAATCCGGGAGTTTTGGTTGTAGGTTCCATAAAACCTAGGGGTTTCCACCTGGCTGAGTGGTCAGCACTTTAACACATTTTAAAAATTAAAAAATGAGGGTCTGTAGCTTAATTGGGAAAGCACCAAGCTTGCAACTTGGTAGATGTCGGTTCAAGTCCGACCAGTTCCACTGTGGAGTCTGAAGTCAAAGCGGTCGAGACGCTGGTCTGTGACACCAGTAATAATGGGTTCAAGTCCCATCAGACTCCCCTTTCGGAAGATACTGCTGAAGGGACAGCAACCCGTCTTGAAAACGGGAGCAGGGTAAAACCTGGGGGTATCTCCTGCGGAGACGCTTCGCGAACGATTCCTCTATCTTCCTTTATTTTTTTATAGCACTACGCATTTAAGTTAGGACATTTCTAGATCCTAAAACCCTTTCACAGTCTACTGTTCCCTGATCCGGTGTTCCCTGTTCCCGATTCAAGTAGCGCTATATGTTAAAAATTTCGATAAAAACCAATTTACTTTGACTTAGTTTTCAGCTAAAACAGGTTCTAATTCTTGTCGAAATTGATTCCAATTTTCTACCTAAATTTCGCATTCGGTAGATTAGGTGGGGTTTACAGCGTCTTCGTTGTAACCCCGTTTTTTATGGCTATGCGGTTCAAATCCTAGTCTCTGCGTTCTGTAGTATTACAGCTTATTGTAATACAAGATGTAACGGGTTCAATTCCCATTCATTGCCCTGTGGTGTAATTGGCACCCGATCGCACTTTGAATGTTCGTTGAGTCCAGGTTCGATCCCTGGCAGGGCAACTAATAATTAATCTTTTATTCCTAATGCCTCCTGTGGCGGAATTGGAAGAGGGGGCTAGAAACCCCCACCAAAATAGTTTACTTCAACAACGCGATCACCCGTTTAACACTTTCAGGAAAAATCACCACTAAACTTCCTTCGGAAGCTTCCGCCAAAGCCGTTTGAATAGCTTCTGTTTCATCCCAAATTTCTTGATAATTAAACTGCGGTTTTTCCTGACAAATTCCTTCTCGAATTAAACGGGCTGCATCTCCACGCGGGCGATCGCGAGTATGATCATCTTCTTTGATAATCACCCAATCAAACATCTGAGTTGATAACCGTCCTAACTCTTTTAAGTCTTGATCACGGCGATCGCCAGGGCCTCCAATCACCCCAATTCGTTCACCCTCAGACCACTGACAAACAAACTCACCAATTGCTTGATAACCTGCGGGATTGTGAGCATAATCAATTAAAACATGAAACTTGCCCAATTCAATCAAATTCATCCGGCCAGGAGTGTGTTCTAAAGAGGCTTGAAAGGTTCGTAATCCTGTACTAATATTTTCAATACTCACCCCTTGCACATAGGCTGCCAAACTCGCTGCTAAAACATTAGCAATCATAAAGGAAACCAAACCCCGCAACGTTGAAGGAACATTTACCATTTGTTCAACTTGAAGGGTATCTTGCCCATTACAAAAGGTGAGAAAACCTCCGTCATAAATGGCTGCAATTCCCCCTTTTCGCAGATGTTCTTTAACAATTTCATTGTGAGGATTCATCGAAAAATAAGCGACTTTTCCTTTGACCCATTTTGCCATATTTGCCACTAACGGATCGTCAGCATTCAACACCGCATAACCGTTGTCATCAGTCGCTTCCGCAACTACAGTTTTCACCTGAGCCATATCTTCGAGGGTGTTAATATCTTCTAACCCCAAATGATCGGCAGCAACATTTAAAACCACACCTACATCACAGCGATTAAATCCTAAACCAGACCTTAATATTCCGCCTCTTGCCGTTTCTAAGACTGCTACTTCAATGGTGGGATCATTGAGAATCAGTTGAGCGCTTTGACGTCCGGTATTATCTCCTGATTCTAACAAAAAATCACCGATATAAGTCCCGTCTGTGGTGGTGTAACCAATCACCTGTTTGGTCTGTTTAAAAATATGGGCAATCAGACGAGTTGTTGTTGTTTTCCCATTGGTTCCTGTGACTGCAATGATCGGTACTCGATAGGGAACTCCTGGCGGATAAAGCATCTCTAAAATCGGTGCTGTTACATTACGAGGTTTTCCTTGACTGGGCTGTAGGTGCATTCGTAAACCTGGGGCGGCATTGACTTCGATAATGACTCCATCTACTTCTCGCAGAGGACGACTAATATCGGTACAAGTGATATCAATTCCGGCAATATCTAAACCAATAATTTGGGCAGCCCGTTCAGCCATCCAAACGGTTTCGGGGTGAATAATATCTGTGCTATCAATGGCAATTCCACCTGTACTCAGGTTTGCTGTGGCTTTGAGATAACAGATTTCATCTTCTTCTAAAATACTATCGAGATCGTAGCCTTGAGTTGCGAGAACATCATCGGTATGACGGTCAATTTCAATCCGAGTGAGAATATTTTCGTGACCACTTCCTCGACTGGGATGACGATTGATATCTTCGATTAATTCCTCAATTGTTAAGTGACCATCGCCTGTGACATGAGCAGGAACTCGTTCAGCAACGGCTTCCACTTTACCATTAATGACTAAGACGCGATAATCTTTGCCGCGATAATAGCGTTCCACTAAAATTCCGCCGGCTTTGGATTCTTCCTTGGCAACATCATAAGCATTTTCTGCATCTTGCCAACTGTTAATATTTAAAGTGATTCCCCGACCATGATTTCCATCTAAGGGCTTAATCACAATTGGAAAACCACCGACTTGATCAATCGCTTCTTCGAGTTCATCAAAATAATAGATGACTTCTCCGAGAGGGGTTGGTAAACTGGCCGCTTCCAATAATATTTTTGTGGCTTGTTTATCTCCAGCAAATTCAATCCCGAGAATATTTGTTTGATCGGTTTGAGCCGTTTGAATCCGACGTTGATATTTACCGTAGCCTAGTTGAACGACATGACGAACGGGTAATTCTTGCCAAGGAATTCCTCGTTTTTGGGCTTCATTAATAATCGCTTCTGTTGTTGGCCCGAGGGAATCTTCGGCTTTGATTTCTTGTAAATCTTCGAGATCAATTTCCAGTTCGGCTTGGGGATAATAGCCTCGATTCATTAAGCTTTGACAGATACGGACAGCCCCTCGCCCTGCATAACGTCCAGCTTCAGGATTTTGATATTCAAACACAACCCGACAAATTCCCGGTGTAGCAGCCAGACGAATCCGACCAAAATCAACAGGCATTCCAGCCAAGTTTTGTAACTCTAAAGCGACGTGTTGGATAATTTTGGCGATGGAGATTCCTTCTTGCATCTGTTGTAAAAAGCCACCTCGACAACCCCGAGATCCATGATGTTCCCTCAATCCGGGAAGCACCTTGACGAGTTGATCACAAAAGTCAGACATCTCGTTGGAGAGGCGACGTTCGTGATCTTCTAGCTCGAGTTGCAGGACAATCAGATGAGGGTGATTAATACTCCAGAAGTTTGGGCCATAGAGAGTTTGAGTTTTAAGGATTTTCATGGTTGCCGCCTCCTAAGGGGTAGATGCATCAACACAGATACAGGCTATTGTCATTTTTACGAATATTTCTACTGTCTCATACAAGGGAGAGTTTTCTACTTCCTTCTCTCAACATGAGGCTTGAAAAAGAGATTTGTCACCTTGGTTAAATTTCATCGTTAGTCTCAAGGAAAGTTCCGTGAAACTACTGTTTCATCTCTCGGCAGGAAGCCATAGAATAGGGAAAGAATCCATGTCATATTTTTTTAGATTGATGAATTGGTCTATTCCCTCGATTGTTACGATTTGGGTGGGTGGAGTTGGACTTCTAGCTTTAGTCAACTTCCTGTTCAATTTTCCTCTGTTTTCTGGTGAATTGTTGCCAACATCTCTATCACTCCACCCCTCGATTTTCTTGTCTTTTATCCTGTTCAGTATTGTTCTAAAATGGCTTCAGAATAGACAACAGCGACAAAGGTTTAAATCTATAGCTCAATTGTGTAGTGTCCTAATTATTGGAATTGGATTCTTTACATTTAGTGAAGAGGCACGAAACTGGAATTTGTATTTTGAACCAGGGTTGATTCAGGATCATCCCTCCTTATTCATTTTACGTGTTTCTTCGTTTATTTTTGAACAGTCAAGTTTCGTGTTAATTTCCTTAGCCACTGTGCTATTACTGCTTATTCATAAAACCCCGACTCGAATTCAAGTTGCTCAAACAATAATCGGTCTAGTTTTAGCCATTGAAACCACGAACTTAATCACATTTTTGTTTTCCGTTCCCTTTTCAGACTTGGGAATAGTTTTCTCTAACAGAGGAATACCTCTCAAAACGATTAGCTTTATTATACTTTGTTTTGGTCTACTTTGGATCTATCCCCATCGCGGTTTGATGAGAACTTTTACTCATCGTTCTATGTTCACAGTCAGACCCTACCCCTTATTTATAGGAATCATTTTTCTAGTATTTTTTAATATTATTAAACTCGACTTACCGCAAGACTTACAACAAGAAAAAGCATTTTTATTAGGATCAAAAATAATTCTAGAAATTTCAGTTATTTTAGGGTTATTTTACTGGACGAATAATCGCTTATATGCCGTTAATCTTCGTCACCAACGCTCAAAACAACAACTTCAATACACTCGTCAAACCTTAGAAAATCGAGTGAATGAATGTCAGAGTTATCAACAAAAAATCGCTGTACTTCAGCAACAAGAACAAGATTTTAGAGCATTAGTAGAAAATTCACCGGATATTATTTCTCGGATAGATCGTCAATATCGCTTCCGTTATGTTAACCCCCAAGTTGAACGAGAAACAGGAATTAAAACTTCAGATTGGATAGGTAAAACTGAGCTAGAATTGGGATTTTCTGAAGAAATTGTTACTCCCTGGCATCAAGTAATTCAGCAAGTGTTTGAAACAGGTAAGCAACAGTTATACGAATCAAAATTTCCGGCTGCTGATGGAACATTCAAATATTGGCAATGTCGAATTGTTCCTGAATTTAATGCTCAAGGAATGGTGGAGTCCGTCTTGACAGCAAGCCGAGAAATTACCCATAAAAAAATTGCAGAAGATGCACTGTATCAATGTGTTCAACATGAAAAATTATTAGCAGAAATTAATGATCGCATTCGTCAGTCTTTAGAACTCGATCAAATCTTAGTAACCGCAGTCACGGAAGTTCAGGAAATTTTGCAAGCGGATCGGGTGTTAATTTATCGGTTTAATCCCGATTGGAGTGGTACAATTATTACGGAGTCAGTTGTCCCCGGTTTTGACTCTATTTTAGACAAAAGTTGCACAGATTCCTATCTGCTTCAAACCCGAGGAGAAGCCTTTCGCCAGGGGAATATTCAGGTGGTGAATGATATTTACACCGCCAACTTAACCCCTTGTCATCAAGAATTACTCACTCAACTGCAAATTCGAGCCTCTTTGCTATTACCTATCTGTATTTTTCCCCCCAATTCTCAGCAGGAAGTCAATTCACAAACCGTTTGGGGTTTACTGGGAATTAATAGCTGTGTCGAACCCCGAGATTGGCAAACTCAGGATATTGAATTTCTCAAACGTTTAACCGGACAATTGGCAATCACTGTTCAACAATCAGCCCTTTATGAAAGACTTCAAAATGTCAATCAAGAACTCAGCTATCTGGCTCATTATGATCAATTAACTCAAATTGCTAACCGTCGTTATTTTGACGAATATTTTGAGCAAGAATGGCATCGACTCAAGCGGGAACAGGCTCCTTTATCGTTAATTCTTTGTGATGTTGATTATTTTAAATATTACAACGATACCTATGGTCATTTAGCAGGTGATCGGTGTTTAGTACAAGTAGCTGAAGCGATTTCTCGGGGAGTTAAACGTCCAGCAGATTTAGTGGCTCGTTATGGCGGAGAGGAATTTGTGGTGATTTTACCGAATACAAATACTGAGGGAGCCGTTGAGGTTGTGCGTTGCATTCAAAATGAAATTCAAGCATTAAATATACCCCATTCCACCTCACTCAACGCGAAACAAATTACCCTCAGTTTTGGGATTGCTTGTGTTTATCCTTCTTTGAGTTCTTCGAGGTATAATTTAATTGATCAAGCTGACAAAGCACTTTATCAAGCGAAAGAGGCTGGACGAAATGGTTATGCGATGATTGAGATTGAATCGTGATTTTATAGAGAAACTTTAGATTTAGATTGATAATCTGTTCGGTTTGCAAGAGAAGAATCGTTGTTTGAAGAATTTTTTGGAGAATAAAAACAAACTTCAACGAGCATTTCTAGATAAGATAAAGGAAGAATAATAAGGAAGAAAATTAGGGCTTTTAAAAAAGAGAAAAAACGATTTTTAGAAGTTGAGGGTAAGGGGTTAGACGGGGAAGGACGGAACGTTAAAAACTCTGATCTGAGAATTCCAACGGTTGTGGCTAAAAGGATGAATGCAGACAAGATCAGGAATTTCATACGTTACGCTTGCGAACCTTACTAAAACTGTTTCTAGTTCTAGTTTAGTCAATGAGAGTTGCGAAGTGTAACCGTAGAGTTACGGAAATTGAGCCGAGTATCTTCAGATAAATCCGTGAAAATACGGATAACGAGAGTTCAAAATTCAAGCATCAAATCAGAGATTTAAAAGTTTGAACTTTGAACTCCTCAAAACTAAACCTTTACACCAGAAGTCTGGGATGGTTCTGTGGGTTTTCCCTCATCAGGGTTTCCCAGAACTCGGTTATAGATTTTAATGTACTCGTAGGCTGACTTTTCCCAACTAAAGTTTTGCCACATTCCTCGTTGTTGCAGTTTCCGCCATTGGTCTTTATAGCGATAAGCCTCTAACGCCCGGATCATCGCAGTCAGGAAGTCCATCGGTTCATAACGATCGAAACAGTAACCCGTACCCGCCTCATTCATGGGGTCGTTATAGAACACCGTATCAACCAGTCCACCAGTCCGACGGACAATCGGAACACAGCCATAACGCATTGCTAACATTTGGCTAATCCCGCAAGGTTCAAAGCGACTGGGCATGATCAAAGTATCACAACCGGAATAGATGCGTCGAGACAAGGCTTCATTAAACAGAATATGACTCGACATACGACCCGGATAGCGAGATGCCATCTGCCACATTTGGGTTTCATAATAGCGATCGCCTGTTCCCAAAACCACAAGTTGGGCATCGGTATAAGACAAGAACTGATCCATAATTTGAATGACCAGATCGAGTCCTTTTTGTTCAACCAAGCGACTGACCATCCCCACCAAAAACACACCCGAGTCTACAACTAACCCCAGTTCTTCTTGCAACGCCACCTTATTGGCTTTACGTCGTTCGACGGTATCAGCATTATAGTTTTCGACAATAAAGCGATCCGTTTCCGGGTTATAGCTTTCGACATCAATGCCGTTGAGAACACCTGAGAGTTTACCACTGACAAAGGAAAGTAACCCTTCGAGAGTTTCACCATAAGCGGCGGTTTGAATTTGTTCGGCGTAGGTCGGAGAAACAGTTGTGACTTCATCGGCAAACTGCACCGCCGATGCCATCACATTATGACCTTCCATATACCAAGGACACCAGGTAATCCGTTCTAGGAACCACCGCCAAGGCCCTTGATAAGCTAAATTGTGAATGGTGAAAATAGTTTTAACGTCTGGGGTCTCGTTCATCCAAACCGGGATCATGGCGGTGTGCCAGTCATGGCAGTGAATCACATTCGGCTTCCAATAATTCCAGGTAAATTCGGCCGCACCATTGGAAAATAAGGTGAAACGCCACTCCTCATCTTCTCCGTAGTAGACACGACGGGGCATAAAGGAAGGATGTCCAAACAAGTAGAGTGGTACATCTGACTTGGGCAGTCGGGTTTCATAGACTGCAAACTTTTGATACATTGCAGTTCCCCACCAAATCGGTTCGGAGGGAATTTCCAGTTTATCGGGGAGGAAACCGTAATAGGGCATAAACACCCGTACATCGTGTCCCATTGCCCGCAGCACTTTTGGTAAAGCGCCGACGACATCTCCCATGCCACCCACTTTAGCCAAAGGTGAGGCTTCAGCAGCTACAAATAGAATTCGCATGATTGACTTTGCGTTCCCGTACTATGCTTCGTAATATCACCATAGTTCCAAGTTGGCTCTGTTGTTGAGACTAAAACTTGGTTTGGATAGAGTTTTGATTTCTATCTGGGCAAACTATACACCCTCGATCTCCTGACCCAATCGGTTCGCTTCTCAATAATGGGCAGGTTAACTCTGTTGAGTTGATCCCCTACTCACCGTTGTCCTTCAACAACAGCGATCAAACTGAGGGGTTAGATCAAAATTAGCCTTAGCAGCAGTCACCTGTGAGAAGACAGACTCTACCCCTCAATCAACGATTGTGGTCTGTTTGAGATTCTCAACGATTCTACCGTATTTCTTAACATTTCTAATGATTGGTTTTGATCGCCTCAGAAAGCTGACTGTTTGAATATTTTGATACAGTCGAGGACAATTCAAGTCAGTTAGGCTAGACGGATTATAGGCACCCTCTATTTCTTATTGTATGTTGGAAATAGGGTCGATTAATTTTGGGATCAGATCAACGAATAGCAATATTGTTTTTTCTGCCCTATTGACCATCATGTTTGAGGATTATCAAAATGCCACAGGATCAATTATTTGAATCAGGGTTTCAAAGGGTGCGTCATCGCAATTTATTAAACAACTGCAATTCTATCAATCTTTTATTTCTTTTAATAATTAGTTTTTTGAATAGTCCATTGCCAACGCAGATGGCGCAAGCTAATCCGACGAATGGCTTCCAACCAAAAACTGTAGTTGCTCAGTCTTTTGAACCAGGAACACGTTTTCTTGACAATGGGGTTTACCTCTATGGTCAATCTCCCCAACGGGATCAAATAGGCCTTGCTTACATGGTGTTTGAGATCAACCAGGGTCAGATGGTGGGTGCTTTCTATATGCCGCATTCTACGTTTGATTGTTTTTGGGGAACTCCTCAAGGCAATGGGTTAGCTTTAACGGTTGTCGATACTTACACTCAGGAAACACATCCTTATGCGATTGGCTTTAATCCCTCAGTTGTGGCTGCTTCCACTTCCGGGGGAGCCGATCAGCGGGTTTCACTAGAGGGATTTTACCCGATTGAATCTATAAGTCAAGCGGATCGCCAAATTTTAGAGACTTGTAAATCGGATTTAAGTCAAAGAAAAGCGGGAAATTAGGAGGGTAAACCTCCCATCAGGACAGGGTTTAAGAAATTGGGGAGACTTTTTCGAGAATCTGCATATTTTTCTAGATTTTCTGACATTCAATACTTTTTCTTCTCAATTGCCGGATCGAATTTCTGAGGGGGAAGGTTTATAGCAAGTCGCGAGTCGTCTATTTACAGATCGCCATTGTAAGAAATTGCTCAAAGCCTTGCACTATAGGCATTTATCTCTTCTGTTCCCTGATCCGGTGTTCCCTAAGATTGCAAACTAAGTCTCGCCGGAAACCGCCGGGCCGCAAGGCAAGCGCTGTTCCCTGTTCCCGCCCGCGTTGCGCTATAACTTTCGACTCCTTGAGTTGATCCAATACGTCTTGGAGTAAGTTGATCGCTTGCTCTAGTTTGTCTACAATTTCAGGAGTTGGGCAATTGCCTGAAATCGGTTCACTCGGAGTAGGGGTTTGAGTTTCTGGATTTTCTTGCAGTTGCGAGATATAACTGAGTAAATCCCGATCTCGTTTTAGCCATCCTTCTAGAAAGATTTCCTGAGAAGCGTTGACTTGAACTCGTTGGTAACGATAATTAATCCGAGCTTGACAATAGCGTTGGGCTGTTTCTAAACTGTTATTCTGTTCTAAAACCGCTTCGCTATTGGGGCCCATACGTCCATCAATTACTAATCCCCCCAAGGCTTCTTGTAAAAATTCTATACTTCCTCTAACACTAAAATTAACGGCAGTATCAAAGTGAACAATGGCTAAAGGTAAAACCATCAAGTCTGCTTTTGAGGGTTTCCAATACATCTCTAAATAGACTTGTTTGAGTTCCTCAGCAGTAATATCGATCACTGATTTTAAAGGTAAACCTTGACGGCGAAGATAGGTGTCAAACGTGGCTTGGGTAATGCCATATTGAACAATACCGCCCAAATCTTGGGGATGTCCGGCGCCGCCTTCCCACTTCAGGGTAAACTGGAGAGCGATCGCAAACGGATTAAGTTTTTCAGTCATATTGGGAGAAGAATTAGAGAGGTTAGTTATACTTATTTCCATACAAGAACGGTCCCATTTCATCTGGAAATAAGTTTCTATAGAGATTAGTTATCAGTTTTTTAGGTGGAGAGTTCCCCCAAACCGTGTTTAACCGTTCGTTTCTCCGTTCCCGCCAAACTGACAACCAACAACTAACTTCTTCACACGCCTATTGCCGTTGAATTTCAGCAAAGATTTGATCTAAAATTTCCTTGGCACCTTGTTCTCTCAAACGATGGGCCAGATCAATTCCTAACTGTTCGGCGTTGCTTGCTTCTCCACTAACCGTATCGCGAATTAGGCGTTTTCCATCCAAACTGGCAACCATTCCAATTAGCGTCAGTTGGTTGTTTTCTACTTGGGTATTTACCCCGATGGGAACCTGACAACCCCCTTCTAGTTCCCGTAAAAAAGCACGTTCGGCGTGACAACGTTGGGCGGTGGGAGTGTGTTCTAAGACTTTAATCACTTCTAAAATCTTCTCATCCCCATCCCGACATTCTATCCCCAAAGCCCCTTGTCCGACGGCGTGGAGGGAGACATCGGGGGAAATGGTTTGATGAATGCGATCGCCCATTCCCAAGCGTGTCAGTCCTGCTACTGCTAGAATAATCGCATCATAGCCGCCTTCGTCGAGTTTTTGCAGGCGGGTGTTGAGGTTTCCGCGAATATCTTTAAATTCAAAATGGGGGAAATGGTGACGCAGTTGGGCGAGTCTCCGCAGGGAAGATGTTCCGATAACGGCACCTTCGGGAAGGGTTTCGAGTTGTTTGTCTTTGTGTTTTTCGTGTAGAACAACTGCATCTGCGGGGTTTTCCCGTTCGGTGACGCATCCTAACATTAATCCTTCGGGAAGGTTTGTCGGAAGATCTTTGAGGGAGTGAACGGCGATGTCGGTTTCGTGGTTGAGCATTCCGACTTCGAGTTCTTTGGTAAAGAGTCCTTTATCCCCAATTTTAGCGAGGGCGACATCTAAGATTTTATCGCCTTGGGTTGACATGGTATGCACTTCAAATTCGATATCCGGGAAGTGCTTCTGAAGTTCGGCTTGCACCCAATAGGTTTGGACGAGTGCGAGTTGACTTTTGCGTGAACCGATCCGAACGGTTCGACTGGGGGCAGATACGGTTGTCATGCTGTGTGCGATCGCTTGTTATCGTTGGTTTTTTGTCCATTCTTTAGCGTACCGCAACGGGGGACGTCGGTTGGTGTTTGCCGAAAATTTGGTAACTATCCTTAACAGTCTGAGGCGGTGACGGGGAATTTTTCAAAAAATGATCATCGCTTTAACGTTTGAGCCTGTATACCATAGTCAATTTTTGGGTTTACTAGCCCTTTAAAATTTTAGCTCTGAGCTTATCTAAGCAGTATCAAGGTCAAAAATGACCTCACTAAAAGAGGTTTGATTAATCTGTACCAAAAAATCTAAAATGCCCTACTCAACAGGGATTGAAACCAACAAAAAACTTATGACTAATTGACGTTTGCAGTGCCATTTGGGATTTGACATTATAAAAATGTTCGCTCCCCTATGGTCATTTTGACCACTCCCATCTGATCATTTTGATCACTCCTCTGATTAAAATGATCGCCCAATAAACCCTTGACATTTTTGAGGATATTTATGCTATGATTCAAAAAAATAAGACCCCTGTATCCTACTCAAATGGTATTAGCAGTACCATCAGAGGGACTTGAAAGAGGTCGTCTTACAAATGTTGATTTTTTTCTAATGTTATGAGCATATCAAATTTTGCTGGAAATGTCCAGCAATCGGATTCGTTTGCTCCTGTTTCGTTGGTGTTAATTCCAATGAGCGCCGATGAACTGAAGCAGGTTGTGTTTGAATTACGTCACGGTCAACTTATTTCTATTGACGAATTAAAATATGTTCGGGAATTGAAAGAACAGATTCAACAATTGGAAATGCTGAACCGAACTAAAGATGAGAGGATTCAAGAATTAGAATGTTTGCAAAATCCTTATTCAAATGATGGGGATGCAATTTGTAACTTTGAGTTATAAAAATCGGAACTAATTTATTTGTAGGTTGGTGTCGAGTTGACGAGACTCAACATTTTGAGTGAATTGTTGGGTTTTAGTTCGTTCAACCCAACCTACTGTTTGAAGACTAATTTATTTGTAGGTTGGTGTCGAGTTTACGAGACCCAACATTCTCAGAGGATTGTTGGGTTTCAGTTCGTTCAACTCAACAAATCTCTTTGTGTTGTCTGAAACACAAAACTAATATTCAAAACCTATGATATTATACAATAAATCATGATAAAGCAGTATTTGTATTAGAGTCAAGTGAAACCCGTACAGTTATCTTTATTTTCAGAAGGTGAAAACTTTACTGTCGATCGCGAACAACACCAAGACCAACTAGAACACCAGTCAAATTTTAAATCTCAATCCAAAACTACTCAAGAAAAGTATAATGAAAAATCGGTGCAATTATCCCTTTTTTCATCCGAGGAACAAACCCAAACTCTTGAGCCAAATATCAAGAAAGTTAAACTGGGACGCTACGAGCGACTTCAGCGAGAACTAGAACTAAATTCTGAAGATGATTCGGCCAAGATATTCATTGATATTGGGGAAAATAAATCAAGTTTAACCTCCAATTATACGTTTATCGATCTTTTTAGTGGTGCTGGAGGGTTTACCCAAGGTTTAGTACAAGCAGGTTTTCAAGCCATTGCTAGTGTAGAAAATAACCCAATTGCATCAGCAACTCATGTCAAAAACTTTCCAGATTGTAATCATTTTTGCGGAAATATAGAAGAATTTAATCCCGCAGAATGGTTGAGAAAAATTGACAATCCTGAAGTTCATTTGGTTGTTGGTGGCCCACCCTGTCAAGGATTCTCCGTCGCCGGAAAACGGAAAGCGGACGATCCGAGAAATTACTTATTTCTAGAGTTTATCAGAGTTGTAGAAGCGGTACGTCCTTGGTATATCATCATGGAAAATGTGCCGGGAATTTTAACGATGAAAGGCGGAACGGTAAAACGGTCAATTTTTGAAAAATTTAAAGCAATTGGCTACAATAATATTTCGGTTGCAATCCTTGAATCTGCGGCTTATGGAGTTCCACAAATTCGACCCCGTGCTATATTTATAGCCAACCGATTTGGAATGTTGAATCCCTATCCCAAACCCCAACTTTTACCCGATGAATATATTCCCATTGAGTCAGCAATATCTGACCTTCCCGAATACACCCCGATTCCTGAAATTAATCACCAATGGACTCGCCATTCTCCTGAATACATGGAAAGAATTGCTCAAGTTCCTCCGGGGGGTTCTTTATATAAAAGCTATGCGGATGCTTTTAAACGTCAATATCCGGGTAAACCTAGCATGACAGTTAAAGAAAATCATGGAGGAACTCACATTCACCCTTACCTAAATCGGGTAATTTCGGCGCGAGAGATGGCGAGATTACAGACATTTCCTGATACATTTATTTTTGAAGGAACGATGAAAAAAGCCATGTGGCAAATTGGTAATGCTGTCCCGCCCCGTTTGGCTGAATGTATAGGATATGCACTGCTTCCATACTTGTCTATGATCTCACAAAATGAGTCAAAATAAAAGTGAATTCGAGTTATTCAGAAAACTCTTTTAATTTCTGATTAACAGCTTGACGCCAAGCTTCTAAGTCATACCAACCGCAACCCAAACAACCCTGTTCCGCTTCTTTTCCTGTTTTTGGAATCTCCTCAGACCATTGTTCGTTACCTTGGGAGTAAAATTTTATTCCAAAGGGATATCCTCGAATATTAGTCTGATAGCAGCTACGACAAACTTCTCGTTTTTGCAGATTTCGCTGATTCGATAAAAGCTGAAAATCTCGTCTAATTTCTTCATCTGTAAGATGTTCAATAGAGTTTCGTTTTGTTTCTAAATTCCATCTAATTTCCGGAAATTTATGATCGGGTAAAAGACTTTCGCTTTTGACCCTTTTTCCTTCATAAGCATCGTAGCTCCCCAGGACTTTAACAATTTTTTCCCTTAAAGCTTGTGACCAAATTTCGTAACCGGATAAACCGCCTCTGGGTAAAGGAACCAAAATTAGAAAAGTTCTGCGTTTTCCACATTGTTCGCAAAAACGGTTTGTATCTGTTGCAATTGTATAACCCATTTCTTTGAGATCTTGATTTCTTCTCGCCCAGTTAGGATTATTGTAAACACAAGAAACACAAGTCCATTTAAAGGTTTTGAGTTGTTCAAAAAGTTGCCATGTTTCTTCCTTTCGCTTACTCGCCCAAAATTTTTCCTGTTCTGCTAGCCATTCTTGTCGCTTGCTAGGTTGACAATAATCGTAGGCTTTTTTTAGGTATTCTTGAATTTCTTTTTCTTCGTAAAGATTGGTTCCTGTCCGACGGTACTCAATGGGAATTGAACCTTCCCAAACTGTTCCATCTTCATAATAGAAAGTTACGTCTTTGTAGCGTTCAGAAGCTTTGCGGTGACTACGGCTTTGGTGAATTCTGATTTTATTCATTGGGTTTGGCGATCATCCCTTCTAGTCCATCAAGAAGTTCGGATACAGTTATTCCCAAGCCATTAGCCAAACTCACAAGTGCTGTCAGTGAAGGGTTTCTAATTCCTCGCTCGACTCCCGAAATGTAGGTTCGATCTAAATTCGCACGAAACCCAAGTTCTTCTTGCGAAAGCCCTAACATTGTGCGATGTTGTCTGACTAAATTACCCAAAGCCTGGAGTATCTGTTTTTTTGATGGTTCCATAGACTAATAACTTAGATGTCTGCGGACTATCAGTCTACGGACGATGTGTCACATCAGCAGATTTTCAAGAAACTAGGTATTTAAACCATTAAATTATCATAGAAAAATCTACAATCAACTAATTTAGACATAAAAAATACCCGAATTATTGAAGAAATCGGGTAGTTATTGAACCGAGTTTAATCGATTACAAAGTTACAAAATCATCTGCACTGATAACAGCAGCATCAACCCCGTTTAACGTAGCAATTAATTCGTTGGTATTGGCGATACGAATAACAGTTGAATTTGTATCTTGAGCGATCGCCAACTGTTCAAAAGTTAATTCTTGGGCTAATAATAGTTTATCAGTTCCGTTCTCAAAGTCAAGTAAAAGATCGCTTCCAGAACCAATGACAAAAGTATCGCTTCCGCTTTCACCGACGAGGGTATCATTTCCCAAATCACCACTAATAAAATCGTTACCCTCTCCACCAACTAACGTATCATTAGCCTGACCTCCATACATTGTATCATTGCCCGTATCTCCTAAAATCAAATCCTCACCCAAATTTCCCAAGAGTAAATCTTCACCCTCTCCTCCGCAAAGACTATCATTATTTTGTCCGCCAAAAATGGTGTCATCTCCCCCATTTCCAAACAATTCATCATTTCCTTGATTTCCAAACAGATTATCATTGTCATCACCCCCGCTAACGACATCATTTCCAATATCACCAAACAGCCAATCTTCTCCCAAACCTCCCCAAATATAATCATCTTCTTGACCGCCATAAATGCTATCATTTCCCGAACTTCCCATGAGAGAATCTGAATCTAAATTCCCCCAAATCATATCATTTCCCTCTTTTCCCCAGACTGCATCATTATTTTTACCGCCATAAATGCTATCATTTCCCAAGCCTGTATCGATGTGGTCGTTTCCTTCATTTCCAAAAATTAAGTCATCACTATCTTGACTATAAATATTGTCATCTCCCCCCATTCCAAAGAGAGTATTATTGTTGGAATTTCCAAGAATTTCGTCGTTTTCAACGGTTCC
>NZ_AUZM01000015.1 GCF_000478195.2 Lyngbya aestuarii BL J | reverse complement strand
TCCCCCTGCACCCCACCTCCCCACCTCCCCACTTCCCCACTTCCCCACTTCCCCACCTCCCTAACAACAAACTACTGTGTCTGTTCTCACGCGACATCCTGAACCCAAACTTCAAGGGCCTTGGAATTTATTTCAAGTCGGGTTATTTCTATTTCCACTCCTACCGACTTGGGGTGGAATTACAATTATTTTAGCGGCAATTGTGACTTGGATAAAAAATTTTAAACCTATTATTAGTCAACCTGTTCATCAAGCCTTAATCGTTTTAAGTCTGTTACTCATTATCACGGCAAATTTAGCCCAAAATCCTAACGAAGCTTTAATCGGATTATCTAATTTTCTACCCTATTTTTTTGTCTTTGCCGGATATAACACCTTAATTCAAACTCCCACCCAACTCCGCCAAATTGCTTGGATTTTAATTTTTCCTTCTATTCCCGTTGTTATTTTAGGCTTAGGTCAACAGTTTCTCGGATGGTCAGGAATTGAACAATTAAGAGGCTTTTTCGGTTGGGTGATTGTTCTCAATGGTAGCCCTCCTGATAGAATGTCTTCCGTGTTTATGTACGCCAATATTTTAGCTGTTTATCTGCTGATTGTCTTTATTTTAGGACTCGGATTATTAATAGAACGGCTACCGTTTTGGCAAAACAAACCCGAAGATAAACTCTATCCCAAACCCTCCTTTTTAACGGTTTTAATTATCGCTTTAGTCGGTGTAACCATTGCCCTGATTTTTACCAACTCCCGCAACGCTTGGGGATTAATGGTGTTTTCTAGTGTCGCCTACGCGGTTTATTTGGGGTGGCCGATTGTGTTAGGATTAGTGATTGCTGGAGTCGCAGCAATTTTTGGGGCGGCATTTGCCCCTTCTCCGTTTCAAAAAGGGTTAAGAGTGATTGTTCCGGCTTATTTTTGGGAACGTTTGACCGACCAAAACTTTGAACGTCCCGTGGAAACGCTTCGCATTACTCAATGGAAATTCGCCTGGAACCTCACCCAACAAAAACCGTTAACAGGTTGGGGACTGCGAAACTTTACCGCCCTCTACGAAAGCAAAATGAACGTTTGGATGGGTCATCCCCACAACTTCTTTTTAATGATGACGGCTGAAGTCGGAATCCCTGCAACTTTACTCTTGTTAAGTATTGTGGGTTGGATTTTAGCCCAAGCTGTTCAACTTGGAATCAAACAAAAAATTCCCCCTAAAGACCGATTAATTTTCTTCAGTTACGGACTTGCATTTGGGGCTTGTGTGTTGTTTAATTTATTAGATGTAACGCTTTATGATTTCCGAGTCAATACCTTGGGATGGATTCTACTGGCTGCAATTTTTGGCAATTCTCAAAAATTTACTCTAACAAATCAGGTTGCTGACGAACAATTTTGTCATACAAAGACTGAAAACTAAACCAACCCATAAAATGACTGCCAATCTGACTGTAAGTTAAACTGGCAACATCCGGTTCAATTAAAATCGGTTTCCCGGCTGCTTCTGCCATCAATTGCGCCTGGGCTGACCGTTCCATTGTAATAAACCACCACGCCGTTTCATCAACAGAATGACCAACGGTGAGTAAACCATGATTACGGAGAATAAGCGCTTTGCGTTCACCAAGCGTTTGGGCAATCCGTTTTCCTTCCGAGAGATCAAGCACCACTCCGGTATAATCATCAAATAAAGCATGATCTTGATAAAAAGCACAGGCATCTTGAGTTAAGGGGTCAAGTCGTCGCCCCAAACAAGACCAAGCCTTCCCATGTATCGAATGAGCATGGGCTGCTGCCACCACATCGGGTCTAGCTTGATGGATTTGGGAATGTATTGCAAACGCCGCCGCGTTAACGGGTTTATCGCCTTGAACCACTTCCCCTTTTTGATTGACTAATAATAAATCCGAAACCCGAATCTGACCAAAATACATCCCAAACGGGTTCACCCAAAATAAATCCGGCCATTCGGGGTCACGGGCGGTAATATGTCCGGCGACGCCTTCATCAAAGCCATAATCGGCAAATAAACGTAACGCTGCGGCTAATCGTTGTTTGCGGTGTTGACGTTCAGCTTCAATCGTCTCAAACGTCGGGGGTTGCGGCAAATCAAACTTTTCAAACATAACTCTCCTCCGGGATAAACAGCCACCCTCACCCAAAATATCAAAAAATTTTTGAAAAAGGGTTGACAAGTTTTAAAAAAGGCTCTATATTAAATGATTGTGCGAGGGAAACAAAAACACCCTCAAACGCAAAAGACCTAAGAAAGTATTTTAAAGCTTTTCTGGTGTCTATGGCTCGATGGAACCACACCGATCCATCTCGAACTCGGATGTGAAACGTTGACACGGCGAAGATACTTGGTGGGTAGCTGCCTGGGAAAATAGCTCGATGCCAGGATAAATACGAAAGCCTTCTTCCAGTGATATATCGGAAGGAGGCTTTTGAATTTGGTGTTATTTTTACCTGCTTTAAGAGGTTTCGACTTTTTCGAGTTGTTGATGGAGAAATTTACCCCATTGGGCAGCCAGAGGAACTTCTGTAAACGGAACCCGAATGGGAGTGGCCTCTTGTTTCAACTGAAATTCTAACTCGATCTCTTTACCCGTTTCCGGCGGAGAATCTAAATCCACCGAGTGATTATCAACCACCAGCCAAATAGATTGTACATCTTCCAACGATAGGGTTTGTAGATCAGTAGGTCCAGTTCGAGTGGGTTTTCCCCAAGTCAGTTCAGTCCCTTTTAAACCCATGATCGCATAGATATCATATTTAGCCTTCTCGAACCCTTTCGCCCATTCCCGATAGGCTTCGACCTTATTGTATTCGTTCCAACCTGACCAGGCTAACCAAAAGAAAACAATTAATAGCGGAAGCCACAATAAACCTCGTTCCATAGCTGACCCTGAGTAAATTGGCACTCAATCATGATTCGCTTCTCACATCAGGTAGATACAATGGGAGAACTACGTTATTTGTCTGGGACTCCTTCGACGAATAACCCACAACGCACCGACGAATAATGATGAAAAGATTTTTTCTGCTGTGCTTATTCTTAATTGGGCTAGGCTGGGCCGTATCTGGTTTTTCCGGTCTGGCTGCCCAAGGCACATATGATTCGATTGTACTAGACTTTCGCGAAGAGATTGGGCAACAATCGATTACCAATCAAATTCAGGCGATCGCTCAAAAATATCAAGTGATTCCCTATCTCAATAGCGAATTTTCCCCCGAAGACAATATTTATATTGTTCGAGGTGACAAACAACTGCTCAAATCCTTGAGAAAGTCTCTAGGTAAAAACACAGAATACATTGAACCCAACTATATCTACTCCGCTAACTATAGCGCGAAGTTTGACAACGGTGTTCTGTATGATGCTGTTCCTCCCTACAAGAATATTTCTCAGGATTCTTTTTTCAGTAGCAGCATTCCCAATGATCCGTTTTACGGCCAACAGTGGAATCTCCGCAGCATTAATGTGGAAACGGCTTGGAATGAAACGCACGGTGAAGGCGTAACCGTTGCTGTGATTGATACCGGAGTCAGTCAAGTTCCTGATCTCAAAGATACAGAATTCGTGGGCGGCTACGATTTTGTTAATGATCGCGCTGAAGCGTCCGATGATAACGGTCATGGTACCCACGTTGCCGGAACTGTTGCCCAATCGACCAATAATGGTTATGGTGTGGCCGGAGTTGCCTACAACGCGAAAATCATGCCGTTAAAAGTCCTCAGTGCAGGCGGTGGCGGTACGATTGCTGATATTGCTGAAGCGATTAAATTTGCCGCCGATAATGGCGCTGATGTGATTAACATGAGTCTCGGGGGTGGCGGTGAAAGCCAGTTAATGCAAGAGGCGATTAATTATGCTTACAACAAAGGGGTTGTAATTGTCGCCGCAGCGGGTAACTCTGGAGAAAATGCGGCTGGATATCCGGCCCGTTATCCCAAAGTGATTGGAGTGGCGGCTTTAGACCCCACTGGCAATAAAACGCCTTATTCTAACTTTGGTGCCGGGGTTGATATTGCTGCCCCCGGTGGGTTAACGGTCGGTGAAAATACAGCAGGCGGTATTCTCCAAGAAACGATTGATCCCGAAACAGGTGGATCGACGTTTGCTGCTTTCCAGGGAACGAGTATGGCATCCCCTCACGTGGCGGCAATTGCTGCGTTAGTGAAAGCCTCGGGTATCACTGAACCTGAAGATGTCGCCCGTGTTATCAAAGAATCCGCCCGCAAGGTAGAAGAAGACCCCCTCAACCATTTTGGGGCTGGTCATGTGGATGCGGGAAGTGCGGTACAACTGGCTTTGAAAGGACAGATTACTTTCCGGGACTTTTTCCGCTGGTTGCGCGATAGTGGTTATCTCAATCCCCGTTTTTGGATTGATGGCGGCGCTGTGGCGTTGTTACCCAAACTTGGTATGGTTGTGGGTTCCTATCTTTTGGCTTGGTTCCTGCGAAATTATTTCCCCTTCCAATGGAGTTTTTCCATGATGAGTGGTTTGGTTGCCGGGAGTAGTGGTTTGTTTTTCCTGCGAGGGTTCTATATTTTTGACCTTCCTCAATGGCCGATGCGAATGATGGGAAGTTCGGTTCCAGAACTCGGAAATGCGATCGCTGGAAATAGTTTATTAAACCCGATTTTTGCCAGTGTGTTAATTCCGGCGATTTTAGTTGTTTTGTTCCTCGGACATTCGACTTGGAAATGGATTGCCATTGGTACGACTATCGGGGTGGCAAGTTGTTTAACGGTTTCGGCAGTTATTTCTCCTGCGGTTTGGGGATTGGGTTCAGGAATACTAGCCCAAGGTTTCCTCGGAGTTAATGCTTTACTCTGTTTAGGGTTGGCAACTCTCGCCCTGAAAGCTGAAACAAGGACGGTATAAACATGAAAGTTCAAGGCAAAATTGAACACAAAGGTTTTGGAACTGGCACTTGGGCATTGGTGACGGATAACAAAACCTACGAACTGAAAGATGCACCCTCTGACCTCAAAAAGAAAGGCTTAAAAGTTGAGGTAAATGGTGAAGTTCGAGAAGATGTGATGACGACGGCAATGATTGGCCCGGTGTTGGAAGTTCAATCCTTTGAAGTGATGGACTAATACCAAAGTTTATCGTTGTTTGAGAGGTTTGTAGTTGAGTTGAAATACTGCTACAGCCTCTCTTTTTTTGTCTTCCTTAGTTTGAAAGGCTAATTTAAGGGCTGTGGAGAAAAGATAAAGTTACAGATATATTGTCCTCGACCGTCTGTATTTTCTGATGCTTGCATTGAGGCGGGATTAAAGATTTCAAGATTGTGAAGTTTCCTTTCAAACAAAAAATATCCAAAATAGCCGAGTTGTAAAATTTTTTGAAAGATTTCTTCAATCTGAATTTCATTATGTCTTTGTTCAATTTCTATAATTAAATTGGGTTTGTTGGTTTTAAGGGTTTGCATTGCCCCTTGAATCACTTGAGATTCAAATCCTTCTACATCGATTTTTATAAATCCTACGTTTTTAAATTGGAAGTCGTCTAATTTATTGATCTCAATATTGAAAGTTTTGATGTCAGTAATTTCTTGTTCTTTCCAGGTAGAATTTTGAAAATCTTTTCTCAAGCTTCCCCATCCATGTAACTCTCGATTCCCAACGTAAGGAATATTCAATTCCATCTGAGTATGGCAATCTCCTAGTCCACAATTGATTACTGAAACATTTTGTTTGGTGAATAGTTGTTCAAGATAATGACTTAAATTGGGATTGGGTTCAAAACAAATCACTTCCTGAGATAAACTCTGCAAATACAAGGTATACATTCCTCGATTTGCTCCGACATCTAAAGACAGCTTTTGGCGATCGCAAAGCTGAGGTAAAAGCTTCAACTCTGGCTCTCCACCTTTTAGCTCATAATATAAATATTTGAGATAACGTTGAACCGAGTTAGGCAAAATATCTAAAGTAGTATTGAGAACATCTTTAGTTATTGTGTTCATATCAATCTCCTAATGATAAACTTGAGTAAAACTCCAAATATTGTTTCATTGCAGTGGTTTTTGAGAAACGAAACGGCTCTGTTTTGAGTTGAGGATCGGATTGCTTTAAAGCATCTACAATCGCTTGAGAAAGGTTTTGAACCGGATTCTGTTTTAAGTCAAAATAAAAGCAGTCAGAAGCCCCAACTTCTCGGAAAATAGGGATATCAGAACAAACTACACGAGCAGAAAAATAGAGAGCCTCTGCAAGAGGTAAGCAGAACCCTTCTGTTGAGGAAGGACAAACCATCAGATCACAATGTTGATAGAGCCAGCATAACTGTTGATCATCAATTGATGAAGTCAGAAAAACCCGATCTGCGAGCGATTTTTTATGAATTAGTTCAATTAAGTTTCCTGTTTCTGGGCCTGTACTCCCCACAAAAATAAGTTGAGTTGATGGATCAATTTTATGTTGTTCTATAAGTTTAGCGTAAGCTGCAATCAATAAATCTAAATTTTTATTTTTCCGATGTTGAGCCACACTTAAGATAAAGGGAGTTGTTTCTAAATTAAGCTGATGCGGAAGTTTAGGTTGAGTCTGTTCAAAGTCAACATAATTATAAACAACACGACTATTGCCTTTAGCGTAGACTTTCGGAAAGTAATACTTGAGTCGGTCTAAAGTGTCTTGGGAAACACAGACAATTCCATCACTATTTTGAATTGCCATATAAGTAAATAGTTGATTAAATAAATAATTTGGAAATCCAAAGTTTTCGGGTTTTTCATAGGGATAAAAATCATGAATTGTTGAAAGTATAGGAACAGAAAATAAAGAGTTTAAAAAGGGAATAGGAAAGGAAAAATGAGCAATATCCGGCTGAAGTTTTTTGATCAGTTTTGGCAGGTTAAACATAAACCAAAAGTTACGCTTCAGTGAGCTGTTTTTGATCTGTATTGGCAGGATGTTTATTTTCGGAGAATTAAGCTGAAAATCTTCTTCAAAATAACCTTTTTGCCAACTTCCCAAAACCAATGTGACTTGCTCAACTTGTTCAGAAGCGGCTAGACATTTAGCTAAATTTGCCGCACCTCGACATAAACCTGTGGGTTGAGTAAACCGACTTAATGCAGAAATCAGGATGTGCATATACTATCCTCTATCTTTTTTGAGATTGAGATCAAATTCTGAATTGAAGATTAATAACTTAAACATTTGACAATTCCGGTCTTAAAGTTGTTAACCATTTTGTCTATTGTATATTGTTTTGCTGCCATTAAAGCACCTGATTTTAATTGTAGATAAAAATCATCATCTCTCATAAGATTTGTAACAGCCTGAGCATACTTTTCTAAGTTATGTTCTGTGATTAAACCATTAAGACCTGAATTGAGATATTCAATTTCAGGACTATGAATAGGTAAGTCAGTTGTAATTACAGGAAGTCCCGCTACAAAAGCATCTAAAATGGCTAAACCGACTAAACCCGGAATTAAAAAAACATCTGCTAAACTAAAGTACAGTGCTTTTTGTCGATCAAACTGAGAACCAACATAATAAATCCAAGAATACGGACTCACTTTGTTTTCAAGTTGTTCGCGATCCGGGCCATCTCCAAGAATAAATAGTTTAAAATTAGGAATTTCTTTCTGAATGATTTGGGCAGATTCAATTAAGAATTTCCAATGCTTATTAGAATACAATCCTCCACAAAATAATCCTATTTTATCTTTGTCTTTGAGATGATATTGAGTTTTAATCGCAGTAATTTCATCACTTCTAATACTTAGAATATCTTGTTTAAATTCTTGAGTATCTATAGAGTTTTGAACCACTGTAATTGTATTTTGAGGAACATGATGCTCTCTTAAATATTGAGCGGTTCCTTCGGTATAAGCAAACCACCAATCAACACGGTTAATAACTTTTAGTTTGACCCATTCTTGAAAGTTTGCCTGTTCTGCTTGTCGATCCCAACCGTGACCCCAAAAAGCAACTTTTTTGAGTTGAAAAGCGGATAAAACTAACAAAATATAATTAATAATATGGCGGCTTGCTTGCTCAACAATGATTAAATCGGCTCGTTTAATTTCTGGCTCTAAAGGTTGATATAATATTTTATCTTTAAAAAACCAATAATTTTTGACTTGCAGTCCAACCTCTGAATTTAATTCAACATTATCTGACTTTTGTAATTCTTTTTGAGTTGGATCTCCGTAAGCAACTGTTAGTTTTATTCCTTCTAAATAAAGAGCTTGATAGAGCTTTTCAAAGAAGGAAACCCGATATTGTTTAACGAGAGTTTGAACAATTAAAACGTGTTTCATCAGAAATTGACTCAACTAAATATGATTGAAAATTACACGAGCAAATTCATCGGCTGAATTTTGTTCAGCAAACTTTTTCATTTGACTGTGATCGCATAATACAGTTTCAGGTTCTTGTAAAAATCGAGTTAAACCCTGAGCAATTTCCTCGGGTTTTGTGGAGTCAACCGTTAAACCAAAATTATAGTGTTGAACAAGTTTTCCCATTAAACCATAGTTTGAACTCAGAACAGGTTTTTGAGCGGCGGCTGCTAATACGAGTGTTCCACTCATCCCAATATGTTTTTGATGAGGAGATAAAATCACATCTGCTCCATGAAAATAACGATGAACATCTTGTTCAGAAACAAACTCAAAGTTACAAATAATTTTTACTGATTTTGTTTGAGAAACTTGTGTAATTTTAGCCTTGACGGTTTCTTGATCGTTCGGAATAATTTGTCCAACCAAAATTAAACATAACTTTTGACACAGATTATCAGGAAGCAGAGAGATTGCATCTAGAAGCTGATAAATTCCTCGACGCTCTCCCAAACTTCCTAATAATAAAAACTTTTTTTGCTGAATATCGAGATCAAAAGTTTGTGTAAATTTTTTGATATCTAATTCAGATAAATTATAAGTTTTTACCGGATCAGGCATATAGACAGCGGTTGCACAATTTAGATTGTGATTCAAATCATTGACGACAAATGGATCAAGTACAAATAAACTTTTCACTTTTGATTGTCGCATAACACGACTCAGAATTATCTTTTCTCGTAAATGTTGAATTCGTTCTTTTGATGTCGGTTGATAATGAGAAAACTGAGAATAGTGAAATGAGGGTCTATAATAAATTCCAGATAGAGGACAAGGTAATTTATAACCTTCTAAAGCTATGGGTAATAGATAACGATCAGCGATCATCATCAAACCATGAGTTGCTGATAAAGATTTTGCATATCGACAGAATAACCGAAATTCCTGAAAATCTCGGACAAAACGCCCAATTTTAGACTGAGTTGACTTTAAAATCGCTTTTTCTTCTGGTTTGATGGTTATAAATTCTAATTTGTTATTTAGGAGTTTTGAGGCTAAACTAACAACTTCTTTATGTTGATCAATAAATTCTTTACAAACTATGACATAAATCTGATCTTGAATATTATTTTTAGAGAGGTATTCAATTAAGTATTGAAGATAGTTGGAATAGTGACCTGTTAAAACTAAATTCCATATTATTAGTTTTTTATCACTTTTTTTTGAACTTGATGAGTTAATATACATTATTTAATTACTCTCAAAATAGTTGACATTTACAGATTTTAATGCTTTTTTGAATTAAGTATACGATGATAGTAATTGTCGATATCAATTGCCTTTTTTGACCAGAGTTGCTGTTGAGCAAACTCATAGCCTTGTTGACCCATTTCCCATCGTTTTTGAGGATGTTGAGACATCGATTCAATTGCTAAAGCGAATAAGGCTACGGTTTCACTCGGTTTTGTTACAGGAACTTTAATTCCGGCTGTATCTGGAACTAAATCTCCGGCACCTTGATGGTTAAGAACAATCAGAGGTAAAGCATAAGCCATTGCTTCCATTAATTGTGAGCCAAATGAATCTCTTAAGCTGGTAAATAAAAATACATCATTAGTTAAATACTCCTGTTTAACTTCTGTCCAAGGAATTTGACCTTTCACTTCAACTTTGCTTTCAATTTCTAATTTTTCTAACCATTGTGGGATATATTGACTCAGAGAACCTCCGCCTACAATTGTGAGTTGAATAGGGATTTCTGTTTTTACTTTTGAGATCGCTTCTAGGGCTAAGAGTAAACCTTTTCGATGAAATAAACGACCAACCCAGAGTAACTTTAAAGCCTGAGTTTGACTTCGAGTTGGAGGAGAACCCGGAAAAAAGTTTTCTTCTAATCCAGTATCTAAAAACAATTTTACCCAAGAAGCTCCTAAACGTTTAGCTAAATGTCCTGTCTCTTGATTGGTAACTAAGATCAAATCGGCATGACTAACCGTTTGACGAGCAATTAAATTCAAAGAGAGTAATTGAGTATTCGCAAAAGAACGAAACGCTTCACTGCGCCATTGATCTAAAAAGTAACTTTTGAAAGCGGGTGGTGCAATTTGCCCTCCTCCAACGGGTCCAAATATAAAGGGTTTATTGAGACGCCAAAGCCAAGAACCTGCCGTTAAACTCCCCCAAGTTACATGATGAATCAGATCAAAATTGTGCTTTTTATCGAGTTCTAAAGCAACAGTATAAGCCTGTATTTGCCAAATAAAATAGTGTAGATAGACTCCTATTTTTCCTTTGAGATAAGGTTTAAAATAGTTAGGAATATCAACAGCAACAAAGTGTAAGTTGGGCTGAGGTTTAGTTGCTAAAACATCTTCCCAAGCGGCTTGACTTTCCGCATGAGAACGAGTTAAAACCCAAACTTCGTGACCTAATTGTGCTAAGTTCCAAGCCCAATTCCAACCAAAACCAAGTTCTGAACCTTTATTGGGTTGACAGGCATAAGCTGAGAGTAGGATTTTTTTCATGTTGTGCCATTTGGATGCACTGACTCTGTTGTAGCATACTTTTGTTTTAAGGTATTAATTTTGTGAAAATCTTTAAAATTATGTCTTAACCATTCTTCATCTTTACTCCACCATTGAAACATTAGTAAAAATTTAATTGTTTCTTCATCAAATCGATATCGAATCAGTTTGGCGGGAACTCCTCCGACGATGGCATAAGCGGGAACGTCCTTATTAACAACAGCTCCGGCTGCAATGACTGCTCCATCTCCAATTGTTACACCATCTAAAATAGTAACATTTGCTCCAATCCATACATCATTCCCAATTTTAATTTCTTTTCGTTCTTCAAAATAGTCTTGATCAGAAAATGTGATTCCATTTTGTTTTAAAGTTGAGTAAAAAATAGGATGAGTTGAAACAAACTCTGTTGTGGGATGAATGCCAAAACCAATAATACAGTTGGCTCCTATACAACAAAAATTACCAATATTTACTCTAGAAATACGAGTATTTGATAAAATATAAGTGTAAGAGCCAATCTCAGAATTTAAAATCATAATATTTTCATACAATTTTACATAATTTCCAACTGTAGTGTTATGGAGTTTTGAGTAATATCCCTGTTCTAATTTTTTGTATTTCAGTTGATTTTTCCACCAATTTACGAGATAAGATAAGTAATCAGTAAAAGGATTTTTAGTTGCTGACTTTAGAGTTTGAATCCATATTAATAGCATCATAAAACTCCTAACATTGAATTTGACAATAACCTCAATCTATTTTATCAAAATATTGTTTAACTTGCGCTGAAATCGTTTCAAAAGGCTAGGAGAGAAACGATTTTCTTGAGTATAAAAGTCGGCATCCCAATTTTGTACCATAAATGGAGGATGATTTAAGGGAAAATTTATCGGTTCTATCGACATATTAGCATAAGAAATCTTTTGAGCTTCGGCTGTCGTATTTGAAGAAGCTGATAAACTAAAACCTTGATTGGAAACTAAATTTACACTTGGCATAATTCCTAAACCATTCTGTATCCAACAAGAAAATAACCATCGATAAAACCAACTATCTTTTTTTCCTTCATAAGTTGCTTGAAAAAGTCGTCGCCAATATTGAATAGCTCGTGAATTTGAGAGTTTATACTGAAGAAACTGACTCTCTCTAAAAGTCGGCCAAAGCTTCATCTCAAAGTCAAAATATTGCCAAGCTCGCCGCCAAGTTGCCCATCCCCAACAGTCATGGAAACCGGAGTAATAATAGCTGTATTCACTGCGTTGATGTCCGAATTGAAAATTAGTTCCAGCAATTGACATTACTCGTTGATCTTGTTGATAATAGTCTAATAATTGTTCACAATAATCAAAAAAAGTAGGATCAGGTAGACAGTCATCTTCTAAAATAATGGCTGAATCAACTTTCTCAAATACCCAGTTTAAACCACTAGAAACTCGCTCTGCACAACCTAAATTTATATCAGAGTAGTTAGTTAACACCTCACAATTCCAGTCAACTTGATTAATAATAGCGCGAGTTTGTTGACATTTTTCAGCTTCTTCGGGTCGGTCAGAACGAGGGCCATCTGCAATAACAAGCAATATTGAGGGCTGGGCTTGACGAATGACTTCAAATACTTTTGCTGTTAATTCGGGTCGGTTAAAAATTAAAAAAACAACTGGCTTATTCATGTCAATTTTATATCAATCTTTTTGATAGTTAGTTTTAAGTTAGAGTCAACTTTATTGATGGATTTATGTTTTGATATTTTTAACGATTAACTTAGAATAAATATTAACCAGTTGATCATTCAGTTTATTAATATCATAATTTTCTTCTATAAAAGCTCGACCTACTCGACCCATTTCTAACCATTGTTCTGGATTTCTGATTAAATCGGTTAATTTTTCGGCTAAAGCATCAACATCTTTTTCAGGAACTAAAAAGCCTGATTTTCCATCTAAAACTCCATCAGGAATACCATTATGAATGGTTGATAAAACAGGTAAACCCATTGCTTGAGCTTCTTGTAAAACTAAACCTTGACCTTCTTTGTCTCCATCTGTAGCTGTCACACTCGAAAGAATAAAAATGTGAGAGTCTGTATAAAGCTGACGAACTTCTTCTTGAGTCATCCATCCTAAGATTTTAACGTTTTTAGAAACATCCAGTTCTTGAATGAGTTGTTCAAGAGAATCTCGTAAAACTCCATCGCCAACAATGCGATAAATTAAGTTAGGATATTGTTTTAAAACTTGAGCAACAGCTCTGATTGAATATTCGATTCCTTTTTTCTCAACTAATCGAGCCACCGTCAGAATTTCAACAGGTTCATTGGCTTGTAGATAACGAGCTTTAAACTGATAAAGAGATAAATTCAATCCCATCGGAAGTTTAACAATTTTCTCGGGTGGACACCCTAACGCAATGACTCGATCAGCCGTAAAATTTGAATTCACAGTAAATTGATCGCCAAGGTGAAAAAGTTCTTGATAAGTTCCTTCACTAGAATACCAAGCTGATGAGTTAATATCACCCCCATGAAATGAAGTAATTAACTTCCCCTGAATTGCTCCAATTTGTCGGAGAGCTATCCCCTTTTGACCAAATTGACCAAAGTGACAGTGAATAATATCATAAGGTTTTTTGCTCAAGATTGGAATTGCTCCATACAGTAATCGTAAGGATAAAGCTTCTTTTTGATATTGAAAAATATTCAAGGAACGTAACAAAGTAAGTGGAGCTTTAGGAAAATTTTGCAGAAATAATCCTAAGCCTTTGAATAGAGCTTTTGTTCGAGGATGGCTCCACTGGGGTCGATAGTAAGTGTGTTCAAATAAGTGATACTTTTCAATATCAGCGTGAAACTTATTTTGCTCCTTTGGATAATCTGCATAAATATCTACTTGATGTCCACGATCAATTAAACCTGTAATTTGATTGAGAATAAAGGTTTCAGAAAATGAAGGAAATCTTCCAATGATAAAGGCAATTCTCATATTTTTTTCTCCTGTTAAAAAGTGTCTATTTAATCTTTTGTTAAATCAAGTAATTGAATTTTTTCATGTTTTCAATACAAATTGATTCAATTTTATTTAAGTTATCTTTTTCAAAGAAATCTTGCCATTTTACATTTCTATCTCCTCGTCCTTGAAACTGAATATTAACTTTATCAGAGATATCATTGATTGGCTTGAGTCCTAACTTTTGAGCAAGTCTTTCAATTTGACCAACTTTATCTTGAATAAAATCTTCATAACGAATTAAAATCATATTTTCGGAGTTGTTTGAATAAAGATTAGCCATATAGTCCCATCGATAAGCCATCTTTTCAATATAATTTGAACCGGGAATATTTAAACCAAAATTATCGATAATTAATTGCCAAGATTGACTCATCATTTGCCTCTGTTCAGGTTGAATTTCATTAAGATCTCCTGGTAAATTTAAGCGATTCAAAATACTTCTGATATTATCTCTCGGATCACGAATAATAAAAATAAATTGAGAGTTAGGGAAATAGTCAATCAATTGATTGTAGAATAACGTCAGATTAGGTTCTTTGATAATGGCTTTAGAAAAATAAAGTTTGTGACGTTGAATATATTCATCAAACGATAACTTTCCTGAAATTACATGATGATAAATAGGGTGATCAACTTCTTGAGTGATATCAATTGTTACTGATAATTTTGTGTTTTCTGCTAATAAAGCAGCAATCGCTGAAGTTCCGGACTTTTGGTTTCCTAATATCAAAATAGGATGGGGATGAACTGGAGTTGTTAGTTTTTTAAACTCCTCCTCAACTTGATAACGAAAACCTCGTATTTTTTGATAGATAGGTTGAATAAAGTTCGGTACAAAAGAATAAATTTTAGACATTTTTTATCCCACCTTTTTAGGTTTATTTAGCAACTCTTTGAGCAGTTGCAATACTTTTTTTAAGGTCTGTTTGCCATTGGGTAAAATACACCAGCATACCAGATAGCAAAAGGCATAAAATACACAATTAAGGGCAATTTCAACAAAAGGATTAATACTCCAGGATATCGCTTGATCAGCAAGCCAAAGCAGTCCTCCTGCAACGCAAGAAGCAACTGCGGGTTTCCATAAAATCTTCATCAATAATTCTGGAGTCACTGGAGAAGATTGAAAGCAATAAACAATACCCGGATAACGCAAACCACAGAAGGTAATACTACCTGCAATAGCGACTCCCAATGCACCCCAACGCACCCCAATTAAAAATCCAATCACTGCAATTATAGAAGCAAATATATTCCAGCGAAATTGACGATCTGCTCGTCCCATAGAAATAAATACCCATCCGGTTGCGACGTTAAATGTGCTAATAAAAGCCACAGGTGAAAGCAATCGAAATAAAATGACTGCCTCACTCCATTGAGATCCCAATAAATTAATGATTAATCGATCAGCATCTACAGCCATATAAACTGAAACAGGCATTCCCAGCATAACCATTAATTCAATAGCTTTGCCATAGTAAGATCGATATCGTTCGGGATCAGACTGTACACTGCATAAACCCGGTAAAGCAACTGTTGAGAGCGGAAAGTTAATCTGTTGTAAAGGTAAAACTAACAATTTATAAGCTTGGGCGTAGAGTCCCAATTGATCTGCACCCCAAAACTTCCCAATCAGCAAATTATCGAGGTTACGAGTAAAATAATTAACAACGGTGAAACCCGTATTCCATCCTCCAAAAGCGAGCATTGGAGCAACCTCCTCGTCAAACTTCGGCCATCCTGGACGCCAACCGCAACTCACCCAGACTCCAATACAATTAATAATCACCATTACGAGTTGCATCGCGACTAATGCCCAATAACCCCTACCCAAAATGGCTAACGTCACGGCAATACTAATGCTTGTAATCATGGAGACAATATCTATAATTGCCAACAGACCCAATCGCATTTGTCGCTTCAGCAACGCTTGATGTTGAACCGTGAGTCCTCCGAAAATAAAACCACTCGCTAGCGCTAATGTAATTCCAATTAAACGGGGTTCGCCGTAAAACCAAGCAATACCCGGTGCTAAAGCCATAGTCAGCGCCATAATTGCACCGCTAATTACGAGATTAATCCAAAATAAGGTACTAACTTGAGCGTGAGTAATTTGTTCTCGTTGTACAGTGGCCATTGACAAGCCTAAGTCCTTAAAAATAGAAATAAAACCTGTAATGACAGTCACCATTCCGATTAAGCCATAGTCTTCGGGTTCTAGAAAACGAGCAATAACAACAATCGACCCAAATTGCATGATTAATTTGCTAACTTGAGCCAAAATTGTAATCGCACCTCCGCGAATCGAATGCCCTCTGAGATCGGCTTTGAGATGATCGGTGTGAAAGAACCGTTCAGGATTGGTGCTAGCAGGAGTTTTGGGTTTGGAGTCCGGCAAAGTTATACCTCTTATCCCACTACTTTTGCTGTCAATACTATATCACGATGTCTTGAGTTTGCTTGTCTTTTAAACTTAAGATAGAATAAATAGAGTTGGACTTTTACGTGACCTCTTATGTTAAGATATTTTACAGAATAAAACGATTATTATCACTCAATATTAACAACAACTTATACCCGATAAGTTTTCCCATAGAATTCAGGGATATACGAAAAAATTTACCTTCATAAAATTGATTAAATCGCTAATTTAGAGAGATTTTTTTTCAGTATCTAGACTTAATCGCACCGAACTAATCACATAGTAAACCCAAACATGAGAGGGTTTGAGTAAAAAAGATTCTGAGAGGTTTAAAATGATTAAAAACGTCAAAAATAACAAAGGAAAAGTAGACTCAATCTTAGAATCAGTAATTAAATATTTCACCCCGAAGGCAATATACCGACAGATTGACAGGAAAAAGAAACTTAATCCAATTAAACCCAAGTCCACGGCTAAATCTAAAAAACCTTGATGAGCATGACGAGGACGAAAGCCATTGTCTGTAATAATATAACGAGAGGGATCATCCTCTCCTCTCGATTTTTGCCAAAATCCATAATATCCAAAACCCAGGAGGGGACGCTGAGACACTGCTTTTTCTAATACAAGATTCCAGACCGGAACTCGTCCAGTTAGTGTCATATCTTTTCCGAGAACATCAACAATAACATACTCAAAATTACTGCTGACAACAATAGTTAAACCCATCGCAACGACTAAAAACAAAATAAACCCTGTTAACGCTTGTTGATAGTTTAAACTTTTAAAAAATTGTAGAATCATTAATAAACACATCAATAGAAATAAAACGACAATACTGGTCGATGAATTAGTTTGTTGACGGACATAAAGAGAAAACAAAATAGTCACAATAGCAATTTTTATGTCTTTAGGATTGGCGATCGCATGAGCCGTCCAGAGAACAATATTAATCGCTAAAATAGGTGCAATAATATTTGGGTGAGCAGTCACTCCCATCCATCCTTTAGAATGAACTCCAATATCCGGTTTAAATTGGGCATAATAGAAACTTAACAAAGCTAAAGTGGATGTACTCCATCGAATAAACCAAGAGAGTTCTTGCCAGTTATACTGTTTAGCAATATAAGCAGCAAATAAACTAGGCCCTAGTAAACTTAAGCTCGCAGTCAATGTAAAATCAGGAGTAGCAGACCAGAGGAAAGAAAAAGCAATCAAAAATAGTAATAGACCTAATCCAATATCTTTAAAAATAGCAATAATCGCTCTAAAAATATATCTAAATCTTGAGATTAAAATAAAAGATATAATTCCATATAGAAGAATTTGAATAACTTTCCAAGGCGGAGGAACATCAGGAGTTGTAAAATAAGTAGGATGAAGATTGTATAAAGGATAAGGTGTTAAATTCGGAATCATTACGAAGAAATAAAAAACAATGATTCTCTCTAAAGTTAAAGCAAATTTTGGGTTTTCACCCGCCAAATGAAAAACAATCAAAATAACAATGATTCCGAAAACTAGAGGCACCAGTGCAAATAATGGAACCATTGACAATAAGCTTTTAATTGTATCCTTCATAAACTTAATTGTTGACTAACAAAAATAATAATTGAATTCCTTGGATCTACAATCAACTCAAGCCTAGACTTCAAAATGCTATAAATTTTTCAAGTTAATTCTAAATTTTTGTTAAGACTTGAACGTCTTACCGAATGTTCAAAACATTTAGAATTAATACTGAATTCTAGCAAAATGTTATAATTTTAATCATAATAAAAAAATAGTCTGAACCCTAAAATTTCCCACAAAGTATGTCATTTGGTTTCTTGAAACACCATTTCATCTCAGTGACGCTAGGGATTGCCAATCTAAGCTTGTATAGTATCCTCTGGGTTGCCAACACACCTGATAGTTTAGCTCAACAGCCTTCTGTTCGATCCCAACCGACAGCTACTCAATCCACTAGAGCCGAAAACCTAGTCACCTCCTATATACTTGGCCCTGGCGATCGGCTTTCTGTAGATATTTTTGATGCCCCTGAATACAGCGTTAAAGAAACTCAAGTTCTCATTAATGGAACCATCAATTTACCCGTCGTGGGTTCTATTGTCGTTCAAGGTTTAACGCTCGAACAAGCCCGTGCCGAAATTTCTGCTCAATATAATTCTATTCTTAAACGTCCTGTCGTCACCCTCAACCTGCTAGATGCTCGTCCAATGCGGATTGAAATTGCAGGAGAGGTTTTTCGTCCTGGATTTTATTCTCTGTCGTTATACGATCCCGAATCTCGCACACCGGAACTCCAATACCCCACAATTATAGATGCTATCAAGAAAGCCGGAGGAGTAACCATAGCCGCCGATGTACGTCAAGTTGTACTTCGCAGACCTCAACCCTCGGGTTCAGAGCAGATGATCAATTTAAACCTATGGGATTTTTTTGAAAACGGTAATTTTAGCGAAAATATTTCTCTGCGAGACGGAGACACGATTTATATTCCGAGTACAACCGACGTTAATCCCGCCGAAGTTCGCCAACTCAGCAATACAAACTTAGCAACAGAGCTTGATAATCCGGTCAACGTTACCATTGTTGGCGCTGTTCAACGTCCAGGAACTTACGTCTTAATTGGCGGTTCAACCCGAACAGAACTGCGACTCGGTGGACGTCCGACCGTTACCTCTGCCCTGGGAGAAGCCGGAGGAATTACCGCCCAAGCCAATGTCCATCAAGTCGAGATTCATCGAATTACCCGAAATAACACCGAACAAATCATCCCCGTTAATCTTTGGGAACTTTTGCAAACCGGAGATGTCAATAAAGATCCACTCTTGCAAGATGGAGATACCATCATCATCCCCACTGTCACTGCTGTCAATCCGGGTGAACTCTCCTCTTTAGCAAAAGCAAGCTTCTCGAACCCCAGCATCCAAGTCACCGTGGTTGGAGAAGTTGGAAATCAAAATTCTGTCGCGCTTGAAGTTCCCATCGATACGACCTTAAACCAAGCCCTGCTCGCCGCCGGGGGGGTTAACCGTAGAGCCAATCAAAAATTCGTCGAGTTGATCCGCCTCAACCCCGATGGCACTGTTTCTCAACGTAAAATAGAAGTTGACTATTCTCAAACCCTAAATGAACAGACCAATCCCTTACTCCGCGAAAACGACATCATTGTAGTTCAGCGATCCGGTGTCACTCGTTTTTCCGATTGGGGACTTGCGATTAGTCATCCGGTTAATGCTATTGGTAATGGACTGGTCATCCCCACTCGCATTTTTCTCATATTAGACAGTCTCGATATTATTGATGATGATTAGCATTGATCTTTCTATCAATTGTCGCTAGCCCAAAAATCTAGAGAAACCCCTATGGATACTGAACGAGATTTTCAACAACGATTTTCTACCCATCGCTACTCCCAACAATTTCAACCCTTATCAGACAATTCTAGACCTCAAGCTGAAGAAACAGAAGAAGAAAAATTAAATCTAGGTTGGCTATTTACAGTCATTTTTCGTCGAGCGCCAATTATGATTATTGTGGGGATAATTTTAAGCGGACTTTTTGGGAGTATTGTGGTCTTGAAGTCTCGAAAAATTGAGCCTGAGTATCGGGGAGGATTTCAGATTTTAATCGAACCTGTTACGGTAGAAGGTCAGTTCGCTAGACAATATTTACTGGCTCAATCTGAAAATACAGATATTCAAAGAATCAAAGTTGAAAATAGTCTGGTTGATTACGAAAGTTTAATTCGAGTTCTTCGCAGTCCACAACTAATGGAACCCGTCTTTGAAAAACTTCTTCAGCAATATCCAGATCTGAATCGATCTTCAATTGTCAGTAAACTGGAAATTGAACGAATTAAATACGATTTAGATGGTAAAGAGCAAGGGACAAGGATTATTAAAGTTAGCTATCAAGATTTAGATCCGACAAAAATAATGTCTGTCCTCAATGCGGTTTCTGAGACTTACCTCAATTATAGTCGTCAGGAACGACTTCAAAGTCTTAATCAAGGCATTGACTTTATTAATGAACAACTTCCCGGCTTACGATCTAGATTTAAAATTTTACAAAGTGAAAAACAACAATTTCAACAAAAGTATAATTTTGTAGATCCGGAGACAGCGGTTTCCAAAATCTCTGCTGAAGTTCGACCCATTCAGCTTGAACTCGCCAATACTAAAGCCGAACTTTCTGAAGCTAGAGAAATCTATTTGCTCTTACAACAACAATGGCTTGAACAAGATTATGTGGGAATTTTAGGAAATCATTCTCAGTCTTATAATTCACTCATTCGGCAATATCAAGAACTCGAAAGTCAAATGGCAGTTGAAGCTGGAAGACTGCGAGAAGATAGTTTTCCGATGCAGGCTCTACGGGAAAAGCATGATAATGTATTGCAGATTTTAAGCCGAGAAGCAGAACGAGTCGTTCAAAATATTGCTAATCAAGTTGAAGTTTTAACAGAAAAAGAAAAATCCTATGAACAAACTATCGAAAATTTTGAACAACAACTCAGAGAAATTCCCCGCTTAAGACAACAGTATGATTCCTTAGATCAAGAACTACAAATTGTTCAAGAAACACTCAACGATTTTTTAAAAAAACGAGAAGCCCTCCGAGTTAACGCCGCTCAACAGCAAACGCCGTGGCAACTCATTGCTCCCCCGAATTTGCCTATTGATAGCAACGGTAATATTCTACCCACTACCATTGTTCAAACCAAGAAAAATTTAGCGATTATTGTAATTCTTAGCTTTTTACTCGGGGTAGGTATTGGATTTATTATCGATATTTTAATTGAAGTATTTCATCACCCTGACGAAATTAAATCGACAACCAAATTACCGATATTGGGTGTAATTCCCCTCTCCAAAAAACTCAAAAAAGTCGCTAAAAAATCTCAAACCTTTATTCCCATTGGTTCAGTCACCAGTTTAACTGCGGTTAGCGATTCTCATTGGCCAATAAAAAACGGGCAAGTTGATCAATATCAGACAGGTTCTCCTGTTTCTGAAGCCTTTCGCTCTCTATATGCAAATATCTGTTTACTGAGTTCTAACAAATCCTTAAACACGTTAACAATTAGTTCTGCTACTCTCGGAGATGGTAAATCAACCATTGCTATTCATCTGGCTCAAACAGCCGCTTTTATGGGTCAGCGTGTCCTCCTGGTTGATGCCGATTTACGCAACCCTCAAATTCATCAAAAACTCGGTTTACCTAACCTCAGAGGCTTTCGAGATGCCATTACCAGCGATCTCAGTTTAAACGATGCCATCCAGCGATCGCCTCAAGATGATAACCTATTCGTCCTCACTGCCGGACAAATTCCCCCCGATCCTGTCCAAGTTCTCTCGGCTAAAAAAAGACAATACTTGATGGAACAATTTCGCGCCTTTTTCGATCTCGTTATTTATGATACTCCTGCGGTTACAGGTCTAGCTGATACCAGTTTAATCGCCGCTCAAACTGATGGTATTATTTTAGTTGTTGGCATCAAAAAAACCAACCGTTCTACCGTCCTCAAATCTCTCGAAGAACTTAACCTGAGCAATTCCGTTTTAGGGTTAGTGGCTAATCGGATGAGAGGCTAAGAGGTTGATTATGAACCTAATCGAAATTGCCAACACTTTATTTTATATTCCTTCCCCTCCACTGCGATCGCCGCACAATAGTTATTACCCAAATCTAGAGAGTGCAGCATCCAACGACAACCCTGACCCTGAACTGCTAAGTTTTCCGCAGATTCTAACTTTGGTAACGAAATTTCCACCGTTTCTAACCCGGCTAACCCTTCTCCTGTTGCTTTGACATAGGCTTCTTTTGCCGTCCACAACTGAAAAAATCCCCGAATTTGTTCCCGATCCTCTAAAGCCCTTAAAAACAAATATTCTGACTCCCTAAAAAACCGCTTTGCTAATTGCAAAACCTCCATCGGGCGAATCAACTCAATATCAATTCCCACTCGACGGTTGAGAGCGATCGCAAATAATGCTTTATCCTCAGAATGAGACACATTAAACTCAATTCCTGTTGAATTTGTCTTTAATTGTGGCTTTCCCCGTTCACTATAATTAAACTCTAACTCAGACGGTGATAAACCCAAATAACCCGCCAAAACTATTCTCAAAACTCCCCTCGCCACAATAAAACGAACGCGATCACGTTGTTGACGATATCGGTTAGCGCGTTCTCGTTCATCCGGTGAAAGTAGCTGTTCAAATTCATGCAGTTGTTCATTCAGTTCTCCAAATTCAGCCAGCCAAACTTGAACTTCATCTGAAGATAAATGATATTCTGTTAACGGAAAATTCCAAATTAAATTCATCTTATAAAGATTACATAAGAATAAACACAAAACCTATATCAAATCGAGTATAAGTCTTTAACTTAAAAGTCTCTATTGATTAGACTTGTAGATTGGGGTTAGTAGTCACATCTATTTTACCTTCAACAGTGCGATTGCATTGCCTCACCTCCCGGATGAAGCTGTTCTAAGAAAGAGATAATACCATCCAATCCCTCTTCTAAAAAATCTTCAGGTATAGGCATATATATAACGTAATAACCTATGCGATTTAAAACTAAATTCACTATACTTTCAACCCTTTCAAGTAATCTCTCATATGCAGGAGCATGATCGATACCTTTATGAATTAATGGGTTTCTAACTAAGGTGTAAAAATCTTCTATATCCTCACGCATCCACAGTCGGACTTGCTCATATGTATAAGAATCATCGTTTTCAATTAAGTTTTCCATACCCAAGCAAAACATTGAAACTCTGTAGGGAATTAAGTGTATTGCTTTTCCAGGAGTATTTTCAGGTAGAAGAATTGTATCGAGAATAGTCCAATAAAGTCTAAACCGTTCAGCTAATCCCTCGGAAAAAAACCCTTGTCTATATAGCTTGATACAATGAATTAAATCCTGAGCTAGACTACCAAGAGCATCGTTACGTTTAGCTCTGTCTGACAAAATTTTAAAAAATCTGCCCGGTAGTGCAAATAGCTTCTCAGTCTGCTCTGTAAAATCAAACTTTGTTGTACCTCGCCATCCAGCTAAAGGAATGGTGCATATTGACCAAGGATATTCAACACCTGGAATATTATCCTTTTTACAAAAACAAATTGCTGTGGTATTACTTCGTCTGTGAAGCTTTATTTGATACTGATAACCATAGTTCATAAAGAACAATTGAGATTCTATAGTTTCAAGTAAAATAGTGATGGCAGAAGTAGCTGCTTGATATCCATTCCTAGCTCTTATATTTCCTATAACAGCACAAGCATCTGCTTTAGCAGAACTCATAAGAATAGGATCTCCCATGATTTTCATTGTGCTTTCAATAGAAATAGAATCTAGAATTTTGATTGATAAAAATTTAACTTCGTACAGTTCGCTGACAGAAGAATTTAATTCTGGGAAAAAGCAGCGAGGAAAATTATCAGGAACTTTATCAGGCACTTTGATACCATCAATAGGTAAATAAACAGTCCATGAGACCAGAGGAGAGAACTGACTATCTAGATTAAAAAATAGTTTTGAGAAACAACTTAGATTGCTTAACGACTGCCGCAAGTAAACTGATAATTCTTTGGGACTGAGTTTTTTAATACTACCAAGAAATAAGCGGGAAAATTCTAGCAATATGTTAAAAGAGTTGCGATGGAAAAAATCTTTTTCAAAATTTTCTTGATTAAGCTTAATAGATTGAGATGACGCTATTTTTTTAGCTGCTCGGATAAATATATTAAGAAGATTAGCTCTAAGCTCTTCAAAATCATTCGTCGATGTAAAGAAGTTTATAATTTGTAAATAAATTTCTTCGGTCTCAGAAATGAGAAATTCTTCAAGAGGAATAGGTGTATAAATTTGTAGTTCTTTGAGGAGACGAGCATATTGATTAGACACAATATCATCATCCCGAATGCTTTCTGGTATTTCAATAGAAATGGGATTATTAATTAGTGTGTTTTGGATCATATATAGAATTGGATCAACAGTATTTTTCACATAAGAATAAAGTTCTTCTTTGGAAGTAACAGATTTAGCAAAATGAACAGCAAAGCATATTTCTAGTTCTTCTCCGAATACTTTAGCTATATTTTTAACTATATTTTCTATTATATTTTTAGGAAAAGTTACACTTCCTTTAAAATGGGATAGAACTAAAATATTTCTAATTCTGAGAGCCAACTTATAAACAGGCCGTTTACCATAACTCTTGAGGTCGTTATTTAGAGTATCTATATACTCAGTTATTAGAGTTTCCTCAGTCCGCCGCTTATAAAGACTTACTAAAATATTGTGTATAACTTCGCTAAATTCATTCTGAACTTTTGAAAGTTTTGCTTCTACTTCACTCTTTTTGTAAGTGAGATGAGAAAATTTAACTTGTTTCTCTTTTTGAAACTTTTCGATCAGGAGTTCTAATTCTTCGGGAGAGGATGGCGGTTTTCTATTCTCTTCAATTTTCTCGTTAGCTTCAGAGGTTTCAGAAGCAGATTGGCTTCTTTCTAATTCCATCAAAAATGGAGATCGATCTTCAGGAGAGCATCTATACTGCTCTTCTTTCATAAATCTATCAAGCAATTCGTCTAAAATTTCTGCTGATAAATCTTTAGGAATTTTATCTAAGCATTTGTCAATTAAAGGATAATTTAGTAAATCACCAGATGCCTGTAAAAATATTTCAAAAAGATTTTGAAATAGAAGAAAGTGACGGCTTGAAGTAATAAAAGGCTCGGCAATATTTTTATGTTTTTTGAATCCCGTATGTTCTTTAAGACAATTCCAGTTATTATATATGCAATTTAGCTGTTGCTCTATAGAAGTCTGTTGCTCCTCTATTAATCTTTTTAATAGTCTGGCAACCAAAGCTGATAAAAATTGATTTTGAATTTGAGTCATATCATCTTTATAAGGATGATCCTGACCTGAATTCCAAGTTATTTTATATTTTGCATGAAGCATTAGCCATAATCTTACCAGTTTATATGAATATAATAGCGGATTTTGGGGTGCATCAGAGTTAAATCGTTAACTTAACGGTCTGACGCACCCAAATTTAGACGTTTAATAGTAGTCTTGAACGGCTTTAACGTTCATAGACTCCGACTTCAACGAACGGATCGCCGCAATGGTCGCTTTCGCCCCGGCTATTGTAGTAATAATAGGGATTTTGTACGCCAACGCTGTCCGACGAATTAAAATCCCATCCGCCCTTGCTTCTTCCCCAGACGGGGTAATAATCGCCAGTTGAACGTTTTGATTTTTCATCGCATCCAACACATGAGGACGACCTTCATGGAGTTTTAATTCTAAATCCACTTTAACGTCATGTTCCCATAAAACCCGACGAGTTCCCATTGTCGCTGTTACTTTGAATCCTAATTCGATAAAATCTCGAACAATCGGGACAACCGCCATTTTATCCCGATCATTCATCGATACAAATACCGTTCCCGATAGGGGTAACATTTGACTCGCCGCAAGTTCAGCTTTTGCAAACGCTTTCCCAAACTCAGTATCAATTCCCATTACTTCCCCAGTTGAACGCATTTCAGGGCCTAACAACACATCAGTTCCCGGGAATTTGGCAAAGGGAAGAACTGCTTCTTTCACCGCCACATAAGAAGGAACTTTCTCCTCAGTAAACCCTAACTCTTTTAAGGTTTTACCCGACATCACCAAAGATGCCATTTTTGCTAAGGGAATTCCAATCGCTTTAGACACAAAAGGAACCGTTCGAGAAGCCCGAGGATTCGCTTCTAAAATATAAACTTGTTCCCCTTGAACCGCAAACTGAATATTCATCAAACCGACAACTTTTAGGGCTTTAGCTAACTCTATAGTTTGACGACGAATGGTTTCAACGGCGCTTTTAGGTAAAGTTTGATAAGGAATAGAACAAGCCGAATCTCCGGAGTGAACCCCCGCTTGTTCGATATGTTCCATAATCCCACCAATCACCACTTCTCCGGTATGATCAGCGATCGCATCAACATCAACTTCGATCGCATTTTCGAGGAACTTATCGACTAAAATAGGATGATCGGGTTCAATCTGAACCGCAAACATCATATAACGTTCTAAGTCTTCATCGGAGAAAACAATTTCCATCGCCCGTCCTCCCAAAACATAAGAAGGACGTACAACGACAGGATAACCAATCCGACGCGCAATTTGTAAAGACTGTTCAAAATTGCGAGCCATCCCATTTTCGGCTTGTTGGATATTTAATTGACGCAAAATCTTTTCAAACCGTTCTCTATCTTCGGCGGCGTCAATTGAATCCGGTGAGGTTCCCCAAATTTTCAGATCGGGATTTTTCTCGGCGTTGGCTTCCAGATATTTTTGCAACGGAACCGCCAATTTCAGAGGCGTTTGTCCGCCAAACTGAATAATAATTCCAATGGGTTTTTCCGCCTCAATAATATTAACCACATCTTCTTTAGTCAACGGTTCAAAGTAAAGGCGATCACTGGTATCATAGTCAGTCGAAACCGTTTCGGGGTTGGAATTGACCATAATCGTTTCATAGCCATTTGCCCGCAACGCATAGGACGCATGACAACAGCAATAGTCAAATTCAATCCCTTGTCCGATGCGATTTGGCCCACCCCCGAGAATCATTACTTTCGGTTTGTCTGACGGTAAAATCTCGTCTTCTTCCCAATAGGTAGAATAGTAATAAGGCGTTCTAGATTCAAATTCTGCCGCACAAGTATCCACCATTTTGTAAATCGGTTTAACCGCCAATTGTAAACGGTAAGCCCGGACTTCATCTTCGTTGGTTTTGGTGGCATAAGCAATTTGGCGATCGCTAAATCCCAGACGTTTAATGACTAAAAGTTGATCCGCATCCAACTGTTTTAAAGATGTGCGTTTCAGGAATTTTTCGGTTTCTAAAATTTCTTGGAATTTATCTAAAAACCAAGGATCAATTCCCGTCAGTTCGTAGATTTCTTCCACCGACATTCCCAACATCAAAGCGTGTCGAACGACTAAAATTCGTTCTGGGTGAGGCGTGCGTAACGATCCAGCGATATTATCTAAGCTGGGTAATTTTTCCGCGCGATCGCATCCCCAACCCGATAAACCCGTTTCTAGACTTCGCAACGCCTTTTGGAAGGACTCACAAAACGTTCCCCCAATTGCCATTGCTTCGCCCACAGACTTCATTTGAGTCGTTAACGTGGGTTTAGAACCGGGAAACTTTTCAAAGGCGAAACGGGGGATTTTCGTGACGACATAATCAATGGTCGGTTCAAAGGAAGCAGGCGTTTTCTTGGTAATGTCGTTTTTAATCTCGTCGAGTGTGTAGCCGACTGACAATTTCGCCGCAAATTTGGCAATGGGAAACCCTGTTGCTTTGGAAGCCAACGCCGAAGACCGAGATACACGAGGGTTCATCTCAATCACAATCATATCGCCGTTGACCGGATTAATGGCAAACTGAATGTTAGAACCACCCGTTTCCACCCCGATTTCGCGAATAATCTTAATTGACGCATCTCGCAATCGTTGATATTCTTTATCGGTGAGAGTTTGTGCGGGTGCAACGGTAATCGAATCTCCCGTATGTACACCCATCGGGTCAATATTTTCTATCGAACAGATAATCACCACGTTATCTGCGAGATCTCGCATCACTTCGAGTTCAAACTCTTTCCAGCCAATCAACGACTGTTCAACGAGAATTTGAGAAACCGGAGACGCATCTAAACCGCCACTGGCGAGTTCTTCGTATTCTTCTTGGTTATAAGCAATACCGCCGCCTGTTCCGCCCATGGTAAACGCCGGACGAATAATCAGAGGGTAGGAACCAATTTGCTGCGCGACCGCCCTGGCCTCGTCCATGTTACTGACGATTCCAGACGGACAACAAGCCACGCCAATACGTTCCATCGCCTGTTTGAATAGCTGTCTATCTTCAGCCATTTCAATCGCTTCTAATTTAGCGCCGATTAACTCTACTCCGTATTTTTCTAAAACGCCATTTTTCGCTAACGCAACAGCCAGGTTGAGGGCGGTTTGACCCCCCATCGTCGGGAGTAAGGCATCGGGACGTTCTTTTTCGATCACCTTTTCCACAATTTCGGGAACGAGAGGTTCAATATAGGTTCGTTCCGCCGTTTCGGGATCAGTCATAATCGTTGCTGGGTTGGAGTTCACCAGCACGACTTCATATCCTTCCTCTCGCAGGGCTTTACAGGCTTGGGTTCCAGAGTAGTCAAACTCACAGGCTTGTCCGATGACAATTGGGCCAGAACCTAACAGCAGAATTTTATGCAGATCTTCGCGTCGGGGCATAGTGATTCGGTGATGGATTCTCTATAATTGGGTTGTTTGTTTGGTTGTCAATGATAACTCCCGATTGTCAGGGTAATGGTTTGGCTTAACACTTACTGTAGCTTTTGCAGCGTAATGGAAGACAGGCAAAAGGCGGAACTCGTGAGGTCATAAGTTTTTTCTCTTTTCCCATCTCCCCACCTCCCGATCTCCTTGGCTTCGTTTCTTGGCGATTTTTGGTGATCTCGGAAGTCCCAGAGCGGGGTAAAATGACTACACAAAGGAATCTATCACGTTCGGGGAAGGGTCATGCCAAAGCAGCCTAGTTCATTTGCGGTGTATCTGATGATTGAAGGGGGACACCGAGAAGAAGTAAGATTTGCCACAATTCAGGAGTTTCAACTGTGGTATCAAAAGGTGTTGATTCCCAAATATACGTCTGATGAGTTCCTGAATGTTCCCATTAAAAATATGCAAGGGGAATATATGGTGGTTCGTCCTTCCAGTATAAAAGCGATCCGAGTTGAACCGATTTTTACCACCAGTATTGATCGCGATGATGTTGAGTAAGATTAAAGACTCGTTATTTTTGATCCGCTATCACTAATCCTAAAATTATGAACGATCAACAAATTTCGACTCAAGTGATTGGAGTTGATTTAGGCGGATCAGCGATTAAATTGGGACGGTATGATGCGTTGGGAAATTGTCATCAGTCTTTAACGGTTCCGACTCCCCAACCTGCAACGCCGTCAGCCGTATTTTCAGTTTTATTAGAAGCAATTTCACAAATCACTAACAATGTCAAGTCTATTGACGGAATTGGCATTGGTTTACCGGGGCCAGTGGATGGGACTGGTCGAATTTCTCAAATTGCAATTAACCTCAAAAATTGGCAAAATGTGCCGTTAGCTGATTGGATAGAAGCAAAAATAGGTTTGTCTGTTGTGATGGCAAATGATGCTAATTGTGCGGGGTTAGGAGAGGCTTGGTTAGGGGCTGGATGTCGGTTTAAAAATCTGATTTTGTTAACCTTGGGAACGGGTGTCGGTGGGGCAATTATTCTCAATGGTGAATTGTTTGTTGGGCATCAGGGGACTGCGGGAGAATTGGGATTAATTACGTTGAATTTTGATGGCCCGGTTTGTAATAGTGGAAATAGAGGCTCTTTAGAACAGTATGCCTCAATTCAAGCCATTCGTCGAGAAACGGGGTTAGAACCTGCTGAACTCGCTGCAAATGCTAAAGCAGGTGATACAAAAGCGATAGAATATTGGCAACAATATGGCCGAAGATTGGGCGCTGGTTTAGCGAGTTTAATTTATATTTTAACACCAGAAGCGATTATTTTGGGCGGTGGAATTAGTGCGGGTGCGGAATTATTTTTACCGAGTACCCTTGCAGAAATAGAACGGCGAGTGTTGGCGAGTTCCCGTCAAGGTTTACAAGTGTTAATTGCAGAATTAGGAAATCAAGCAGGTGCAATTGGTGCGGCAAAATTAGCGCTCGATACTTTTGTTTTAAAACAATAATTTTGACCGCAACCGTAGGGCGCATCAGATTTTTAAGTTAATAATTTAATTGAGAGGTTTCGGGTCCGATGCACCCTACAAATATACAAATCTATTAAGGGTTTAACAGAAGGAATTCGTATTTATACGGAGACAACCTCTATTTTTACTCTCAAAATCTTCTCAACGTTCAGTAATTACCCCGATGACTCCCTTGATTTTAGGGTTTAATCTTGAAATATAGATTTGATGAAATTACCCCATTCTCACCCGACATTTAACCATGAGTCAATGCCTTAACCCGGATTGCCTTTATCTCAATCCCCAACCTACAAATTTTTGTCAAAAATGCGGTTCCAAATTACTGTTAAGAGAACGATATCGCGCTTTAAAAATTTTGGGAGAAGGAGGTTTTAGCAAAACGTTTCTGGCTGTGGACGAAGATAAACCCTCTCAACCCTATTGTGTCATCAAACAACTTTTTCCGCAAGCCCAAGGCACGAACAATCAACAAAAAGCCGAGGAACTGTTTAAACGGGAAGCCATTCAATTAGAACAGTTAGGCAAACATAATCAAATCCCGGAATTATTCGCCTCTTTTAGCCAAGATAACCGCCAATATTTGGTTCAAGAGTATATTGAAGGACAAAATTTGGCTCAAGAATTAGAACAACATGGCGCATTTTCAGAAGATAAAATTCAAACTCTGTTAAAGGATTTATTACCCGTTTTGTCTTTTATCCATCAACAGCAGGTCATTCATCGAGATATTAAGCCCGAAAATATTATTAGAATAAAAACCGATAATAAATTTGTTTTGGTGGATTTTGGAGCCGTCAAAGCCGCAACAAATACCACGTTAGCGGCAACGGGAACGGTTATCGGGACTATGGGATATATTGCCCCAGAACAGGCTTTTGGAAAACCGAGTTTTGCCAGCGATTTATACAGTTTGGGGGCGACTTGTATTCATTTATTAACCAATACAGAACCGTCCGAGTTATACGATGTGGGCGAATGTGATTGGCTGTGGCGAAATTATTTGAAGGTGAAAGTTAGCGATAACTTAAGTCAACTGTTAGATAAACTCCTAAAACATGGAACAAATAAACGCTTTCAAAGTGTAGAGGAAGTATTAGAAGCTTTACAGTTAAAAGAAAATAAAACTCAACACGATAAAACTGTTACACAATCTCGCCCCCGCCAAATTTTAGCACCAAAACCAACACTCGTTAATCATAAATATTCCCGTCTTGAAAACTTACTCGCAGCAGGGAAATGGAAAGAAGCAGATGAGGAAACCACAAAAGTAATGCTTCAGATAGCAGGGAGAGAAAAACAGGGTTGGTTAGATATTAACTCCATTAATAATTTTCCCTGTGAAGATTTACAGGTTATTGATCAATTCTGGGTACAATACAGTTACGGTCGGTTTGGTTTTAGTGTCCAAAAAGAGATTTGGCTGAAAGTTGGTGGTAAAGAAGACTGGGAAACAGAAATAAAGGTAGGTGAACGCTTGGGATGGCGGAAGAATGGAGAATTGTTGAAGTATAAAGACCTAACCTTTTCTTTGGCAGCAGCTATTGGCCACCTTCCAGGGTTATTGTCCAGAGCAGGCTATTTTCGTTCAGTTCTAGCTTTTCTCTCGCGTATCAAATGGTAAGCTGGAATTTATAACAATTTGTTGGATGGGTGACATTCGAGAATTATCGGAAAAAACCCCAAGATTAATTCTGTCACCCACCCTACTTTTTCTAGTTTCGTTTGAACAGTTTCAAACCCGTAAAACCCAAACCAACGGTTAACAACCCGAAAATTGAACCCGGTTGAGGAACAGACTCAACCAAACCATCTGTACTCGCAAATCAAACAATCTCATCACCCAAAACGCTAAAACGCTACAACAACCCGATACACCAGAAGTTAGAGACGCAGCATATCCCGTCAATTTAGGGAGATCAGCAACACGTCTATAACGAAAGGAGTAATTTTTCAATAGTGTGACACATTTCTTTATAGATTCGTTACAATAGTTAACGTAATGGATAAAGCTGAGTGTCTGACTGAGAAATTCAATTTCAGAGGTTCAGCGTCAACTAAACGGAGGTTTAACCGTGGATAACCAAAATCAAGACAAAAATATATCCTTAGAACAAGAGTTCCAAGTACAATCTTTTGCTCGGAAAGTAGATACAATTTCTAAGGAAGAAGCTAAAGAGCTTTTAATCGATTTATACAAAAGTACCATCATTCGGGAAAATCTGTTCCGCGAGATTATTAAAGAATCTTGGGGAATTGATAAAGACATCACAGAAGCTTTAGAAATTGGCTAAGGTTTCTCTATTTGTTAAGGAATGAATGATGGACGATATAATGCTGTAAAGGAGAGAATTGTCCAGCCCAAAAAGTATCATCTATCCTCATGTTCAGTGTAGCATGAAGTTAGAACTGAGCGTCTAGCTTAATGATAGGATAGAAGTCAGGGTTGAGCTTCCTTTACAGCAGATTTGCTTTACAGTCAAACGCCACAAAATAGCCATGATCATTTTAGCCACACTCATCGTTTTAATTTGGGCTTATCTTCTACTGCTAAATCGCTTTTGCAGTGATTTTACAAGTTAAGGATTTGAATCCAAAAATTTATGTTTTTTGAAAATCAATCTGTTCAAAAACTCTCTCAACTGGGTAAAGATTTCTATGAGCAATTTTTATCGTTAATTGTTTATTCTAATCTTTGGGTAGCGGGAGGAATCGCTTCTCTAGTCTTTTTTGTCCAAACAGCCCTCAATCTGTCGATAGATTGGCATCCTGCTGTTTTCCTCTTTGCTGCGGCTTTAATTCCCTACAATCTAGATCGAATTGTTGACTCTTACGTTCAAAAAAGTCTCGATTCAAAAGAACAGTATTTTGTGAGAAAGCCGGGAAGTTTATTGTTAGTCTCGGCTGCAATTTTGACTTTCGTATTCTTATTATATTCTGCTCCTTCATCGGTTCAAAGGGTAAGTTGGGGCGGACTTTTACCCTTAAGTTATGGGGTGCCATTATTCCCCTTCCAACAACAGGGAAATTTAAACTGGTATCGCCCTAAAGATATACCGGGAATAAAAGCTTGGATTGTTTGTGGAGTGATTACTTATGCTTTGATTGCTGTACCTTTGGCTTATGCCGGGGTGAGTTTTAACTATTTTACCGCATTAGTTACGTTCTTTCTGTTAATATTTGTCGGCACCAATTCCCATTTATTTGATATTCGAGATATAGATTCTGACCGAGAAAAAGGGGTGCGAACTTTACCTTTAATTATTGGGATTCGAGGAACTCGTATTTTTTGGACAGGGTTAAATTTAATTCTGCTATTGCTTGCGGGTTGGACTTGGACTCAGCAGATTTGGATTCTTTCTCCTGTGGTTGTGATTCCTTGTATTCTGTTAAACTTGATTGCGATTTGGACGGTAACACCGCAAACGCCCCGAAATATTTATAATCTTGTGCTGGATGGTTACTTGTTTTTACCGGGTTTATTAACTTTAATCCTGGGTTTGATGACATCAAATCTTTAAACTACTTTTTAGCCTTCCAAGTTCCGCCATAAACATAATTGGGATTATTTGGACTAACTTTTTCCCAACAGCAATAACAAACAAATACCCATTGATTTGATTGATCGTATTGAATGCGATAGAGTACAGGTTCAAACTGTTGACAAAGTGTACAGGATTTTTGACGTAAACGCCCCATTCTGTCTTTCCTTATTTCTTTTACGGCGATACTGCTGTTGCTCAGACTTATGATATTATGTACAATCGTAGTTATGATCCCAATGCTAACGTTAAACTAGCAAGTTGTGCTTTATTATCTTCTAATTGGCAACACAAACTCTGAAACTCTTGAGGTTAGCGAATATCTCCCCGATTGGGTAAAGATGAAGGAGTTGAGGTCAATGTCGGAAGCGGGGGTGAGTTGAAGTGGGATTCAATAGCCGCTTGGGTAAGAGGGCCGACAATACCATCGGATTTTAATCCGACATCCATCTGAAAGAGAATCACGGCTTGTTGTGTAGAAAGATCATAATAACCTGTCATCAGTCCATCATAATATCCCATCACTTGTAGATGTTGCTGAAGTTCGATCACCAGAGAACCACTACTTCCTAATTTGAGGAGGGAGGTGTGTTGAGAAGTTTGAGTAGTAATCGCTTCTGATAATCCTAATGCTGCAAGAGTTTTATAACCTGCAATTCCATCTACAGTCAGTCCATTAGTCGCCTGAAATTGGCTGACGGCATTTTGAGTGAGAGTCCCATAATAACCTGTAATTTGTCCATCGAAATAACCGATTTTATGTAACTTTTTCTGAAGTTCAACGACTTTAATGCCTCGATTTCCGTGTTGTAGGGCAAATGCTGCATTCACTCCCATGAGTATGACTGTGATTAAGAAAAACATTGAGAAAAATTTATAGATTTTCCGAGAATATTCTTTGAGTTTAAATTCTTGATTCAAAACTTCAAGTCGAAAAGTTATGAACAGATTCAAGCTAAAACGAAAATGAAAAAAGAAAACTGAGTTCATTGTCGATGATCCCTTAATCTGCTTAATACATCACCATTATAAATTTATAAAATTGACCTAACTCAAGTCTTAATCAGTTTTTTGTTGTTTTCAGTCTCGACTGTCTCTCAACTTGGTGAATAATATTATACATTTCTCTGTTCTCTATTGACTCAAAATAAAGACAAATATTATTAAGCTTTATTGAAAATTAAGGCTTCAAAAGATAAAATCTATTACAGAATGTATAACCTATGTTATATTTTTTAAATGGTCTGAATGAAATCAAGAAACCCTTTGTGAAGGCTCACGAAATTAGAACACTTGTAGTGCGGGTGTCTTGGCTGCTGAAAGTTTATAGCTTATCCAAGATTGCTATATCAAACATTGTTAATATTGTTAATAGTTTGGACTCAAAAAAATAAGTCTCACAGAAACTTCTTCTGCAAGACTCTCATCTAATCGCGATTTGTATTAAAAGGGAGATTAAACAAGGTTTAGGCAATAATTGCACTAATGGCTTCAACTGGATAACCAACAGCTTTCCACGCAGCCAACCCACCCGTTAACTCTGCAACATTCGGATAACCCGCTTCACGAAGTTTCGCAGCAGCTTGTGCTGTTTCTTCGTCAGTTTCGCCATAAACATAAATGTCGCGAGCGGGTTCAATGGTTTCTCCGATGCGACTGACTAATACATCCATCGGTAAAGAAATAGCACCTTGGATATGACTGGCGTTGAAAGCTTCGCGGCTACGTGTATCGATAATAGTTAAAGCAGGCTCACCCCAATCTAAGCGACTTTTTAGATCTTGTACGCGAGATTGAGCCTTCATCGGTTCGGGTGTAGGGATTAAGTTAGAAAACATACTCATATATAAAAACTCGGTGTTGATCATTGATTACTCTCAATGTAACTAAATATTTCGATAATTGCAAACTTTTATTGCTAAAACTTGACGAAATCTATAAAACTCCATCTAAAGACAGAGCTAGCAAGTGTTTTCTGTACCTGCGGAGAGATTCCTGCGACTTGAGATCACACAAATTTCCCGTTTTCCTAAGCTATGCTATTGATGCCCAGATCGGCTGAGTCCATCACGTTCAAGCCCCAAAATTCGGCGCCATTACTGGCTCAATTGACTCACTTGGCCTGCGTGAGATCTCAAACCCTCTAAAATTTAAAGCCTCTGGGCAATTCCAGCCCCCTGTATTTACGATCAAAAAACTCAACGGAAACTCGCGATGACTACCACTTTAACCCCGATTCCTTTTGTTGATCTCAAGCTCAAACAACAAGCCATACAATCTCAGATCGAACAGGCAATCCAAGCGGTTGTGGACAAGGGAGATTTTATTCTGGGTCAAGTTTTAGGAGAATTTGAAACCGCCTTCGCCGCAGCCAGTGGGGCGCAATATGGGATCGGCGTTGCTTGTGGTACCGATGCGATCGCCTTAGGCTTGCAAGCTTGCGGGGTGGGTCAAGGTGATGAAGTGATTTTACCTGCCAATACCTTTATTGCGACTGCGATTGGTGTACTTCACTCGGGCGCCACTCCTGTTCTCGTCGATTGTGACCCTCAGACCGCTTTAATTGACCTAGACGCTGCCCAAAAAGCGATTACTCCTAAAACAAAAGCAATCATTCCTGTTCATCTCTACGGCCAAATGGTTTCGCCAAGAGCCTTGATGGAGTTGGCAAATACCCATAACCTAGTAATCTTTGAAGATGCAGCCCAAGCCCACCTCGCCCAACGATCCGGCTATCGAGCGGGTTCAGTGGGGATGGCTGCGGCTTTTAGCTTCTATCCCAGTAAAAATCTCGGGGCGTTTGGCGATGGCGGAATGGTGATGACTCGCAGCGAAAATGTAGCGCAAAAAATGAAAAGCCTGAGAAATTACGGCGCACCGAAAAAATATGTTCACATGGAGTTGGGAACCAATAGCCGTCTAGATACAATCCAAGCGGCGATTTTAAATGTGAAACTCCCCCACCTAGAAGATTGGAATAATGATCGCAATTTTGCGGCTCAACAATATGATACTTGGCTGTTACCTCTACGGGAACACGGTATTATCCCGATTGAAAACCAATGTGAACAGGGTCATGTTTATCATTTGTATGTGCTGCGGGTAACAGAGGAATGTGTTGTTGATCGCGATACGCTACAAGCCAAATTGTCTGAACTCGGTGTACAAACTGGAATTCACTATCCGATCCCTTGTCATTTGCAACCCGCTTACAAACATTTGGGATATTCTGAAGGTGATTTTCCCATGGCGGAAATGCTGAGTCGTCAAATTCTCTCACTGCCGATGTATCCTGGACTTAGCAATGATCAAGTTAATTATGTGGTTGCTGCCATTAAATCAGTGTTAGGAATAAATTAGTAAATAGAGAACTGTTTTTTTAAGAAGATGGGGAGTGGAGGGGGTGGAACTCAATTTCTGAATGTAGAATGATCAATTCTGTTGCCTTTTGGGAAAACTTTTGATCGGGACTCATTGAATACAGGCTGAGTAAGAACAATGCACATTGAACGTAAAATTCCGATTGCTATTGAGCGATATCTGTTGAATGCCGCTTTGGTGGTGGCTTTGGGGCTGTTGTATGCTCCTTTATTAATGTATTGGTATGATGGTTGGCTAGAAAAAAGTATCAGCATCGAACATGAATATTTTAGTCATGGTTTGATTGGTTTACCGTTTGCGGCTTATATTACTTGGACATTGCGATCGCAGTGGAGTCAACTTCCGAATATTAGCCATCCTGCGGGTGCGATTTTGCTTCTGATTGGGGGATTATGCTATGGATCGGGTTTATCAGACTTGGTGAATCTTTCGTTTCCTATTGTGTTAGCGGGACTGTGTTTGTGGTTAAAAGGAATTCCGGGTTTAAGAGTGCAAAAATGGCCGTTAATTTTTGTGGCGTTGGCGACTCCGACTCATTTACCCTATTTAATTGAACCGTTGGCGTTTCCTTTACAAAAATTTATTGCCAGCGTTGCCGGATTTATTTTGGTACAGTTTAATCTGAATGTAACGGTTGAACAAGTTTATCTATTTGTTAATGGACAAATTGTTGAAGTCGCTCCCCATTGTGCTGGACTGAAGATGCTGTTTACCAGTTTATATGTCGGGTTAATGCTTTTATATTGGACGGGTATCGCTTCGGATCGGACAAAAAGTATTTTATTTCTGTTGAGTGCAGCCACAATTAGTGTTGTTGCCAATATTATTAGAAATACTCTGCTGACTCTCTTTCATGGTACAGGTCAAGATGGATTATTTCACTGGCTCCATGATAGTTGGGGGGGCGATCTTTATTCGGCGTTAATGTTAGGTTTGTTGGTGGTTTTAATTAATTGGATACAAAACAATACTGCAAACGAACCCCAAGCCCAGACGCATTAAACTGTTAGTAAAGATTTAGAATAATCTCCAGACTATCCAAAAAATCAGAGGAGAGAAAACCCCATGGTTGCACAAGCCAAACTTCCGCCCCAATGGGCTAAAATTACCGCTTTAGGGTTGATGTTGTTGCTATTAATCTTTGCCGCAATTCCGGGTTATTTCACCGGAAAATGGACTTGGGCTGATCAACCGCAATTACAAACCCTAGCGCAACTCCAACAGGTTCGGAAACAGGGATTAGATTTAGCGGGATGGACAACCCTAGAACACAAACTGATGAAAATTCGGGGTCAAGAGTGGTTAATTCAAACAGTCGAACAGAATAATCAAACCGCAATTTTATTAATGCTGGTGCAGAAGTATTATAAAGATAGACCGCAAATTGAATGGATGGATATCAACGGATTTCAACAGTGGAAAACCGATTCTCATCGTCGTCTGCGCTTAACGGTTGAACCGTCAGAAAATGGATTGTCCTCAACAAAATTTACCACTCAATTTTTTCGCAGTTGGACACAGGCTGTCAATCCATTATTAAGTTTATTATGGAAAGATTGTACCTCCGATCAACTCTGTGACTTCTACCAAAAACAGCGTTTAAAACAAACCTATGCAGTGACGCAGTGGTATGCTTGGCCTGATGGGGGGAGTCCAGCCGCAAGTCATTGGTTTATGGCCGATCGTTTGGCTCAACTGTCTCAGCAACGAGCGCCTTGGGTCGCCGTTAACGTGTTAATTCCGATTGAACCATTAGGTAATATAGGAGAAGTAGAGGATTTCAGTCGTTCTCTGAGTCAAAGCATTCAAGCGGAACTGATCGCAGAAGCTTTCACTCTAAACGATAGCGAAAAAAACTGAAAATTAGGAGTTCAGAAGTTCAGAATTATCAGAGAAACTGATCACTGTTAACTGATCACTGTTAACTGTAAAAATGCCCTATGGTTAATTCTATTCATCGATTAATCTCCGTCTCAGTCGCGAGTCTTTACGCTGGAAGTTGGACTCTAGGATTAACCGTAGTGATGGGGTCGATCAATAGCTTCGTTTTTGTTCGCCAAACCCAAGCCCAGGAAATCCCTGATCAATGTGTTTTACCACAGGCATTTGTGGATCGCAAAATCGAACTGTTAGAACAGGTACAACCCCAAGATACCCCCGAAATTTTACGACTCTTTCAGCAACCGGGAAGCTTACCTGTCGAACGAACCCTCGAACCCAATTTAATTCCGGTAGATATTTCCTATTTTGAACGGGCCAATGAAAATCAGATTGAACGTTATCGTTTAGGGCCAGGAGATCAAATCTTTATTGATATTTTTGTGAACGGTTTGCGTTCAGCAGAGTTGAGTATACCCAATGCAGTGGTTGGCCCGGAGGGAACAACGATTATCCCATTAATTGGAACCGTCAGACTAGAGGGATTATTTTTACAGGAAATTGAACGAGAAATTCAAACTCGCCTAAATCAGTATGTCAAAAATCCTCAAGTTAATGTCTCTCTGTTGGTACAGCGTCCCGTACAAGTGACTGTAACCGGACAAGTGGCTAGACCGGGTTTTTATCCCCTGGGAACGGCAGAACTCGTAGTTGCGCTATCCACCGCAGGAGGGACTCGTTCCAATGCAGACTTGCGTTCAGTTCAACTTCGGCGAAATTTACCCGATGGTCGCACCATTGCCGCAGAAGTGGACTTATTAACGCCCTTACTGGCGGGTTTAGCCCCCCCCGATATTCGTTTAGAAGACCGAGATATTATCTACGTTCCCACCCAAGAAACGCTGCCGACCCAAGGCCCAGAACGGGATATTGTTGAGTCTTATAGTTTAGCTGCTGCACCTATACCCGTAGAAGTCACCATTGTCGGAGAAGTGGTACAACCTGGTTTTTATACCTTACCTGCGGGGTTGGGACGGGTTTCAGCGGCGATTTTAGCAGCAGGTGGCGCCACCTTAACGGCTGATTTGCGATCAGTGGTCGTTTGTCGCGTGACCATTGATGGCCGAGTGATTCAAGACCGGGTTGATCTGTATTCTCCCTTAAGTGAGGCAACCGCTTTACCTAATGTCGCTTTATCGAATGGGGACTCGGTGATTGTACCGAAATTGTCACTTCAGGAGGAAGAAGAGTATGATCGGACTTTAGTAGCAAATTCTACATTGGTTAATCAACAGATTACGGTGCGAATTCTCAGCAATGCGGGCGGTGCTGTGGGTTCGGTGAATTTACCCAATGGCAGCACCTTTGTCGATATTTTGAATAATGTTCCTTTAGCAACGGCGAAGTTAGATGAAATCACTTTAATTCGGTTTGACCCCACACAAGGAAAGGCGATTACTCGGACTCTCAATGGTAGAGAAGTGTTACAAGGTAATCCCAGTGATAATATTTTATTGCAAGATGAAGATGTGATTGTGATTGATCGCAATTTCTCGGCAGATTTGAGTTATTTTCTCAATAGCTTTACTCAACCCTTTCGGGATATTCTCGGGTTTCTACTCTTTTTTAGAGAGATTAGTAATGCCGCTGAGGATCTATTTGGGCCGAATAATGGTGGTAATCGCCGTCGATAAGGGGTGTGGGAAATGGTCTTGATTGACCTCTATTTGAGAAAATTATTTTAACCCTTTTGAAGTATAAACTGACTTATGACTTTACCTATTGTTAAACGATATCTGATCGCTTTTGAACAGTATAAATGGGCAGGACTTTCCACTTTTATGCTGGCTTTAGGCGTTTCGGGAGCGGTGGCAATGATTTTAGAACCGCCAGAGACTCCCCCTTATACAGCAAGCGGAATTTTAACGTATCAAAATCCCCCTGTCCTGTTTTCAGAAACGGGTCAAAGTATTCGTGAAAGAGGACAGCAACTCAATGAGGGAATGTTACTTCAACCTCGTGTGATTGAAAGTGTGATGACAAAGGTGGCGGTGACTCCCAAAGAACTTAAGGATAACTTGAAAGTAACGGTTAAAGAAGCAGAGGACAATCAACCCAGTTATATTCAAGTTAGATTTTCTGATCCCAGTCGTGAACGAGCCGTCGAAATTGTCAATGTGATGATGAAGGAAATGGTCGAACAAAGTCGCTTGATCAATACTCAACAACTGCGAGATATTATTGATACAGTGACCACTCGTTTAGAGCCAGTCGAGCAAGAACTCAGACAAGCTGAAAAAGCATTAGAAGAATATGATAAACGCGAAGGAGCCACCTTACTGGCGATAGAAAGTGGGGTTTTGCCGGAAGCTATTGTGGGGAATCAAAAACAACAGCAAAATACACAAATTCAACTCGATACTTTGACGGCACAAATCCAAAGTTTGCAGTCTAGACTCGGATTAAATGCGGATCAAGCTTATGTTTCTCAAGCCCTAACAGCTGATCCGATTATTGCTCAGTTACGAGTTCAACTCTATCAAATTGAGTCTCAGCTTGCTCTTTTACGTCAAGATTATCGAGACGAACATCCTCAAGTCGCCGCTCTAATTAAACAAAAACAAGCCGCAGAACGACAATTACAAGCACGAGCATCGGAAGTTTTAGGAGGAGATGGAATTGCAGCACCTTTAAGACAAGCTAATCAAATTCGGGTTGATTCTTCTCTCGATCCGGCTCGTCAACAATTGGCTCAAAATTTGATGACCTTACAAACTCAAAAAGAAACCTTACAACAACAATTAGAAAATCTCAAAAAAATTGAAGTAGATTTGCGAGAAACTTACCGAACCCTTCCCAACAAACAGTTAGAAAAACAACGACTTGAACAAGAACTCGCCTACAAAAGAGCCTTGTACGATAAGATGAAAGCTCAGTTAGTAGACTCTCAAGCCGCAGAAGCGGAAACGGTGAGTAGTTTGAAAGTGGCTCAAGAAGGCTACGCATCCGATGTCGAAATTCCAGAAGCAATTAGTATGGCTCTGATTTTAGCCGGAGGTGGACTAGCGGGTGTTTTAGGGGGCGCGGTGTTAATTTTTGTATTGGGAATGCTCAGTGGCAAGTTCTATACTTGGGAAGAAATCAAAGGAGCATTGCAAGAACGAGAGGTGCCGTTGTTGGGTTTATTACCGAATGTGATGTTCTTTGAAGAATCTTTTCAGGAGATGCCTTTATTACTAAAACCTCATTCTCCCTATTTAGAATACTATGAAAAAGTACGGAGCAATTTACAACGCAGTGGAGAAAAACCGGCTAGAGTAGTATTAATTACCAGTGCAGGTGAATTGGAAGGAAAAACGTTTTGTGCTTATAATTTAGCCATTGCCACCGCAAGAGCAGGAAAACGAACGTTGTTAATTGAAGGAGATTTGCGATCGCCGTCTCGGGTAGAATCATTAAAGTTGGCACCTGAACCTTTAAGTGGAACGGAACCTTTACACTACTACGGAGATGCAAATAATTGTATTCGTTTGGTTCCTGATGTGGAGAATTTGTATGTCATTCCCAGTCCTGGGCCAGTTCGACAAGCGGCAACCGTGTTAGAATCGAGCGAGATGAAACGCTTACTCAATGAAGTTCGTTATCGCTTTGATATGGTGATTATTGATGTTCCTTCTTTGAGTGCCAATAATGATGCGTTGACCCTAGAACCATCAACGGATGGTATGGTATTAGTGGCTCGTCCTTCCTATACACTTTCGGGTCAGCTGGGAGAATTTGCAGAGGAGTTAACCGAAATTGATGAGGATGAAGATTCCACCAAATACCGTCCTCGTTTATTAGGTGCAATTATTAATGGAGCAGATATTGAGGTTGAGTGGTTTGAAGAACCGATAGAGGAGAATTTAATCCCTATACATTCGACAACATCACAACGAACACTTCCTGCTCAATCTTACCCTGTGGCGCAGTTACCCCCAAAGGTTAAACGGTAATATTTCTCTATTTGATTGTGTATAAAAACGGAATCTTTTTATCGGTGCGAAAAGCAAACTTACAGCGTTGTCCACAGTCAAACTCAATTTCAGCTAAAGTTACTGTTTTATCCCGAGTTTTTAATGCTTTTTGTTCGACGGACTCGACAGTTCCCACTCCCAAACACCGATGAGCAACCCGCATTTGCGAGACGATTTGAGAACGCTGTAAACAATCTCCTAAGTTGATATTGGCAATACCCGGATGAATATTAATTCTGGGTGCTTTTCTCTGAGAAATGGCGGCTAATTGTTCACCTAAATGTTGTAAAAAAGGAGCATCTTGAAGCTGCTGTCGCCAACTTTCTGTAATCGCGTCTATTCCCCAAACTGCACCCCCTAAACTACCCACAAACGCCGCAATTGAATCAGTATCACTTCCAATAAAATTAGCTGCTAAAATCAGATTATCTTGGGTATTTTCGGGTTGACGAGCAAACAAATAAATTCCTGCTAACACCGTTCCTAAACCTGAACATCTGCTTTCAGAAGTAAAACAACCCAACTGTTCTAATAGGGTTTTGGGTGAATGATTATCTCGTAACGCCACCCAAATTAAACGTAACTGTTCGACTGCTTCGGCTTGAGTATTTTCAAAGACTTCGTTAAACGGTTGAGTTCGGTGTTTATTCCACAGAAATAACCAAGACTGTAACCCTTCTATTTTCGGAATTTGTAACGCTTTTACCCAATTTCCCAACTGTTCAATCAACTCTCGCCCAGAAGGAATCTGATCTTGATTTATTAACAGAAATAAGGCATAACCATACAACAACGCCCCGATAATTGCTCTTGGATGTCCATGACTGATAATCGAATTCCGCCAAATATCCGCCTCTATCTGTTCCCATCGTCCCACATTTGCTAATACATGAGGAGCAATTCGCATCGCCGCCCCATTTGCACCGCCATCTCGATAGTCGAGTGTACCCTTTTTTGTGCGACGAGTAAAAAAATTACTATTCCAACTCGCCGACTGACGTTGAATTTTGCGGGCGGCTTCTTTCACCGTTCCCCCGGCACCTCTGGCGTAGTCTAACCACAGAGGAAACTCCGACTGACAAAACCTTTCGATATCAAAACCCCCATCCGCCCGAATACAAGCCGCCACACACAGCGTTAACTGAGTATCATCGGAATATTCCCCCGCTTCGATATAATCTTCATAGCCTTGAAAACGTCCCCCGACTTGTTTTTTCCAGGGAAGAAATTCACTCAAATGTTCTAAACCAAATTTGTGTAGAACTTCATCGGGTGTTCGCAAAAACTCGGTCATCCAACCCAAACTATCGCCGCTTGCTGCTGTTAATAATACACCCGCACAACGGTTAGCCAGAGGTGGAAGTTGAACAGTTTTTTGATCCATCGGTTTGACATCAAGGAATTTAAAAATACAATTGATCTTTATTTTAAGCTAAAATTCCTGAATGTAAATTCTGTCTATTGTACGGGTGTTTAACGACTTATTGAGCTGAGACTTTCGAGGTTGAATGTTCAAAGTTCTGCTCTTTACAAGCGGCTAACAAACGGCTTTCAGTCGGGAGTTTAAGCTTGGATGCTAACTTTAGGAACTCAAGCATTTTAATGAAGCTAAAGGTGACATCGGGAAGATAAACAACCTGTCCAGAACGAATTGTAATACCATGCCGACTTGAGGATTGAAAAGCATGATGGAGATTATGCCAACCTTCTCCCAGTGTGATCAAGGCAACAAACCCATTATTTCGACTCAAATCGTTTGTAATAAATGGTTGTGTTCCGAAAATATGGGCAAGAGAATTAACCGTTTGTACGCCATGAAACAATAGAGTTGTGCTGAGAAAAAATGCCCCCAAGTATTCCAAACCGCCTATAAAATAGGAAATCGCCCCCAATGCTATTACCGGGATAAAATGCAAACGATCAATTAATTTTAAAAACCGATCATTCTCAACATCAGCGGGTAGTTTGGCTGGAAAAAAGTTGGAAGATAATAGCCAACCGCCTTGGGACCAAAAAAATCCTCGAATTCCCTGCATGGGTGTATAGGGGGAATGGGGATCAAGATCTTGCTCAACATATTGATGATGAGTCATGTGATGGGCTTTCCACCAACTTGGCCCCATTTGTCCTGCTGATGCTGCGATAATACTTCCCACCCAAAGAACTAGAATAGGCGCCTGATAGCTTTTGTGGGTGAGTAGTCGATGATAAATACCTGTCGTGGCCAACATACGGATTAGATATAGCAATATCACCCATAAAAAAGCCCCCCACGATAAGCCAGTGATCAGAAGGAGTAACGATCCGATATGGCTAAAGATAATCAGCACGGGACCGATGATATAAAGAACAATTGTGAGTGGAGAATACTGTCTCATTGATTTTGATGCTGTCCTGAAAAAATAGTTAAAGAAGGTGTTTCGATCCTCCTAACAGTAACACAGCTTGGTAACGAGCAATTCATCTGAACTAATAAATAGTCAATCACTCCGCCAGAGAATTAATTCCCGGTCTAATAAATCAAGTCAGTTAAAACTGACTAAAGGTAGAGGTAAGAGTGAGTAGGCGCTCGCTGATTATTTAGGTTAATTGCCTGAATTTTAGATGGTTTTTTAGGATTATTTATTTAACAACTTGCTGAAAATTACAGCCGATCATCGTTTGAAATATTACCTCCGTAAATTTACTGAGAATCATCTATGTTTTAGCAATTATACCATTTGCAAAGTTAGGTAATTCCCACGTTGATATCTAAGTTTTAATCGCTTATTCTTGAATAGAGAGCCTTCAAAGTTCTGTTGAACAGTTTTCCGTTATAAACAGAGCCAACCCCCGGAGAATTTTCTGCGGAGAAGCCTTTATTCACCTTCGAGGAATTTAACGTTATGGATGGGACCGAATTTAAACCCAGTGTCCAAGATCTGCAACAGGATGTGATTGACCTGTTAAAAGAAGTCAGTAAATTAATGAGTCGCGCTAATTCTGTTTTGAGTTCAAAAGATTTCGGTCAAAAATACGGAGAATTTCAAAAGCAAGTTGAAAACGAGACTCAAAAGGTTGAGAACTTAGAGTTAAGAATGGCAATTGTTGCGCCGATGAAAGCGGGTAAATCTACAATTATTAACGCAATTATCGGTCAAGATTTGCTTCCCAGTCGTAACGCTGCAATGACGACAATTCCAACAGAAATTGTTTTCAAGGCTGACTTAACTGAACCCATTCTCACGCTAGATGATGAAGTTTTATCTATTTTTCAAGAAACTCTTGAGAGTTTGCAGCGAAAAATCAACGAATTAGGTTCGGAAGAAACTCAAAAAAGAATTGCTCAATTTCCCCACTTAAATAATTTGGTACGGGATATTCAAAGTTATGGTGTTTCGCTGCTAAAACCAGAAAATAAAGGACGAGAAGAAATTCACAAAATCCTCAGCGTTCTTAATGATATTGTTCGTCTGTGTAGCGTTTTAGATCCAATAAATGATCCACTGTTCAAACTCCCAGATGTTCCTCGTATTGAAACACCTTTTTGGCATTCTCAGGAAGGTGAACAATCCGACAAACTCGGTAATTTAGTGATTGTTGATACTCCGGGACCCAATGAAGCGGGAGAAAACCTTTGGCTGAGTGCTGTGGTAGAAGATCAATTACGAAAAAGTTCTATTGTGTTGATTGTTCTCGATTTTACACAGCTAAATAACCAAGCCGCAGAAGGTGTAAAAAAACAGGTTAAACCGATTATTGATTTACTCGGAAAAGAAAACCTTTATGTTCTAGTCAATAAAGTTGATCAACGTCGTCAAGGAGATATGACCCCTGAAGATGTTAAAAAGTTTGTTGCTTCTGACTTAGAACTTAGTGAGTCTAGCGATACAGAACAAGTCTTTGAAATCGCTGCTATTCGCGCTTTTTGTGCCACTAAATTTTTATTGGAGTTACAACAAAATCCCGACGCTGAATTAACAGAATTAGTCACAGCAAAATCACTGGCTCAAGAAGTATTTGGGATGGACTGGGAAGAAGATCTGGAGGATGCAACAACGGAAGAACTAGAGAAAAAAGCTCTAAAAATGTGGAAGAAGTCAGGATTTGCACCCTTTCTTGATCAAGCAATTAATGTACTGATGGAAACTGCGGCGCCTCGCTGTATGATGTCTGCACTCAATGTCACTAATTCTCATCTCTTAGAATTATTAGATGATGTTATACTTCGGGGTAGCGCGATCGCCAAAAGTGAGGAAGATTTGAGGCTAGAAGTTGGTGCGCTCGAAAAAGATTTACACAATCTTGAAGAATGTCGAAATAAATTAAGAAATTTTGATTCCAAAAGAACAAAACTTGAGAGCAAGTTAAATCAGATTCTTAAACAACTAAAAAAGGAGGCTAAAGTAAGTCTAGAAAATTTTTTTCTTGAAGAAGACTATGAACGGGGGAATGTTATAAAAAAAGCAAGGATCGGAATCGATAAATTTTCAAAGCGGATTCCCATACAATTAATCCAATCTGCTCTAGAATATAAAGCTTCAGGAATGGTTGAATTTAAGACAGAGCCAGAAGCACAATATTTTTCTGAACAAGCGGTTGCTTGGTCAAGGCAAAGAGCGGAAGTTATCATGTCAAGTGTTCGTAAAGATGCTGAACAAGAGGTTAAACAAGCTCGAACAGAATTGACAAAATCTTTAGAAAAAGAAACAAAGCCGATCATCGAAAAAGCGAAAAAACGCTTGAATAAAACCTTCGATATTGACTTGGATTTACCCGCACCTACTTTAGAGTCTGATGTAATAACAATACAGCCTTACGTCAAAACTCGAACTCGCCTGCGAGACGGAGGGTATGGTACGCGAACAGTTAAAAAGCGTTCTTTTTGGCATTGGCTTTGGATAGTTCCTCGCGTGCAAGAAGAAACTTACAAAAAACCTGACATCCAAGAAGATTACTATGTTGTTTCTCTAAATGATTTAGTTACTCAGATTAATTCTTCTCTCGAAGCAAGCATTGGTAAGATCAATCAGGATATTTCTGAGTATCTTAAAGAAGACTTCCAAGAACGAATTGATACTTTCTTTGATCAGCTTAATGCTTATCTGGGGAATTATCGAGACAGTTTGAAACAAGCTCAGAAAGATAAAGAACTTTCTCTTGAACAGCAAAAACACCTAATTGATGAGCTTCACTTGATTGATCAAGAGGCAAGCCAAAAAATTGAAACAGTAAACTCATACAAGGGGCGAAACGAGCAATTAATGCCAACTGATCAATAGTCAATCACTCGGGCAGGGAATTAATTCCCTGTCTGTCTAACTAACCAACTTAATCCCATTTACCCAGTTAAAATGTTCTCAACTCACCGACAACCCCAAACAGAATTAAGCGATCGCCTTCAACAACTCCAACAACGAATTCCCCTAGTTAGCGATAAAGCATTGGTCGATTTAGTTAACGGAATAGACATCAATAAAGACTTAATTCGTTATCGCAAAAGTAGAGGATATTTCGGACAACTCTTTGACAGCTTAACCGGAAGCGATCGCCAACGTCAACTGTTACTCGATGGCAACCTGATCGCAGGTCAAGAAGCGTTGTATAATTGGGTATTAGAACTAACAGATTCTCTCAGTATTAGCCAAGTCGCCCTAACAATTACCCAACAATCATTATTAGAAGCACGGTCAGCCATTCGCCGTCAAAAACAAGCAATATTATCTCTGAGTGAACATCTAGAAAACTCAATCAACGCAATTAACCAGCGATTAAATGAACTAGAAAACCGAATTTATCAGCTAGAAATTAGAATCGCCGCATCGGAAGATTTGGATCGAATTCTAACCGCTTGGATGGCGGAACAAACCTATACAAACTTACCCTGGGCGATACAAATAGCACTGTTAACCCGGGAAATATTCAGCAGTTCCGTTGCAATTTACGAACAAGTAACGGGCGACACTAAAAGATTTCGTCCCCTTGTGGTCAATAAAATACTAGCCCACAGTCAACCCCCTTCCAAACAATTTTTTGGACTCGCAAATTTACTCAATCAAACCTGTAAAGAAATATCCGCAGGCGATCGCGAACTGACTGCGGCGTTATTAGAAGTGCGATCGCTTCGGTTTTCGCGGCTACAAACCACACCATTATTATTTACTTTGGGTACAACTTTAGAACTCGCAATTTTACCCCCAGACGCCCAACCGAAACAAATTGGAAAATGTGCGATCGCTCTTTGTCGCCAACAAATAGATCGGATTTCTCAAACCACCGATGCAAGAGAGTTTGTAACGGCGATTGTCGAAGAAATTGCCAATGATTGTGTTAATTTAATTCGGTAAAAACTCAGTTCGTTGTTGGGCGACCGCCCGATTATACTGCGCTTTAGCGTAACAACTTTTTTATACTTATAAACTTCAATAAAATGAATCAAAACTTTCTCAATTCTCAATGGGGATTAGTATTAACCGGAGGCGGTGCAAAAGGTGCTTATCAAGCGGGCGCACTCCGCTATTTAGCCGAATTGAACTTTCAACCCAAAATTATCGCCGGAACCAGTGTAGGCGCTCTCAACGGGGCGGTTTTAGCCTCTGATCGCCCGTTTTCTAACGCCGTTCAACAGCTAAATGAACTCTGGACAAATCTCGGAGAAGTTGAAATTCTCAAACCCAATACTGAACAAATTTATCATCTTCTTAGTTACGCCGCTCAAACTTTTATCCCCACTTTTCGAGAGTGGATGTTACATTTTTTAATTGAAAGCGGAATCTTGAAAGATAGAACTGCAATTTACGATCCAACTCCGATAGAATATCTGGTAAGAGAAACGATTAATCCAGTTGAATTAAAACGAGGAATTGAACTCTGGGTGACGGTTTTTCCTTCGTTAAAAATACCCGGTTTGGGTTATGATTGGTTATTCGATTTGATTCGCGCTAAAACGGGAACGGGTGCAGAATGGTTGTGTATTCAAGATTGCCCAGATAACGAAACAATTTATAATTTATTGTTGGCGAGTGTCGCTATTCCCCTGGCTTTTCCCTGTCGCAGCGTTAACGGGAAAAACTACATTGATGGGGGTTTGGTTGATAACGTTCCGTTGGGTGCATTGGCGGCTCGGGGTTGTACTCATGTGATTGTGATACACTTAAGGAGTGGTCAGATTTGGAACCGCCATGATTTTCCCAATCAAACGATTATTGAAATTCGACCTCAAAAACTGCTCAATTCTGATTTAAAAAGTTTGCTCAACTTTGATTCCGAACGAATTTTGGAGTTGAAACAACAAGGTTATGAAGATGCAAAATCTCAGCTTGAACCGATTTTAAACGGGTTTAAAAGTTTTTCTCGATTGTCTCAAACTCAACAAAATTTAATCAGTTCGACGGTTGAATTATTGGAAGATGAGCCACTATTCTAGTGTAAAGACGGAATTAATTTGCTACTGTACAACAAAATCAATGTACAGTTTTCGGTATCTGAATAGCTGTTAAGTGCGCCCTGCTGGAATCGAACCAGCCTGAAGGCGAATTATGAGTTCGCTGCCTCCCCAATCGGCCAAGGGCGCATTATTGTCTAGATTAACACAAAAGTCGATCTTAACCGACAATTACTGTGTGATTCTAGTTTATGATCCTAGTTTAACATAGGTGTTTAATGAATCGCGATCGCGAAAATATTTTGGTTTTGAGTCTTACCACAGCATTCCGAGAAAGGTTCTTGCTCAGTCACAGATTACTCCGCTGCTGTGACCTTTGGTCAGTTCTGCTCGGGTATTGGGCTGGAGGTTAAGATTAGGATCTCACAAATTGCCATTACATTTAGGCTGGAGACTGCTAGTATATCTAGATTGAAACTGATCATCAATCACAATAGCTCACACTGACATTTACAGGAGATGGGATTGAACTCAACCGTAGTAATGACCGTCGTTTTACTCGTGCTTATGTTCGGAGCCGGGTTTTTCAGTTCTGCTTGGGGGTATAAACTGGGTCGGGAAGCTTTAAAAGAGATTACTCAGCCTGATGTTCGTCCGAGCAACCTCACCGGGAAAAAAGAAGACGGCGATCGCAAAGCCCAAGGCGTGAAAATGCTCAAAGAAGGTGATATCTTAGCAAACGTGAAGAAGCGCATAGAAGGGAAGGATGAGGAACCAACAACTCCTCCCCCAGCCAGCGCTCAAGGTAAACAAAAAGCCGAACAGAAACCCGAACAAAAAGCCGAACAAAAAGCCGAACAAAAACCCCAACAGCAAGCAAATTCATCCGCTTTTCCGATTGTTAGTCGAGATGAGGGAGTCACCCTAGAAGTTATTTCAGCGAGTCAAACCGGAAGCTCACTCCAGTTAAAAGTTCAGCTCAAAAATGAGAGCGATAGTTCGATTAGATTTCTCTACAGTTTCTTAAATGTGACCGATGATAAAGGTCGTGCTTTGAGCGCGAGTGTAGATGATTTACCCGGACAGTTACCTGCTGATAGTCAAACCTATGTAGGAACGGTCAGTATTCCGACTGCATTACTTGATAACGCGAACGAATTAGACATTAGTTTAACCGATTATCCGGATCAAAAACTCGAGCTAAAAATGTCTGGAATTCCAATTATAAGATAAATCAGTTTTGATGTTTGTGCGACTTTTTTTAACAGAACTCATGTGGGTGACTTTTCTACAATGACACTGACTTCGCAGGATTTGCTATTGCGCTTGTTGTCAGTGTTTCTGCTGATTGCAATCAACGCTTTTTTCGTCACTGCTGAGTTCTCAATGGTTTCCGTCCGACGCTCGCGAATTAGTCAGCTTGTTGATGAGGGAGATCAACCCGCTCAAGCAGTTCAACGACTTCAGCGACGGATTGATCTATTACTTTCGACGACTCAGTTTGGGATTACGCTATCGAGTTTAGCATTAGGTTGGATTGGTGAGGGAACCTTAGCAGTTGCGATTCGAGCGTTAATCGTTTCGCTTCCTATCCCTCTTGAACTTCAAGATTTTATTGCTCATTCTTTAGCGATTCCGATTTTTACGTTTGTATTAATTGCTTATCTACAAATTGTCTTAGGTGAACTCTGTCCAAAGTCGTTAGCCCTTCTTTATCCCGAGCAACTTTCCCGTTTATTAGCCCCTCCTAGTTTAGCAATCGCTCGTTTTTTTAGTCCGTTTGTTTGGGGATTAAATCAATCGACTCGCTGGCTATTAAAACTGGGTGGAATTGAATATACTGGACAACCTTATACACGAGTGACTCCAGAAGAATTACAACTGATTATCACCACATCTAGTGAGTCGATGGGGTTGGAAGCCGAAGAACGAGAAATCCTCAATAATGTGTTTGAATTTGGGGATGTGTTAGCTGAAGAAGTGATGATTCCCCGAACTAATGTTATCGCTATTTCTAGCACCGCAAATTTTCAAAACTTACTGAATGAAATGACAGTTTCGGGTCATTCTCGTTATCCAGTTATGCGAGAATCTTTAGATGATATTTTAGGAATTATTGACTTTAGAGATTTGGCAAAACCCCTAGCTGAAAGACTACTTTCTCCAGAGACTTCCCTAGAATCTTGGATTCGTCCGGCTCGATTTGTGTCTGAACAAATGCTATTGAGTGAATTATTACCCCTGATGCAGCGATCGCATTTAGAAATGGTGATTATTGTCGATGAATTTGGCGGAACGGCTGGATTAGTCACGATTAATGATTTGATTGCTGAAATTATTGGAGATAGTTCAGAATCAACAGAAACAGAAGAAATTAAATTGCAATATATTGATGAACAAACGTTTTTAGTTCAAGCTCAACTCGATATTGAAGAAGTCAATGAGTTGGTTGATTTAGATCTTCCTATTACTGAAGAATACCAAACTTTGGGCGGTTTTCTGATTTATCAACTCCAAAAAATCCCAATAGTTGGGGAAACACTGCGTTATCAAAATCTTGAATTTACGGTGATTTTAGCAGAAGGGCCACGAATTGATCAAATTCAAATTCATCAGTTAGAATCTGAATCCCAAACTGAAGATCTTGATCTGATGAATGAACAAATAGAAGCGGCTGAGTTGTCGATGAATGAATATTCACTAACGACTGCGGAAAATCCACCTTCAGAAACAACTATTCCCGAGGAAAATCAAGCAGAAATAGAAGCAGAACGCCGAGAAATCAATCAAGAGATGGGTCGAGAGGAACAGAGAAGAATGGAAGCCGAAAGTCAAGAAATTAATCAAGAATTTAAGCAGGAAACAAATAGAGAAGAAGGTTGGAGAGTAGATGAAGAAAAAGAAAGTTGATCATCTCTTTCGTTGTTTGTTGGCTGATTATTCTCCCATTCCTAAAGCCTGACAAGCGGATCGAATCAGGTGATAATAGAAGGGTTGAGAAATATCAACAATTTTAGCTGACTGTCTATTTTTACCCAATAAACCTGTTGGCTTTCCTTGCTCAACAGCCAGAACTTTTCCCTCACTATTACGGATTCTAAGTTCTGTTAGTGCATCACTATCGCAAAGTGTACAAGTATACTTGCGATCTTGATAATAAAATTCAGCTAAATTTTGTTGCTTTGGCGTAACAACAGGAGAGATTTTCGGAAGTCTTACTCCCACAATTTCGAGTTCAAGAGAGGTTTGACCTTGCCAATCATTGGTTCTGAGTTTGTAGGCGATATCTAACTGAGTCGGTAAGGGAAAATAATCTTCCCAACGCCATGCAATTGCTTCTAGAGTGGGTAATGCTGCAATTTTATGGTCTGATGGAGAATCTTGAGAAAGCGTGAGTTTAATATGACCTTTTCCAACCGTTTTTTGTTTAACAATTCTGACATTAGGAGTCCAAAAAATCGGAGGATCATTTTCAATTCCACAGGGATGAAGTTGATCAATTTGATGGTATAACTCAAAATTAATCTGCTTCAGATTTGCTTGAACATCGACTTTGACGACGGGTTTTAAATGTTCAATTTCCAAACATTGATGAGCAAACTGACTCAACCGTTGACGAATTTGTTCTAGATTTTCTGCCGGAAAGGAAAACCCCCCTGCGGCTTTATGTCCGCCAAATTTACCCAGTAAATCTGTACAGTATTGTAAGGCTTCAAAGACATTAAATTCAGGAATTCCTCGGGCTGAACCGCGAATTGTTTGAGGGGTTTTTTCTGATGAATTGTCTTCGTCTTCTGTTTCCGTTTCATAGGTGCCAATAAACACCGGGACTCCATAACGTTCGACTAACCGAGAAGCAACAATTCCAATTACTCCATGATGCCATTCCGGTTGCACAATCACTAAAACTCGTTCTTTTGTAAGATCAATATTACTATTTTCACACCAAGCAATCGCTTCTTGTTCGATTTGTTCACAAAGTTGTTGACGCTGTTGATTGATTTGTTCACATTGCATCGCTCTTTCTAAAGCAATTCCCATGTTTTCTGTGGTCAGTAATTCAATCACAATTTGCGGATCAGCAATGCGTCCAACGGCGTTAATTCTAGGTCCTAACCGAAAGCCAATATCTTCGGGTTTGATTTTTTTAAAGTTTTTTCTATTCCCTTCAATCTCCTCTGTTTTTGAGGATGCAGAACCCTGAGAACCACTCAACCCTGCAACTTCTATTAACGCCTGAACTCCTTCTATTTGAGAACTCATTAATCGCTGTAATCCTCGTTTGACCCAACGACGATTCACTCCCGTTAAAGCAGCTAAATCAGCAATAGTTCCTAATGTAAAAAGTTCTAATAAAGGATTAACTAAACCTTGAACTTTTCCCATTTTCTGAGCGAGGGAAATTGCCAATACATAAGCCACTCCCACACCCGCTAATCCTCTGTAGGGAGAGGTTTCAGGAATAAGTTTAGGATTCAAAATAGCATGGGCAGGCGGTAGTTTAGGAGGAAGATCATGATGATCGGTAATGATTACGGTTAAGCCTAATTCTCGCGCTTTGGCAATCGGTTCATAGGCAGAAATGCCGTTATCAACCGTTAAAACTAAGCCAATCCCCTCTTGATGAAAATCTTCAATAATGCGATTATTAATCCCATAACCTTCTTTCATCCGACTCGGAATCGCATAACTGACATCCGCCCCTAAGCTTGAAAGCGCCCGCATTAATAAAGCGGTACTCGTCATTCCATCGGCGTCATAATCTCCACAAATGGCGATTTTTTGGTGTTGAATAATCGCATCATGTAAAAATTCTACACTTTTTGCTAAGTCGGGAAGTTCATTAATCGGCGCGGGTAAAGCTTGAGTTTCAGGATCTAAAAAAATAACTGCTTCTTCAAGCGTGTCAAACCCTCGGTTAATCAAAACTTGTGCTAAAAGCGGTGAAAGTTGGGTCGCTTCCGCCAGTTGTTGTGCTTTTTCGGGTTGAGGTGGAACGAGATGCCATCGTTGCTTCGGTAAGTTCGATGAAGATGCAGACTGAAAAGAGGGGGACTCTGACACGGTAGCGTTCAACTTTGACAAACTTTGTCTATTTTACACCATCAATTGCCGAAAATATCTTGATTGTTTATAGTTTATCTCAAAAAAGATAAACAAAGCAACTTTTGTTGTTTTATTTTAGGAAAAAATTGTCACTGAAATAAACCACTCTCTATCTTTTTTAAAATGAGTTTGTATTGATGATTATTTCCAATCTTCCCAAGAATTGTTAAAAATAGAAGTTTCTGGAAAAGAAATCGGATTACCCGTTTTTTGGATGCGGTCTTTCAACACCTCTAACTGGGGTTCTTGCAAGGGTAAATCATCCACCAATTCATAAGGTTTAACCCCCGTTTCTAAGGCAAAATCTGCGGTAATTCCCGCCGCAACTCCCGAAGACCATTCAAATGAATGAACCCGATAAGCGGCTGCTGCAACGTGACTGGTGGCGATACTTTTCCCGACAACTAATAAGTTATCAATCTCTTGAGGAATCATCGCCCGTAACGGAATTTGAAAGGGATAAGCCGCCCCCTGTCCGAGTCTTTCGCCCTCTCTTTCCGTGTTTCCCGGCGCTTCTGGGGGAGTGTTGGTCATGCAGGGATGAAAATCAATCGCATAGTGACCAATTCCCACAGTATCGGGATAAATTGTCGCCCGTGATTTTGGATTTGTTTCTTCAACCGTTTGCATTCCACTTAATAACGCCGGAAGTTCTAATCCTGCTAACCCCGCCCACAGCGCCCGATAATCTTCTGAGGATAAATTATCCTGATAAAATTCTTTGCCGAAATCGTTGCGAGAAATATCAATTTCGGTGATTTCAAACCCTTCTGGAAACCCCCAACTCGGACGCCCTATCACCCGTCTACCTTCGCGAATATAGGGATATTTTGACAGTCCGTGAACCGTTCCCATCGGCGAGTCTAACCCAGTAACAAAACGATGATTGGGATTCGGTTTTTTAACCCCTTCTCCCAGTTGAGAATCAGTGGTTCCGACGACTAACCAATAAAAATAACCGATGGCATTTTCTTCACCCCTTTCTAGGGTTTCTGTTCTCAATCCTCCCATCCATTCTCCCGGTTCTAACTGACCCATGGCTTGCAGTTGGTTGCGAGTGAAAATAAAATTATCTTCGCGATTTCCGGGGCGATAATCATTTCCCCATGTCCAGTTTTGCATGGAAATATCACCGGGATAAATCGGCCATTCTCGGACATTTCCGGGAAGTTGTTCGTCGGGGTTCATGCTGTGAATTCGCCGATAAGTATAAACCAGATTAAAGTTAGCTAATCGTTCTAATTCATAACTGTAATAGGGCGAATATTGTTGATAGAATGGGGGGAGTTTGTGGGTTTGGGGTTCGGCGGTGGCTTCCATTGCAAAGGTATAGGTAAATCCCTGAGTACAGTAGGGCGCCCCGGATACGCTTGAAGATGTGGGTTCAAAGGGTGTTCTTTCATCAACCCCTAAACGATAAGGAACGTCTGTTAAACCTAATATTTCTCCCGTTTCTGTGGCTTCCACAACATACCATCTCACGCCCTTTTCTGAGGGGGGACTGGGGGGATTAAAACGAATAATTGTTTTATCTAAACGGGGAGAATCTTCGTAACTGTAAGCATCTTCTATAATTTGGGATAAAGGTTCTGTATTGAGGGGCGGTGTTCCGGGTGCGGGTTCGTGTTGAATGGCGGTAACAGTGGTAATTAAACCGTCTGAAATTTCGATATCTTTAACAACAGTAGACGGAAACCATTTAAAATTTCCCTTGCCTTTTTTGGCGGCATCTTGTAATATATCAAATAGGATTTGATGACCGTCATAAGGCATAAAACAGGATTGACTGACCCAACAAGCGCCGGGATTTAACCGACCATATTTTTCCTCAATTCTTTTTCGTAATTCTAGATAACCCCGAGGGAAATAAAGTAGCGATCGCTGTGTCGCCCGTTCATCGAGGGCTGAGGTTCCTTGAGAAGAAATTTGACCCCCTACCCAGTCGGTAATTTCGGTCATACAGACGGTTCGTCCAGCGAGTAGGGCTTCATAGGCGGTGGCTGATCCAGCTAACCCTCCCCCAACGACTAAAATATCACAAGCGACTTCTTGATCGGGTGTCGGAGGTTGGATCGAGGTAGCCGTTGTGGCGATCGCAGTGACTGAGATGAGACTCGAAATTAGACTCAAAAAAGAACGTTTTAAATATCGCATTAAACTGTCACCGGGAGTTAAACGAAGGGTTTGTAGAGATTCTTCATTACATTCAGAATGACCATGAGATTTTTCGTAAGACTTAGAATAATCAGTCAAAGATTTTAGAGATTGCATACAACATTAAAGATTTAAGAATAAATTAAGAATTTATGAGTTTATACTTAAACGTTGTCACTCAAAAAAGGGACTGAGCAATTGAGGTTGGAGTTGTTAGAGTCTAGACAGATTAGAATATTGTCATTTTGTTATTTTCTCAGTGAGGCTTTTATGAGTAATCCGACTAACTTTTAAAACCCGAGTGGAGTGGTTTTACTTTTTTGTTGAACAAACAGTTTGCATCGCTTCTAACACTTGTTTAGAAACAAAAGGTAAGAGTTCAGTATTGCGACTTTGGCTTTTGCCTTCTGTAAAGACTACAAGTAAATAAGGATATAAACCGGGAATTTCGATGTAAGCTGCATCGTGACGAACTTGACTGGTATGTCCAGCTTTTGACCAGAGTTTAGTATTTAAAGGTAAACCACTCCCTAAAAATTCACTAACTTGGTTTTCTGGATCTTCTGCTAACTCAGCCGGATCAAGACTCCGTTTCATCAACTTCATCATCGCTTGAGAAGCTTGAGGAGAAGCCGCAATTCCACCGACAATACTATGTAATAACCGGGCTGTTGCGTTGGTGGTCAACATATTGCGATTTTCCATCAATTCTCCCAAGAATTCTCGTTCTCGACCATAGGCCCCGTCACACCAAGTTTTTTGATTGACATTAATCGACTTAAGTTCCGGCCAATGGAGAGATTGAAAATAACGATTGATCAGATTTCGTTGGGCTTTCCAAGTCTCATCGGGGCCAGGTGCCAACTCAGGGCCGCTGGTTGTTCCAGTTAACATATCGACTACAAGGCTAGTGGCATCATTACTCGAGTCTACGATCATATCTCGTGTTGCCCGCTCTAACTCGGCAGAAATCGCGATCATGCCTTTTTCCATCCATTCATACAAAGCCACCAAGTAAAACAACTTGACGACACTCGCCGGATAGATGCGTTCAATCCCGCGATAGGCAAATCCCCGAACTGTATACTTCCAAAATTCTTCCGGAGTTAATGCCCCTCCTGTGTTAACGGGAATGGGAGGATCATAGACAACCCAAGTCATGGCAATTTGATCCGGTGCTAATGCTGGAAATTGAGTACAAGTTGCCTCTATAATGCCTTTGCCTAAGTTTTCGAGTTGTTCGTCTAAATTAAAAAATGTCATAGCAGAGGATAAAAAATAAGGAATCAGAATCAAAAATTGGGTAGTGGCTAAAGTTTGTTATATGTTCTGACCTAAAGATGTCTGTTTTTTTAACGTATGATTGGCGATTGTACACAATTCACCCCGGATGTCTCCAGGCCAAACCATTACAACCAACCCATGATTATTGACCCATTATCGGACATTGTAGAGTATCGTTGCACCGCGAATCTGAATCTGTATGATTCGGCAGACTGCCAAGCGTTAGCGACTCAAGCCGCCGCCCGACGACACTTGCGAGTGAGTCGCCGAGATTTAGATCATGGTCTTGACGACAAAGCCATTCAGGTTCAACTGTGTGAAGATGACTATCTGGGTTGGTTGGCGCGTGCTGATTTTGATCAAATTGAATGCGCTACAACTCCCTATCAACCTCAACCGATCAGTTTAGCTGAGATCCAATCTAAATTATCGGCTGTGATTGACTTTACTTATGAAAAAATGAACACGCCCAATTATTATTTATGGGGAGGAACAGTAGGGCCAAATTATGACTGTTCTGGCTTGATGCAAGCGGCTTTTGCGTCCCAGGGAATATGGTTGCCTCGCGATGCTTACCAGCAGGAGACTTTTACCCAAAAGATAGATCTTGACAAAACTCAGCTCGTGCTATCTTGTTTACACATTGGAGATCTGATATTTTTTGGAACTCCCACTAAAGCCACTCACGTCGGATTATATCTAGGAGAAGGACGTTACATTCACAGTTCTGGGCCTGAAAAAGGTCGAAATGGTATTGGAATTGACGTTATATCAGATCAGGGAGATAGAGTCGCTCAGGGATACTATCAGCAGTTACGGGGTGCAGGCAGAGTGGTTAGCAGTTATCAGTCGGTGGTTTTACCCAGCTTCTCATCGGAAGATTCTATTTAGGAAACTTATAAAGAAAAATTGGACTAAACCCGCCACATCACAACTTTTATTGATGTTCCCACTATCTAAACTGTTTCAATCTACTGTCTAAATGTTGATGTAATTTTAGTGATTTTAAAAGCCTTGAAAACTAGCCCCTCTGTTGATTTTTGTAAAAACCACATGAAAAAATTTATATCCATCCTCAAGCCTTATCTCCGGTGGTTAATTCTGGGATTAACAGCCTTTTTCCTAATTCATACCTTAAAAACAAACTGGCAAGAAATCGCAGAAATCCAGATTACGAGTACGGGATGGCTTTGTCTCGCACTTGCTTTTGTCGTAACGACAACGGCTCATATTTGGGCAGCATGGGTGTGGTTATGGATTTTGCGAGAGTTTAATCAAACTATCAAACAACGCTGCGGATTACATATTTATCTTAAAACGAATATTGCTAAGTATTTACCGGGAAATATCTGGCATTTTTATGGTCGCATTACCGCAGTGAATAAGGCAGGTGTTTCTCTGGGGCCAGCTACACTTAGCGTTTTACTTGAACCGCTTTTAATGGCATCTGCGGCATTAGCGATTGCTTTAATTACTGCTCAACAAAAATACTGGGGTTTGCAGATTCTTTGCTTAGTTGTGGTATTAACAGGTGTTCATCCTCGGATTTTAAATCCTGTTGTTAATCACTTGAGAAAAATCAAATGGAAAGTCACTTCTTCTGAGAGTCCCTCAGCATTTTTCTATCAGTTAGAACGTTATCCTTTGCGACCCTTTTTAGGGGAAATGGGATTTGTCAGCTTGAGAGGAATTGGGTTTTTATTAACTGCTTTAGCATTGATGCCGTTTACTCCTCAGCAAATTCCCTTGTTAATTAGTGCTTATAGTTTAGGTTGGTTACTGGGTTTAGTCATTCCCGGTGCGCCTGGAGGTTTGGGTGTATTTGAAGCGACTACTCTTGCCCTTTTAGAATCCCATTTTCCATCCGGACTTTTACTCAGTGCGATTGCTTGTTATCGAGTGATCAGTGTATTAGCTGAAACGTTTGGGGCTTTATTTGCGGGGATTGATCAACATTTGGTCGAGAATCATAAACCCAGTCTCTAAATTTTAAATTTATTTTCTCTTTTTTGCTCGGATTGAGGATGACTCTAAAATTTTTAATAAAGATTGGAGTTGAAGCTAAATTTATGGTTTAAAACAGGATCAAGGCTATCAACTCCAATCCCGAAAAAAATTAACGACACCCTAAAGAATATCGCGTTGAAACTCCAGTTTTTGGGTTCACTCCGCTAGCAGTTATACACAATTGTCGAAGCTGTTCTCCATCCAAAAGAGCATCCGTAAAATCTGCACCTGTAATTTTAGTATCCTTAAAAGTTGAACCAAAAAATAATACTTCTGTAAAGATAGAATTACTCAAATCCGCATTACTAAAATCGACTTGATCCAACATCGCATAAGTCAAATCTGCACCTCGCATATTGGCATTTTTCATAATCGCCTTACTAAAAACTGACCCCACTAATTGAGAATGATCAAAGTTAGCCGACTCTAAATTAGAATTGGCAAACTCAGCCGCCGGGAGAGATTGATCGGAAAAATCTCGTCCTTGCAAGAGGCTATGATTAAAAAATAAACCGGATGGATTGTCCTGCGCGAGTGCCGTTAAAGGCCAACAGAACAACAACAGCGTCGCCATAAAAGTGATCAATCCTCGAATCATTTTTAAATCTCCTACTCAAATAGAATTTCTCATTCCAGCATACCGAGTTGCGGATACAGAAGTCTAAAAAATCGGTTAATTTGCTAAAATTATAAGGTACTGATAGGATTAAGCTTCCTATGCTGAATTTCTTTCTAACGTGGCTATTATCAGCCATTTCCCTTTGGATTACTGCTTTTATCGTACCGGGGTTAACCATTGCCAGTTGGCAAGCCGCAGCCATTGGTGTCGTGATTATGGGGTTAGTGAATGCGATTGTTAAACCGATTTTGATTTTGTTTACACTTCCCTTAACTTTACTCACTTTGGGTTTCTTTTTACTGGTAATTAATGCTATTTCCCTGGGATTAGTTGGGTATTTTACACCCGGATTTACAGTGGCAGGTTTTTTCCCAGCGTTGTTTGGTTCGATTGTTTTATCCTTAGTTTCCAGTTTGATTGGTAAAGTCTTTGATCCCAATAGTCAGGAAATTTAACGCTTTTCTGATTAATCAACTCAAAAATCTTCTCACCTTAGATTTTATTGTTTTTAAACTCAATATTTTCATCTAACTTTTTTCAGGAATTTATAGCAACGATTCCTGAATTTTTAAGCATTTTCCTTCTCTGAGTAAGTTCGTCATTTCAGAAGCCGGGAGAGGATAACTGAAGATAAAGCCTTGAATCCCATCACATTGATGCTGTTTTAAAAAATTCAGTTCTCCGACTGTTTCTACTCCTTCTGCAACGACTTTTAAACCTAAACTACGTGCAATTTTAATTAAATTACTGGTAATTGCAGAATTACTCGGATTAGTCTCAACATTTTGAATAAAAGACCGATCTATTTTTAAGGTATTGAAAGGTAATTTTTGTAAAGATTTTAGCGATGAATAACCCGTCCCAAAATCATCTATAGAAACTCTAATATCTAAAGAATTTAAAGCTTCTATTTTTTGTTTTGCCATCACCAAATCTTGTACCAGACAACTTTCGGTTAACTCAAACTCTATATATTTAGGTAGAATATTATTGGCTAATAAAGTATTAATTGATTTTTGGCGAAAATCAGCTTTGTTTAATTGAAAAACAGAAATATTAACAGCCATTTTTAAACTCATAAATCCAAAAGCTTGCCATTTTTTTAGGTCTTTACAGGCTTGAACTAAAACCCATTCTCCAATTTTATCAATTAAACCAATTTCTTCAGCAATTGGAATAAAAGTATCTGGTGAAATCATATTATAAGTCGGATGTGACCAACGAGCCAAAGCTTCACAACCCATGATCTTTCCCGTTTTTAGGCTAACTTGAGGTTGATAGTGAACGGATAGTTCTCCTCGCTCAATCGCATAGTGAAGATCATTTTCTAGTCTCTGTCTTCGAGAAGTATGCACATCAAGAACCCAACTGTAAAACTCACAGTCATTTCCTCCATTTTCCTGAACTTTATACATCGCTTTCTTCGCTTTTTGAAGAATTTTTTCAATGTCTTGAGCATCTTTTTCATAAAGAGCAATCCCAATACTCGCCGAGAGAAAAACCTCTTGATTGTTGACTATAAAGGGCTGATTGAGTTGACTCTTGATTTGATTAGCGAGATCAACAATAAATGTTTTATACTCAACAACAGGTAAAATCATTCCAAATTCATTAGCACCCAGATAAGCTAGAAAAATTTTTGCATCTAAACTTTTTTTCAATCGTTCAACAAATGCTTTAAGTAATTGTTCACTGGAGTCGTATCCCAAGTTTTTTTGGATTTGATTGAAGCGATCTAAACTCAAACAAAATATAGGCAACATTTGAGTTTTAGCTGCTATAAATTGAGTTTTAGCTAACCTCTGGTTAAATTGTTCTCGTAGTGAGAGGCGATTGGGTAAATTGGTGACGTGATCAAAATAGAGTTGATGTTCAAGTTGTTCTGAAATATCTTGAATTTTCTGAGTGTATTTTTGCTTATATTTTTCTTTTTTATCCAGACGAATTTGAATTGCCTTGATCAATTCTTTTGGTGTAAACGGTTTTGTTAAATAATCATCTGCTCCCGATTCCATTCCTTGACGTAAGTCATTTCGATCCGCTTTAGCCGTTAAAAAAATGAAAGGAATATTACTCGTTGCTTCTATAGATTGTAAAGCAGACAAAACTTCAAATCCATCCATCTGTGGCATCATGACATCACAAACAATCAAATCGGGTGAGCTTGCGATCGCTTTTTCAAGACCGGATTGACCATCTTTAGCTAAAATTACATCAAAATCTTCGAGTTCTAAAATGACTTGAATATTGTCTCGGACTTGCGCATCATCTTCAATTACTAAAATCTTAATCATGAGGAGGTAAATTAATATCTAGTTTTTAATAGAATATCATATTTCAGGGTAACTAATCTATTTTGTTTTACAAACTTTAATAATCAGTATAAATTGATTTATTATAACAGATATTATCATCTACTTTAATCACATTTAACTCTAGAAAATCACGATGATTCTTCTAGAATGCGAGGAAGAATTCGAGGAAGTTTAACTTGAAATATTGTACCTTCTCCCAGCCGACTATCAAAGGTAACTTCACCGCCTTGAACCTCAACACAGTTCTTGACAATCGCCAGCCCTAAACCTGTACCTGCAATCGTACCAATATTGTTGGCTCGATGAAAAGACTGAAAGATTCTAGATTGATCTGCAAGCGGAATGCCAATCCCATAATCTTGAATATTGAAGATAACTTCTTGCTCTTGACGAATAATCTCAAAGTTAATTGATTGAGCTTCGGGTGAATATTTAATCGCATTTATTAATAAGTTTGTGAGAATTTGCCGTAATAGTTTATCATCTAAAAAAACTGGAATTACTTTAACTTCATCTTGAGGAAAATCTGCATAATAAACACTAAAATTAATCTGATGTTGGTGAGTTGAAGTTTGTAATTCTTCTACTAAATCTGAACAAAACTCAACCAGTTCAAAAGAGGTGGGGTTACATTCTAGCTGATAAACTTCTGAACGACTAATGGTTAGCACATCATTCAGGAGTTGAGTCATATACTGAACCGAAGATTGAATCCGAGAGAAATGTTTTTGTTTCTTTTCAGACTGAAGACGATCGCCATAATCTTCTATAATTCCAGCAGAAGAAGCAATCCAAGTCAAAGGAGTCCGAAATTCGTGAGAAGCCATTGAGATAAAACGTGACTTGAGTTCATTGAGTTCTTTTTCACGTTCGAGGAGTTCCGCATGAGCCAGAGCAACCCCTAGTTGAATTGTAATTTGTTGCAGGAGTTCGATCTCAAATTCTTTCCAATCTCTAGGTGCTGAACATTGATGAGCAATCATAAATCCCCAAAGATGATTGTCTTGTAATATAGGTACAATTAACTTAGCTTTGATCTGCCACGTTTCTGCAAAATCCAGCAGACAAGGTGTGATTTCACCATAAGCCTGATTGACATCAGAAATTGCTTTTGCTTGTCCGTTGTAATAGGTCTGTTGATGCTCTAGGGGAAAAACATCTTCTGGAAAGTCAATATTAAGAATGGAAGTCCATCCCGGTTGAACTTCCTCGAAGACAACACGACCCGTACCATTGGCAAAGACTTGATAAATTAAGATTCGTTCAACCTCTAAAATTTTCTGAATTTCTGTTACCGTCGCTTGTAAAATTTTATTGAGTTGTAAAGATTCCCGAATCTTGAGCATGGTATCAGTAAAAAGGCGAGATCTCGCTTCACGTTCTCGCAACTCTTTTTCCACTTCTTGACGACGACGATTGTTACGATGAGCCTCTATAATATTGGCACAGGTGGCTAAAAAGGGCTGTAAATATTGAATTAATGCTTCGTCATAACCCTTTGGACAGTTGGCGATTCCAACGATTCCCACTAACTTTTGAGAAGGGCTATAAAATGGAATTCCTAAAAAAGCATTTAAGGGTGGATAATCAAGAGGTTTTCCTTCTCTGATGGAGTCATTTTTGAGATCATTAGCAATCACGGGTTCACCCCTGATCATCACCGATCTAAATAGAGTTTTTAGAGTCTCAAATTCCAGATCTTTCTGAGTGTTTTTTTGAGATGAATGATCAGTTTCTTGACCCCAATCCTTATGGGTAATTTGGGATTTTTTTACAGGGGGTTGTCCTTTTATTTTGATATAGCTTTCATTGATATAAGGCTCTCCTTGTGGGGTATAAAAAATCTCCCCAATAAAACTGTATTCACTTTCAGTCAAATTCAAAATATTTTCCAGGAGAACATCAAATAAAATTATTGACTCGGCATTAGCAATAAATTGAGATTGTATTTCGCTGATCGCTTGCAAAAGATCATTGCTCTTTTTGAGAGCATTTTTAACTCGATGACGCTCTTGAATTTCTTGGTATAACTGACCGTTAGTTTCAATCAATTTAAGTGTTCGTTTGGTGACCAAAACTTCTAATTGGTGATAAAATTCGGATTGTTGGATGGCGACTGAAATTTGTATGGCCAATTTTTCTAATAACTGAACTTCATGGGGTAGCCAGTGGCGAGATTCACCGCAGTTATGAACGATCAGTAATCCCCATAACAAACATTCACTGGATGAACGCTCAGGAGAATTTAATAAAATCGGAACCAGAACTTTAGCCCGAACTTGTAATGTTTCGAGTAACTCGCGATGGCAGGATGACATTTCGCCTGCATAAATATCAGAAATGACTCGAATTTTACCGTTGTGATAGGATTGAATCCAGTTGGGAGAAAAGCAAGAATCGTCAATAAAGTTTCCTAAAATTGACAGCCATCCAGCCCCTACAGATTCAGCAATAATTACCCCACTCCAGTCGGGATTAAAGCGATAAATTACAACTCGATCAACCTGGAGTAACTGTTGAATTTCGGTGACAGTCGTATTCAAAATTTGACCGATATTAAGAGAACGCCGAATGTTATCAGCAATATTGCTCAAGATGCGATCCAAGTCAATTTGTTGATTTAAAGCTGCTGTTTGTTCCTGAACTTGCTGTTGTAATATTTCCTGGTTTTCTAACTTATTCTGAGAGACTTCTTGCTGTAGGGATTCAACCTGACTATGCAAATCAACAGCAGCAAAGGATTGAAGTAAACTGTCTTGTGTAATCAAGCCTCGTAGTTTTCCTTCTCTATTGAGAATGGGAAGGTGACAAATTTGATGCTGTTTAAACAAAGACAAAACGTGAAAAATATCTCGATATTCACTCTGCTTGAGTGTGATCACGGGCTGAGTCATCACTTTCTCAATCGGCATCTTTTGAAGACAACCCTCAACGATTTGTCTCACTCCATCTTTAGCGGTGAAGATTCCCACAAGCTGTTCGGCTTCCACAACTAAAACACAATCTGTTTCCTGAGATTGATTGATTAAAGTCAAAACATCTGTTATACAAGTTTCTGGAGTAACAAGGAGTGGAGATTGATTCAGAATTTTTTCTAAAGCGGGAGCCTGATTAAACCCAATATTTTCGCTCATCTGAATTTTAGGTAAACTTAAAAATTTCTATCGTTTGAACAAGAGTAAATCATGAATATATCTACTGTAACTTACATTTCATTCACTCAAGTTTAACTTTTATTGAGTAAATCCTAAATATCCTCGGGGTGTAATCATCCAATTCTGGTGAAAAGTTGTACTTTGATTGCCAATCAAAACCGTTGTTAACATATCGACAGAAACTTCCGTTAATTCCTCTAACGTAGTCAACGTAATCTGTTCATCGTCTCGATAAGCCGAACGCACTAAAGCAACGGGAGTTTGGGGAGAACGAAACTGTAAAAAGATCATCTGAGCCTGAGATAATTGTTCTGTACGACTACGCGATCGCGGATTATATAAAGCACAGACAAAATCAGCCATAGCTGCCGCCTTTAAGCGCTTTTCAATCATCTCCCAAGGCGTCAACAAATCACTCAAACTAATTGCACAAAAATCGTGCATCAACGGCGCCCCAACCCGAGAAGCGGCCGCTTGCAACGCACTAATCCCCGGAAACACTTGCACTCCAGGCGTTTCCCCTCGCCAACCTTGGGCGCGAAGCTGTTCAAACACCAACCCCGCCATCCCATAAATCCCACAATCTCCCGAAGATACCACCGCCACCGTCAAACCCCATTCGGCTAACTCAATCGCCCGTTCCGCCCGTTGACGTTCCTGGGTAATGGGATACGATTCCACAATTTGCCCCGGACGCAAAAGTGGTGTAATTAAATCCAAATACAACGAATACCCAATCACAACATCGGCTTGAGTCACAGCAGTTTGAGCGGCAGGAGTCATTTGATTGAGTTGACCGGGGCCTGTACCGACGAGCAATAATTGTCCGTCTCGTCCGGTATATTCCTGTTGGGCGATCGCAATGGCTACTGTTACCGCCTGACCGATTCTTTCGGCTTCTGACGGTTGGGGTTGAGGAGAACGATAAATCTGTTTAGACACAAGTAACGCTTGAACTTGGGCGGCTTGTAAGGCGGCAGCTTCAGCAACACTGGGAGTCCCCACCTCAGACTGAACAATCTCAGAAGGAGTCGGCACCGTCACCTGACGCAAAATTTCAGCGCTGAAGGTCTGTAATGGCCAATGACGCGCTTGACAAAGTTCCACTAATCCGGTTTCATCCGCTTTGAGATCAAGACTCGCAATTCCGGCAACGGCTTCTTCTGCAAGTTGATGAGCGCGTAAAACGTCTAAAATTGCCGTTTCAATCACGGCTTTGGGGGTATTGCGTTCACAGCCGACACCCACCCACAACACTCGCGGATGCCACTGAACTTGGGGTAAATCTTCAGTTGAGAGTTGTCGGTGTTGAGGGCTAATCCAGATTTGGGCTTGGGGAGTTTGGGTTGAGGTGAAATCAAAAGAATGAGTCGCCGGGAGATGGTGTTGCCAAAGCGTTGAACCTGCTTCTTGCCGAACTTGTACCGTTTGTTGTTGGGCGATCGCAGCGCTTACCCCTGTCCAGTCTCCGCTGCCGCGTTTCCAGCCAAATGGCACCCCTAAGATATCAATTCCGGGGAGGTTCAAAGCGTTGGCTGATCCGGTTAAAATCGGAGTTGCTCCCAATATCCGGGCGACGAGTTGGGCCAGCCTGTCGCCACCCCCAATATGACCACTACAGACACTAATCACAAATTGACCTGTTTCATCAACTACGATAATCGCCGGATCAGTGGATTTGTGCTGTAATAGAGGGGCAATCAGACGGACAACGGCACCTAACGCCAGACAGAAGACAATGGCGCGATGACTTGACCACAGTTGCGGGAGGAGTTGTCGTAGAGAGTCGGGGTAAACTTGGGTTTTAGGAATATTGCCCAAAGATTGAGGGACATAGAGCGTCACCTCGGCAGTCTGACACAAGGGTTGCAGTCGTTGGCAGGCGTGGGGAGTTGTAGCGATCGCCGCAATCGGTTCAAATGCAATCAATTGTGATAGACTCATCAAATTTGGGAATAGATGTGCGATTCAGTTATTATATTGATTTAATTATAAGTTGTAGTTGGGGATTTTTGACGCGCAGATTGAGGTCAGATTCACCGAGGGAAATTTTCAATTCTCAAATCTTCAGTTGAGTTTCTGAAGAATCTGGCTCTCAACATTTGAGTCTTTGTATTTCCCGACCTGTCAAGCCTTCCTGATTTGACCAAAAGTAGACTGCGATCATTGATCTCCTCATATACTCTTGGGGTTCTGACTTTATGTCTGAGAAAGCGGACTTATTTCAAAATTTAGAGACTTTCAAGGATTTTTACTCGGAAGAAATTGAACTGATCTGTGAATATTTTTCCATTCATAAGTTTTTTGACTTACAAGAGATCATGCCCAAAACTGGACGTGATACTTCTTTTGGATTGCTTCTCAGTGGAGAAATTAGTATTATCGATGATCATCAGGTTGACAACCCAAGCCGAATTGCGGGAGACTTTTTAGGAGAAATGGCGCTGCTAGAGTCAATTGATCGCCAAGCTGATTTTATTGCAGCCAGTGATGGTCAAATTGCCATTATGACTTTTGATGATATTGAAAATCTCAAACTCAAACATCCTTATTTAGCCGTTAAACTCGTTCATTGTATTACCCAATCGGCCGTTGAGAACATTCGCAACAGTGGAATTCGAGCGCATCGCAAGTATATGATTCTGATGGTAGATGAAACCAAAATGTCAGACTTGCTAGACTGGGTACAAAAGGAAATAGATATTTTGTACAATATACCTATTTTTGCACCGGAATGGGTTGCCCAAAGTTTGCAACAGAATATTAATCTGAATGTGAAACAGGTGATTAATTCTAATGTGTTAGTTGGGGGAGCAGATACGATTGGCGCACAAATTATCTTAGGTAACATTAAAGCTTTGGTTTGTCTGAGAGATCCCTTAGCTCGTAGACCGAACCGAGCGTCTATAGATGCTATCTTAAGATTGTGTGATACCTATCAGGTGATTTGTGCGACTAATATTCAAACAGCACGGGCAATTTTATCTGCTTTTACTTAATCACAAGTTTTGATTTGAATGCCAACAATAGACAATCAATAGAATGATGAAAAAGCGAGTTTTAATTTTAGGAGGACGAGGACGAGTTGGGAGTTGTGTTGCTCAAGATATTATTCATTTTATCCCAGAGGTTGAGATAATTGTAACGGGTCGGAAAACGATACAATCTCAGCCGCCTCTTGATCCGAGAATGCAGTTTTTAGAGTTAGAGTTAGCCGAACACGATTCGTTAAAAGCTGCAATTTCATCCGTTGATTTAGTGATTCATTGTGCGGGGCCATTTCACTATCGGGATGCCACGGTTTTGAAACTGTGTATTGATGCGGGAGTGAATTATATTGATGTGAGTGATAATCGTAGTTTTACAATCCAGGCTTTAAGTTATCACCATCAAGCCCAAGAAAAAGGCATAACGGCAGTTATTAATACGGGAATTTTTCCGGGTATTTCTAACAGTTTAGTTCGTTTTTGTGTGGAACAGTTAGATCAAGTTGAAAATATTCATTTGAGTTATGTGGTCGGGGGTTCCGGTGGGGCGGGAATTACCGTGATGCGAACGACTTTTCTCGGGTTACAGCGTCCCTTTGAGGTCTGGAAAGAGGGAAAATGGCAACAGGTTAAACCCTATAGCGATCGCGAAGACATTGAATTTCCTGCACCTTATGGTAAACTGGGGGTCTATTGGTTTGATATGCCGGAATGTTACACCCTCGCTCAATCTTTTGATGTGAAAACAGTCGTCACAAAGTTCGGCACTTTTCCCGATTTTTATAATTATTTAACTCAAATGGTTGCTCATCGATGGCCGCCAAGTTGGTTACAACAAACCGCAGTGATTGAATTTCTCTCTCAGGTGAGTTATGCGATGACAACATTCACTGATTATTTTAGTGGAATTGGAGTGGCTGTTCGCTCATCAACTCAAGGCTACAAAGACCAAAAAAGGGTTGAATGTTGTTCAACTCTTACCCATGAAAATACAGCCGTTGCGGCGGGAATAGGAACCGGAAGTGTGGCTCAACTTCTACTGGCTAATCAACTTAATCAGCCCGGAGTTTGGCCGATTGAGCAAGCCTTACCGACGGATTTATTTAAACAAACGCTGGAGGAGCGTCATGTTAGCATTCAATTAGAATACTTAACACCAGTCTAAAGGATTAGACTCAATCATTTAGAGTAAATGATCAAGATCAGATGAGTCAGAAAAGGGTTTATAAATCACACAATCTCGACCCTTTTTTTTAGCTTCGTAGAGAGCAGTATCCGCCGTTGCAATCAAGTTAGAGGGTGAATCATTTGGCTGAGGAACGACACTCGACACTCCCAAACTTACCGTAATACAATCTGCTATTTTAGATTGAGAATGGGGAATCTTTAGAGATTTTATAGCCTGACGAACTCCTTCGGCAATCTTAACAGCACCTTCGGCTTGAGTATTAGGAAGGATAATCACAAATTCTTCCCCACCATAGCGAGCGGCTAAATCTCCAGGGCGCTGAACTTGTTGACAAATGGCTTTAGCAACCTTTCTTAAACAATTATCTCCGGCGGGATGACCATATTTATCGTTGTAATTTTTAAAAAAGTCTACATCACATAAAATTACTGATAAAAATTGCTGTTCTCGTAACATTCTGAGCCATTCATGGATTAAATATTCATCAAATTGACGACGATTTGCCAATTGAGTTAAACTATCAGTCACAGCCAAACGTTGAAGTTCTCGATTTGCTTGTTGTAATTCTCCGGCTAATCGCTGTAACTCCTGATTCATTTGTTGTAGTCTTAGCGTTTGTTCTTGGAGTTTTTTCTCTTGAACATAGCTGTTAACCGCTTCAACTACAGTTAGCCTTAAATCCTCCGGTTGCCAAGGTTTAGCAATATATCGATAGAGTTTTGCATATTTGATTGCATTCCCCAGAGCGGGTAAATCTGCTTGTCCTGTGAGCAATATATTTAAAGTTTTCGGGAATCTTTGATGAATAAGTTTGAGTAGCTCATCACCTTTCATTCCCGGCATTAAATAATCGGATAACACAACAGCAATCTCTGAGTTTTCTTCCTCAAGTTCATCTAAAAGTTCTAGCGCTTCTTCTCCCCCTTCAGCTACTTCAATAATACATTGATTTTCTAAGGCTTTTCTAAGTTCAACTTTTAAGCTATCTAAAATAGTTGGTTCATCATCAACACAAATCACCACTGGTTTGCTCATAGTTTTGAGAATATTGATAGTTAGTTAACCCTGATTTAATCGTGGTAATCAGTTCTTCACTGTTCCAAGGCTTCGATAAACATCGATACAAACTGGCTTGTTCTATCGCCTTTTCTACAGCTTCCATATCTGCTTGTCCGGTCAGCATGATCTTTAAAATTTTGGGAAATCTTTGATGTACTTTGATTAAAAATTCATCCCCTTTCATTCCCGGCATTAACCAATCAGAAACAATGACGAGAACATGACTATTATCCTCACAAAGTTCTTCTAAAATTTCCCAAGCTTCATCAGAACTTTCCGCCATTTCATAGCTATAAGCATCTCGAAAAGCATTTTTAAGCTGAATTTTTAAACTATCTAAAACGACAGATTCATCATCGACACATAAAATAACGGGCTTAGACATTATAGCTAACCTCAGTGAAATTGGGATTGTAATTTAGGGAGCAAAACTCAATTCAAACTCGGAATAGCAAAGGGTTCATCTGAAAAGCACATTACAGCTTATAGGATACCATGCAATTCGTTCAATTCTAAATCTAGAGATTGTGATTAACTCTGCATGGGCAAACAGACGGTAAATGTGGTTTCACTCGGAACCGATTTTACCTCTATTTTACCTTGATGTTTTGCAATGATTTTTTGAACGATGTCTAAACCCAAACCACTTCCTTGACCTGCGGGTTTTGTAGTAAAGAAAGGATCAAAAATTTTGGATTGAATTTCCGGGGGAATTCCATCACCACTATCAGTAATATGAATCACTAGGTTTTGGCTTTCATAGATAACATCAATGGTTAACGTCCCTTGATAATTCATCGCTTGTAAGGCATTATGAACTAGATTTGTCCACACTTGATTTAGCTCATCAGGATAACATAAAATCGAAGGCATAGAATCAGGATAGTTTCGGATCACTTCGATCCCTTGCTTAATCTGATTTTGATACAGCGTTAACACCGTTTCAATTCCTTCAATAATATTTGCTTCAACGAGATTTCCAAAATGATCATATCGAGCATAAGTTTTTAAGGCAAATACAACCTTTGCTGCTCGGTCTGTCGCGGTTTTAATCGTGTTAGCACTTTTTTTGACACTGGTAATTTGATACGCCAAATCCAGAACTTTATGACCATCTTGAGTGTGTAAAAATGATAAAATTGGTGATGAACCTTCCATAATTCCGATATCAACTAATGTATCAGCAATCGTATCTGCATTAGTAAAATTATCAGCTTCTAGCTGACGGATCAAAGCACGTTTAGCTTGACGTTTTTCTTTATTAGAATAACCTGTTGTTTGTTTTAAAGACTGCTGACAGAGAGCAAATAAATCTTGCTGTGCTTTTGGACTTAGAGTTTGGAGAACTTCGGGTAGATGTTCTAAATTCTCATTAAAAAAAGCGGTAATATTTTCGATAGAAGAACGAATCGCCCCCAAAGGAGTATTAATTTCATGGGCAATTCCGGCAACCAACTGTCCCAGTGCTGCCATTTTTTCCGATTGAACCAGTTGATTTTGAGTGGCGGTGAGTTGTTCGAGGGTAACTTTTAACTCTTGATTTTTTTCGAGTAAATTCTTTTGCAGAAAATGAATCTTTAAATGAGTTTCGACTCGGGCTAATACCTCTTGAACTTGAAACGGCTTCGTAATATAATCAACTCCTCCGGCTTCAAAGGCTTTCACTTTATCTGAAACCTCATTAATCGCACTAATAAAAATTACCGGAACATCCCGGCTGTGTTCTCTTGCTTTTAAGTGTTGACAGACTTCATAACCGTTCATATCCGGCATCATTATATCTAGTAAAATCAGATCGGGTCGTAATAACTCAATCCCCGATAAAGCTAACTCTCCATTCGGAATTAATCGAACTTTGTACCCTTCTTTTCTGAGAATATTACCCAACAGGCGCAAGTTATCTGGCGTATCATCAACAACAACGATATTTCCTTTGTCGATTTTTTGTGTTTCTGTAGTTAATGAAGTCATCTGAATTTTCCCGGTGTGATTGTTCCCTGACAAAAAGCAAAAAAGGTAGTTTTATTCAAAGGTTTCAAATCAAAAACTGAGAGAGTCTAATGAGATATTTTTCTACTTTGATCTAGAAAATTTACCCTCAGTGATTTGATGGGATATAATCTGTTTTAATTTGGACAGACTACACCTGCTCATTTTCTAATTCTACTATAACCAAAACTCCTAAAAAGGCAAAATTCCCCAGAACCTTAATTTCTGGAGAATAGAGATTATTCTAACTTTAGTCGTTAAATTCAGTTACATTGAGGTTTCAAGTTCTTGAATCCGTTGAACTGCATCTGCATAGGAGGCTTCCCGTCCCAATTGACGATAAAGTTGGGCGGCTTGCTGAAAATCAGCGATCGCCAAATCGAGCTTTTTTAGCTCTAAATATGCCAACCCCCGATTATAATAAGCATCAGCATAACCTGGATTTAAACGAATCGCTTCAGTATAATCAGCAATGGGATTTGAACCGCGAACTGTGCCAATTTCTTGAGTGACATTCGCCGCTAACAACGTCCGAGCCAACCCCATATTAAAATAAGCTTCGGGCAAATTCGGATCACGTTTTAAGGCTTGATTTAAACTCTCAATTGCCTCCCAAGCATATCCTTGATCCAACAAGCTCAAACCCCGAAAAAAGAACGTTTTAGCATCCCCAGGATTATCTAGAGATAACGTTGGTTCTGTTGCCGTTTTTGAGGTTTCATCAATCTGAAGATCCTCTCGCTTTAAGGGTGTTTCTGAGAGTTGTACCATAAATAAATTAATCGGAATTGCAGCATTAAACCCGGTTTTGATCGGTGCCACATCACCGGAACTGGTTTGAGCAAATCCAAACTCTCCTTGTCCGTGTAAACCCACTACACGCCCCGCCCCATCGAATACCGGGCCACCACTCATCCCACTCCATGTAACTGCTTGATAGCGCAAAGTGTATCCTTCTGGGCGAGTTTTGGGGCGACTGGTGACCAATCCTGGCGAGAGTTCGGGTTCGCGTTCTGCCCCGGTTAACCCTCCTGTTGCCGGATATCCATAAACATAAATTTGAGCGCCAATGACAGCCTGTTCAGAATCTCCTAACGTTGCCACTGGATAATCTAAATTACTCTCAAATTCAACAATAGCTAAATCGGGTTCGGTGTTATCAGTTTGTAGACGAGTGACTGCCGTTGCTAAATGATTTTCCCCATCATGGGTGCGAATACTATAATTTGTACTGGTTTCTTCAACCACATGATTGACGGTCAAAACTGTATATTTCTGACCTAATTTTGCCACAATCACACCCGAACCATCACCCAATAGACTATTAATTTGAACCGTAATCGGGGCGGCTATTTCTGCAACTTCTTGGGCTGATTTTGCCACAACAATATTCTGTTGAGTGACAACAATCGCCGCCACAGTCACAGTTCCGAGTAAAACTTGTGTGAAATCCGGCGTGAAATTGCTTTGTCGAAATCTGTTTAAACTCATATTTTCACCCCCAAGGGAGAATATCAATTTTTTACGTTTACAAATGACCCTGATTTTTTTTCTGTTCTAACTCCCAGTCAACAATAACCTCCGTTAATCCTTCTAAAGTATATTCTTTTGCTTCTATATCTAGCCGACCCAATAACTGCTGACAAGTTTCCGAGGTCTGCGGGCCAATCGAAGCAATACAAACATCCGACCATAAATCTTTTCCTAAAAATTGAGTCAGACGAGAGAAGTTTTGAACCGTTTTAGAACTTGCAAATGTAATCACATCAATTTTATGCTGTTGTAAAGCTTCTAAGACATCAGGGGCGATTGTATCCGGACATCTAGACTCATAAGCCGGAACTTCCACCACTTCGGCGCCTTGTTGGGTCAATTCCTGTACTAACACATCTCGCCCCCCTGTTTCGACTCTCGGGAATAAAATTCGTTTTCCAGCCAACGATTCGGGAAAATGAGACACTAAAGAATCAGCTACAAAATCAGGCGGGATAAAATCAGGTTGGAGTTCGTATTTCTGTAAACTGGCGGCGGTTTTTTTCCCCACAACTGCTATTTTAGTCTGACTCAAAGCGTGAGGATCTTTACCCTTAGCTTGCAGTCGATCAAAAAAGAAATTGACACCATTAGCTGAGGTGAGAATTAACCAATTAAAATAAGGGGAAGTGGCATCAAAATGGGCGATCGCTTGATCGAGAGCCATCCAACTTGAAGGGGGGCCAATCACTAAAGCAGGCATTTCGATCACCGTTGCGCCTTCTGCGGTTAACAATTCGCTAAATTTACTCGACTGTCCCGCAGCCCTGGTGACTAAAATGGTTTTTTCAGATAAAGGGTTTTGAGGCTTAGACATAGGATATACAGGAGATTGCAGGAAATCCCGCAAGTTGACGACCTCTCCGACAACGATAACGCAGGGGGAAAGAGAGGAGTTTGCTGTTTTTTCAATGATATCGCTTAATGTCCCTATCCAAACTTGTTGTTGAGGGCGACCTCCTTCGCGGATAATGGCAATTGGAGTTTGAGGCGATCGCCCGTGGCGCTGTAATTGATGGATAATTTCTGTTAAATTTCGACTTCCCATTAAAATCACTAAGGTGTCAATTTGGGAAACACTATTCCAGTCAATTGCTTCGGGTTCATGGGCGGTTAATACGGCAAAACATCGACTCATTACAGCATCGGTTAGCGGAATTCCAGCCAGTAGTGGCGCCGCTAATACTGAGGAAATACCCGGCACAACTTCAAAAACACAATTGGCTGCAATTAAGGCTTGAATTTCGCGGCTTGTCCGTCCGAAAATAAACGGATCACCGCCTTTGAGTCGCACAACTTGTTTTCCCTGTTGACAATATTCAACTAATAGCTGATTGATTTCTGATTGGGGTGTACTTGGTTTTCCGCCTCGTTTACCCACATCAAGTTTTAGGCAATTTGAGGGAATCAGTTGTAAGATAGAATCATCGACTAAAGCATCATAAATAATCACTTCTGCTTGGGTCAAAAGTTGATGCGATCGCACCGTTAGATAATCAACATTTCCTAATCCTGCACCGACTAAATAAACTTTTCCGAGTTTTGAATTTTTCATTTCTATTTTGACATTTATATTAATTTGAGGCGGTAAGCCTTGCGGTTATCCTGTTTTTTGAGAGTAACATCCAATTGTTCAATTGTCACAAAGACGTTTCTATTTATTTTGGATGACAGCCTGGCGATTCTACTGTTTTCTGAGAGTAACATCCAATTGTGAAATTGGCACAAGTATGAAAGTCAGGAAACTGTCACATGATTTTATAGAAGTCTCCATTCGCCCAACATAATTAAATCACCTGAATTTGCCAGCATTTAACAATGAAAAACTCAATTAATTTTGCAGGTTTTAGTGTGGGACTTTTTCTATTGGTTCTCTTTTGCTTCGGAATCTTGCAATGGTTAAATATTCCGACGGGTAACTTTTTAGACTGGGTGATAGGCGGCGCGACGTTTTGGTGGTTATTGTTAATTGTGACGGTTCCCTGGAATATTCATTTTGATGCTAAGGAAGTTCTCGCGGAGGCGGAAGATTCGGTTAAAAAAGAAATCAGAATTGACGAAAAACAGCTTAAATATGTTCGGCTTGTTGCCAGTCGTTCGTTGTGGGTTGCGATTGGATTACATCTCGTTTCTACTGTCGGACTTTATGCTTTAGCTTTAGCTGGAATTAGTGTTGTTGGTTATATTGGTTCGGGGGCGGCATTACTCTTAACTGTTTTGCGTCCAGCGATTCGTGCTTATCAATATTTAGCCGCGCGTTTGTCAATGGTTCGGCGAGAGTTTTCTTATCCGCGAGAGGATGTTATTGAACTTCGCAGTCGCGTTACAACACTTGAGTTTAAGATAGAACAATTAGCAAATTTATTAGATACTAATAATCCCAATTCGTTTATTTCTCAACAGATTAGAAATTGGGAAGTTCAAACAAGAGATTTAGAGAATCTATCAGCCGATTTAAAACAGTTAAAATCAAATAATCAAGCCGAACATCAACAGTTAGCTAGAGAGGCAGAAAATGCCATTTCTCAACTGACAACAGATAGCGAAATCTTAAGCCATGCCCGAGAACTTGTGCGGTTTTTTAAAGAAGCTTAATAGCGTTTTATTTATCCCCCTAAATTCTTCGTAGGTGAGGGGTTGGGGGAGAGGTTTCAATTTATATCATCACATAAGGAGCGATCGCTTTCTTCAACTTCCGAACTATTTTGCAGATAATCTTTAACAAAATTGCAGGCGTAAGTGAGTTCATCCAACTTTAAAATTTCCTCTAAATCCCATAAAATAATATCCCGATCGTCTCCACCTGAAGCAATAAATCGACCGTCGGGACTGAAAGCAACATCCCAAACATTACTGTCGTGAATTTTCAGTTTAACTATCTCGGTTCCATCTATTTTTAACACTTTCACCGAACCGTCACCACAACCTATTGCTAAAGTTTGACCATCGGGACTAAAATCAACCGAAGATATTCCCAGACATTTTCCTTTAAAAGTTTGTAAAAGTGTACCATCAATGTTCCAGAGTTTTAGAGTATCATCTAAACTCGCCGTGGCAATAATTTCGCCATCTGGACTGATATCCAGACCCCAAATTCCATTGCTATGAGCGTTTAAGCTTTTTAGTAAAGTACCATCTGTTTTCCAAAGTTTAGCCGTCCCATCTGCACTGATGGTTATAACGGTTTGATTATTTGGAGTAAACTGAACTTGATAAACCCTCGCTTTATGTCCAACTAAAGTCGAAATTAAACGACCATCTAGATTCCACAATTTAGCCGTTTTATCATTGCTGCTAGAAGCCAATATTTCACCGTCTGAACTCAAGGAAATATCCCAAATAAAATTTGAATGAGTGGAGAAAGCATTAATTTTTTCCTCGGGATTCCAAAATTCTATTGTACCATCAGATTGTGCAATTATCCTTATGTCTTCTAAACCCAAAGTATAATTTTGAATAGATGCAAAAGCCATTTCTCTGCCCTCTACGCTTTGTTTAATTGTCCCATCAATTGACCAAAATTTAACTGTATAATCAGAGCTTGCCGATGCTATAGTTTCATCATTAGGATTAAATTCAACTTGCCAAATTGTTCCATTGTGTCCAGTAAAAGCTTGATAAAAATAATTTTTTGTTTTCCATAATCGAATTGTATTATCATCGCTACCCGAAATCACGGTTCGATCATCTCTGGCAAATGCTACCGCTCTAATTGAGGATTGGTGTCCTTTAAATTTTCTTAATGCAGTACCCTGTATTGTCCAGAGTCGAACGGTTTTATCCGCACTTGCAGAAGCAATTTGATTTCCATCTGAACTGATATCAATTTCTAAGACTTCACCCTGATGACCTTCTAGGGTTTTGATTAATTTTCCCTCTGTTGTCCAAAGTTTAATCCTACTATCCCCACCTGCTGAAACAATAATCGGATTATTCCGTCCGTTTGCATCTTTGAACCAAGCAAATTCCACATCCCAAATCGGTGCTTCATGTGCTTTTATACTCCAATTAATTTGACCATTAAGATTCCAAAATTTTACCTGTCCATCCACACTTCCCGAGGCAATCATATTTCCCTCCGGATGAAAGGCAACTCCCCAAACAGGTGATTGATGTCCGATCAAAGTGTTGAGAAGTTCACCTTCTAAATTCCACACTTTAACAGTTTTATCTCCACTGGCTGAGGCGAAAATTTTACCATCCGGACTGAAGCTAATATTCCAAATTGCCCCTTGATGACCGATGAAACTTTTTAAAAGTTGACCCTGATGATTCCAAATATAAATTGTACCGTTTAAACTCGCAGAAACAAGGATTTTACTATCAGGACTAAAACTTAAGGCATGAACAGTTCCATCATGTTGTAAAGTCTTAAGTAACTGACCGTGACGATTCCAAAGTTTAATAGTTCTATCGCTGCTTCCGGTGGCGATTATTTCACCATCCGGACTCGTATCAACGGCAAGAATCCAGCCTTTATGACCCGGCAAACGATTAAATTCTGCCGTTCCTAAAATGGCTTGGCGCAATGTGTCTGTCACATTTTTATTGAGATCGGATGGAATAGTTTTGAGGTTGTTTAATCGCCGTTTTGCTTTAATTACCGTCACTAAACTCTTTAAGCGATTGTGAGAGGTAAACAGTTCTTCTGAGGAGTCAATTAAGGCTTGAATTTCTTGAACTGTGGCTTGCTGTTCCTGTTGGAGGGCTTGCTGGCGTTGATTAAATGCGATCAATCCCGAACCAACGGCGACCAAAAAGCCTATACTAATTGAACCGAGCAAATAGCGTTGTAACTTGGCATTTTTACGCTCTTGTTTGAGTTGGGTTTCTATAGTTTTAGCGCGTTCAGCTTCATAGGTTTGCTGAGTTTTTTGACGCTCGCTTTCCTCGCTAGCTGCCAAGAATTGATAATCTAAATTACTCAGACTTTTACCCTGCATCCAAGTTTGAGCATCTCGCAAAGCCTGTCCGCTCAATAAACGAGATTCGTCGGTTTTTTCGGAAGCGATCCAAGCATCAAATGCTTGCGAATAGGGTCGTAAAGCCTGAAGCTGTTGGCTTACCCATTCGAGGTTAAAAACTTCCGCATATATCGGATTTCTAACTCGCAAACTGCTATTTTGTTTAATCACTAACCCCGATAACAATAACTCAATTTGTTCGCTGCTTTTATCGGAGTTAATATTTTTACTTTGCAAGATTTGTTGATAAATCCCTAAAATTCGTCCGACTAATTGTTTATTGTATAAAAGGCGATCGCGAATGGTTCTCAGGTGTTCGGGTTCGTCTTGAAATTCCCAATTTTCAATAATCTGCGATCGCACAATTTCTGAGACACAGCGTTCTGGACTAATATATTCTAGGGCTGATTCTGGATCTTTTATAGAGATTTCTTCTAATTTTCCTTGAACAAGATAACACAACTTTTGGGTTAAAAACGGCTGCCCATTTGTCCAGCAAAAAACTTCCGTTAAAATCGCTTTACTCTTGGTTTGAGAAACTGGAAATCCTTGAGCAAGACTCATAGATTGATTTAAACTCAAGTTCTCTAAATCAATAGCTTGTCCAATATTAAACGGGGTACGAGTTTTGTCTCGAATTAGATCGGAAGGTGTAGCCACTCCAAATAAAGCAAAGGTGAGGCGATTATAGTCAGGATTAACCTCCCGTTGATTGTAGCAAAAACGAATCAGAGCAAACAAATCATCAACCTGAAAATTTAGACTCAGAATGCTATCAATTTCATCGATAAAAATAACTAACTTTTCTTCGCTCAGTTGAGTCAATAAAATATCTTCAATAAAATGACTAAGTTGCTGTAGGGGAGAGAAATCCTCTTGACTCTGCAACCAGGTTTTGAGAGTAGCGGGTTTGGGCAAATTAAATCCCCGCCACAGTTCATAAATCATTCCTCTATACCATTGAACGGGTGTAACATCATTACTACCAATTCGGGTAATATCTAGAAACGAGGAGCGAACCTTTTCCTGTTGCAGTCGGTAACGAGTCTGACACAAAAGGGAAGATTTTCCCATTTGACGGGCGTTGAATACATAGCAAAATTCTCCCGCCTTTAGAGCTTGATAAACGTCAGTATCAGCCTGTCGTTCGACATAGGTTTCTATGCCAACTTTTAAGCTTCCCCCAACTTGATAGAAACGGCTATTCATTGAACTCGCTAAAAGCTTGACTGACAGTAATCCGATTTCGTCCTTTTCTCTTAGATTGATAGAGAGATCGATCAGCCGCTTCGACCAAATCTCGCCAATTAAAATCGGATGAAGGAATAATACTTGCGACTCCAATACTAACTGTTACAACGTTCTCTGGAAAGCAAATCACCCGAGGATTTTCAACAGTAATTTGTAAGGCTTTTATTTGGTGTTGAATGCGTTGGGCGACTTGCACTCCCCTCTGGGTGTTACTCATCGGAAGCAAAATTGCAAATTCTTCTCCCCCATAACGAGAAACTAAATCTGTTGAACGGTTAATACATTCTGTTAGGGCTTGAGCAATTTTTTGGAGACAAACATCTCCAGCCGGATGACCGTAGAGATCGTTATAGACTTTGAAATAATCGATATCGACAAGAAGAAGGGATAAGGAATTATTTTGATTTCCTAACCGTTCCCATTCTTGTTCAATGGTGCTGTTAAACCAACGACGATTCGCAAGTCCGGTTAATTCATCTGTTTCTGAGAGGCTTTTTAGGGTTATATTTTGTTTTTCGAGTTGTTTGATATGGTGAATTAATGGATGTTGATCAATGGTGTCTAGTTTGTAGGTTCTAAAGTATTGTCGATAAAGTTGACAACTACAAATGACTTGATTACCGATGAGTGTCACTAGCCCTAGACTTTCTAACTGATAGGCTAAAATGGGATCGAGTGTAATGGCCTCATCGATTTCAACAACGTATTGAAAAGCGGTGGCGAGTTCTTGATTTTGTTTTAAGTGGATTAAACAACGTCGTAGATGATCGCTATAAATCCCTGATAGTGTGGCAGATTCTTCTATAATATGAGCGAGTTTTACTTCTGGAGTCTCTGAATTTACTTCTATTTGCTTGTTCAGATGATACAAAGCCAGTTGAGTTAAATAGGGATGTCCGTTTACCCATTCGTAGAGTTGATCTGCTATCGTTTTACTCAGAGTGGATAAGAATCCATAGCAACAAACTAAGGCTTCTGTTTGTTCTAAGTTAAACCGGGTAAGTTGAAGCACTGAGCCAACATTAAAGGGAGATTGATTGATTTTTAAAGGGACATAAATTTCTGTAGAATAGGTTAAAATTAACCTCAGTTTTTGGATGCTTTCTTCTTGTTTTGCTTCTTCATACCAAGAACGCAATAAAGGTAAAAAATCTTGGTAAATTTGGGGGTGTTCAAATAAATGGTCAATTTCACTGAGAACAAGTAAGAGGGGAGTTTCTAGTTTTTCTAAGATACAGTTGTAGAGGTAAGCAGTACAACTAATTTTGCCGCCTATATCTTCATCCCAGTAGTCTTCGAGTTCATCTTCGAGTTTAAGTTGATAACTGAGAGTTTTACAAAACCACCGTAAAAAGGTGTTAAAATCGCTTAAAACTCTAGATTCTATCCGGCGAAAATCAAGATGAACTGTAGAGTAACCCAAGCCAATTGCGTGAGTTTTGACCTGGAGAATTAGGGAAGTTTTTCCCATTTTTCGAGGGCTTTTGATTCGCAGTAAACATCCCGGTTGTTCAATCGCTTCTTTGGCTTGTTTTTCGAGAGGAGAACGCTCAATATATGTTGTTGAGAAAGGAGGAATAGGGCCGCCGGGTTGTTCAGTCATTTGAGACTCTTGATGAACAGAACACATTATAGGTGACTGATGTTGAATTGATGACATAAATCTGGTAAAAGATAGAGTAGAAGTTAAATTTTAATCTAGTCAGTTAAGTCGAGAAAGATGTATATATTCTCAGTTCTCCTTTAATATTATACTATTACTTTAAACTGAGAATTTTCTATCTTTAGACTGATAATTCTCTATCCCAATAGCACTAGCTAAACTTACACATTCAAGTATCTATCGATAATATTTTATAAAAAATTATAACAAATATAGCATAAGATCTAAAAAAGTGCAAATAAAACCCCTCTCTCCGGCAATTTTTTTGCCTATTGATAGAGTTTCATTTTCAATCGCTTAATTTTTCAAGTCTATAACTCAATTAGAGAACTCCAGAAACTTCATAAAGCCGTTGCATCAGGGCTAAAATTCGATTACCATATTGCAAATCATCAGACCAACGTCCACTTAATTGCAATACAGAAGGGGCAATTGCTCGGGTAATAAAATGAAATCTAGGATCAATAATATCTTGAACTAAAGGTTCGGTACTCGCATAAGCTTTTAAATGTTGAATATGCGCTCTAACTCCCAATCGAGGGGTTGCAAAAGAAGCCGTTGTTGATGCACCGCCAAGCGTTCCGAGTCCAGCAAAATTATTTTGAGCAGCTTTGACCAAGCCCCCAAATCGTAAAAACTCCGTTTCTAAACACATTTGACAAAAAGCAATATCATAATTTACTCCTTCAAGATTAGCTTCTTCTTGGTAGATTAGAGCCAACTCCGGAAATTGATATAAACCCGTATTATTTTCCGACTTAATAAACGCAATCAGTTGTAACTCTGTGGTAATTCCATTGCCCATAACTCGGTCAATTTTCTCAGCATAAACTCGGGAAAAAGATCGTAACACCACAGTCCGACTGGGATTATCCCAAGAGACAGAGATACCAAAATCTCGCAAATCTACAGCACGAACATAGACAATATTTTGATATCGGACTCGACGCACCCGAGCCAGTTGAGCGACATTAATTCCGAGACGATCCACTAAATCAATTGGAATGTAAGAATTCCCTTGAATTAAAATCCCGCCTTCCCCATAGGATTGACCATTAATTTTAATTCCAATCGAACCATAAACCATTACATTCGGTGGAACGGGAGGCGCAGGAATGACGTTTTCTCCTTGAATCCAACCGATAATTCCATCGGCAATTCCTTTCGCAATATCCTTTCGTCGAGTTTGAATTAAACTGCGATCTTGAGGATTAGTCAAAAAACCAATTTCAACATATAAAGAAGGAATAATAATCCAGCGACAAAAGATTAAACGACCTAATCCAGTGGCGGTATCCGCTTTCGTTCCCCGACTGGGAAATTGAGGAACTCGCCGTAACAAGGCCATTAAAAGCTGTTGAGCATCCCGTTGACGTTCGGCATTGTGAGCAATATAAAACACCGTTACGCCCCGTACATTAGGATTTGATGAGCCTCCGGCTTGCAATTCTAACGCAACATCACCCGGACGAGAATAATAATTAATCCAATCAACCGTTTCAACTTGACAGAGATCATCAGGAACCAAATACACCGTAAAATTCTGCGATCGCAATTCTGCGGCGACCAAATCACGAATCCAAATCATTTCTTGGGCTTCGGTTGTTCCTCCTGCAATGACTCCCGGATCTCGGACTCCGTTTTCAAAGCCACCATGACCTGCGGATAAAAAGATTCGTCCCATCTGTACAATTTAAGCGTTAGGTTTAGCGATTTTGCCATTATGGTTGTACACTGCATTGAAGCCTTTGTCACGCTTGCGGCGACAGATCTCCAGATTTTAGTGGAGTTTTATCGTCAATTGTTGGGAATTCAACCGCACTCGTACATCCCGGAGGTTTATGCAGAGTTTCAGCTTCCGGGTTTGAAATTAGGTATTTTTCAACCCAAATCTACTCAGGTTGAGGAGTTTGCAGATCCAACCCAAGCCGGAATGAGTCTGTGTTTGGAAGTGGCGAACTTAGAGGATGCAATTGCCGAGTTATCTCGCCTCGGATATCGGCCCCCCGGAGAGATTTTAACCGCTTCTCACGGTCGAGAAATTTATGCCTATGACCCCTTGGGAAATCGCCTGATTTTACATCAGTCTTCCCGTCAAAATCTTTGAGCAACAGTCAGCATCAATTCAATTAATGTAAGCAGACTAATATACAGTAACAAAACAGAAAGCACTTGGGTAATGTGAAAATCAGGTGAGGGTATTATCGCTTCTCGGACTAACATAGAGATCGAAGAACCCAAGACATAACTCAAACACAGCACTAGATAGGGTAAATCTCCAGTTAAACTCCAAAATCCGAGTAAGATCATGGCTAACATTAACATAATCACCTCGATAAATTGAGGCGGATTGTATTGAGTCGAGAGTACCAGGGTTTGCCACCAAAGTTGCCAAAGTCTCATGACCAGTTTGTTTGTTACTAAGTTTGCTCTTGAAATATCATACAAAACTGAGAACAGTACAGTTTAATGGTCATGCTGAACGAACGTGAAGCATCTATCTGTTTGACCCTTGATTTCATTCAGGGTGACATGAAAAACTGGTCACTGCACGGTACTTGGTCACTGATTTAACGCCATTGGCTTTGACGCTGTAAATGAGCGATCGCCGTTTGGGTTTCAACTTGAGGAAAATTCCGATAAAACCGACTAACGCTGAAAAATATTCGCGGTGATTTTAAAATAATTAAGCGATCGCACCATTGTTTTAGGGGTTCTCGTAAGTCTCGGGGGGCAACAGGTACACCGATCCAAATTTCACTGGGGTTTTTGGATTTGAGACATTTGACCGCGACAGCCATGGTTAACCCGGTGGCAATTCCATCATCAATGATAATTGCTAAAGCGTTCTGAGGGTTGGTTTTCGAGCCATTTGGCGCGAGTTGGGCGAGTTGATCGAGGGCTTTACCGTGCGCTTGATGTAAGAGGGTTTGCTGAAGTTCAAAATTAGTCGGACGACTTTTAGAAGACCAGAGTACATACCCCTCTGCGGTGACAGCACCTAAAGCGAGTTCAGGGTTATCGGGATGGGTGATTTTTTTGGCAACGATCACATCTAACGGACAGTTGAGACGACGGGCTACAGGTTCAGCAACGGCTAAACCACCTCTAGGAAGGGCGTAGACGATGATGCGATCGCCGGGTTGGGGGTGTCGGGCAATTTGTCGCTCAATGGCTTTAGCGAGTTCTAGACCTGCGTGGGTGCGATCGTTAAAGGGAGGGGTTGAGAACATAACGAACAAGCATTATCTTCTCTATCTTGACCGCCAAACTTGAGAGTTGCAACTCAATCAGTCTAGACTAAATAAAGTTTCTGTCGTGTGACTTCAGCGTTTAAATTCATGTCTGGCGATCAACAACTTAATTTATTTGACTTTGCCGAGTCGGGTGCTAGTCCAACTCCTTCTAATTTTAATCGGGATCAAATTCCCCAAGATGTTCAGGTTCAAATTCCCCCTGGAACTTACCAAAATTTAGATGAAATTGCGGATCATTGTAATCAATGTCATCGGTGTGTTTTGGGAAATAATCGAACTCATGCGGTGATTGGTCGCGGAAATCCCCAAGCCGCTATTATGATTATTGGAGAAGCGCCGGGTCAAAATGAAGATGAACAGGGTTTACCGTTTGTGGGAAGATCGGGTCAACTTTTAGATAAAATTTTAGAATCTGCGGGGTTGAGTACCGAACGAGAGGTTTATATTTCTAATGCAATTCGTTGTCGTCCACCAGGAAATCGGACTCCTACGGCTTCGGAAATCGAGGCTTGTAAACCTTATTTATTAGAACAAATTCGCTTAGTTGATCCGCAGATTATTTTGTTGACGGGAGCGACTGCGGTGAAGTCGTTGTTAGCAGAAAAGCAAGGGATTACTAAAATTCGGGGTCAGTGGCGACAATGGGAAGGATGCTTCTGTATGCCGATTTTTCATCCCGCTTATTTACTGCGAAATCCTTCTCGGGAACCGGGAAAACCCAAATGGTTAATGTGGGAAGATATTCAAGAAGTTCGCAAGAAGTATGATGAATTGATGCAAAAATAAGATCAATAATAAAACTTAATACCTGGGAAAATCAGGGACTAAAGGGCTAAATCTTTAAGTGTTTTTTTCCCGACGATGACTTGATTGATATTAGACTGGAAGTTCGATCATAAATTCTGACCCTTTCCCCAGTTCAGAAATACAGTTGAGTCTACCCTGATGTTTGTCCACAATAATTTGACGAGAAATTGATAAACCTAGTCCGGTTCCTTTTCCAATGGGTTTCGTGGTGAATAAATGGCTAAAGATTTTTTCTTGGAGGTTCTCAGACATTCCTAAGCCGTTATCTTTAATTGAAACTATCACACTTTTTTGAGTTATATTTTCCCAAGTTTTAATCGTTATTCTAGGCTGTTCAATCGGTTGACTAAATGTAGAATTATTAATATTTTTTTCATCTAAAGCATCAATTGCATTTGCAATTAAATTCATAAAAACTTGATTAATTTGTCCGGGATAACAATGAACTAAAGGTAAATTTCCATAATCTTTGATCATGTCAATATCTGCACGATATTGATTTGCTTTAAAGCGATGTTTTAAAATTGTCAGAGTGCTTTCTAGACCTTGATGAAGGTCAAAAGTAACTTTTTTAGAGGTATCTGAGTGGGAAAAATGATAGAGACTTTTGCTAATATCGTGAATGCGTTGGGTTGCTTCTTGTAGCGACAAAATAACTTTCGGAAGGTCATCTGTTAGATAGTCTAACTCTATGTCTTTCGCATGAGTTGTGATGCTATCTCCAGGAGGATTTAACTGCTGTTGATAAAGGTGTAAGTGTTCTAATAAATCTTGAATATATTCTGTTGCGTGTTGTAGATTTCCCGTCAAACAACTTAGAGGATTATTAATTTCGTGAGCAACTCCCGCCACCAGTTGACCCAAAGCTGACATTTTTTCACTTTGAACTAACTGAATTTGAGACTGTTGTAAATCGGCTAAAGCTTGGGATAATTCAGCAGTACGTTCAATCACTTTTTGCTGTAGGTTTTGATTTTGTTCCTCTACTTTTTGGTATAAAGCTTGAATTTGTAAATGAGTCGTAATTCTGGCTAACACTTCTTCATGTTGAATGGGTTTAGTCACATAGTCAACCGCCCCAACTTCAAAGCCTTTAACTTTATCTTCTGTACTAGCTAAAGCCGTCATAAAGATCACCGGAATATCTTCAGTTTCTGGGTCAGCTTTTAAACGACAACAGGTTTCAAACCCATCAATTCCTGGCATCAATACATCCAATAAAATCAGATTAGGATTCGCAAATTTGGCTCGTCTTAAGGCACTTTCACCATCTTGAGAAACGAGAACTGTTAAACCACAATCTTCTAAATAATCAACCGCAATTTTTAAATTTGTAGGATGATCATCTACAATCAAGACTGTGTAATCTTTTAAATTCAGTTTATGAGCATGAGGAACGATATAAGTTTTCATTGATTCTCTCCTTCGGGTAAATATTTTTCAATTAAACTTGTTAAAGCTTTTTCTTGAAATCCCTTAGCTAATTCGTGGATTTTATGGGCAAAAGGAATATATTTAGGATCGAGTTTTTCTATATAAGTTGCTTGCTGCTGAATTTTTTTCATGCTACCCAACAAAGCCAAATCGTGAAGCACTCTGATTTCTTCGAGATCAGGAACAATAAACTCAGTGTTTGATGACGTTTTACTCGTGATTTCTGAAGTCATCGTGAGTTTAGATGATGGCTCATAAATCCATTCTAGCTGCAAATGTTCTGCAATCATTGATAGAAGTTGTTTTTCATCTATCGGTTTGGGGATAAAGGCATCACATCCTACAATAACACTTCGCTGAAGATCGGGTTGCATCACACTGGCAGAAACTGCGATAATTTTAGTATTTTTAAGTTCTGGATATTCCCGAATCTCTTTAACCGCTTCAAAACCACTTTTAACGGGCATGACTAAATCTGTTAAAATGAGGTCAGGTTGATATTGTTTTGCTTTGTCTATGGCTTGCTGACCATCTTCTGCCAAAATTATATCAAATCCTAGCGGTTCTAGCATATTCTGTAAAACTAATAAATTGGCTTTTTTATCGTCAACAATTAAAGCATAACGACGTTTTCCTTGATATCCAGTGATGTGAAGATTGTTTTTTGGAGGAGAAGAATAATAAACTTGCACAATCGGAAAAGTTAGATCAAACCAGAAAGTTGAACCCTGATTCAGTTGACTTTTAACTTGTAGAGAACTCCCCATCATTTCCACTAATTGACGTGAAATTGCTAACCCTAAACCTGTTCCTTCTGCTCTGCGTTTAACGTCTCCAACTTGTTCAAAGGCTTGAAAGATTTTATCGAGTTGAGCTGAACTCATCCCCACTCCAGTATCTATCACTTCAAAACGTAATGAAACCGTAGAGGAAAGAGGTGAATAATCTAATGCACTGAGTTCTAAGGTAACACACCCTTTATCGGTAAATTTTACTGCATTTCCGAGCAAGTTGAGCAAAATTTGTCTGAGACGTTTTTCATCCGCTTGAATCCCTTGAGGTAAATTTGAATCCCCTTTATACTGAAATAAAATATCTTTTTCTAAAGCTCTCATTTGAATCATTGCTACTACGCTATCGATGAAGCTAGCGAGGTTGATATTACTCGGATAGAGTTCTAATTTACCCGCTTCTATTTTAGAAAAATCTAGAATATCATTAATTAAAGTCAGGAGATGATTACCACTTTTCAGAATAATATCTAAACCTTCAACTTGACGAGGACTAATAGTGCGATCTCGCTGTAAAATTTGAGCATAACCCAAAATTCCATTTAGCGGTGTTCTGAGTTCATGGCTCATATTCGAGAGGAATTCACTTTTAGCAAAGTTCGCCACTTCAGCTTTTTCTTTGGCTTGGGCTAACTCTCCAGTTCTCTGTTCGACTCGAGCTTCTAATTCTTGATTAGTTTGAGCTAAAGTCTCAAAAGATTCTTTTAATTGTTGGGTCATTTGATTAAATACTTCTGCTAAAATTCCGAGTTCATTTTCGAGATTAATATTCACTCTGGCGTTGAGATCTCCTGCTCGAATATTCGCAGCAACTTGGGTGAGAATTTTTAGAGGATAAACTAATAAATTTGACAGGAAAAAGCTAACCCCTACCGCACTAAAAATCGCAATCAATAGCAATCCAATCATACTAATAATTAAACGACGAACAGGCGCATAAGCTTCGTATGTTGGGAGTTCAACAACAACGTTCCAATACACATTCCGAACCGGAGCGATCGCACCTAAAACTTCTTGTCCAGTTAAACCTTGATAAGCAATTAAAGATTTATCTTGAGTGGCTTTGAGTTGCTTGATAAACCCATAGTCAGAAACACTTTCTAATCGATCAATTTGGGTGATGTGACTATTTTTGGCAATCAAAACATCTCGATGATCAAGAACATAAGCATAACCTGTTTTGCCCACTCCCGTTTGAGACACAACAAAATCTAAAAATTTCAAATTTATTGTAGCGAGTAATACCCCATCAACTTCATCTGATTGATTCCGAATGGGAACAGCTAAAGTCATAATTAATGCTTGGGTTTCTGGATCAATTTCTACGAGATCAACATAATTTTCTTGCTGTTTAAACGCTCGTACAAAGAGGGGAGTCTCTTTGAAATTACCTAAATTCACTTCAGTATAAGGAGAATAAACAGCAACTGGATCAGCTTCGGAGTTGAGAATTGCCATCGTTTCATAGGCATCATTGTTGCGACTCAAGCCTTCAAGTAAAGCTTTTTGAGCTTGGGAAGAGAGTTCAGTTAAACCTTGTACCCTAGCAAGATAAAGTAGTTTTCCTTGTAGATCTTGAATGTAGGTATCAATCCGATTAGCGGCAATTTGTGATCGTTCTTTTTGTAGAAGCTGAGATTGTTTCAACTGAGTTTGTGAACTCAAATAAATAAGAATACTTCCAGTTGTTAGTAGGCTAAAAATCACTAGAAAAATAATGCTAAAGCACAATTGCTTGGCAATAGAAGATTTTTGGGAACGGTTGATTTTCTGGCTTTTTAAGAAGTCAAATTTGTTCATAACTCGTTACAGTCAGTCGTTCGGGAGCGAACTAGAAGATTTAAAAATCAACAAAAGTAAAAAACTTGTGATTATTATTTCTAGCTTATCCTAAGTTTTTAAGGTGTGATATCAATCTCCCCATTGATGACTTGTTCTCGAATCTGGCTAAATTGTTGTTGTTGTTGTTCTGTGAGCAACCCTCGAAAAGGTGCAAATTCATAAATTCCCTCTTTTAGTCCAAATTTATAAAGGGTTCCTTGCCAACGTCCTTCTTGAACTAAAGCACTGGCATTGAGTAATAAAGCTGGAAAATCATGCAGAACACTGGTAATCATGCGCTCCGGAGCAAGTTCATACAAATCTTTAATCCAGCCAATCATATAAACTTCAGGGTTTTGTTTGAGAACTTCTATCGCAGCTACTCCGGCTTCATCAGCATTAATAGTAAAAATATCAACACCTTTTTTCACTAAATCTTGAGTAACATTGATCGCTTTTTCACCATCTGTCCAGGTTTGTAGATATTCGATAAAAACTTCAATATTGGGATTAATTTCTTTAGCACCTCGTTGATAAAGTTTAGCAGCTTCTACAGGAATTTGGTAATCTGCACCTGCGATATAAGCCACTTTATTAGTTTGAGTTGTCATCGCTGCAATCACACCCGATAAATAACCCACTTCTCCTGCCCGAAATGATAACGCACCTAAGTTTTTATTATTACCGGGATACGTCGCAATCACGGCAAATTTAGATCGAGGGAATTCGAGAGAAACTTTTTCAATGGCATCGAGATATCCACCGCCTGCGGCAATGATAAAATCATAATTTTCTTCAGCATATTGTCTAAGAAATTCTTCACCTTGAGCCGCTGTTACATATTCAGAATAAGCGACTTTAGCGTTATATTTTTGTTCGATTTTTAGCAGTCCTTCATAACAGCCTTGATTCCAATTTCCATCGGCTTTAGAACCTGATAATAAGATAGCAACTTTGAAGACAGAAGGATTATTTACTTCACTTTGGGGAGAAGTATTAATTTCTGTATTTAAACAGCTTACTAAACTAAATGTCATTAAAGCTAAAAACAAATAGCCTAATATTTTAAAAGGTTTTAACATTTTCAAGAGAGGGATTGAGATTGATTGCATTAACAAGGAAAGTAATGGTTCGGTGAATAAATAACCTCAGACTGATTGTTAGAGTCGAACTCAATATAGCTGACACCCCAGTTCTTACTTTCACTCTTGTCAGTCTCTACTCAATATTTTAAAATAAAATTAGTCTGTTGTACAGAGTCTTTATTTTTATCTCTCCTCTCCACGCTCAATCGCCAAAAAGTTGAATCCTTTTGGTATCATGAGTATAAGACCCAGTTTCGAGGAGAAGCTGGGCTTCAATTTTGAGAATTCTTGAACAGAGAGTAGGATAGGTAATGCTTATCCTACTTTTTTTAATTATTGTAAAATTGTTATATCTGTTGATAATTTAACGAGCAATCACTTACTCTACATAGAACTTTATAAAAAATATCTACTTGTCCGTGAAAACACGTAAGTAAAAAGGGAAATAGCCTAGCCTGTACCGAAAATTAATTTTTAAAGTTCCGTATTTTCCCTGATGTGTTTCCTGATTAATTAAAGCTAAGATTAAAAACAAAGAACCGAAATGAGAGGCAAAAAAATGTTGAGCCGTCAGATTCGCAGATTGATCGTCACGGGGATTGCTTGTACTGTTGTCTCCTGGGGTGTTCCAAGCCAAGCTCAAGAACTTATCATCGGAGAATCACAAACAGAAGAAGCCGAAGCTGAGTCGATATCTACAATATCGAAAGTTGTGACTACGCAAGATCCTGAAATTCCAATCGATGAACTGAAACTTTTAGTCAAACCATTAACCCAACCTGAACTAGAAAATGAAGCCGCAGCATGGATGGTATTATTAAGACAAAAAGTACAAGAAATTAGCGATGCTGAAATTGTCGTTAAACGCGAGAACCGATCCATTGCCAAACAAGAAGAAGCCGTAAAAGCCTTAGAAGAAGCTACTCAAGCCCTAAAAGTGGCTGAAGAAAGTAAAGCCGTTGCTACTGCGGGTTCACCAGAGTATGAAGAAGCCACCAGAAAGATAGAAGAAGCTCAAGAGAATCTTAAAAAAGCCCAAGAAGCTATTGAAGAAGCAGCAACCACAAAAGCTGAACTCCAAGAAGACGAAACCCTACAAAGTGTAATAGAAGAAGCTAAAGAGACGAGCCAACTCGAACGAGCAAAACAGGCTATCGAACAGGCAAAAAAAGACCGAGAACAGGTTGATAGCTGGTCTTATGAATACGAAGAAATTACCCTACAAATTGAGGATCTAGAAATTGCTATTGAAACCTATGAATATGCTCAAGAAATTCAAGCTAATACGCCGCCAGAGACTTGGGAATATGAGGATGCAACCCAACAACTAGAAGCCGCCCGAAACTCTCTTAAACAAGCAACAGAAGCAATTCTTGGGGTTGATACCAATTCCCCTACTCCTACAGAGCAATCTTCCGAGAGCTTCGATCAAACCGCAGATTCTCTCAGTAATACCACGATTGAAGGAAATCTGGAAGTAAAAGTTGCAAGTGTGGTTGAGGAAACTCCAAGCATAGAAAACCTCGAAGAAAAACAAGATCAGCTTGAAAAAACAACAGAACAGTTACAAGAAAATGCGGAAGCTGAGTCGGAATTAAAAAATCAATTAGTCAGTAACATTGTCGAACTGCAAGCCGAGCAAACAGCAATTATTGATCGGTTTGAAATTGTCTTAGATGAACTTGAGAAAAAAGGCGGAGCAGTTGATTCCTATCAAAACTATATTCAAGCCGTCAGTACCATTGAAATTGACCTCCAAGATACCGAAGGTCTAGGAGTTCGGTTGATGGGTTGGTTGAAGTCAGAAGAAGGGGGTCTGCGTTGGGGAATAAATATGAGCAAGTTTATCAGTATAGTGATTGCTTCAATTATTGTTTCTCAAATTATCGGTCTAATTCTCAATAAAATCCTATCAAAATTTAGCAACACCTCCGATATTTTCCGGCAATTTGTGGTGATGTTAGTTAAACGAGGTGGAGTAGTCGTAGGTTGTATGATTGGTTTGACGGCTTTAGAAGTGAGTCTCGGACCGATTTTAGCCTTGGTTGGGGGAGCGAGTTTTGTCATAGCATTTGCTTTGCAGAGTAATCTCGCCAACCTCGCCAGCGGATTAATGCTAATGGTTTACAAACCCTTTGACACCGGCGATGAAGTGAAGATTGGAGACATCTGGGGATATGTAGACTCTATTACCCTGGCGAATACCAAAATTCAAGGCTGGGGCAAAGAAGAGATTAACATCCCTAATAATACCGTTTGGGGAAACACCATTATCAATTTAACTTCTCAAGACATTCGGGGAGGTATGATCAAAGTCCCCGTTCCTTTTACTCAAAAAATAACTGAGGTCGAACGAATTCTTCAGGAAATTGGCGAATCCCATCCTTTGATCATCAAGGCGGGAACTTTTCCCTGGGAATATGCCGAATATTATGTGTACCTTTGTTTTTCCTTCAAAACCAAAACTCCCGACTTTTGGACAGTTTGGTCGGATTTAATGCACAGTATTCAAGAACGCTTTGAACAAGAAAAAATTGCGCTCGCAGTTCCAGTACAGGAAATTCGGGTACAATCGACATCTAACGGCGAATTTCCTCAACCCAGTGTGGGTTTATCCCAGAAATCACTTCAGGATTATCCGTCAACGGTTCACACCTCATAGTCAACAACTTAAACCCTTTGTTTTAACTGTTTGATAAGTCTCAAAAATCGAGTAGGATGGGTAATGCTCATCCTACTTTTTTATTTTAGTTGTATGGTTTATCAAATTATATCCCGCTTGGCTGAGTGAAAAAAACTTGATTTTTTGATGCACCCTACGGATTTTTCTGGGTCTAAATTATGAAAACTTATCGTTGGATTGTGTTTGGGATTTTAATTTCTTTAATTCCGATTGGATTGGCGAGTAAATTCTATCAAGGGGCGTTAGAATTTTGGGTAAATAACTCTTTTAGCAGTATTTTCTATGAAATGTTTTGGATGTTTTTGGTCGTGTTAATTTTGCCGCGACTCTCGCTGAGACGGGTAGCGTTTTGGGTATTTATTGTCACTTCTGCATTGGAGTTTATGCAGTTGTGGAAACCGCCTTTTTTACAAGCGATTCGAGCAACTTTAATCGGACGGTTACTCCTGGGGAATAGTTTTGTTTGGGGAGATTTTCTCTATTATGTTCTCGGATGTGCGATCGGTTGGTTGATTCTGCGAACGTTAAAGGCTAAATGTGTAAAAAGCTAAATTATGTGTTAATATATTAGATTGGTAGTTAAACTTTATTATAAAAACTGTTAATGGCAACTCAGCCGACGATCGCAATTTCCCATCTGGGGTGCGAAAAAAATCGCATTGATACTGAACATATGCTTGGCTTGCTGGTACAGGCGGGCTACCAGGTTGATTCTAATGAAGAATTAGCCGATTATGTGATTGTTAATACCTGTAGTTTTATTGAAGCAGCACGGGAAGAGTCTGTTCAGACTATTGTAGACCTTGCTGAAGCCAAGAAGAAGGTTGTAATTACCGGTTGCATGGCGCAACATTTCCAAGACGCCCTCTTGGATGAACTTCCCGAAGCGGTGGCGCTGGTGGGAACGGGAGATTATCATAAAATTGTCGATGTTCTTCAACGCACCCAAGAGGGGGAACGAGTTCGAGAAATTTCGGCTGAACCGACTTATATTGCTGATGAGACGGTGCCTCGTTATCGCACCACAACCGAAGGTGTTGCTTATTTGCGGGTTGCTGAAGGGTGCAACTATCGGTGTGCGTTTTGTATTATCCCTCATTTGCGGGGAAATCAGCGATCGCGAAGTATTGAGTCGATTGTCACCGAAGCCCAACAACTCGCGGATCAAGGAGTCAAGGAAATTGTTCTAATCTCTCAGATTACCACAAATTACGGGACTGATCTTTACGGTGAACCGAAATTAGCGGAATTGTTAAGAGCGCTCGGAAAAGTCGATATTCCCTGGGTAAGAATGCACTACGCTTACCCGACAGGATTAACGCCAAAAGTGATAGAAGCGATTCAAGACACTCCGAATATTTTACCCTATTTGGATTTACCGTTACAACATTCTCATCCGGAAATTTTACGGGCGATGAATCGACCCTGGCAAGGTCGGGTGAATGATGAGATTATTGAGAAGATTAAACTGGCGCTTCCCGAGGCGGTTTTAAGAACCACATTTATTGTTGGTTTTCCGGGGGAAACCAATCAACATTTTGAACATTTGCTGCAATTTGTCAAACGTCATCATTTTGATCATGTGGGGGTATTTACCTTTTCAGCCGAAGAAGGAACTCCTGCTTATAATTTACCTTCTCAAGTTCCGCAGGCGGTAATGGATGCGCGACGGGATGCGTTAATGCAGGTACAACAACCGATTTCCTTAAAACAAAATCAAAAGAGTGTGGGAGAAGTTGTAGAGGTTTTAGTCGAACAAGAACAACCGAGTACAGGGAAATTGATTGGACGTTCTGGGCGGTTTGCGCCGGATGTGGATGGGGTGGTTTATGTCGATGGAATGGCGCGTTTAGGGTCAATTGTTCCGGTCAAAATTACGGATGCAGATGTTTATGATTTGTATGGTTATACCGTCTAATTTCCGTAAAAAAACTTAAAAACCAGGACTTCCGGCTGTCAATTTTCTATGTTACGATAGAGATAAAAGCGTCAAAAAACCGAGCAATTTTCAGCCGGAATTTGATTGGGGTGTGCGTAAATTCATTTAGCGATCGCCTCTGCGTTGGCAACAAGGTCTCGGTGTTGATTAAGAACAATTGTTTTTAAGCCAATGTTACCTTCGCACATCAACTCATGCTTTCCTGGTCAAAGATGAGGTTGAAGGAATAGAAACTCAGGTGAATTCTCAGACCCCAGCAGAGAAGTTTATTGATGAGGTTGAAATCAAAGTTTTTTTTGATCCGAGTCAGTTCCCGGTGCTGGCGAACAGGTTTCACCTTCAGGAAAAACCCAACCTCAAACGGGCCAGTTGTTTTTTTGATACAAAAGCGTTACACTTGTTTAAGTCAGGAGTAATCCTGCGAATTCGTCTTCATCGGGATGCTAAGGATTCCCTAACGCTGAAGCTGCGAAACTTCGACTCTCGTTGGATTCATCCAGAATTTTACAGCCAGAGTCGCTTTCGCTTAAAAATCAATCGCACCGGAGCGCACCAAACTCAGATTGCCAAAGTTGAAACGCGCCCCTCAAACAGTCGGTTGAAGCAAGTGGTCAAGGGAAAAAAAAAGATCCAACAAGCTCTCAACCCTGTTCAGAAGCAACTGTTTAGGCAATATATGGGTTCGGTTGAACTATTAGATCGACTGACTTTGTATAGTAGGGTGGAGGCGAGAATCTGGAAGTGGTATGACAAAACCTTTCCCTACCGTCTGACCTTAGAACAATGGTTTCTTCCGGGTCGGAAGGCTTTGCTCGAGTTATCCATCAAGGTGAAACCAGGCAAGGCAGAAGTCGCTCAAAGGCAATTACATCAATGGCTGGAGCGTGAAGGAATTGTTTACGACCTCTCCCAATACTCAAAAACGGCAATTTGTCTGACCGCTCAGAATCAGGCAATCGTGTAGTGATAGTGTAGGATTACCGAAAAGCCAGTCAGCACCGCTCAGGCTGAAAAAAGTTCTCGCATCCCCCAAAGTGAATCTACAACAGGGTTTGATAGCATTGGTACGGGAATTCGGATATAATTTTAAGCAGTTTGTGGTTTTGTTTCTGATTGTTAAGCGTTATCCTATTATTAAATAAGGTTGAGTTGGCTCTCAAAAGCTAGATGCCCTGATCGGGAAATTTTGAGTGAGTAGAAAGTCAAGAAAGACCTGCAAACAATCAAATATGGTTCCGCAATGCCCTTGGTAACGGTGTATCGCTAGAGCGACGCTCGCGGTTTCGGTGCTGGAGTAGAGCTAAGACCTGAATCTGAGGAGGGCAATGGAAGGAACCAAGCGAAAACTTGTGATTTAGGAGCATTAATGAGTCAATCCTTTGTAGAACTAGGTATTTCAGAAGCCCGCGCTCAACATCTCGAATCAATCGGTTTCACAGAACCGACTCCCGTCCAGGTTCAATCTATCCCACAAATCCTATCAGGTCGAGACATCGTGGGACAAGCTCAGACTGGAACCGGGAAAACCGCTGCATTCTCATTGCCAATCCTCGAACAAATCGATCATCAAGCCAAAGATGTTCAGGCTCTGATTTTAACTCCAACCCGAGAGCTGGCGATGCAGGTGAAAGATGCCATCCGTAAAATGAGCAACGAGCGCTCATTGTATGTCTTAACCGTGTATGGAGGTCAGTCGATAGAACGACAAGTCCAACGGTTAGAGCGAGGTGTCCAGATTGTGGTGGGTACACCCGGACGAGTATTAGATTTGCTCAGTCGGGGTAAGCTTAAACTTCATGGCATTAAGTGGTTGGTTCTCGACGAAGCAGACGAGATGCTGAGTATGGGATTCATTCAAGATGTTGAAAAAATCCTAGACGCGGCTTCTAAAGACCGACAAACAGCATTCTTTTCGGCAACAATAGAGCCTTCAATTTGGAAATTGGTGCGGAAGTACCTCAATTCTCCCGTTACGGTCAAGGTTGAACAGCCGAAAACGACACCAAAACGGATTGCTCAAGAGGTTTACACAGTGCCTCGGGGTTGGACAAAAGCTCGGGCTTTACAACCGATTCTCGAACTGGAAGACCCAGAATCTGCAATTGTTTTTGTCCGCACCAAGCAAGCGGCAGCCGAGTTGACGAGCTACCTACAAGGGGCGGGTCATAGTGTTGATGAATATCACGGTAACTTGAATCAATCTCAACGGGAACGGCTTCTGGTTCGGTTCCGCAAGCGTCAAGTCCGATGGATTGTGGCGACTGATATTGCTGCACGGGGTTTAGATGTAGACCACTTGACCCATGTGATTAACTACGATTTGCCGGACAATGCCGAAAGCTATGTTCACCGGATTGGTCGTACAGGTCGTGCAGGACGGGAAGGAAAGGCGATTACCTTACTCCAACCGATGGATCGCCGTAAACTACGGATTATTGAGCGTCATCTCCGTCATAATTTTACAACACTGACGATTCCGAAGCGATCGCAAATTGAAGCCCGTTATATCGAACGTTTGAAAGATAAGGTGTTAGAAGCCTTAACGGGAGAACGAATGGCCTCTTTCTTGCCGATAGTTGCCCAGTTGGGTGAGGAGTACGAACCTCATGCGATTGCGGCAGCGGCGCTACAAATGGCTTACGATCAGAATCGTCCCAATTGGGAAGAAACCGATTATCCCCAAGAGGAAGAAGTTAAACCTATTCCTAAGCCTAAGTTAACCAAAAAGCGTCGTTCTCGGGATTCCGAACCGCAGAATAAGTCCTCAGTCAGAAGTGGGAACTAGGCTTCCCTCTAGAAGTGAGTGACTCGGTTTCAAGAACTGGTAAGATAAATAGAAGATGAACCTAATTTGGAGGCGCGAGATTCGTGTCTCTAAATTATTTTTAGGGGAAAATCAAGCTTCTTGCTGTGAACAATTCTTCTAAATTTTGGCATTTTTAGGTGGTCAAACATTCAAAGTTTGTGAATTCAGATGACTTCTAACTCTAAGCCCAATCAATTTAAACAATGGCTAACTTTAATTGCCATTATTGTAGCGTTTGCCGTCAATGTCTTATCTAATTTTTTTCCACTCAATGGATTAACGATTGGAGAAATCTCTAATTCACTCTTTGGTGAGGTGAAAATTATTCCTGCTAACTATGCTTTTGCGATTTGGGGATTGATTTATTTAGGATTATTTAGCTTAGGAATTTATCAATGTCTTCCCTCCCAACGAGATAATCCTCGCCTGCAAGAGATGAGAGATTTTTTAATCATGGCTTGTGTCGCTCAAATTATATGGGTATGGGTCTTTTTATCCCGGTTTTTTCTTCCCTCTTTAATTGCAATGGTCGGAATTTTATTAGCTTTAATTGCAGGTTATTTGTCACTCAATATTGGAAAAGAACGAGTTCCTAAAAGGGAAAGATGGTTTGTTAATGCTCCCCTCAGTATTTATTTAGCTTGGATTAGTGTAGCGACTATTGTCAATGTGGCGATTTTCTTAGAAAGTGTAGACTGGAACGGTTGGGGAATTTTGCCGCAAATTTGGACTGCTATTTTATTAATTATAGCAGGAATTATTGCAGTTTTAATGAGAATTAACTATCAAGAAACGGCTTTTCCTTTAGTTTTTTTATGGGCAATTCTAGCAATTGCAGTTCGACAATTTAACGAATCTTTAATTGTTTTAACGGCGTTGGGCGTTTGTTTAACCATTTCCTTAGTCGGTTTAGGTTCAACGGTGTCGCATCATTCTCAGGTGTCAGATTATAACAGTTCTGAAGATAATTGAGAGTTTAAAATCATTTTCTTTCCTCACGATAAACTTCATTTTCTAACTATTTTCTAACTGTTCTGGATTAATTCCTTGTTCTTGCAACTGTTGAATTAAAGTTTGATAGCGTTGTTGTTCTTGTTGTAATTGAGTCAAGGCTTCTTCTGCTCGTTGACGCTCTTGTTCGGCGCGTTGGTATTTTTGTTCAGCACGCTGTTCAAGTTCGACTGAAGTGAGAAACGATAAATTTCTAAGTTGTTTTCTGTCAGTTCAAAGCGAATTTGTAAGCGGGGACTTACCCAAGCGTTAATCTGTTCAATTTCTTCTAAATGTTCATCTATCCGCCAATAACCAATCAATTCAACCCCTTGAGGATCATAAATATAATATTCTTCTACACCATATTGTTGATAAAAAAGCAGTTTTCTGATCATCTCTTGAGGGCGATTTCCCGGAGAGAGAATTTTAAACAAAACTTGAGGTGCAATATTATTTTCTTTCCATTGTTGATAGGAACCTCGATATCCTTTTGGTCTTCCAAATGCAACTAAAACATCGGGTGCTTGACGAATTTTAGGATTTATTTCAACAGGATACCATAATAAATCACCCGCTAAAAAGACATTTTCATCTTGAGAAAACAGGATTTATAGATTTGATTTAATCGTAACAATCCATTGAAATTGTAGACTATTATCTGCCATCGGTTGACCATCACTATCCGGGTAAATGATATCGGTTTGAGTTTCCGGTATTTGTTGTACCATTAGTTTGACCTCGATCTATGACTTAAGAAAATTATTTACAATTGTACTTTTAGACTATCATTATGATAACATTAGTTAACCCAGTCGTAGGGCAGACTTTTTGTCAAATACACTCTCAATAAATTTGTTGTCTAATCACTGAAGTCGGTAAAATCGATTATTATAAAGATTAGGTATGAGTCTAGTATGGAAAGGACTTTAATTCTATGCGAGGGACTTTTCCCTCAATACTGTTATTTTTAAATTCTTATGCCAAATATTCATGCACCCGAACTTCCGCAAAATTTTCCGTGGTTAAATACAGAACATCCGTTATCACTGAAGTCTTTGCGAGGACGAGTAGTGTTGCTGGATTTTTGGACGTATTGCTGTATTAATTGTTTGCATATTTTACCAGATTTGAAATATTTTGAACAAAAATATCGGGATAGTATAACTGTAATTGGTGTACATTCGGCTAAATTTGATCATGAAAAAGAAGTCGAAAATATCCGTCAAGCTATTCTACGATATGACATTGAACATCCGGTTGTAGTCGATAATGGTTTTCAAGTTTGGCAACAATATACAGTTAACGCATGGCCGACTTTAGTCTTAATTGACCCCAAAGGTTATTATGTTAGGAGTGTAGCAGGGGAAGGAAATCGAGAAATAATTGATAATATTTTGAATCAATTAATTGAGGAACATAAAACCCAAGGAACGATTAATTTTGAGGAAGTTACTCTCACTTTAGAAAAGGAAAAACAACCTTTAATCACGCCTTTAGCTTTTCCGGGTAAAGTCTTGGCTGATGCTACAGAAAATCGCTTATTTATTGCGGATTCTGGACATCATAGAATTATTATTAGTACCACAGAAGGAGAAGTATTAGAAATAATTGGAACCGGAAAAGCGGGATTAACAGATGGTTCATTTGAACAGGCGCAATTGTTTGCACCGCAGGGAATGACGTTGGATAAAAACCAACAAGTTCTCTATGTGGCGGATACTGAAAATCATGCTATAAGAAAGATAGATTTACAGCAAAAAACCGTTGAAACTATTGCGGGAAATGGAGAACAAAGTCCTTTGATTTATCCTCATGGTGGAATGGCGTTAGAAACTCAATTAAACTCGCCTTGGGATTTAGAAAAGGTTGGGGATAAACTCTATATTGCGATGGCGGGTTGTCATCAAATTTGGGTGATGAATTTAGAAACCCATCAAGTTGAAACCTATGCGGGTTTAGGTGCAGAATCTTGTGTGGATGGAGAGTTATTAGAAGCGGCATTTTCTCAACCGAGTGGTATTACAACTAATGGAGTAGAATTGTTGATCGCCGATAGCGAAATTAGTTCAATTCGAGGCGTGGGTTTGGGGGAAAATACAACAGTAAGAACTATTTGCGGGAGTGGGGATTTATTTGGGTTTGGAGATGAAGACGGAGAGGGGTTTGAGGTGCGGTTACAGCATTGTTTGGGGGTGGAATTTGCTCAAAATTATCTCTGGGTTGCGGATACTTACAATCACAAAATTAAGCGGGTTTATGTGAATACAGGATACTGTGAAACAGTATTGGGAAATGACGGGAGTTTTTCCGAACCTTCGGGGTTAAGTGCTGCGGGTTCTTTGTTGTATGTTGCCGATACAAATCATCATCAAATTCGACAAGTGAATTTAGAAACGCTAACGGTTAAAACCTTAACATTTCCGGGGTTATGTGCGCCGGATGTTTGTATTCCAAAACCGGGTTAATTTAATAGCTTAATTCTCTCAAAAGAGAGAGGATTTTAAAAAGAGTGATCTCTACTGTTTGGTTTAAAAAGAGCAAAGAATGAAATATTAAACCCGAACTTTACAGGTGTAAATAATCATGGTAAAATCTAGAAAATAAATGAATTTTATAAAATGATGAAGATTATTTCAGGCTTTCATCAACCGGATAAATCGACATACCGTTTCTCGTCTAAATTGAGAAAATCTTATAGCAGAATTTACTTTAGATTTGTTGAAATTGATGATTACTCAATGGTGGCGACAACTTCTCCCGTTTGCGAGGTATCGTAACCCCCAAGTGCAGTTAACTGAGAATGTAAACGAGGATGTCCGAGCGTATTTAGAAGTTGTTGAACTGGAGTTTCAGCTAAATAATCTTTAAGAACCACTAAATCATATCGAGATTTATGCAGAGGAATAAAAGTGAGTCCAAACGCTTGAGCAACGGCTTGGGTACTAACTCCGGCATCAACATTTCCACTCGCAACCGCTCTCGCCACAGCAACATGACTATTTACCACAGAATTAAATCCTTGCACCGCATTAAATGGAATTTCAGCTTTTTGTAATAAATATTCTAATAATTGACGACTTCCTGACCCCATTTCTCGATTAATGATGGTAATATTAGAGTTAGCTAAATCTGCAACGGTTCTCAATTTTTTAGGATTATTCAGTTGAACGAGTAACCCTTCTTCCCAAACTCCCAAATTAATCAATACCGCCCTTTTATTCATCACCGCTTCTTGAACAAAACTAACATTATAAGAATCAGTTTCTGGACTATATAAGTGCATTCCGGCGATGTGAACTTCACCTCGACACAAGCGTTCTAGGGCATCCATACTATTTGCAAAACTCCAATACACCCGCAAGCTAGGATACCAATATTCTGCCACTCGCGCCCACAAAGACAACACTGGAGTACAACCCGCCACCGCCACCGTTTGATTAATCGTTTCCGTTTGCGCCCACAATTTCACCTGCACCGCATTATTTTTAGTTTGTCCCCAACCCTCACCATCAGCGGGAATCATCTCGGTGCGAAAGGCGTCTTCACCCAACAACGGATAGGCCATCAACTTTCCCCCCACTCGGGCTAAGGTGAACCGAACATCCTGCTCGACGGGAATAGTCTGGGCGGAGGTTGCTTCGACTCGCAGACAATCTTCTTCCAACCAAAACAAATCTTCCATCTGACACCCCAAAGCCTTGGCCAGCCGCAGTGCAATCGTAGCAGAAGGGGCATATTGTCCAGACTCAACACCGCTAATCGTTTGGCGAGAAACCCCCACCACTTTGGCTAAGTCTTGCTGACTCAAACCCAAGCGGGTGCGAATTTGTTTGAGGCGATTTTGGAGTTCGTTGTCCTGCTTCATCGCGGCTTCCTTTTATTCCGAGGCGGGTTGAAATTTAGATTCTTCACTCTTATTAGTCTACGGGTTTGCAAACTCGTTTGCTCAATACAAAATATAATTTCTTTACATTTAAAAAACTGTTCAAAAAAAACAGTCTTTTGTTAAAAAATATAAATTTCAATCTGTGTCTGATCCGAAAACACTCTGAATCGATTTGTATTTAACCTACACATTAGAGCTTCGTCTAGATTTTTGATCTCACTTCTATGATCACATTAAATGTGAAGTAAAGCAAGAGGAAACTATGCCAAATTATCAGTCTTATTTTCTCCGCAAACGGAGTCAAATTCGGTTATGGCTCGGACGATATTTCTATATCTTTCGTCGTTATTTTGAGTGGTATTTTTTGAATATTCAGTTTGCGACTCATAGAAGTCATAAAACACTTCCTCTAAGTTTACCTGAGATTCTCAGAGATCCGCAGAGATGAGATGAGATTACAGGTTAACTTCAAGATTGGTTTATATCTCTTTCAACGGACTGAGGGATTAATGCGGGAAATCCGCTATCGTGATCAGTAGCAAAGAATCTGAATATTACTTGAGTTGGGGATCAACCCAAAGGTTCTAGAGTGAGTATTGCTAAAAAATGCTTGTATTCGTTGTTTGTCAGATAATAATGTATACTTTTGGGAAAATTGTCAATTCAGTTAATCGATCAAGCCAGTAAGTGAGGAGTAGGAATGTACATCGTACAAATTGCCTCTGAATGCGCTCCCGTGATTAAAGCCGGAGGCTTGGGCGATGTGGTTTACGGACTGAGTCGCGAGTTAGAAATACGGGGCCATGGTGTAGAAATTATTCTACCGAAATATGACTGTATGCGGTACGACCACATCTGGGGACTGCATGAAGCCTACCGGGATTTACAAGTGCCGTGGTATGGTGCCGCAATTCCTTGTGATGTCTATTGTGGTTGGGTACATGGACGCCAATGTTTCTTTATCGAACCCCGTTCAGGTGATAACTTCTTCAACCGAGGCTGTTATTATGGTTGCGATGATGACAATATGCGTTTTGCTTTTTTTAGTAAGGCTGCATTAGAATTTTTGTTACGCACCAATAAACGTCCAGATGTGATCCATTGCCACGATTGGCAAACAGGTTTAATTCCCGTGATGCTGTTTGAGATCTACAAACATCACGGCATGGAGTATCAACGAGTTTGCTATACCATCCACAACTTTAAGCATCAAGGTATCGCCGGAGCAAATGTTCTTCAGGCGACTGGACTGAATAACGAATCCTATTATTTTGATTACAGTCGTCTCCGAGACAATTTTAATCCCTTCGCGCTGAATTTTATGAAAGGGGGAATTGTTTACTCCAATTTTGTCACCACTGTTTCACCCCATCATGCTTGGGAAGCCCATCAAGGCGACTGTGGTTATGGCTTGGGTCATACCTTACATGAACATCAACACAAGTTTAGTGGTCTTCTCAACGGCATTGATTATAATGTCTGGAATCCTGAAATTGATCACTATATTCCGTTTAGTTATAGTCCGGAAGATATCGACAACAAAATCAAGAATAAAAAGGCATTACGAGAAAAACTCTGGCTGCGTCATGTCAATCAACCGATTATCGCCTATATTGGTCGCTTAGATCAGCAGAAAGGTGTTCATCTAGTTCATCATGCCCTTTATTATGCCCTACACCGACAGGCACAATTTGTTCTCTTGGGTTCGGCAACAGAACGAGGAATTAATGATTGGTTCTGGCATGAAAAGCACTACTTAGATCATAACCCCGATTGTCATTTAGAAATCGGTTTTAATGAAGAACTTTCCCACCTGATCTATGCCGGGGCAGATATGATTGTTGTTCCCAGTAATTATGAACCTTGTGGGTTAACTCAAATGATTGGGTTGAGATACGGAACTGTACCCATTGTTCGAGGCGTTGGTGGGTTAGTTAGTACGGTATTTGACCGAGATTATGACAACCATCAACCCCCAGAAAAACGCAACGGTTATGTCTTCTATCAAACTGATAATCAAGCTTTAGAATCAGCAATGGATCGGGCAATTGGTCTATGGCATTACTACCCGAAAGAGTTCCGCAAACTCACCTTACAAGGTATGGAGTATGATTATTCTTGGAATCATCCCGGCAAAGATTATGTGAGTATCTATGAACATATTCGCCATTAATAACAAAAACCAGATCAAAGTGCTTAGAAGACTCTATATTTAGTCTAGCAATCTCTTATTTAAGATCGGGTAAACAGCACAATTTAAAAGAATTTAAGTAATAGAGCAGACGATCAATTCCTCATAATTTAAGTCTGCTCAAAACTTAAAAACAATAATTTAACATCGTTAGATCGCTCTATTCGATCACTCATCTAGTAAGTCTCGTTCTCTAATCTGACCTAGTTTGTATTAGGCAATAGAGCCTTCTACTTGTTGATTTGATCGCGAAAAACTTTCGTAACCTAATGAAAACTCGAAGATAACCCAGCTAAAAAATTGGTTTTTTCAAAAAGCAGAGTTTATTCCCTCAACAGCAAAAATATATAAGTTTGAATAATCTACAAGTTTACTTCAGTTCTAAACTTTCTATCAATCCCTTGATTTTACAAATCTTAACTCAAGAATTCTTCTCAATAAGCAACGAGCTTGCGTTCTTTCAGCCCTTATGGTATTCTAGATATTGAAAATAATTGAGGATTGGTGTGACCAATAGGGTATTTACTCAACTGATAACGCTTCAAACCCTAATGTATTCGTTCCTTACCCTGATCGCTGAATTCAAATTAACACTCAGATCTCGACTGACGATGCACCAATTTTTACGTCTGTTTTGTTAGTGCGCTTGACAAAAAAGCAAAACTGTGATTTAGAGACATTTTAAATCCTATCGGTAATACAACTAAGATTCAATATCTGAACTAATATTGGGGAAAGTTAAACTGTAAAAAGTGACTTTCAAGTTATACCGATTCTTTGTAAAATTGCTTTAAATTCATCCCCCTCCATATTTAGGTAATTGTCTCGCAGCCTGGGATACAAGGAATCCGTTGTATTATCAAGCAGAAATAGTATCAGAAAACAGATGAATAAAAAAATCCTCGCCCTCGACTTTGGCGGGACAAAATTAGCCGCAGCAACTCTGATTTCCGGTCAACACCAATGGCAAAATACCCGACGCCAACTTTCCGGCAACTCTCCCAACGCAACGACCGATCTCGAAATTATGCGATCACTCATTCGGGAGTTATTAGGCAACGAAAAACCCCTAGCCATCGGCATCAGTTTTGGCGGGCCAGTTGATGCAAAAACCGGAATCGTTCGTTTATCTCATCATGTTTCAGGATGGGAAAATGTGCCTCTGCGAGAAATTTTAGAAGCAGAGTTTAACGTTCCCGTTCGAGTTGATAATGATGCTAATGTTGCCGCTTTGGGTGAATATAAATTTGGTGCCGGACAAGGATGTGAAAGCTTATTTTACATTACTGTTAGTACAGGGGTTGGGGGCGGTTGGATACTCAATAACCGTCTTTGGCAAGGGACACAGGGAATGGCTGGAGAAATTGGTCATACCGTCGTCCAACCCGATGGGCCATTGTGTCTGTGTGGAAAACGGGGTTGTGTGGAAAGATTGGCATCCGGGCCATATATTGCCCAACAGGTTCGTCAAAGCTTAACTGAACAATCCCAACAAGGGGAAATTATTCGCAATTTAGTTAATCATCAACTTGATAATATTACGGCCCAAATCGTTAGTCAAGCGGCAAATGAGGGTGATGAACTCTGTCAAAACGCCATCAAATTAGCAGGATGGGCGATTGGGGTGGGAATTGGTAATACGGCAAATTTAATCAATCCTCAACGGTTTATTTTGGGCGGTGGTGTGACAAAAGCGGGGGATTTATTTTGGCATCAAGTTCGGCAAATTTCTCGTCAAACCGCCTTACCTGAAGTTGATTTTGAAATCGTTCCCGCCCAACTCGGAGATGAAGCCCCGCTTTGGGGTGCCGTTGCATTAGCAGAAACAGCCTTAGAAAATTAACCGATACAAAACTTGATTAATTGTGATAATTTAAAGCAATTGTAAATTTAATGAAATTATTCCAGAAATTATAATTTTATCTAGAAAAATAATAGGAATTCGGCATTTGTACGGTTGTAGCCACTTGA
>NZ_AUZM01000014.1 GCF_000478195.2 Lyngbya aestuarii BL J | reverse complement strand
GGATTCAAAAATGCGATTTATTTTATCTGCGGGTATACCTATTCCCGTATCAGAAACGGTGACTGCAACTTGAGAATTTGCAGCTTTTTGATCGACTTTTGGTTGATGATTGTCACTATTTTCATCCCAACTAATGACTTGAGCAGAAACCGTAATAGAACCTATTTCTGTAAACTTAACTGCATTTCCAATGAGATTATGGAGAATTTGCTGCAAGCGGTTTTCATCTGCTTGTACGAGGGGTAAATCAGGAGAAATATTATTAATCAATTGTAAGTCTTTATTCCGAACAAAAGACTGATTTAATGTTAAAACAATTTCAGTAATCTCTCTTAAACCTGTTGGCTTTACTTGTAGCCGAATCGTATTGTGTCGCAGCTTAGAAAAATCAAGAATATCATTGACTAATGTCGAAAGTCGATGTCCACTATGAGCAATCATCATCAGATTTTTGCGTTGTAAGTCTGATAGCGTTCCTGTCGCACCTTCTAACATTGACTCTGCAATTCCTATCATGCCATTTAACGGGGTTCGCAGTTCGTGAGAAGTATTAGCAAGAAATTCATCTTTGAGCTTATCTAAACGTTCAAGTGCTTCATTTTTAAGCTTTAATTGAGCCGTAAAATTATGACGTTCGGCTTCGGCTTGTTTGCGTTCGGTAATATCCTCAAAAACAACTACAGCATAAATAATATTCTGATCACAATCATAAATAGGTTTGGCTAAAACTTCACAAGGAATGATCTCATTGTGATGACGAATCTCTAGATTTTCTGTTTTTAAACTTTTTCCTTTTAACGCTCGAATTAAAGGGAGTGCTTTGCTTGGATAAATTTGATCTGTTCCAGCCAAATAAAGTTGATAGATTTCCGAAAATTTCTCTAAGGATGTGTTGGGAATAATTCCTTTATTAAATAATTTTTTTGCCGTTTTATTCATAAACGTTAATTTGTCTTGAAAATTATCATAAACTAATACTCCAACGGGTAAACTTTCTAAAAATTGATAGAGGCGATTTTCACTGTGAATTAAACGCTCATTTAACTGTTGCATCGCGATATTTTTAGCTTCCAAGGTGCTGAAATATTCTTGAAGCTGTTCTCCCATACATTGAAAAGATTCAGCCAATTCTCGGACTTCATCACAATGAGAAGAATCTACTTGATAATTCCATTTTCCTTCACTAATTGCTTTCGCGGCTCGATTTAAACCTAAAATAGGTTTAGTCACCCATTGAGCGGTTAAAATTCCGATTCCAAAGGCAATCATAAAAGCAACAAGACAGAGTAAAATAGTTGTGCGGGTATTGGCTTGAATTTTTCCCATAAAGTCATCTTCAGGAACCACCACCACAATCAACCAATCTAATCCCAATTGATCTTGATAGGGAACCACTTGTACAAATTTTCGTTGATCATTGCTCTGAAAATTAAGTTGTTGAGACTGTTTGATTTGACTCAAATGTTCGTAGCGTTCAATCAGATGCTTTGTCGTTTCAGCAATCAACTGATTTTCACTGTTAATCGCAGCTAGACGTTGAGCCTGCTTGTCATTGTCATTAAAAATAAATGGTTCTTCTCCCGTAGAATTTGCAACCAACAAACCCGAACGCTCAACGATAAAAACTTGACTGTTTTCACTAATATTGATACTTTCTGCGAGATAATCACTCACTAAACTGAGAACAATATCAACCCCAATGACTCCGCGAAAATTACCCTGACTATCATAAAATAAATTTGAAGCTGTGATCCCCAACTCTCCCCCGGTGAACGTGTAGATTTTACTCCAGTTGGGTTTTTCAGTTAGAATAGTATTCACATACCAAGGTCTAACTCTGGGATCATATTCATCAACGCCCAAAAATTCATTCCGGTTTCCCTGTTCATCTAAACGATAAGAATAACGTTCCGGTGAAAATTCAACTTGTCTCGCGACAGAGGAACCATCTGCCTCTCTTTTTACATAAATAAATTCTCCCTCCTCACTCCCAAAATAAATCGCATACACTGAGTTAAAAAGTTGAATTTGTTCCCAAAGAAGATATTCAGAAAACTGTTTGTCTTCAAATGAAAGAATTCCTAATCTTGCAGAGCGGTGATTAAGGCGAGTAATCAGATAGGGTTTTTCTAAATAATCTTTGAGGCGAAGTTGAACCCGTTTTGTGACTTCATTACAAAGTTGAGAAGCGACATCGTTAACTGCTCGTTGTCCGTTGCGCCAAGAGAGATAACCCGTTAATCCCACCGTCGCCAACAGTTGTATCATAAAAGGAACGATTAAAACTGTTCGCAACCGAACCCGACGAGTCAGAGGAGAAACTAGACGGTTAAAAGATTGTATCAGCATTAACAAAAATCCCCCTGTCTAGTATGGTGCGAGTTTTGAGTTCACAGTTTAAGTCAAGTCGAAGCTGCTCAAGAAGCACAGAGATCAATTTACAAATTAGGTACCGATAAAGTCCATCGGACAAACTCAGAGAACCATTGAGTCAAATGCTCTAACCTATTTATACTAGACATCGAGTTCATCGGAAAATACGGACAACCTCAAAAATAATAATCATCCCAGATCTGTTGATCAAAAACGACCGTGCATCTGAAGTGGAAATTGCGTTAAAATCCGACAGGGCGAATTTATAAATTCCCGGCATCTTAGAGCCAGGTAAAAATATCCATGCAATTTATCACTGATCCTCCCATTACCCATAAAATCCGTCAAATGAAACAACGGGTTCGTTGGCAAGACTCTTGTATTATCAGTCATAACATCGATCAAACTCGTTTGGTTATAGACGATCAACAAGGAGACAACCCCGAATTTTCATTTTTAGTCGTTGGAGATAGCGGTACCGGACGCCATCGTGGACATAGCCCTCAACGAGAAATTGCTCAATTATTACTCAAACAGAGCGATTATTACCCTCGCTTTCTTCTGCATACAGGCGATGTGGTCTATCTGACGGGTTCTGCTGGTTATTATCCTCAGAATTTTATCAAACCCTATCGGGAGTTTCTTGTCGGTGGCGATCGCTACAAACAAATTGCCTATGACCAAATGGTGTTTAACTTGCCTTTTCTACCGATACCGGGAAATCACGATTATTATAATTTACCCCTTCTTTATGGTCTGATGGCTCAATTAAGTTGGCCTGTTCGTCATCTGTTAAAATCAAGAATCGATTTTGATGTCAGTTGGCGAGGTTCAGAGACGGGAGAGGCTTATGCACGAGCCTTTTTAGACTATCTCCAGCAGTTTCATAACTCCCCAGATTTAGAACGTCATCTGGATCAATATTACACCGCAGAAACCTCAACAGGTCGTTGCTTAAAGTATCAACCGAGTCAGTTTACCCGCTTACCAAACCGTTACTATACATTTTGCTACGGTGGAATCGATTTTTTTGCCCTCGACTCCAACACGTTTAATGCTCCGATACCGATTCCTGAAAATCAAGCCGGAGAAGAACAACGCCGTCAACTCCTGCAACGTTTGCGTGATCTCGAACAAGAAAAACAAGAATTACTCGTTGAATCGAATAAACTTGATCCCAATAACCCCGAACAGTCCGAACAACTTGATGATAATCAAGCTAAACTTGAGCAAATTGATGAAATGCAGTTTGATATTCACAAAAGACTCAATGCTGAATCGAATGGTGAGGTTGATATCGAACAATTACGGTGGTTAAAAAATCGATTAATTGCCTCTTGGCAAAACCCAGAAGTTCGCGGACGGGTGTTATTTTTTCATCATCCTCCCTATGTTACCGAAGCCACAAAATGGGAGCAAGCTCAAACTTTAGCAATTCGTTATCATCTCCGTCAAGTTTTCAATACTGTTTCTCAAACGATTGGTGAACAGGCAAAAGAGCGGCCAATTGTTGATTTAGTAATTAATGGTCATGCTCACTGTTTAGAACACTTATATACAGGAGATACTGGATACGCAGATTCTCACATCAATTGGATTGTTTGTGGTGGAAGTGGGTATAGTTTGCGTCGTCAAAAATCAGAAGGGCCAGAACTATATGAGGAGATAGAGAACGAACCCAACCCCCGTTTAGTGGCAAAGTCCAAGTTATTTATTGGTCGTCATGGTCATGGTAGCAAGAAACGCCGACCTTATTCGGGTTTAAGAATTGATGTTCGTTCGGGTCAACCCCCTCGGTTTTTTGTACAACCTTTAGTTGCAGAACGGTTTCACTCAAAATGGCATTATCCTGAGTGTGAAGGGTTTACAATTTAAAGCGTTGTGGTTCGTTTTCTCCTGGGATCAAACCGACTGTTTTTGATCACAATGACATCACTTTTCTGTACACCGATTGACCGAGAAATTGAGCTTCCCAATACAGCCTGAAATTTGATTTCAAATCAGCAGAATGTATTGTATCATAGTTGGGTAAAAATATCAAACCCTAATCTCTAAGTAACAGGGATAAAGTGTTTGAGATCCCAGCTAGGGAAACTCAAGATCAGAAAATGTATTTTTTTAAAGATTTTTAGATAAAGTATTAATAATATATTAATGTATTTTTAAAAGCTGATTACAATCAACCCTTACCCAACAGACAATCCCTGTGTTAGAAGCATTCGTATTCGCCACAATCTTGTGCGGCTTTTTCGGAATCATCCTCAAAAAGAACCTGGTCATGAAGATCCTGTCGATGGATGTGATGAGTACGGGGGTGATCGCCTATTACGTGCTAGTCGCATCACGAGACGGTTTATTCACACCCATCGTTTCTGGCATCGAAACAAAAGCTTACTCCGATCCGGTTCCCCAGGCGGTCATTTTGACAGCAATTGTGATTGGCTTTTCGATACAAGCATTAATGCTCGTCGGCGTGATGAAGCTAGCACGGGATAATCCGACATTGGAAAGCAACGAGATCGAAAAGAACAATACACCGTAAACGACCTACTCGTAAACGACACACCCATGAACACTATCACGATCGCCTGGATCGCGCTCCCCTTTTTTGTGGGGTTCCTGATTTATCTCATCCCCAAGTTTGACCGCTACCTCGCCCTCAGCATTACCCTAGTTTCAGCCGGATATGCAACATTGCTCTTTGTCGAAGGCTCACCTGTAACGCTAGAGTTACTGAATAATTTTGGTGTCACCCTAGTCGCAGACCAATTAAGCGGCTACTTTATCTTAACCAATGCTCAGGTTACAGCCGCAGTCATTCTTTACTGTTGGGGTAGAAATAAAACAGCCTTTTTTTATACACAAGCCATCATTTTGCACGGTAGCGTTAATGCCGTGTTTATCTGTGCTGATTTCATCAGTTTATACGTGGCTCTGGAAGTGATTAGCATTGCCGCCTTTCTCCTGATCACCTATCCCCGAAGCGATCGCTCCATTTGGGTAGGCTTGCGGTATTTGGGTATCAGTAACACCGCCATGCTATTTTATCTGGTGGGGGCGGTACTGGTTTATCAAGCCAATCATGCCTTTGCATTTACTGGATTAGGAAACGCACCCCCAGAAGCGGTCGCCTTGATCTTTATGGGACTGCTAACCAAAGGAGGCATCTTTATCTCCGGATTTTGGCTACCGTTGACTCACTCCGAATCGGAAACGCCAGTCTCTGCTTTATTGTCGGGAGTGGTTATCAAAGCCGGAGCTTTTCCCCTAATGCGTTGTGCGTTGATGGTCGAGGAGGTTGCTCCCATCATCGGAATTTTTGCGGTGGGGACAGCGTTTTTGGGAATAGCCTATGCCCTCTTTGAAGAGGATACAAAACGCATATTGGCTTTAAGTACGATTTCTCAGTTGGGCTTTATCTTAGCTAATCCCATCGCTGGCGGTTATTATGCCCTCACCCATGGCTTGGCTAAATCTGCACTGTTTTTAATCGCAGGATCTTTACCGAGCCGCAACCTCAAAGAACTCCAAAATAAACCGATTAATACCCCCATTTGGATTGCCTTACTAATTTTGAGCCTGTCTATTTCTGGCCTGCCTTTATTACCCGGTTTTGCAGCAAAGACGTTGACCTTAAAAACTCTCCCAACCGCTCAAGCGATCGCCATGAACATCGCCGCTGTCGGAACCGTCATTGTATTTGCTAAATTTATATTTTTGCCCCATAAGAACCAAAAGAATATCCGACCCAGTTTGTGGCCTCCACTGATCTTATTAATTACCGGGTTAATGGTGGCAGATATTGTCTCTTTAGAGCTTTACAGCCTCGCAAATATTACAAAAGCACTGGTCACGATTGGTTTGGGATGGTCGGCGTATTTTTTGATCTTTCAACGGTCTACACTCAAACTACCCCGTGTCATTGAACAATTTGAGCATTTGATCGGGGTAATGAGTCTGATGTTGATTGCGCTGTTTTGGATGGTGTTGGCATGATCGGGTATCTCAATTTAATCTTACGACTGACCATTTGGTTTTTGCTCACCTCAGATTTGAGTGTGGATAATATTGTGATCGGGGTAAGCATCGCCTTCCTGTTACCCCGTCGTTTTACCTCTCGCGAAAAACTCAGCGATTGGTTGCGGGTGTTTTGGGAAATTCTGGTGGCAATTCCCCAAGCTTACATCGAGGCGGTTGAAATTATGATTCGTCCCCATAACGACGAAGAGGTGGTTACAGAACGAGTCAAACCTCAACGGACACCTGGCTTGGTCTTCCTCGACATCTTCCTAATCACGTTTACCCCAAAGACTATCGTTGTGAAATACCACGAAAAAGGCTGGTTTAAAGTCCACCGAGTTCTACGGAGATCGAGAAACAAGTGATGAACCTAGCACTAATTGCGATGATTTTAGCGTTGCTGATTCCCATTTATGAGGCTTGTCAGGATGATAATATTTGGCAAAAAATGTTGGCATTTGCCAGTATTGCTACCAAAACATCTATTATGATCCTCGTGGTTTCTGTCTTACGCGATGATTGGATGATTGGAGTAGTGGGGGTGATCATCCTCAGCGTGGGAAATGCTGGATTAATGTTGCTCGCCAATATACTTAAACGAATGAGTGAACTTAGACCATGATCGATCTACTCAGTAATATCTGTATCGGTGTTGGAATTGTTTTTTGGTTTTGGGGAACGTTTCCCCTGATCGGCAATCGCTCTGTATTATTTAAGCTACATAGTCTTTCGGTTGCCGATACTCTCGGCTCGATGAGTATTATCATGGGGCTACTGTTGAAAATTCCCAGTGAATGGCCGCTTCTGATCCTCGCTATCATCTCCTTAGCGATTTGGAATACAGTGCTAGGGTATGTGTTAGCCTACTGTTCGAGTAGTGGGGATGATTATGAATGATAGCTATGTTTATGTGATCACGGCTCTACTCCCCTTAGCGGCTTCTATGCTCGTTTTCCAGCGGAATCCTTTTCACGCCCTAGTGATTCGGGGCATTCTGGGGGCTGTAGCGGCATTGGTTTATGCTGTTTTGGGGGCGGCGGATGTGGCTTTAACGGAGGCTCTCGTCGGGACGATGCTCTCGATTACGCTGTATGCTGTCGCCGTGCGTTCATCCTTAATTATGCGCTTGGGTGTGATTCAAGATCAGTTGATCCCCCTTGAGGGGGATTCTCTGGCCAACGACAAATTTCTCCCTGAAAATATCACTGAACCCCATTTAACCCAACTGGTTTCGGAGTTGATAAAAATTTTAAGTCAACACTATGTTCGTCTAGAACTGGTTCCCTATACCAATCCCCAGGCTTTGCAACGAGCGTTGATGGATAAAGAAGTTCATGCAATTTGTGCGCCTGAATATTGCGATCAAGAGAGCGCCGTCGAGAAAAACGAAAGCCCGTTTTATCACACGAAAGTCCGCATTCAACGTCTCTATGAAATCATGCAAACTGAACTTTCTTCACCTGAGACTCTCCTCACCTATGTACAAGTTTTAGATTCAGAAGACAAGCATCTTTGAACACTAAATTAAAAATCTTCAATGCGAACGCGCTAACGATAGACTGAACAAAACCGACAACTTTAGAGTGAGTTTTTCAAGTTGATTGCCCAACTAAGACGTTAACGCGATCGCAGTTATTTTAGAGAACGAATGCTGTCGAAAATGCCGAGAGGCAACCGACAAGAATTGACTAGCTATAGAGTTTGCTAGAAGAATTATCAGATTCGAGATTAAACAACATTTCTAAAGTTGTCATCGCTCGACGTCGAGCTTCAATATCTTGCTGCGCCCGCAGTTGTACCATCGGATCATGGAGAATTTTATTTACAATTCCCCGAGTTAAAGCTTCGATTACCTCTTGATGTTTTTCAGCAAATTCTGAACCCAAACGAGACAAAGCTTTTTCTAATTCTTGTTCTCGAATGCCTTCGATTTTTTGTCTTAAACAACTAATAATCGGTACTGTTTCTAAACTCCGCCACCACACATCAAAGGCTTCCACTTCTTCTTCGAGTAAAACCTCAGCTTCTTGAGCCATTTGACGGCGAGTTTCGTGATTTTGAGCCACAACCGCTTTGAGATCATCAACATTAAACGCCCGAATATTGGGGAGTTCAACCACATCAGCCGCCACATTACGAGGAACAGAAATATCAACCAACATTAAAGGTTGATGAGGGTCTAAAGCCCCTTCTAATTTAGCCCGATCTAAAATCGGATCAGTGGCACCTGTACTCGTAAACACAATATCGGATTGACCAATAACAGTCATCATTTCCGATAGCGGATGCAGTTTAAAATCGGCTTCACGGAACTGCAACGCTAATTCTTCAGCCCGTTTGGTTGAACGGTTAACAATCGCAATTTGAGTCGCACCCTTTGACAATAAGTGCTGAACTAATAAGCGCGACATTTTACCCGCACCGATAATCGCCACCCGATAGCCACTGAGATCTTCAAGTTTCATTTGTACCAGTTCCACCGCAGCCGAACTGATAGAAACCGCACCCGTACCAATATTTGTTTCTGTACGCACCCGTTTTCCGGCGGTAATCGCCTGTTTAAACAAGCGGTTGAGAATTTGACCAATCCCTTGATGACGTTGACCCAATTTGTGAGTTTGTTTAACTTGGGCGAGAATTTGTCCCTCTCCCAACACCAAACTATCCAAACCCGCCGAAACTCGCATCAAGTGCATAATGGCATCTTCATGCAGTAGCGTAAACAAATGAGGACGTAATTGGTGTAACGTTAACTTACTCAACTCTGAGAGAAACTGAGTCACTTCCCGAATACCCGGTTGAGTTTCAGAAGCAACCACATAAATTTCCATGCGGTTACAAGTGCTAAGAATCGCTACTTCCTCGATATGAGGGTAACTCAATAAATGAGCAATTGCACTTTCAATGTCTTGTTCTGGAATACTCAGTTTTTCACGAACGTCAACGGGAGCCGTTTTGTGACTTAAACCTACAACTGCAATATTCATAAAACGGTTGTTTGTTAATTCTTTTTTGTTAGTGATTTGCGCGTGATCACGGGCAGAACCTTCCTAGCTCTAAATTCCAGATTGCTAGAGATTATTCTTAAACTTGCCCTCAGACAGAAATGAGGAATGTGTTTATAGAGCAGTTTCGCTCCGTAATTTTTGATTCCCCATTCCTGACTCCTCTACCTTTAGTGTAGCTGTAGAGCTTTGGGTTTCGAGTCGAACATATGAATCGTATCAACGAAACGAGCAGTCTTGGACTGAGAAGAAATAACCAAACTCTCAGTCCGCGCGCCCCCGTGGAAGAAGCGAACCCCTTCCATCAGTGTTCCCGGTGTGATTCCACAAGCAGCAAATAACACCGTGTCACCCGATGCTAACTCATCGTCACTGTAAACGCGATCGGGGTCATTAATTCCCATCGATTTTAAGCGTTCCATGTTACCTTCTTTGCTTTCTCCGATTAAACCTGTTTTTACAACTTCGGGGTCATAAATCAGTTGTCCTTGGAAGTGACCACCCAGACAGCGCATAGCCGCCGCAGAAATCACCCCTTCCGGAGCGGCACCAATGCCCATCAAAGCATGAATATTAGTTCCGGCAAACGCGCAAGAGATCGCCGCCGAGACATCACCATCACTAATCAACCGAACTCGCGCTCCGGCTGTACGAATTTCATTAATTAAGTCTTTGTGACGAGGGCGATCCATCACCACAACCACCATTTCTTCAATACTGCGGTTCATGCAGTCTGAGAGAATTTTCAGGTTTTCGGTTGCTGATTTACGAATATCGACATGATTTTTGGCAACCGCTGGAGCGGCTAACTTCTTCATGTAGAAGTCTGGTGCCGCAAAGAGACCTCCTTTCTCCGCAATTGCCAAAACTGCCATCGACCCATTCTGACCGTAAGCAACTAGGTTTGTACCTTCGCAGGGGTCAACCGCAATATCGATTTCGACTAATTGTTCGGGGTCGCAAAAGCTGGAAGCATTTTCTTGAGTACAAATGCCAACTTCCTCACCAATATAGAGCATCGGTGCATCATCGCGCTCTCCTTCCCCGATTACAATCCGACCTCTCATGTGAATCTTATTCATCCGATTACGCATGGCATCAACAGCCACTTGGTCGGCAGTATCTTTTTCACCTTTACCCATCCATCGAGCTGAGGCGATCGCCGCCTGTTCAACAACTTCGATGATTTCTAAACCAATGACATTATCCACAGATTTTATCCTCCCAACATCTGAGCTTGCCAAATTCTATTAGGCACTCCCAGTGTTAAAGTCTATCAGAGGGGGGGATCGGCTTGGCATTCTCTTGCCGATGGTTTGTGTTAAGTTTTGCTTCTTTGCTCTGCTCCTATTGCCTCTGGGTCAACTCTGTAACCGATTCCGATTAATATGATAATTTGGGTTTAATCTAAAAGTAGCAAAGCCAAGCCAACTTAGATTCTATTCCATAGAGCCGAAACCCTATCTCCTGTTAAACTTTTTCTTTCCATTCACCCTGGTGATAGGCAATGCCAGTACAAAAAACCATGAGCAATAATGTGATTGTTATTCAAGATTCCGATTTTGAAACCGAAGTCCTGAGCGCTGAACAGCCTGTTTTAGCCTATTTTTGGGCAACTTGGTGTGGCCCGTGTAAACTGGTGGCGCCTTCTGTCGAAGCTGTTGCTCAAACCTATGGCGATCGCTTAAAGGTTGTTAAACTTGAAGTCGATAAAAGTCTCAATGCTGCCAAAACCTGCAAAGTTGAAGGCGTACCTGCACTGAGGTTCTTTAAAAATCAGCAAATGATAGAGTCCCACGAGGGAGCGATTACAAAACAACAATTAATGGACTGGGTTGAACAAAAACTTGAGAAGACCGAAAACTCCTGATCGCAGGAATCATTAAGATTGACTTAACTGAGAACGGGTTTAGGGATGGCTATAGGTTTTAGGGAATCTAGCCTTAAGTTACACTAGACCCGTTCTATTTTTTCTCAATCTTAATATTATTGCTCAAGTTCTGATTGAATTCTTTGTTGAGTCTAGTTTTATTGTATATACTGTAGAACATCCAAAATTGAGTAATATAAATAGAGCCAAAAATCACGACTCACTTTCTAATCCGTTAAAATTTAGGAACTCGGACTCAGTTGAGGAAAAGATTCGCGCAGAGCTAAATATTGAGGCTTCACCTCAGTTTCTAGCATAAAGTTACCCTGTTGACCATAAGCTTCAATCAGAGCTTGATGAGCCAGTTGAGCGGTGACTTGAAATTCCTCCATCGCTTGAGAATAAGCATTTTCTGTTTGTTTAACCGTTTCAGCTAATGATTCTAAGCGTTTTAAGGCGGCAGTGGCTTCGAGTTTGCGTTGATTTAGTTGAGGTTCGAGCTTTTTGAGTTCTTTTTGTTTGAAAGCTAAAGTTTCCTTTGCTTTTATTAACTGTTTGACTCGTTCTTTTTCACCTTTGAGAGACTGAAAATGGAGTTGCAAACGCTCCTCTAAAGGCATGAGTCGGTTAGGAGGTTGAAATACAGAAGGAATTTCGAGTTGAGAGATGGTATCCGTGAGTTGTTGGATATCAATCTGAAGTTGGGAGAACTGCTCTGAGAGATTAGATAGAGATTGCACAGGTTCAGAGGTTGAAGACACATCTGAGGAAACAAGGGTTGATGAATTTGGGTTCAGGGATTGAGACTTGACAGCCATAATTAAAGTTTGTTCGTTGTTTGATCGGTTTTCAACGATGCCCCCTGATCTTCAGGATAATCCTTCTCAAATACTTACTTGTGTTTAGACGTAATGCACCCTTAGAAATATCCTGAATAATCGGGAATAATTCCTGTTCAAAATTAAAACGTCTATCAATGCTGTACCAGAACTAAAACTGTCACAATTCTGGAACAGAGAAAAGCTTTTACAAAATGTTTGTTAGTTGTTTAACACTATAACAAACCATAACAATTATAAGATCATCTCTAATGAAAATCAAGGTTTTTGGAGTGAGGATGTTTGATTTCTTCCCAGGAGTTGGGGTGTCATGTCTATGTAGAATTATACCTAGAGAAGCGTTTGACTGGAGTCGGTACTTCGGAAACTCAGAAAAGTTAATTAACTGGGACGATTAGCGGGCTTAGACCTGGTGACTTAGGGACAAGTGTTATGAAGAAATTATACCTACAATTTGATTCTTGATTTACAGTTAGCCATAAAAAAAGTGGGCATTTATTGACACCCACTGATTGATTTAAACAAAAGATACTTCAGAACTTTTTTAGATAATAATGAAGTCATCGGTTAGCAGTTCAGTCACTCCTGTTACCCCTGAAAGTTGAACCAGAATCTGGGAATTATCACCTGCAAGATTATTACCATCTGCATCATAAATAAGATAAGTATCGCTACCATCATCAAAAGCAAATATTCCCGGTTCTCCTTCAGTGAGAATATTGGCTGAAACATCAGTTTGAACCGTTGTAACAAGGTTGATCGTTGTACCAAACTCCAGTTGAATTTGATCCCCATTCGTTGAACCCAAACCCTCAAAATCAGTAATCACATCAAACTGACCTAAACCAATTTGGGTATTAACTGCATCCGTCGAACTGGCGTTAAATGCTAATCCTCCGCCATCTTCAGGACTCACATAACGGAATAAATCAGTACCGCTACCTCCGGTGAGATTATCTATTCCCAAACCTCCGGTAATACTGTCATTTCCAACACCTCCAACAATGCTATCATTATCGTTATCTCCGCTTAAAGTATCGTTCCCTTCCAGACCATCTAAAATGTCATTTCCACCTAAACCATTGAGGTTATCACTGAGAGTTCCTCCGCTGAAAGTTTGAGGAGTGTCACTAGAAAAGTTGTCTACATTCACTCCAACCTGAGCGGTATCTATTCCACCCCGACCATCGCTAATTGTGTATTGAAACTGACCGAATCCCCGAGTCCCGATCCGAATATATTCTATCAGCGTACCATCAGTAGTTACCTCGTTAGTACCAACCCTGGTTATAGAAGTAATGGTTAACGGATCGGCATCGGGATCGCTATCATTTGCGAGAACATCAATGATGAATGGATTGGTATTATTCGTAAAGAAAGTACCCTCATCATTCGCAACAGGAGGACGGTTAATTTCCAGCAAAGTTGTTGCAGTATTGCTGTTTAGTTCGCCATCATTCAAAACAAATTGAACAGTGCGATCGCTTAAATCGGGATCGGGATCTATGTTATTGTAAATGACTCGTCCCAGTAGCGTCTCATACTCGGCTAACGTTGCACTTCCGGTAATATTAAGAACACTGGTAGAGGTATCGTAATTAGCAGTCACTCCAGTAGGTAATCCACTAGCCGACAAACGCTCATTTTCACCATCTGGAGGATTAACTAAAGTCACTGTTGCTGACTCAATATTCGTATCATCCGGGTCAACAATACTGGTACTTCCAACATTAACAACGGCTGTCCCTGTTCCGCCAGTGGTAAAAATAGTAGCGAAGTTTGTACCGTCTGTAGTCGTGTCTACATCCAAGAAAGGCGGGTCATTAACAGCAATAATATTAATGCTGGAAGTCGCCGTATTGCTATTAACTTCACCATCGTTTAAAGACACTTCAATAGTGCGGGTTGTGGTGTTTGGATTTTGAGAGAGGTTATTGTAAACCACTTGACCAATAGCGGTTTCATACTGTTCTAACGTTGCTGTTCCCGTTAAATCTAAAACCCCCGTTTCACTGTTGTAATTTGCAGTAATTCCACCCGGTAACACCCCATTAACCGACAAACTCTCATCAGTATCGTCTAAAATATTGGTCAAAGAAACAGTCGCCGAATCAATATTAGTATCATCCGGATCGACAACACCAACATTCCCCGAATTTGCAATATTAACTGCGCCTTCATCTTCGGTAAAGGTATTCGTAAAGTCGGTATTAGTTGCTGTCGTATCAAGATCTAGTTCCGGTGGATCATTAACCGGAATAATCTCAAGTTCTGTAACTGCAATATCGCTATCACTCAAACCATCATTAACTGTTACCTCAATTTGACGAGTTCCATCTGTCGGATTTTCGGAGGTATTTTGGTAAACAATTTGTTCAATTGCGGTTTGATAATCTTCGAGCGGTGCGCTACCTGTTAGCGAAAGAATACCTGTAGATGTCTCATAATTTGAAGCAATTTGATCGGGTAAACTTCCGCTAATTGATAAACTTTCTAAATCGCCATCTTGCAAGTTGGTAATCGCAATTGTCGCCGACTCCAGATTAGGATTATTCAAGTCGGTAATACTGACAGAACTCGCAATATTAACCGCAGTATCCCCCTCTGTAAAACTGGCATCAAAGCCTGTTCCATCTGTGGTTTCATCTAAATCTAACTCCGGTGGAAAGTTAACTTTTATGGTTGCATTGGCGACCTCACTATTCTCGATACCATCATTAACAACCACGTCAATAATACGGTCTGTTGTATCAGGAACCTCCGCAGTATTATTGTAGACAATTTGGCTAATTGCGCCTTCATAAGTAGCGATAGGTGCCGTACCCGTTAACGTAATTTGTCGGGTTTCTGGATTAAAATCTCCTACCGTAATTCCACTGGGTAAAGCACCTGTAAAAGATAACGTTTCATTCTCATCTAGAGCGTTTGTAAGTGTTACCGTTGCGGAAACTAAGTTCGTATTATCTGGATCGGTAATATTGACTTGATTTCCGATAGAAACCCCAGACTGTCCGACAGTAAAAGTAGTGGTTAAATTGTTTCCGTCTGTTGTACCATCGAGGTCTAACTCGGGCTGTTCATTATCTACCTCAACATTAATAAAAACGGTTGCAGTTCCCGTTTGAAGATTGCTATCAATTGCGGTATAAGTAAACGAATCTACACCCGAAAAACCTTCTGGCGGCGTATAAACTAACGACTGACCATTATTTGTAACTGTTCCGCCATTTTCTGTAGTGTTATCGAACAGACTAATGGTGAGAATATCGATCAGTTCGCCTGCTGCTAAATCATTATCCAACAGTGTAGTTTTACTGATAGTTAGTTCGGTATTTTGTGTTGCTTCTAAGCTATCATTGCCGAGTTCTAGAGGGTTTGTATCGGGCGTAGGAGTAGGAGCAGGGGGAGGTGTAGGAGCAGGGGGTGTAGGAGAGGGCGTCGGTGAAGGCCCAGCACCAGGGGTGGGTTCGGGGTCGGTTCCCGGTGTGGGTTCGGGGTCAGTTCCCGGTGTGGGTTCGGGTTCCGGTGTGGGTTCGGGGTCAGTTCCCGGTGTGGGTTCGGGTTCCGGTTCCGGTTCCGGTTCGGGTTCGGGTTCCGGTTCGGGTTCGGGTTCGGGTTCCGGTTCTGGGTCGGTTCCCGGCGTGGGTTCGGGGTCGGTTCCTGGTGTCGGTTCTGGGTCAGTTCCCGGTTCGGGGTCGGTTCCCGGAGTGGGTTCCGGTTCCGGTTCGGGTGTGATAGGACTGTCTGGATTTTCAATAAAGTCTGTATTGGTAAAGTTCGCGCTACTAACCCCTTGGAGAACCGCTAAAAACTCACCTGTATTCTTATCAATGAGAACCGTATTGCTATCTCGCCCTTCAATTAATAGATCTTCAAAAACCAGTCCCCCTGTTAACCCAATTTGATCAACCCCTTGTTCAAAATCCGTAATAATATCAGCCTGATCTATGGTTTGACCACCTGTTGTCCCGATAATAATACTACCACCGGACTCAGACTGATTGAGTACCAAACCCACTGAGAAAATATCGCTTCCTTCACCACCCGTAACAACATCAGCACCGCGACCCCCAATTAACAGGTCATTACCGATATCACCGGACAAGGTATCAGGGCCTTTACCCCCATTGAGAATATCTTCGCCTTGACCGCCAAAAACCGCATCGGCGCCAATATCACCACTAAGAAAATCATCACCCTGATTTCCGAGAACTTGATCGTTCCCCGTTCCTCCGAAAACGCTATCATTGCCAACATCCCCGAAGATAATATCATTACCATCACCTCCGATCGCACTATCATCCCCTTGACCGCCATAAAGCTGATCATCGCCAATTCCGCCATCAAGGAGATCGGTTCCCGAGTTTCCAAACAGGACATCATTTTCATCCCCTCCAGAAACCGAGTCATTCCCCTCACCCCCAACAACGGTATCATTTCCCTTGTCGCCAAAGAGAACATCATCCCCACTTCCGCCAATTAAACTATCATTCTCGCGACCCCCATACATATTATCGGCACCGACTCCACCCAGCAAAGTATCAGAGTCTTTATCCCCAAACAGGGAGTCATCGTCGGCGTCTCCCAGAATAAAGTCATCGTTTTGACCGCCTCGTAGACAGTCTACGCCTTCACCGCCTTGAATACCATCATTACCCTGATTTCCGTTAATCACATCATCACCGCCATCCCCACTGAGAATGTCATCTCCGGCTAAACCAAAAACGGTATCATCGCCATCGAGGGCGGAAATATTATCGTTGAAATCACTTCCTAAAATCGAGTCACCGTCTTCAGTTCCTACCCCTGCGCCTTGAATAAAAATAAACTCTGGTTCTTCGGGTTCCGGGTCAGAGTCCTCGTCATCATCACTATCATCATCATCACTATCATCATCATCAGGTTCGGGGTCGGGTTCGGGTTCAGGTTCGGGTTCGGGTTCAGGTTCGGGTTCAGGTTCAGGTTCGGGTTCAGGGTCAGGTGCGGGTGTGGGTTCCGGATCGGGTTCCGGTTCCGGGGGTTCAAAGTCATCCGGGGTAAATAGAAATGAACCCGCAGGCCCCGGTTCAACATCTCCACCATCTCCAGCCAGAGTTTCAAAACCGCCATCTTCTACGGGTCTTAAAACAATTAGTTGTCCGTTTTCAACCGATATCGCTTCGAGATAATTTTCATTGGGAACAAAGACTAACTGTCCGCCTTGGTTCACTAACGTTCCAAACCCTAACTCGGGTGGACTAATACTCTGAACAATACCGGGTGTATCTGTGGGAACTAGAACAGCAATTTCACCAACAAATAGTAATCGATTACTGGGTTGTACTCGTCGGGCAACGACCGCAGAAGTTTCTGAAACACCAACACCTGTAGAGGTCATACTTTTAACTCCTTTTCTAACAATTTATCTGTAAATTTGATTGTATAAAACAGTTTTTCAAAAACGGGTAATCCGTTAGACTAATTCGAGTAAAGTGCTAATGAATTACCCTCAATTCAACTAGATAATCGTGAAGTCATCCGCAGCAATAATCGTACTAATATTGTCGGTTGACGGATCAATAGAGGAGAGAATTCCCAAATCAAAAGCAGGTAAACTATCATCACTGAGATCTGGATCAAAAGCGAGAACATAGTTACCCGAAAAACCAGAATAACTGAGGTTATTTCGATAGACAATTAATGCCGAACTATCATTAGAACCATTTTGGTTTGCCAGTTGAGCATTCACCGCTTGTACATCATCAAACGTATCTTGGAAGATGATTAACTGTCGGCCAGTAATATCATCCCCTTCTGAACCTAAACTTGTGATAATAATGCTTTGCAGTGGTGTAGATGTACCCACATTTGGAACCAAACCGGGGAAATTACTCGTTCCTGAAACAATCAAGAACTGATCATTACCCACCTGATCAAAGTCATTAATAATGTCAACCCCTTCACCGGGATTGAGATAGTAGAAAACATCATTCCCTGCATCCGAAATCAGCAGATCACCGCCTGCACCTCCGGCGAGAGTATCATCTCCTGTTCCCGCCCGGATTGTATCATTTCCGCCATCTCCGAACATCAGATCATTATCTTCTCGTCCGAAGATCACATCATCATTATCTCCCCCAAAAATAGAGTCCTGACCCTGTTCCCCAATTAGGGAGTCATTGCCCTTTTCTCCAAAGATACTATCATTTCCGACTCCTCCACTGATGGTGTCACTCCCGCCACTGAGAGAACTAATTCCTGTATCTCCTAACAGGGTGTCATCTCCTTGATCACCGGAAATCGAGTCACTTCCTTGATCGCCAGAAATCACATCACTATTATCTTGACCCAGTATCGTGTCGTCATCTTCTCCACCCCGAACAAAATCACGACCCGCACCCGCGAAGATTACATCTTGACCTGCATCTCCTCGTATGGTGTCTTCTCCGGCGTTTCCATTCATCGTATCATCGCCAATTCCCCCCACTAGAGAATCGCTTCCGAGTCCAGAGGAGAGGTTATCATTACCTTTTCCACCGTCGAGTATGTTACTTTCATTTCCACCAATTAAGACATCATTCCCGTCATCGCCTTGGAGGGTGTTGATACCAGCCGCGCCATCGAGTAAGTCATTCCCCGATCCTCCGACAAGAGAATCATTCCCCTCTTGACCTAACTGAATATCATCGCCAGAACCTCCGTCAATCACATCATTACCTGTTCCGCCATCGAGGGAGTCATTACCGCCTAAGCCTCGAATCACGTCGCGGCCACCACCACCCAAGATGCTATCATCAACGTCTGTACCGACGAGAAGTTCGCCCAAGTCGTTACCATTGGTTGCTTTTCCGGGGATTGTATTTAACGTTCGATCAACCAAAGCAATATTAAATAATGCTTGGGGTAGAGTCCCAATACCATCTGTCACGGCAAATAAGAATCCATCTTCTCCAGCCGGGCCATCACCATCAAAGCGTATTGAACCGTTATCAATATTTTCCTGAGTAAAGCGATCGCCGACTCGTAATGCTTGAGTTTGGGTTCCGAGTTGAAGTAGATCACCTCGTTGAGTTCCTTGGGTGATGATGTACTCTACTTCACTGGGGGGATCGTCAGGATCGACGGCTAATAAGGTATCTCGGCTAACTGTTGTTGCTTGTGGATCGCTCAAGTCTACCACTAACAGTTGATTATTGGCCAGAACTGGAGGTTGATTAACCGAAAGTGTGACTAACGCTGTATCGGTTCGATTGCCAGTGTCAGTAATGGTATAGGTAAAGGCATCGGTTCCCAGGAATCCCGCTTCCGGAACATAGGTAAAGACGCCCCCGCCTTGGTTGATCAGTTCACCGCCTGTTGTTGGACTAAAAGCGGTAATTTGAATGACATCGCCATCGGGATCGGTATCATTGGTCAGAACGTTAAAGGTAACGGGTTGATCTAGGTTTCTTTTGATCGCGTCATCATTGGCTACAGGCGGACGGTTGACTGGTGTGGGTGGATCGATTGGTGTTGGGGTGGGTGGATCGATTGGTGTTGGTGTGGGTGGATCTGTCGGTGTGGGTGGATCTGTCGGTGTGGGTGGATCTGTCGGTGTAGGTGGATCTGTCGGTGTAGGTGGATCTGTCGGTGTAGGTGGATCTGTCGGTGTAGGTGGATCTGTCGGTGTAGGTGGATCTGTGGGCGTAGGTGGATCTGTCGGTGTGGGAGGTGTGGGTGTGGGTGTGGGAGGTGTGGGTAAATTATCGAGGGAAACGGAAACAAACTTATCTTCACTCAAGCTTCCACTATCAACCCCTAGCAATACGGCTAAAAATTCTCCTTCTTCGCCGCGACGAATAATCGTATCTCCGGCGTTTTCGCTGCTTTGAGAAATATCAAGATCGCTGAAGTTCAATCCTCCGGCTAACCCAATAAAGTCATCGGGTTGAAAGTCTTGAACAATATTAGCTTCTTCAATACTTTGACCCCCTGTTCCTTCGGCGATCGCAAAGGTATCACTTCCAGTCCCCCCTGCTAAGGTATCGGCGCCTTCTCCCCCAAACAAAAAGTCTGATCCGAGTTCACCGGAAATTTGGTCGTTTCCTTCTCCGCCCAAACCCGTATCGGAACCGGTGCCGGCAAAAATGGTATCATTGCCGAGATCGCCGAGTAACGAGTCGGCGCCATCATTGCCAAATATCAGGTCTTCGCCACTGCCGCCATAAACGCTATCATTGCCTTCATCGCCCCAAGCGACATCATTATCTTTATCGCCCAAAACGAGGTCATCATCTAAACCTCCCCGTAGAGAGTCGTTGGCTTGTCCGCCATACATCACGTCTCGACCTTGACCGCCGAGTAGAGTATCTTCGCCTAAATTCCCAAATAAACCATCATCGCCATCTTCGCCCACTAAGCGATCGCTTTGTTTTCCACCGTAGATTTGATCATTGCCTGTTCCCCCTTCCAACGTATCATTATCGGTGTTTCCAAACAGAAAATCAATGCCTTCGCTGCCTTGAATTTGGTCATTTCCAGCTAAACCAAAAATGCTGTCATTTCCTTCTAAACCATCAATCACATCTTCACCGGATGAGCCTGTGATGCTATCATCTTCGACAGTTCCTTTGCCAATGCCTTCGATCAAAATCGGCAGATCTTGAGGAATAACATTAATCACGACTTCAGCTAAGTCTGTAGCGGTGCCGTCAGTGACGGTATAACTAAAGCCATCTAGACCAAAAAATTCGCGGTTGGGTTCGTAGGTAAAGATTCCAGCCCCGGCAAATGCTAGTGTACCATTTTGGGTCTGTGTGAATGTCCCAATATTGAGAGTATCTCCATCGGGATCTATATCATTTTCTAGGACGTTAAAGAAGACGGGATCTCCCTGCTTTGTCTGAAATTGATCGTTGACTGCATCAGGGGGTTGATTGGGTCGGAGGGTATCATCCCCGCCTCCACCATCTCCACCACCATCTCCACCACCATCACCATCTCCACCTCCTCCGGTGGTATCATCTCCACCACCGCCATCATCGCCGCCATCATCGCCGCCATCATCGCCGCCATCGTCACCACCATCATCACCGCCACCGCCACCGCCACCGCCATCATCATCATCCTCCATAGCAAACGGAGGAAGGCTGGTTAATGAGACAAACTGAATACCTGTTACTCCTCCGGGGAGAGTTGTCCCAAAAATCTCCTCAATTTCAATATCTTCTTCAAATTCTAAGCCTTCATTTTCAATCCGGTTTGAGAAGTTGAACGTCTGAAAAACACTTTGACCTCCGCTTGTAAATTCGGTTTCAGTAATCTCAATTAGAATAGGTAGATTTGTAAATGGATTAACAATAACATTCCCATCCCGACCGACAAGATCTGCTGCAACTGTGGTGAAACCTACCCCTACACTGGTCATAATTTAACCTCCTATTAATTTACCTAAATTAACTGACTCATTTGTGAACATTAATTTCACGATTTTTTGTTGGAAGTCTCTCGAAATTATTATTCTTCTAGATTTTTGATTGAGAGAGGAAATCAAAACCTTAGACAAAATTAAATTGTGATTGTTACTGAATTAATTCTCAGTGTTTTAGATGAATTGGCAATCAAGATTTATTGGTTTTCTCAAACTCTATCCTGATTCACGATTTCAAGACTGAAAAAATTAGTCAGGGAAATTGACAATTTTGTAGGGATCTAGATTGATCGATCACGTAAAAAAGTATATCTCTAGCTTTTTTAAAAAATACTAAAACTTTATGAGGTTGCTTGAGGTCAATTAACCTTTTAATGTTAATCATTATTTTGAAGTCTGCAAGTCTGATTGAACAAAAAATCGGCACGAGGGAGGATTAAACGAGTCTAAACCCAGAAGGGGAAAGTCAACAAAATTATGAGTGATGAATTATAAATGAGAAATGATAAATTATTTTGATTCATAACTCAGTTAACTCATCGAATCTGATTGTACTTGGCGGTAAGACAATCAGTTGTGATAATGCAGCCTAAATAAAGATTTAATTCCCCATCAACAATCCTCAATTCTTACATGGTTTCTAGTGTTCCCCATTCAGTCTCTAAAGACATCAACTAAATTTAAGTCACACAAAGCATGAACAAGAGGTAAAAGTGGGCCGAGTTGGTCTTGACCATTAACAGCAAGATCGCTATGACAAAGATACAAGCGATCGCAAACTCGACTCAACAAATCTAGCAGAATTCGATGCAATCGTTGTGTATCAGCATTGATCTGATCTTCCGGTGTCCATAAATCTCCCGCCCATTCTTGCAAAAACAAAGGCGCACCCCATAGGGTACTCGCTCCCCCACTCAACCACAAGGGCGATCCTACATCCAGCCAAAAATGATAACGATGGGAGGTGCGGTTGGCGCGATATTGAAAAATTGTGGCTAAGGTTACAGCCTCCGTCGGAATAACAGGTTTCACGGGATAGGGATTTGCACTGACCACTCCCCGTCGCAACAGTTGAATAAAAGAACGAATGGTTTCGCTAGATGTCTCTGCGGCTGGGTGTGGGTGGAGTCTGGCGTCTACTTCCCAATAATGAATAGCGGTTTCCATCAATTCTCGTAATACGGCGAGTTGATCGGATGGTAGAGACTGGGTAGGGATGAAAAAGCGTTGAATGGCGCGATCAAGCAAAGAGACGGGACTGGGAATCAGACGTTGTTGATATTGTTGGCGTTGTTGGTTGATCCACTGCAAAATCTGATTGTAGGTTTGAGTGGCGCTATATCCTAATCTATCCCAACGGGGAAACGCTTTAACCTCTAGCAGTGTGGGTTGTTGAGGATGGGGACGAAAACAATAATCAGCCAGTAAACCCGCTCGGACTGGATCAATCGTTGATAAGGGTGGCGAGGGCAATTCCTCTGACTGTTTAGCGGGGTCTGAATGCCGCTTCACTCCACTTAAAACCACTAACATTTCGGCGATCGCTTCTCGTTCGACTAACCGCCCTAAATCGGGATAGACGAGGGCTAACAGCGTCAACAATGCCCGAACTAAAGGAGAACTCAATAAAGGTCGTTGTTCTTGAAGCGAGTCTACAGCGATTCCCTGATGACTTAAAATTTCTCGTAGGGTATAGCGAGCGATCGCATCTAAACCTGGCCCAATCACAGCGATCTCTTGAGGCTGAACCTGTTGGGTGTCAACGGCTTCAATAATGGCTTCAGCAGTGCGCCGGAGTAAATCAGCCCTCGACTGGGTTTTAATCAAACGAACATCTGATTCTGATAATGAGTAGAATAGTTCGGCGAGTCCAATATTGTTGTCGATTACACTACTAACAATCGGTTCAAAAAGCTGCGGGGCTAAACCGGAGGACAAATCCAAAGATTCGATCTGACAACGAGATTGTAACTCGGCGAGATCGTTGGGATCGGCGCCGAGCCCTAAGCGAATTGATCCGGTGGGGTTAAAGGTAAATGCTCCCATTTTTCCGTTTTCTAAGAGAAACTCAAACAGATGGCGCATAATGGCGGGATATTCATCGACATCATCAGCCAAAACCATTTGATAGCGACGAATGAGGTGTTGTTGATAGGTGGGATGATTTAACAAATGCCAGTAGAGTTCTGTGACAATACTGTAGGTGAGAAATCCCCGATCTAGACACCAATTTCGCCAACGAACGAGCAATTGACCGATGCAGGAATAAAGGGAATCTGATCCGTCTGACGAGCCAAATCCTTGTGCTAAAATTCGAGGAATTTCGGCAACAGATTTACCGCTCATCGCTGCAAGCTGCATTAAGTCGAGGGTTTGACGCACGATCCGATCCGGGCTGACTCCTGCTCGGGCGAGTTGGCCGCTTTCGAGTTCCTGACTCCAAAGCAGGGTTGCAAGTTCCTGCTCGGTTTCGGGGCGTAGTCTCACCGGAAATTGAGCCTTGAGGTTCAACGACTGCACCAGTAACGGCCAAAATAGAGTGACTTCATCCTGCAATAAACCCAACGGTGTTGTTGAGTGAAATGCGGAGAGTTCGGGGCGAGTTTCCCAGATGCGATCGAGGAGAATCAGTCGGTTGTCACTATTTGCGGCTAAGATTAATGCTGTCACTCGTTGAGGCTGTCTTTGTTGTAGAGCGGCTTTTGACTTGCTGATCGGGGGAACTGTTGAGATCAGATCAGACTGGTGATCAAGACTCCAATTCCCAAACTGCTCGATCAAGCGAGTTGTTTTGCCACTGCGAGTTTTTCCTGTTATCCACACAGACAAAGCGCCCACAATTCTATCTATAAATTTGTTAAGATCCCCAACACATTAGCACGTTCTTCCTCTGCTTAACATTTGCTAGCACTTGATTATGAAAACCTCGACCTGGACTCAGATTCAATACGCTCTGCGTCGTGCCAATAGCTGGTTTAAAGACACGACCGATCGGGCTTTAGATCAAGCTTATGATGCTGCTTTGAGAATTAAGGCGATTGAAGATGAACATTTTTACGGTGGAAAGATTACAAAAGACTCAACTGATTATAGCGATCGCGTTTTGTCTTATTTTGATTCTGAGCTAAAAAAATGTCTGAATATTATTCAAACTCGTTTGGTTGTTTTTAACACCAGTCGTTCAATTTTTGGCTGGTCGGAACCGTTGAATTCTAACGAAATGAATGGCTCGCTGCCTTCGGATTTGTCGATGGATGATTTGAAATTACCGAATCATGTTTCTCTCATTTGTGAAAAACTGGATTTTATTGATTCGGTGATTGGTAAGTATTCTCCATCAAAGCCTCGACCTAAACCCCCAAATAAACCTATTGAATCAACTTCTCCGGTTGAAATTAAAAACAATTCACAATCGGTTTCGCTCGCTAAGAGTATGAATGAAGAAAATACTCCTGTTCTCAATGAAAATCCTGAGACGATGAAATTTTCTAATTCATCTAATTCCGACAAAAAAAAGCTACCCGATGAACTCACAACGGGTTCAGAAACGAGTTTTTTACCTCGCTCTCTTTTGCGAACAGTCGGCCGGATTCGTCGCGAGTTGAATCCTGAATCGGAAGAAGAAGTGATTAAAAATTATCGTAAATCTAAAGTTAAAACGATTATTTCAGTGCGGTTTATTTTACTTCTCATTTTAGTTCCGCTTTTAACTCAACAACTCGCTAAAAATTTTGTCGTTGGACCGATTGTTGATACTTTTGTTTCCGAGCAAGAAAATGCTCAAATTTTTATGAATCTTGATTTAGAAGAAGAAGCTTATATGGAGTTACACCGTTTCAAAGAACGGTTAGAGTTTCAAAATATGATCGGTTTAGCACCGCAAATAGAACCGGAACAAATAGAAGAACAAGTTAAAGAAAAAGCTATTGAAATTGCTGAGGAATATCTAACATTAGGCAATGCTGCTATTAAAAATATATTTGCGGATTTGTTCTCAGTGATTACTTTTGTAATTATTATCTACACCAATAAAAGAGAATTAGAAATCCTAAAATCTTTTCTCGGCGATCTGATTTATGGTTTAAGTGATAGTGCAAAAGCTTTTATTATTATTCTCCTAACTGATATGTTTGTGGGGTTTCACTCTCCTCACGGATGGGAAGTTATTCTTGAGAGTATATCAAGACATTTTGGACTCCCGGAAAATCGAGATTTTAACTTTCTATTTATTGCTACTTTTCCCGTCATTCTAGATGCGGTGTTTAAGTATTGGATTTTCCGCTATCTCAATCGTAGTTCACCTTCTGCTGTTTCGACTTACAAGACAATGAATGAGTAATCATCTTTAAACAAGGTATAAGATTCATTAAAATAGAGGAGGAACAATAATGTTAAACTACTAAAAGCAATTCAATTTATAAAAATGAGGCAATGTCTGCAACTAATGTATTAGGGAATGAACTAGAAGTCTGTTGTACTTCTCCGATGACAGGATTTTATCGGGATGGAATCTGTAATACAGGTTCGGGTGATATGGGCGCTCATGTTGTTTGCGCTCAACTGACAGCAGAATTTTTGGAGTTTTCTCGCTCCCGAGGAAATGATTTGATGACTCCCAATCCTTTGTTTAAATTTCCCGGTTTGAAACCTGGAGATTGTTGGTGTTTGTGTGCTTTACGTTGGAAAGAAGCTTTTGATGCAGGAGTTGCGCCGCTTGTACGCTTAAAATCAACTCATGTACTTGCTTTAGAATATGTCACCTTAGAAGAACTAAAAGCCCACGCACTTGATGCTTAAATGCTAACAAGTTAAACCATGTTTTTTGGACTCAGTAGAACGAAAATATCACGTTCTGCTAGTCTTTATTATTGTTCTTTTAATTCTATCATAGTGTTTAGAAATTTTCTCCAGAAAATCAACTTACAGACTTCCCTAATTTCACTGCGAAGAATATTATTATTCTCTTTTATTATTCAAACTTTAGCAACATTAGTCATTGTAATTTTTCTACAAAAATCGCGACTTCTAGAGAACATCAATAATTATTATATTGATGAAACAATAATCCTTAGTTTTGTGGGGCTATCGACGGCGATATTTGCTGCTATTTTAATCTCTCATTGGATTGCTAAAGCTTTAGGTAAACTGAGTCAAGCTACCTCAGAAATTGCTGAGTTAAACCCAGAGTATTCTCTGGAAAAGTTTAAAGATTTTAGAATAAAAGAAATCCAAATTTTAGCGAACTCTTTTACTCAAATCATCAAACCGTTAAAGACTTCATGTGAACAGTTAGAACAAAAAAACAAAGATTTAGAACTTAGAATCCAACAAAGAATAGCAGAACTACAGCAATCCGAAGAAAAATTTAAAAAAGCTTTTCAAAAATTACCCTTAGCGATCAAACTTAGTTCTCCAGAAGATGGTAAAATTATTGATGTCAATGAAAGCTTTATTCGACTGATTGGTTATTCTAAATCAGAACTGATTTATCGAAGTATTTTAGAGCTAAATATTTGGGATAATCTTGAAGAACGCACTCATATTATTCAATGCTTAAAACAGCATCAAAGAATTGAAAATCAAGAACTCCAATGGCGAACAAAGACAGGAAATCTGATTGATGTCGAAGTATTTGGAGAACAGATTGACTTAGGTGGAAAACCTCAAATTTTATGGGTTGCTTCAGATATTACTCAGCGTAAGCAAGCACAGAAAAAGCGAGAACTGCGTAAAGTACATTTACAATTTCAGCAAGTAGTGATGATGGAATTGTTTCAATGTTCAGACATTCATAATGGTAATTTACAAGCAGCACTACAAACGATCACTCAAATTGCTGCTCATACTTTAAATATTCAGAGAGTCGGAATTTGGTTTTACAATAAAAAACACTCAAAAATTTACTGCGTAAACCTGTATGAACTCTTACTAAACAAGCATTCTAACGGTCAAGAAATTTATATTTCTGATTATCCAAACTATTTCAAAGCAATTGAAACTGAACAATTAATTGCAGTTAAAAATGCTCAAACTGATCCTCGAACTCAAGATTTTTGTGAAGCTTATCTCCTTCCCTTGGGAATTATATCAATGATAGATATTCCGATTTTTTCGGGGAATAAAATCGTTGGAATAATCTGCTTAGAACATATTGGATCTCCGCGAACTTGGCAATTAGAAGAACAAAACTTTGCGACTTATTTAGCTTATATTACCTCTTTAGCTTTAGAAACTCGTGATCGCACGAAAGCGGAAACAGCATTGAGACAGAGTGAAGAAAGATTTCGTCAACTAGCAGAAAATATAGAAAGTATTTTTTGGATGATCGATCCTCAAAAACAGCAAACCATTTATGTTTCTCCTGCTTATGAAAAAATCTGGGGTCGTTCTCGCCAAGAACTCTACAATCAACCTCTATCTTCTCTCGCTGAAGGAATTCATCCACAAGATCGAGAGTCAGTTTTAAGAAAAATCACTCAAAAGTTTCAATCTAATCAAGATTTAGAATATCGAATTATTCGTCGCATCGGTGAAATTCGCTGGATTCGCGATCGCTCTTTTCCCATCCGAAATGAAGCCGGAGAAATTTATCGAGTTGCGGGAATTGCCGAAGATATTAGTGAACGTAAACACGCTGAAGCGATACTTCAGCATCGAGTGGAACTCGAACAACTTGTCACCAGTATTTCCACCCAATTTATTAATCTGAATGCTCACGAAGTTGAGAGTGGAATTCAAGCCGCCTTACACCGAATTTGTCAGTTTATGCAGGTTGATTGTGGTTATCTATTTTTAGTTTCAGAAAATGGTAAGCAGATCATAAATACTCATCAATGGTGTGCAACTGAAATTGAATCGAAATGCCATTACTTACAAAATTTTGAGGTTGAATATTTTCCCTATGTCCTCGAAAAGCTGAGAAATTTTGAAGTCATCAATATTACTAATACTGAGGATCTTCCTCTCGCTGCAAGTCGGGAAAAAAATACCTGGCTAAAACAATCAATCCAATCGATTCTCTGCGTTCCAATGGTGTCTCGTAATCAACTCTTTGGGTTTATAGAATTTAATGCGATTCGTCAGCCTAAAACTTGGACAGAAGCCAGTATTAATATTCTCAAATTAATTGGTGAAATTTTTGTCAGTGCATTAGAACGTCAACGAGTTGAGGAAACATTACGACTCACTCAATTTGGCGTAGATCGAGCCATTGATGCTGTATTTTGGGTTGATCAAAATGCTCGTTTTTTATATGTCAATGAAGCCGCTTGTCAGTCGCTGGAATATTCTCGAGAAGAACTCCTACAAATGACAGTTCACGATATCGATCCTGACTTTACCCCAGAAGTTTGGCTCCAACATTGGCGAGATATTCAATTACAAGGTTCTATGACTTTTGAAAGTCGTCATCGCACCGCTTGTGGTCATCTTTTTTCGGTTGAAATTACCGTTAATCATCTTATATTTGGAATGCGAGAGTTTAACTTTTGCTTTGTGCGAGATATTAGTGAACGCAAACAAGCTGAAGAACAAATGCAAGCTTCATTAAAAGAAAAAGAAGTCTTATTACGGGAAATTCATCACCGAGTAAAAAACAACCTTTATATTATTTCTAATTTACTCGATTTACAATCAGATTCTATTCAAGATGAAAGTTTACTGTCTTTATTTTCTGATAGTCAAACCCGCATTCAAAGTATGGCATTAATTCACGATCAACTCTATCAATCAACGGATTTAAGACAAGTTAACTTTGGAGATTATATACATCGTTTAGTTGAAAATCTGTTTTTCTCATTGAGTGACACTCAAGGGTTAGTGAAATCAGTGATTCATGTAGACCCTATTCTAATTAACTTAGAAACTGCTATTCCCTGTGGTTTATTAATCAATGAATTAATTACCAATGCTTTAAAACACGCTTTTCCTAATGGTCGTTCTGGAGAAGTTTATGTTGAATTTTATCAAGATTTAGAAGACAAACTTTACTTAAAAGTTTGGGATAACGGTGTAGGAATTTCACCGGATATTGATTGGGAAAATTTAACTTCATTAGGACTAAAGCTTGTACAAATTTTATCAAAACAGTTGAGAGGAACTCTAAAGTTAAACTCTAATAAAGGAACTTCTATTGAGTTGATTTTTTCTCAATTGCAGTACAAATCACGATTTTAAATCCTGAGATGAAAGACTTCAAACTGAAATGTTTAATCAGGTTGACGTAACGCTCGACGCGCCAATTTTGCGTAGGTTTTAACCGTTTCATAGGGCATTTCTAAATCTACAGCGATTGCTTGTAAAGATTCTCCATCCTCCCGACGAGCTAAAATAGTTGCCCAAGTTTCTGCTATTTTTTGAGTGCGAGTTCCTCCTGTCCGTTTTCGTTGAGTTGTAAACTGTTCAGCTAACTCGGCAATCCGTTCACCTAATTGTTGTGAATGAGTTGAAATTTTTTCTGTTGCTTCAATCTGCCATTGATAACGGGTTTGTCCTAAACCAAAAGTTGTTTTATGTCCTGTTCCACAGTAGGGTGCAAACCGCCCTAAAGCATAAAATAATTGTTGGTTTTGGGGAGAAGCTAAAGAAGATTTTTTTGATAAACCTAATTCAATTGCTCCGGTAAAACCTGTCACCATTCCTCGTTTTCCTGCTGCAACTTTTGTCGAAGCAATCTGATGACGCCGAATAATCACGGACTCATCTACCCAGTCTAAAAAAGACTCTTGTTCAACAGGAAGATTAGAAAAATAATTCCAACGGCGTAGATAACTATGAAACAAATTTGTAGGGAGAGGTAAGGGAAAATGATGACCTTTGCGCCGAAAACTGGTTGGACTCACAAAACTTAGATTAACCTGAGCAGGTTTGGGGATGGGTGCATCAAGAAGTTGACGATAAGTTGTTGGGGCTAAGGCAATTTGACAAGATTGAATTGTTAACGGTGCATTTCGTAATTCAACCTGGGTTGGTAAACATTGAACCCACTCTGCTAACCACTGCACAACGGGCTGAGATAAAGCGGTAATAGACCAAAAATAAGTCTGCTCGGGTTGTAATTGTAAGTGTTTTCCCGACATTTTTAGCGCACCTTCCAACGCTGAAATTGTAAAGGGTTTTTCCGACTCTCCATCGTGGAGATAAGCTGATAAATCGGGGCTTGTTTGTCGCACTTGGTCGAGAAACCAGGCATGAAGTCCGATAGTATATTGAGGATACAGTAAATCTGCACCAGTCGGACGCAGAGCCAAAACTAATCCCACTAATTCAGTGTCAGCAGACCAACTTAAGGAAGTGTTTTTTTTAAAAGATCGTTTCACGCATTGAAGCCCTCATAAAAAAGTAATCTCCAACTTAGTATAAACTGTTTTTTATCATTTCAATAGAGTGTTGAGCAAGTCCAACAAATCGACCTAGATTAAAATGTAACGATGTAAATGCTCTGTGAATTGCTGATAAAAGTCATGCTTAAAGTCTAGTTCACTATCCTTAATGAACTTGTCCGGGGGATTTCACTTTAAAAGTTAAATTAAGTAACCTCGCTGTAATCCATAATTCACTCCTCCTTCCCACGAAGGGGAACTCAAAAATTCTCTAACTGTTTCAAACAGGTGGATGACAACATCTGAATAAATTGGATTTTTCACATAAGTTTCTAAGTATCGAAATTCACGATCTGTATTTTTCTGTTTTCTGAGTACATAAACCTGATCAATCTGGTATTTTCTCAAATTAACTGCATTAGTCAGTTTTAACCATTCTGCTACTACGATATAAAGTGCATTGGGATTCTTATTTTTCAATTGAACTGCTGCTGTTGACGCATCTTGTAGCATCGTTTTATCTAAATATGTTTTACATTCAACTGCTACTGCCGGAATATCCCAACTATCTTGTTCCCTTTCTGTCTGTCCACGACACTGTAATGTAGCATCAACGTGTACACCAATTGCAAAATCATGATCTTTTCTCTCAATCAAGGCTTGCGGAGATATCAGCATATTTCTATAGCTAGATGGCAAAAAGAAAATATCTTTAAAAGAATGTGATTTACCGATTAAGGCATATTCTGAGAATTCAGAAACTAGATCTTTAAAGAGATAATACATAAATTCTTCCAGCACTGTCGAATGTAGATTTGATCGGGAGTCAAATTTTTCAGCATATTTTTGCTGATCGATGAAATCTTTATAATCATTAAGATAATTTACTCGACACTCTAATATATGTTGATCTTCATTATTTTTTTCAATAAGGGGGCCTTTAAGCGATGTGTTTTGTTCATGCCACTGCTGATATTTTATTCTAATCTCTGACAAATATTGCTTTGAAATATCATCTTTATACTTTGTTTTATGATTTTCTTTTTGAGATAGATTTGCACCATGTGGTAGCATTTTAAAGCCTCTATATTACACTGCTTTTTTAAAATCGTCTTTTGAATTAGATAACTGTTGAAATAAATGGTGAGCTATCTGTTTAGCTAAAAGTGGAGGCACAGCATTACCAATTTGATTATACTGACATAAAAATTTTTCATTTTCTCGCCCTTCTCTAGCTAATAACTTATGACTTACAACAGTAGGTTTTCCCATAAAGACATAGTGATCTGGAAATGATTGAATTCTTGCTCCTTCCCGAGCAGTAAAATTACGATTAGCTGGCAATGTGTGACATGGACGAGAAGGGTGAAGACGGCGATTATTTTGATCATAAATATGATCGGCTATCTTTTCTGAGTTTCGTCTGCGAGGTCTTAGGTGATAAGGAACATTAGAACAAGAATCTCCCCACGACATAGAAGTGAAGCGTTCTACCATGCGTTTTGTGTGATTCATAGCCTTATGATTATAAAGTAATTTGCAGTTTACCCGAAGTCTTTTCTGATAGTCTGTTTGAGGAGGTTTACTGTAACTCATCTCCTCGGCACCTTCACCTGCTTCTAGATTTGGTAAATCAGAAATTGCATCCCAAAGGGTAGGACAAGATAATAATGAGTGTTCCCAAAAAGATAACTGAGTTTGTGAAGCTATTGTGTGAGTTGGGGGTGGAAATGGATGAGTAATTTTAACTTTAGATGCTACGATGAATAAACGGCGACGAATTTGGGGAATTCCATAGTCTGTTGCATTCAGTATACTGTAATCAACATGGTATCCAAGATCAATAAGTTCTTTCTTAATTATTTCTATTACTGCTTGTTCATTTTGAGTTTTTATCTTGACTAAGTTAGGAACATTTTCCATAATCATTAAGTCTGGTTCAAAAATACGACCAAACCTAATAAATTCTTGAAATAAAGTATTTCTCGGGTCTTTTGCATCTCCTGTACCTTGACGACAAACAGAGAAACCTTGACAGGGAGGGCCTCCAATAATAATGTTAGGTTTATTAGACTTAAATATACGAATTGCTTCTTCATCAGAGATTGTTTGTATATCCCGAATCACGATTTGAGAATCAGGATGATTATAAGCTAGTGTTTCTCCAGCCCACTTATCGATTTCAATACCTCCAACAACAGTACCCCCTGCCATTTTAAAACCGAGACTAAATCCTCCGGCACCTGCAAAAATATCCAAAACTTTAAATTGTTCTCTCATACTTTAATTTTAAAAAATAAAGTAACTAAAAATTTTTCAGTATCAATTAATCAATTCAGATTAATTCAACGAACTAGAATTTATCGTTTGACCCATCCATTGAAGATAATCTAAAGAACCCGCAATAATCGGAATGGCAATAATTTCTGGGACTTCGTATGAATGTAATTGACGAATTTTGGCTTCTAATGTTTCAAATTGAGTTAAATCTGTCTTAATTGTCAGTTGCCATTCTTCATCCGAACAGACTTCATCTTTCCAGGTGTAAATCGAACGAATCGGAGCCAGACTTACACAAGCTGCGAGTTTAGATTCTACTAATACCTTAGCGATCGCGGAGGCTTCCACTTGAGAACCTGCCGTGACTAAAACAATACCATAATTTGTCGTCATATCAATCTGAATTTTTCGACCAATCTAAGTTAGAGAAATTTCCCCAGACTAATACTATACAACAAAATTTATCCGGGATTAACTGACACTCATGTGATGAGATAGGGGAGCTGAAGAAACAGAACCCATTCCCGATATTCGTTGCAAATAGTCGGGAAAAGATGTAGGTAAAATCGTCCCAGTCAAACAGGTTCCATGCAGTTGACTCTCCTTTAACTGAGCATCTGTCAAGTCTGCATCCCTTAAATCTGCATTCGATAATTGAGCAAAGTTCAAATTTGCCCGTTTTAAACAAACCCCTTCCAAATTCGCTCCGGTTAAATTCGCTCCATTCAACCATACTGCTCGCATTTGAGCAAAACTGAAATTCGCCGCCGTCAAATTTGCTTTTGTCAAATTCACACCATTCAACTTCGCCTCGCTCAAATTCACTCCCTCTAGTTCAGCTTGAGCCAGATTAACCCCGTTGAGATAAGCCCCTCGTAAGTTCACTCCTGTTAACAAATTTCCCGTTAACTTCGCCCCTTGAAGTCTCGCCCCTCGCAGATTTGACCATTTTAGATTCGCTCCGGTTAAATCTGCTCCCCGGAGGTTAATCCCGTTCAAATCCGCACTGCATAGATTCGCATTGACTAGGGCTGCGACTCGTAAATTCGCCCCAACCAATATCGCCCCACTCATCTGAGCTTTGGGAAGTTTTGACCTCACTAAAAACGCCCCACTGAGATTGGCTTTCGTCAAATCCGCCTTTGCTAAGTGAGCTTCATTCATTTTGACAAAACTGAGGTTTGTTCGATGGAGACAAGCCCCCTCGAAGTTCGCACCCATTAAAAAGGCTCGACTGAGATTGGCTCCGGTTAGGTTTGCTTTTGAAAGGTTGACCCCAATCAGGATAACTCCCCTCAAATCAGCACCTTGTAAGTCTATCCCTGTAAAGTCTATTTCGCCTTGTTCATAACGTCTGAGCAGATCACTGACTTTCATGGAAATTCCACATCAACAGCCTATGATTACTATCTTGGCATGAACTCTTAAGAAAGTTTTTATACTTTTGTTGACGAAATGTCCCGATGTTATCTGAAATCTAGTTAAGCGGATTCTTACTCCTGGGACTTGCATTATCTGGCTGAATCTCGTAAAAATAAACAGGGATTGGGTGGACTAGATTTTCCCGCTTAAATTACCATACTCCTCAACCTCAACCCTTGAAATGACAAACTCTCCCGACTCGAACTCTGAATCGACTTCTCCCCGTCGTCGCCGTTGGCGTCGTGTTTTGATTTGGGGAGGTGTGGGACTGGGAGTAACAACGATTGCTGCGGGAACCACTGCCATTTGGTTTATTAACAATCAATTGGCTCCGATGGTCGGTGGTATTGTTGAGGGTATTATTGAGCGCCCTGTAACCGTTGGGCCAGTTGACCGGTTCACACTCAGTAGTCTTCGCTTTGGTCGTTCTGTGATGCCGGCTACCCCCACGAGCGACAGTAACGCCACAACGGAAGCAGTTGAGGTGGCGTTTTCATTATCCTCTATTTTCACGAATCCGACTCTAAATCTTGATATTACTTTAGTTAATGCTGATGTTTATCTCGAAGAAGATGCCGAAGGAGACTGGATTCAAACGGAATTAAATTTAGAAGGCGACCCACCCATTGATGTTAAATTTGGTGCGGTGGGTTTGAGGAATGCTAATGTTACTTTAACGCCCTATGTTGCGACCGGTTCACCTCAAGTTATCCCCTTAAATATTAGTCGGGCTGTTGTTGATATTACTGAAAACAATCAACGGATTAAAGGTCGTTTGAATGGGAGTTTTGAGCAGGGGGGATCGTTTTATGTGCAAGCAAATACTTTTCTGCCTGAAGGCAATATCGACGAGAGTGATATTGAGGGGAGATTGCGCTTAAATAATATTCCAGTTGGTCAGTTTTCAGGCTTGATTAAAGCTCCAGATTTTGCTTTACAAAGAGGCAACGTTGATGCTAATATTTTTGTAGAATTAGATGCGTTAAAACTTTCAAAGATTGAAGGAAAAGCGAGTCTTGAGGGGATTCAAATTGAGGTCGCCGATCTCGATAGACCGATACAACCCATTAATGCTCAATTTCGCTTCGCGGACACTCAAGCTAAAATTGAAAGATTAACAACGGGTTTAGGAGATATTAACGTTAATTTAAGCGGAACCGCAACAGCTAATCCGCAATTAAATATAGCAAAAACACAGTTAGATTTCACCGCCAATATTGAACCAACTCAACTTTCGACTTTTCTCGATATTGCGGAAAATGTCTCTGAAGAACCCATTAACTTACCTTTCCCCGTTTCAGGAGAAGTACAAACCGATGTAGGTTTAACGGGAACAGTTCAAAAACCCATTTTAACGGTCGATATAGACACAACTGCACCGACCCAAATTGATCGAGTTAATCTCGATAGTTTTAGCACAGAATTAAACGTTACCGCTCAAATCCAAGACGATTTTTCATTACAATCTGACCCAATTATTACCGTTAATTCCCTGCAAATTCAACCTGCTACGGGAGGTAATATTACCGGAGAAGGAACAGTTGAACTCAAGGGATTAAAACAACTGATTATTGATAATAAAACTCTTGTAGTTGAACCGATCAATGAACCCGAAGAAAAAACAGAAGTTGCGCCACAAACTCCTACTCAACCCCCAACTCAACCCCCAACTTTACTTCCGGTTCCCCCCACTTCAACCCCCAAAGAAACAGAAGCATTTCCTCTCAACCCTCAAATTAAATTTAACTTAGATGTTAATAATGTGGGCTTAGATTCGATTGTCGAATCCTATGGAATTGTTTCGCCATTTCGGTGGGGTTCAGTCTCGGCTGAAGCTGATATTTCAGGAAACTTAGAAAATCTTAAAGGAGAAGCCCAATTTTCCTTACCCACAGCAACCACTCCAATTTTTGGTCAAGCTGATTTAGATCAAACCAAGCTAAATTCAACGGTTCAAATTGCGGAGGGAAATATCACAATAAATGCCCAACAAATCCAACAACAACTCTGGAATGCCAATATTAACGCTAGTCAAGTCGCCCTCGAACCTTTAGTTAATATTGGATTACTTTTTTCTGACTTAGAACCCCGTTTAAAATCTGATATTTCAAGCATTAATTTATCAGACGGACGATTGGATTTAAAGGCAGATTTATTAGCAAATTTAGATAACATAGATCCGGCTGCAATTCGCGGCGAAACTGATCTCCAAATCAACTTAGGAGAACGTTCAATCAATGCCAATGCACAAATTAGACAAGGTACATTTTCTGCAAACTTTGACACCGAACCTTTACCATTATCTCGCCTTGTTGATGCGGGGATTACCTTAACCGATATTCCCGGGAATACTCAAACCCAAATTCAGAATTTAGAGATTCAAAACGGCATCGTACAAGCAGAAGGAACAGTTAGAGGAAATATTAATAATTTAGATCAAATCGCCGCCCGAACCCAAGCCTTAGTTAACCTGGGAAATACAGGCGGCGTTATCAAAGCATCCGGGCGTTTAAGTGGAGATTTATTTCAAGCAGAGATTGATACTTCAACGATTCCGTTAAATCCATTAATCGATTTAGGTTTACCCTTTGCTAACTTATCCCCTGATATCAATAATTCTATCCAAAATCTTGATCTTCGCAACGGAAGTCTAGAAGCAAAAGCCCTATTTTCTGGTAGTTTAAACAATGTTGATCAAGTCACAGGTACCCTCAACAGTCAGGTTAATTTAGGGAATTTTGGGGGAACAGTTGATGCGAGAGGACAGTTAACCAATGGTCAATTTCAAGTCAATGTTAATACCGATGAAGTTCCCCTTGAACCTTTAATTGATATCGGTTTACCGTTTGCTGATTTACCCCCAGATATTAATCGGGAAATTCAAGATTTAAACTTTAGAAATGGCGAATTACAACTACAAGCGACTGCATCAGGAAACTTAACCAATATTACTCCCGCCCAAATTACCGCGAATGTCGATGGTTTTGTTGATTTGGGACAAGCAGGGGGAATGGTAAAATTATCAGGTCAAGCCCTCAGTGGACGGTGGCAAACGATTATCAATGCTGATCAAATTGCTTTAAATCGATTTTCAGATCTCGTCGAGTCACAAACTCAAGATATTTTACAACCCTTACAACAACAAGGGTTAATTACGCAAGCCGAAGCAATGCCTTTATTGCGGGGAATCCTTGATAGTCGTTTAAGTGCAAGTGGTTCTTTAGTCGAACTCAAACCCGAAACTATTCGGGCAATGGGAGAGTTAGAATTAACAGAACTTCCAATTATCAAACAACCCCTAGAAGCAGCATTTAATTGGGATGGTGAACGAGTCGAAATTGAAAAACTTGAATCTCCACAATTTGGGGCGGATGGATTTGTTGCGGTAGAATTTTCAGGAACGGGAGTGCCGCAAGTCTCAAACCTCAACATTGATGTGCGTTTGTCAGACTTTAATTTGCAGTCTCCTGGTGTAGAACGGTTACTCGCCAATGTTCCCCCCGAAGTCGCCGGAGATTCGCCTTTACTGGCAGGTTTAGTCAACTTTGATGGGACTGTAACCGGATCTCTGTCAACGTTACAACTCACCGGGGACTTAAGTCTAGAGAATTTAATTGTCCGAGAGTTGGAGTTTGATCCTCTACTGGCTGGAAGCCTCAGCGCTGGATTAAACAGTGGGGTAAATTTAGCCTTAGCCGGAATTCAAGATCGGATCGAACTGGTTCTCAACGATCAATATTTACCCGAAAGTTTCCTGATTCGACAAGACGAAGCGATCGCACAAGGGACAACAGTCGGTGAGAATTTACTCGTTAATCTAGAACAATTTCCCCTCAGTATTCTGAGTTTAGCACCCTTAGCCGATCAAGGTCTCGGAGCAATTAGTGGTATTGCCACCGCTGATCTGTCCATTTCCCAGTTAGAAACCCTTGACCCCACTCAAATTGGCGTACAAGGAGCGATCGCCGTAGAAGAACCCGCCCTCGGTTATATTGATTTAGAACGCTTCAACGCCAATATCAGCCTGGCTAACGGACGATTTCAGTTAACTGAGGGTGAACTGGTCTACGGAGAAACGGAAATTTTAATCGCCGCCCGTGCTGACTTAGACGAAATTATTGCCGATTTACAAGCAGGTGTTACCGTTCCCTTTGGGGATAATATTCCTGGAACTCGCCCCGACTTTGAAGCAGAAATTGACATTCCCACTGGTAGGTTACAGGATGTCTTATCTGCTTTAGAATTATATAATCTCAGTGATCTCGCGCGAGGCCTCAAAACCCCTGAATATGGAACCGCAGCCGATGTTATTCCAACTCCTGTGGGTTTACCTCCCGATGCAACTTTGACTCAACAATTACAACGTTTTGAAGAAATTCAAGCCCTGTTTGCCCGACAACTTCTCAAAGATGAAGAAGAACCTTTACCTCCGTTAGAAGCTGTTAGAGGGAAGTTTAGCGGAGAAATTGCAGTTCAAGGTTCGATAGAATCGGGGGTTGTCGGCAAAGTTGCCCTCAATAATGTCGGGGATTGGACATGGGGGCGGTTTGATGCCAGTGAGTTTATTTTGAATGCTAGTTTAGATCGCGATAACGTCATACGGGTGTTGCCTTTGCAATTGACTAGCGATGAAACGGTTTATGATTTTCGGGGACAGCTTGCGTTAGATACCCAACAACCTTCTGGACAGTTTCGGATTAAAAATATTCGCTTAGAACAACTCCAAGATGAGTTAGAGAATTTTGTAGAGTTGCCCAATATTGATGTTAATGGTCAATTGAATTTTCGAGCCAATATCGCTGGGAGTTTAGTAAATCCACAAGCCACAGGAGAATTTACCGTTGTTGATGGTATTTTTAATCAGGAACCCATCAGAGAAGCCCGAGGAAGTTTTAGTTATAATAATGCTCGTCTATTTTTAGGAAGTACAATTCTTCTGACTGAACAAGATCCGATTCGGATTAAGGCTCAAGTTCCCTATCGTTTGCCCTTTGCTGAAGTTTCGCCAGGTAGTAATTTACTCCAAGCACAAGTTAATCTTCAAGATGAAGGTTTTAATATTATTGATTTACTCAATCCTGAAGTTGATTGGGTTGAGGGAAAAGGGTTGCTTGAGTTGAGTGTTCAAGGAATTTTGGAACAAGACTCCGATGGGAATATTGCCCGCATTTCGATTGAACCTCAAGGGTTGTTAAAACTTCAAGAGGGAATCATTAGTGTAGATAGCCTCAAACAATCAATTGTTGGGTTATCGGGAACTGCAATTTTTGTTAATGATCGGATTACCGTTAATGGAATTCAAGGAGAATTAACCGGAGAAGCCGGAAGTGGAAATATTACGGTTGCCGGGGTTTTACCTCTTATTTTTCCCTTTGAAGAAGAAGATCCCGATGTGACTAATCCCTTGCGAATTCAACTGGAGAATTTACAAGTAGGTGTCGAGGAATTGTACGTTGGAGATGCTGCCGGAATGATTGCCATTGATGGTAGTGCATTAAGACCTGAAATTGGTGGGGGAATTACCCTCTCAAACGGGACTATTATTGTACCGACTGCTGCTGCTGCTTCTCCGGATGCCGCCGGGGGAGGACTACCGGATACTGGGCCGGTTAAGATTAGTTTGAATAATTTTAGATTGACACTCGCAGAAGATCTTCAGATTGTTACTCCCCCCGTGAGTGAATTTTTGAGTGTTCCCATTGTTGACTTTTCTTTAGAAGGTACGATCGCTTTAAGTGGTACTTTAGAAAGTTTAGAAGATATTCGTCCGAGTGGCGTTATTGAACTCACAGGCGGCGCCCTCAACCTCTACACAACTCGTTTTACTTTAGATCGGGGTTATCCTCAACAGGCGATTTTTGTTCCCTCCGAAGGACTCGAACCGATTTTAGATTTACGACTGGTGACTCGGGTGCCAGAAACGACTCGTTTTCAAGCCCCAACTTCGGCGTTTTCCTCCGAGATTTCCGAAGGCCCAACTGCGAGTAGTTTAGGAACCGTTAGAACAATTCGGGTGACTGCATTGGTCAAAGGCCCAGCTTCTCAAATTAATGATATTATTCAATTAAAAAGTTCTCCCCCTCGTTCAAAAACCCAGTTAATTGCATTATTAGGCGGAAGTACATTTGAAGGCATTACAGGGGATAGTACCTTAGTTTTAGCGAATATTGCCAGTGCGGGTATTTTTAGTCAAATTCAGGAAAATGTTTTGGATGCAACTGGGTTAACAGAATTTCGTCTTTATCCAGCCCGTATTTCTAAAAGTGAGGGTTCAACAGCGTCTTCGGCTTTGGGTTTGGGTATAGAAGTCGGTTTAGATGTTACGGATAATGTTTCGGTTTCTCTGAGTCAAGTTTTAGCAGATGAACAACCCACCCAGTTTGGGGTCAATTATCGAGTGAATGATAACTTATTAATTCGGGGTGCGGCTGGTTTGGGGGGTGAAAGTGAGATTCGGTTTGAGTATGAAGTTCAGTTTTAATTCGGGGTTATACTGGGTTTAATAGATCTCTAGAAGTCGGAAATAAAAATTTTAGAAGTAGAACTCATGCAGCAAGTTAATGATTCAACTGAACCCATATATCGTAAACAACAAGATAATAAATGTCCCGATTTTCTGTATTTGGATTTAGAATTTAAGGATACACCAACTGACAGACTGGAACAGACCGAACTCCCCCAAAAAAAGGATTTATATCTAACCCTAAACTTTAATGAAGAATGGTTGGAACTACCCGGCGGAAAAGTTAAATATGGTCTTCGAGGCTTCGAGCTAAGATTAAACTTGACAAATTGTATAATTCCTGAGTTTTACCTATGTTTAAATGATACAATGAAGCTAGTTACTGAACGAGAAGTAGAAACTCAACGGGGAGTCGAAAAAAGTAGTAAAGTTGGCGGTTCACTGTCTCGGGAGAAAGCCGACTTAAGTGCAAAACAAGATTATAAAAATACAGAAAAACGAACAGAAAAGTTTCAGAAGACAGTCTATCATGTCTCGACGAAAGGAGATGAACTTTCTCCAGCTTGGGTATTTGAAGCGGATAAAGATGAGTCTGTACTAAAGGGAACACTCGCCGAACAGAAGCTGGCGACGGTAACAATTACAGATATTTCCCATCAATTGACAGCAACCTTTGAAGTGGTATCGAAAAATATTTACATCGGTGATGCGGAAGGAATCTGGCCGGATAATATTAGTCGAAACAAATTGGCAATTATTGAACGAAAAATTATTAATTGGTTACTGAAATCTAAATTACAACCCTATGTCAGTCAGGTGGAGTTAAGTTATGAATGAAGATCAATCCCTTCAAGAACTGGAAGCCAGTATACAGAAAATTATTGATGCAGATACCGATAATTTTCAGGAATTAGCTAAATTGGCTGATTTGAATCTCCAAACTGATTTCGTTAATGCAGACTTACACGGTACTAATTTAAGGGGTTTGAACTTTGCTGAAGCCGACCTCAGTGGAGCCAACCTCACTGGAGCCAACCTCACTCGAGCCTACCTCAGTGGAGCCAAGCTCTATGGAGCCTACCTCAGTGGAGCCTACCTCAGTGGAGCTGACCTCATAGGAGCCTACCTCATAGGAGCCTACCTCAGTGGAGCCTACCTCAGTGGAGCCTACCTCATAGGAGCCGACCTCATAGGAGCCTACCTCATAGGAGCCTACCTCAGTAAAGCCGACCTCAGTGATGCTCAGGTAGGAAATGCACGTTTTACGAGTAATAGTCCGGGAATGACGGAAGAACTCAAACAAGATTTGATCGCACGGGGAGCTATTTTTGATGGGGGTTCAAGAGATCGTGTTTTCGCCCCAACTTCTCGTTAATATTGAGTTGAAATTAAGCTAGGTCACGAGAGCGAGTATGATCAATGAAGCCGCACCAGAGAGTGATATTGATTTTCTGGTAGAATTTTTTATTAATGCAGGACTTTTTTAAATCTTATTTAAGCTATCAATAAATTTAATCTAACTGAATCAATGACTAAAAAATAGAGTCTAATCTTGAGTTACAAATCGATCTGTGACTCCTAGCTGACTCAAAAATCTCAGCACAATCGTTGCAAATACTGAAATTAGGGTTCGGTTAATCACATCCGAATATTGAGGGAATCTCGGATGACGTGTAGAGTGGTTTACGCTACTGTTGAAATGGGGGATCAGGGTGCAATAATGACACAGCTAGAGACTGTGATCGAACACTGCACAGCTTTGAACGAGATCCCAATTCCTGGTTATTCTGACACTAAAAACAACCACGCAACCATGATACCAAACGATTTGCTGACGACCGACTACTCCGACTCCACTCCTCAAAACCCCGATAAACCCGAAGAAGCTTGTGGTGTTTTCGGTATCTATGCACCCGGTGAAGATGTTGCCAAGCTGACCTATTTTGGATTGTACGCTCTCCAACACCGAGGTCAAGAATCAGCAGGAATTGCGACCTTTGAGTCAGAAAAGCTGTATTTGTATAAAGACATGGGGTTAGTGTCTCAAGTCTTTAATGAATCAATCCTCAGTGAGTTAAAAGGAAATCTAGCTGTCGGTCACACCCGTTATTCTACCACGGGTTCTAGTCGAGTTGTCAATGCTCAACCTGCTATTGCCAATAGCCGTCTGGGATCAATTGCAGTTGCTCATAATGGTAATCTCGTCAATACCCCTCAACTCCGCGAAGAAATTACCCGACGCCAATATAGTTTTGTCACCACGACAGATACAGAATTAATCGCCTTAGCGATCGCCTCAGAAGTAGATTCAGGTAAAAATTGGTTAGATGCTTGTATCAGCGCCTTTAAAATGTGTGAGGGTGCATTTAGTTTGACGATTGGGACTCCGGCCGGATTAATGGGTGTACGCGATCCTCATGGTATTCGTCCTTTAGTTATTGGAACTTTAGATACCAATCCCACTCGATATGTTCTGGCTTCTGAAACCTGTGGGTTAGATATTATCGGGGCCGAGTTTTTACGAGAAGTTAAACCGGGTGAAATCGTTTGGATCACTGAAGATGGATTGCAGTCTATTGAGTGGCAATCCCAACCCTCTCGCAAACTTTGTGTGTTTGAAATGATTTATTTTGCCCGACCCGATAGCCAGATGGAGGGAGAAAGTCTCTACACTTATCGAATGCGAATTGGTCGGGTTTTAGCAAAGGAGTCTTGTGTTGATGCGGATTTGGTGATTGGTGTTCCGGACTCGGGTATTCCGGCGGCGATTGGATTTTCCCAAGAATCTAATATTTCCTATATGGAAGGATTGATCAAAAATCGTTATGTGGGTCGCACTTTTATCCAACCGACTCAGGGAATGCGAGAAGCGGGTATTCGCATGAAGCTTAATCCCTTAAAAGATGTTTTGCAAGGGAAACGGGTGATTATGGTCGATGATTCTATTGTGCGAGGAACCACAAGCGGTAAGATTGTCAAAGCGTTGCGAGATGCAGGTGCAACCGAAGTTCATATGAGAATTTCATCTCCACCTGTGACTCATCCCTGTTTCTACGGAATTGATACTGATAACCAAGATCAATTAATTGCGGCGAAAAAGTCAGTCGCAGAAATTGCTCAACATATTGGGGTAGACTCCTTGGCTTATCTGAGTTGGGAAGGAATGTTGCAAGCTACCCATGAAGACCCTCAGAGTTTCTGTTCGGCTTGTTTTACAGGTCAATATCCGATTGATGTTCCTGAACCTATCAAGCGGTCAAAATTGATGTTAGAGGAACCTGCAAAGGTTTAAGACTGTTTACAGTCAGAGGTCGGGTGCAGGGGGAGATGGAACTGATCACTGATCACTGTCTACTGTCTCCGCCTCCTCTTGCCAAAGCCACTAATCAATGATTGTTCTTTGATAAGAATTTTCTATTACTCTCGGATTCACTCCGGAATTCTGTGCAGAACTTGGATAGATCGATCAACGTTCCGGATGTGATGCGAGAGGAGGATGCCACCAAAAGCTCATCTAGAATCCCACCTTACGACTGAAGACCTGAAAGTCCGTTACCGACAGGCTAGGGATACCACCGAAGCTCGTCGATGGCACCTACTTCAGCTCGTTGCCAGCGGTTGGACTATTAAAAGAGCCGCTGAAGTTGTGGGTTTAAACTACGACTATTCTAAGGAAATCATTCGGCGCTATAACCGCGAAGGCCCAAGTTCTGTGAGAAACCGCAGCCGCGATCGCCAACCGCCTGTTGCTCGTTCCTTGTTAACCTTGGCACAGCAACAGGAACTCAAGGAGGCATTACAAGGCCCGGCTCCGGATGGAGGTGCCTGGTCGGGTCCCAAAGTGGCTGAATGGATTGCTAAAAAAACAGGTCGCCAACACGTCTGGCCTCAAAGAGGTTGGGACTATCTCAAGCGACTGGGAGTAAACTGGAGACAGCGCAAAAATACCAACAATGATGAGTGAGTCTAATTTCCGCAAATTAGGTTTTCAGCCACTTAACATTGTATTGGTGCATCTACTTTGCGACTGTCCAACTGAGAAAACGTCTATCGAGTAAATGTGGGAATTTAAAACAGGTTTTTTCTTTACTCTATATCTAGAGTTGAGTTGAAATTCACTTGAAATTGTTTGCGAGTTTTACCATTAGTTCATCTATCTTCTCAGGGTTTGAAGGTTTTGAGATGACTATTTAACTTTGATCAATCCATCAGGGATGACCTTATTTTAAGCCAGATTGTACTCGCCACAAACTCGCATAAATTCCTGGTGCTTCTAATAATTGTTCATGTCGTCCCCATTCTACTAATTTTCCCCGATCCATAACGTAAATACAATCGGCATTCCGAACCGTTGAAAGACGATGGGCGATCGCAATGGTTGTCCGATTTTGGGTAATATATTCTAGCGATCGCTGAATGGCGGCTTCTGTTTCGTTATCGACGGCAGAGGTCGCTTCATCTAATATTAATATCGGGGGATTTTTTAATATGGCTCTGGCGATCGCAATTCGTTGTCGTTGTCCGCCGGATAACTTTTGTCCTCGTTCCCCAACTATTGTATCATATCCTTGCGGTAAGGTTTGAATAAAATTATCGGCTTCTGCGACTTGGGCGGCGGCGATAATTTCAGGTAAACTCGCATCAAATGTTCCATAACAAATATTTTCGGCAATGGTGCCGTGAAAGAGAAAAACATCCTGACTCACTAAACCAATGGATTGACGTAAATCTCTTAATTTGATCCGATCAATTTCGATCCCATCGAGGGTAATTGTTCCAGATTGAATTTCATAGAGTCGCAATAATAACTTCACTAATGTACTTTTTCCCGAACCTGTCGCCCCCACAATTGCGATCGTTTTTCCGGCGGGAATTTTCAGCGATAAATCTTCAACAACATTAACTCGATTATTGTAGGCAAAGGTAATATTTTTGATATCAATTTCACCTTTAACTTGATTAACCGGAAGGGGAATATCTCCCGGATGGGTTTCAATGGGTGTATCGAGTAAATTCATCACTCGGTTAATCGAAGCCATCGCCCGTTGATACTGGTCAAAGGTTTCTCCCAGTCGCGTTAACGGCCATAATAAACGCTGAGTAATAAACACTAAAACGCTATAAGTTCCCACCGCTAAACGTCCAGATATTGCTTGCATTCCCCCCAATAATAACGTTGCAATAAACCCAAAAAAAATCAAAATTCTAATCAGTGGCACAAACGCAGAAGAAAGTTTGATTGCCTGTTTATTACTCTGGCGATAGGCTTCACTTTGTTCGGTAATGCGTTCGGTTTCATAGTCTTCTGCGGTAAAACTTTTAATGGTTGTAATTCCGCTCAAATTATTCGATAACTGTCCATTTAAAAACCCCACTCGTTCTCTGACTCCTGCATAGCGAGGCGCGAGACGTTTTTGAAAAATCAGCGAACCCCAGATAATAAAAGGCATGGGTAACATGGCAAACCAAGCCACACTCGGGGCGATGATAAAAAATCCACCTCCGATTAAAATTACTGTTGTGATTACTTGGATAATTACATTTGCACCATAGTCTAAAAACCGTTCTAACTGGTTGATATCATCATTTAAAATTGACATCAAACTCCCGGTGCTTCGTTCTTCAAAAAAGGCTAATTCTAACTCTTGTAAATGACTATAAGCATCCAAACGCAAGTCATGTTGAATGGTTTGACCTAAGTTTCGCCACAGGAGTTCATAGGCGTATTCAAAGCTTGATTCTAATCCCCAAATTATTAAACTCAACAGTGATAATACCCAGAGTTGGCCGACAACATTTTCTATTCCCCATTGGGCGATAAATGAGTCTTGTTGGTTAACCACAACATCAACCGCAGCACCAATTAAAACAGGCGGTGCTAAATCAAAAAGTTTGTTTAAAATTGAACAAATTGTCGCTTTGAAAATTTCCATCCGGTAAGGATGAGCGTAGCGAAATAGGCGAGTGAGAGGATGAATGGTTTTAGATGATTTAGGAGACACTTTTCTAAATTCCGGTAGATGAATAAACCCTAACTGTACTTATTATTTTTGAGCGTAACTGTACAGAGACTTAAATATGTACTCTCATTGTTATACCATTTTTTTAGAACTTATTTTCACCTCTCCCTTATCCTCTCCTGAGATGAGAAGAAACTAATAGCCTCCTCCTACCCCCCTTTTTAAGGGGGGATTTAAGGGGGGATTGGGGAGGTTGGTAGGGGTAGAAAAGGGAGTCATAGGTTAAAAATTTTTCTGATGATTTAAGACCACTAAGAATTAATAGAACGAGCTAACAAAGGTGCCGCATTTAAAAGAGTTTTAGTATAAGGATGTTGAGGATGTTTAAAAATGTCTTCTGTTGAACCCATTTCTACAATTTTTCCGGCATTCATTACGGCTATTCTATCGCACAAATATCTCGCCACCCAAAGATCATGAGTAATAAACAAATAGGTTAAATTAAATTCTTGTTTCAAGTCTAACATTAAGGCTAAAACCTGCGATTGAACACTGGCATCCAACATACTTACGGGTTCATCATAAATGACTAATTGTGGATGAGTAATTAACGCCCTCGCAATGGCAACCCGCTGTTGTTGTCCGCCGGATAATTCACCCGGATAACGTTCAGAATACTCGGATGCAGGGGTTAATTCTACACGTTCTAACATTGCTAAAACTTGAGATTTTGCGGCTTCTGGTGTGGCTAGTTTATGAATAAAAAGCGGATCAGAAATTGCCTGTCCGATGGTCATCATGGGATTTAAACAAGCGAGGGGATCTTGAAAAACCATCTGCATTTGACGGCGATAGGAACGGACTTTAGGAAGTGATAAATTGGTTAATTCTGTCCCGGCAAATTCAACGGTTCCGCCCGTCGGACGGACTAACTGTAAAATACTTCGAGAGAGGGTACTTTTCCCACAGCCTGACTCACCGACTAGCCCTAATATTTCACCGGGATAAAGGTCTAAACTGACTCCATCAACCGCCTTAATTGCTGTTTGTTTGCGGGTAAAAAACTGTTGAATTAAATTTGATTCTAAGCTATAATATTGTTGTAGATTTTTAACGCTTAATAAGGGTTTAGCTTTGTTCTCAGAAATTAGAGGAGTTTCTGAAGGATCTTCAACCGCTTGAATATGTAAAGCTGCATTCAAAAGGGATCGTGTATATTCGTGTTGAGGTTGTTGTAAAAGTTGATCTGTAAAATTCATTTCGACCATTTTTCCAGCATACATCACCGCCATGCGATCGCAATATTCCCCAACCATTGCTAAATCATGGGAAATCAATAAAATCGCGGTTCCTCGTTCTTCACATAATCGCGTTAATTCTTGCAAAATTTGAGCCGAGATTGTCACATCTAAACTGGTCGTCGGTTCATCTGCTACAATTAATTTAGGATCAAGAAGTAAGGCTAATGCAATGGCGACCCGTTGTCGCATTCCTCCACTAAATTCATGGGGATATTGTGACCACCGACTCGCCGGAATTTTCACAGATTCTAATGTTTCAATCGCTTTTTCTTTAGCTTGGGAACGAGAAAGTTGAGGTTGATGAGCGTTCAATGTTTCGATACAATGTTCACCAATCGTCATCAACGGATCAAGACGAGTCATTGGGTCTTGAAATACCAACGCCACCGCTTCACCCCGAAACCGTCTCAACTGGTTGGGGTTCATCTCAAATACTGACTTTTCTCCAAATGTAACTCGCCCTTCCACTTTTGTAGAGGAGGGAAGCAACCGCATCGCCGCCCGCCCTAACGTTGATTTTCCACAACCCGACTCCCCCACCAGTCCCAACTTTTCTCCGGGTTTGAGGCTAAAAGAAACGTCATCCACCGCCCAAGTTACGGTATCGCTGCGACTCGGGTAGGCGACTCGAAGATGTTCGACGCAAAAAAGAGGATCAAACATGGGGGATGGGAGGTTAAGATTCATTTATTGTTGACGAATGACCTGAAATCCTTATTCTATCGAAATATATCAGCCAGTCGTCGATCAAGTATAGATGATTTAAAGAGTCATCAATTCTTTTCTAAATTTATCCTATGGTTAATGGCAACAAAAACTGGTTTAAACTTGCCTTTCGAGAAAGCAAATTCTGTTAATTTATTGTTTTGTTTTATCCCTACAATTAGCCGATGATTTACTCTGGTATAATGGAATTGTTGTCGGAATGATTAGCTTTACTTTGTTTGGTATTGAAGAAATAGGTCGGGAAATTGAAAATCCCTTCGGTTACGATCTTAATGATTTACAGTTGGATTCCATTTGTCAAACCATGCAACGAAATATCGCCGATATTATTTGCATAAAACCGAGCATTCACTGTCCTGAAAATCCGTTAAATTCTCGAAGTATAAACTAGCATAATTTATCATTTCATTATTAAATTTACTTAAAAAAGTGAAATATACATGGATATCGGTAGGCTTTACTAGGATTATTAAATACAGAAGCAATCCCAATTATAGGCATAATAAAACTCATAAAACAAACCCAAAGCAAAACTGGAATTGCTATTAAAGCATAAAAAATCAGAGGAAGAATCCAAAAAACTGGAATTGCAGCTAAAGCCAAGATGAAGAACAGAAAACCATAGATATTGATATGCAAATTTAAAGCTGCCTTAGCATTTGATCTCACCACCGAATCCTCAGTCGCAAAGAAAATCGCAAACGGAATTCCCACCGAAACTAAAAGACTACTAAAAAAAATCGAACCATGACACAAAGCTGATAACAGTCTGCGCTTATCTTCTGCGTTCATCAGTCACTCTCCCGATTCTCGGTTTACTCTTAACTTGTGGATGAATCTTACAAAGTTGGGGAAGTGTTCCCTTGTTGAATGGGAATCTGAATAATAAACTCCGATGCCTGTCCGACCTCTAATTAACATTCTAACAGCTTATGACTAAACTGTGGGGGGAGGTTTCCGGACTATGATCCGCGATACCGAGTCTGATTGTCCAGAGAATCGGTTAAATTCTCGAATTGTCAATTAGGACAAATAATCGCTTGATTCACGCCCTCTTTTTCCTCCAATTTTACCCTTAAAAAAAGCGAAAAATATACGGATAGCGGTAGGGTTTACTCGGATTATTAATCACAGAAACAATCCCAATAATTGGCATCACAAAACTAATTAACCCGACTATAAATAAAAGCGGAATTCCAATTAAAACAGAAATTAGAATAACACAGATAAAAGCCGCAATATAGAGATTGATATGAAAATTTAAAGCTTCTTTCGCATTTTCCTTGACCACCGAATCCTCAGTCGCAAAGAAAATCGCAAACGGAATTCCCACCGAAACTAAAAGACTACTAAAAAAAATCGAACCATGACACAAAGCTGATAACAGTCTGCGCTTATCTTCTGCGTTCATCAGTCACTCTCCTGATTCTCAATTTATTCTTCACCTTTAAACAGATTTAACCGCTTTCGAGAAGCAGTTGCTTGTCGAATTGGAATCTGAATCACAAACTCTGATCCCTGTCCGATATTAGAGTAGCATTCTAACTGACCCTGATGTTTTTCGACGACAATCTGATAACTAATCGATAGCCCTAGCCCCGTTCCTCGACCAATTGGTTTCGTCGTAAAAAAGGGATCAAATAGTTTGCAACGAACCTGTTCTCGCATTCCGGGGCCATTATCTACAATTCGGATCATCACCCAATTCGAGTTTACCACTTCGGTTTGAATTTGGATCGTTGGTTTTTGGGGAGAGAAATCATCATTAGACTCAAAATCAGACAATAAATACTCAACATTTGAGGTCTTCGGTTCATTTAAAGCATCAATAGCATTAACCAAAATATTCATAAATACTTGATTCATCTGACCTGCGTAACACTCCACCAAAGGAAGATTACCATAGCTTTTCACGACCTCAATTCCGACCTGTCCGGCTTGCTCTTTTAAGCGATTTTGCAAGATTAAAAGTGTACTGTCAATTCCTTGATGCAAATCTACTGCTTTAAACTCCGCTTCATCCAGTCGAGAAAAACTCCGCAACGATAATACAATCTGACGAATTCGTTCGGCTCCAATCTTCATTGAATTGAGCAGTTTGGGTAAATCTTCCTGAACAAATTCTAACTCAATTTCTTCAATATATTGCTTGATTTCTAACGCGGGTTGCGGATAATATTTCTGATAGAGATTTAGTAAATTTAATAAATCGTCTGTATGTTGAATGGCTGGAATTACATTGCTATAAACAAAAGTCACCGGATTATTAATCTCATGAGCAATCCCAGCAACCATTTGACCCAAACTTGACATTTTTTCAGTTTGAATCAGTTGAGTTTGAGTTTGCTTTAACTGTTGTAATGTTACTTCTAATTGTTGAGCTTGAGCTTGCGCTTGAATCGCATTTGCTTGGGTTTTAGCATAAAGTTGAGCTTGATTAATCGCAATCGCAAGTTGATCGGTAACGGCTTTTAATAATTCGATTTCATTCTCATTCCACTGATGAGTTTTTTGATGATAAGCACAAGCAATAATTCCAATTTCACCGCCTTGAGTTTCAATAGGAATTGACAACAACGAGAGAAAGCCTAACTGTGTTAAAAATTGACGCATCTCCGCTTCTGAAACCTCAGCAATATCATTAACTTGAATTCTCTCTAGCTGTAAAAATCGCATCGCCCAACTTCCCACCTGTTCTACAGAATAATCACCCACTAAACTCGGAAGATCTGAATTTTTAGACTCATAAACAATCTCCCAATAATCAAGAAAAAATGAATTTTTTGGAGAGTTTAATTGCAGTTTTGATTGAGAAATTGACGACTGAGAACGATACCAAACAAAATAACACCGATCAAGCTGTAATAAATCCTGAATCTGACCTACTGTTGTTTTTAGAATAGTATTGAGGTCAAGGGAATTCCGAATTTGACTCGCAATTCGATTAATTAATTCTTCCTGTTGAGCGAGTTGACGAAATTTTGTTTCCGAAGTTTGTAGTGCAACTTCAGCTTGTTTACGAGCGGTAATATCTGTGATCGTACCAATATAACCGATTATTTCTCCCTGTTCATTTTTTTGAGCGATCGCCTGACCAAACACCCAACTCACTTCACCTGTCGGACGTTGTATTCGATATTCAGAACGAAATGTTTTTCCCTGTTGAACTGTTTTTTGCCATTCTTGAACAACTCTAGATCGATCTTCTGAATAAATAGTTTTGATCCATCCTGTTCCTAAAGAAGCGGCTTGATTAGTTCCAGAAATTTCACAACAACGTTCATTAACATACAAACAATTTCCTTGACTATCTGTATGAAAAATTCCTACAGGTGAAGTTTCAGCTAAAGTTTGATAACGTTTTTCACTCTCTCGTAAGGCTTCTTGAGCTTCAATTTCATCGGTTACATCCTGAACCAATGATAAAATAGAAACCAGTTGACCCGACTCATCAAATAAAGCTGAATTGTACCAATCGCAATAAACAACTGAGCCATTTTTTGTATAATTGCGGTTGCGAATTAAATTCCGGGGTTGATCTCTATCCAGCAGCGAAGTCATGACTTCACTCACCGCTTCCACATCTTCCGGTACAACAAAATTCCACTCACTCGGATGTAAATTTATTACTTCTTTTGCTGTCCATCCGAAGATCATTTCTGCTTGTTGTGACCATCGTTGAACGTGAAAATTACTATCCCATTCAATCACCGCTAAAGGGGTATTTTCAATATGAAAACTAAGCTGTTGATGGGCGCGTTCAAGAGCTTGATTAATTTTTTCGAGTTCTTTTGGGCTTTTTAAAGCCAAAATTTGGGGAACTAAAGGAATAATTGCTGTAGCCGTCACCACTGAAATAAAAGCTGTAATTGCTTTGATTGTTCCTGATACCCAATAGATTGGATACCAAAGGGTGACTATCGCCATTAAATGCGTTAAACCACAAGCAATAATAAACGCCGCAAACAATAGGAAAACATGGACATAGGGTAAATCTTTCCGCTTCCGAACAAAGTAAAATAAGGTTGCTGGAATGGAAAAATAAGCCAGAACAATTAAGACATCAGAAATAACGTGTAATCCAACTAATTGAGGTTGCCAAAGGTAACAATGACCATGAGGAATAAAAGAACTTATTGCCAAAAGATCTGATAAAATTTCCATAATAGACTAATTGATCTGATTGGAATGGGTCGAAGCAGCTTAAAAGTAATTAAACAATAGATAGGTGAATCTAACACGAAATTGATACTTTCATCTCTAATATTAGCTCAAAGTTAAAATAGATCACCCCCTAAAAATTAATTTTTAATCATTTTCAAACTTCCTCTAAACAAAAAATATAAAAGTGATTTATAGATAAGTTTTACATCACTTATATCAATATTTTTAGTTTTAATAAAACAAAAACACTTAATCTTAGAGGTATTCTGGTAAGCTCTCTAATTTCCTTCGGGAAAGAATCTCTACATTACGAGTTAAGATGAGATCTATATTAACCCTGAACACTCAATTCATCCAGAGCTTTAACAGAATAGTCCTTTGAACTCAAGATTAAGTGATACCCAAAAATAGTTACATCCCTCATCAAAAGAGCGTCACCCGGCTTAAAGTCAAAAAAATCAGAAAAGTAAAATGATCACCCCAATTCAGCAGAAAGCACAGTCCGAGAACAATCTAACATCGAAAAACGGCAACAGTTCTCAAAATAATTAGCCATTAACCCCTAAGTTGCCAAGAAATTCCCAGTAATCTTGTGAATTTTTAGTGAAACTGCTCAGGAGATTCACCCCCTCGTCGCCCTATCCCGGCTTACCACAGACTTGATATTAAGGTGAAATTTAATTAAACTTATAAAGAAAAGGAACTAAATTTTTTGTTACTCTGAATCTATAGCTTTAGAACCGTAGTCACCCGAATCAATAGTTCTTCCCCTTTCCAACAAGGCTTTGAAATGTCCCCAGAAACTCAAACCGAACTTCAACTCGAAGTAGAACGAAGACGCAACTTTGCCATTATTTCTCACCCCGATGCGGGGAAAACCACTCTAACCGAAAAACTCCTGCTGTACGGAGGCGCTATCCACGAAGCAGGCGCTGTAAAAGTCCGTAAATCCCAACGTCACGCCACTTCTGACTGGATGGCAATGGAACAACAACGGGGAATTTCCATCACCTCCACCGTGCTACAGTTTGAGTACAGTGACTACCAAATCAACCTTCTCGATACACCCGGCCACCAAGACTTCAGTGAAGACACCTATCGTACTTTAGCGGCCGCCGACAACGCGGTTATGCTCGAAGATGCGGCTAAAGGGTTAGAACCTCAAACCCGCAAGCTGTTTGAAGTCTGTAAAATGCGGAGTCTTCCCATCTTCACCTTCATCAATAAAATGGATCGACCGGGACGCCATCCCTTAGAACTCCTCGATGAAATCGAACAAGAACTCGGACTCAAACCCTACGCCGTCAACTGGCCAATCGGCATGGGAGACACCTTTAAAGGCGTATTTGACCGCCGTACCCAACAAATCTATCTCTTTCAGCGATCGCATCATGGTAGCCGTGAAGCCACAGAAACCATCATTAGTCTCGGCGATCCTCGCATTGAAGACCTCTTAGACCAAGACCTCTACTACCAACTCAAAGAAGATTTAGAACTCTTAGAAGAAGTCGGATCAGATCTAGACCTCGAACAAGTCCATCAAGGCAAAATGACCCCCGTATTTTTCGGAAGTGCCATGACCAACTTCGGGGTGAAACTATTTCTCGAAGCTTTTTTGGAATACGGCTTAAAACCCGGCATTCATCGCAGTACCCAGGGCGAAATTCCCCCCGAGTATCCAGAGTTTACAGGCTTTGTGTTTAAACTCCAAGCGAATATGGACCCGAAACATCGCGATCGCGTTGCCTTTGTGCGAGTCTGTACCGGAAGATTTGAAAAAGATATGACCGTCAACCATGCTCGTACAGGCAAAACCGTTCGTCTGTCTCGTCCCCAAAAACTCTTTGCTCAAGACCGAGAATCGATTGCAGATGCCTATCCCGGTGATGTGATTGGCTTAAACAATCCCGGTGTATTTGCCATCGGCGATACCATTTACAACGGTCAAAAACTTGAATACGAAGGGATTCCTTGCTTTTCTCCCGAACTCTTTGCCTACCTGAGAAATCCCAACCCCTCCAAGTTTAAACAGTTCCGTAAAGGCGTTTCTGAGTTACGGGAAGAAGGTGCGATACAAATTATGTATTCTGTTGATGATGCTAAACGTGATCCGATTTTAGCCGCCGTCGGTCAACTGCAATTTGAGGTGGTACAGTTCCGACTTCAGCAAGAATATGGCGTAGAAACCCTTCTCGATGTCCTTCCGTACAGTTTGGCGCGTTGGGTGCATGGCGGTTGGGAAGCCCTCGAAAAAGTTGGACGGTTATTTAATACCGTTACGGTTAAAGATAGTTGGGGACGACCTGTATTGCTATTTAAAAATGAATGGAATTATCAACAGGTGCAAGGCGATCACCCAGAGTTGCAACTTAATAGTGTTGCGCCCGTTGTTTCGGGTCAAGAACCTGAATCTATCTAGTTAACCTCCACCAGGATGGGAGTTGAAACCTAACTGCTAGAGTCGGGTTTCAATCTTTGTTTTTGCGTCACGGTTAACGGGGGAGTCTGTCAATCTCCGTTGTCTTTGACCACCAACACTGAACAGTGAGCCTCCGCCACAACTTGAGCGCTGACAGAACCTTGTAAAATACGATTTAACCCAGTCAATCCCCGACTTCCCAGAATAATTAAGTCTACTTTGTAGATATTTGCCAGGCGAATAATCTCGACTGCCGGATCACCATGAACGATTTCCAGTTCACTCCGAAAATCTAACTTGTCTTGATAAAGGCGGAGTTGCTCTTGGAGAAATTCTCCTGAGTCGGGATGAGGACGATCGGCGAGGGCTTCGCTATCAGACTCCTGGGCAGAAATCACATGGGAGAAGATAATATTTGTGGTCGGTTGTAATTGAAATTGTTCTAGAGCCTGAATCACCAACTCAGTCGATGGTGAACCATCAACAGCAACCAATATTGTTTTCAGCACAGATAGAGTTATCCTCCCAGACGACAAGCTACGATTGTTCGTGACTTCCAATCATACCAAGATCTGATCCTCAAACCCCGAATATCGAGATTACTTGACCGCAAATATTCAGTTACAACTGACCATCAAGATCAAAATTCCCTTGATCGTCAGAGGTTTCCGTTCGCAAACGTACTGAGTCCCCATGAGAGGGTAAACCTTCAGCAGTCGCCAGAATATTAACCGCATCAGCAACTTTTTGGAGAGCCGTAGGAGAATATTGGATTAAACTAGAATGCTTCAGGAATGTTTCCACCCCCAAAGCCGAAGCATAACGAGCCGCCCCGGAAGTCGGTAAAGTGTGGTTCGGGCCTGCGAGATAATCTCCCACCGCTTCTGGAGTTGAACTGCCCAGAAAAATAGCCCCCGCATGGCGAATTTTTTCCACCATTGCCCAAGGATCTGCAACTTCGAGTTCTAAATGCTCTGGAGCAAATTCATTAGACAGTTTAGCGGCCGCTTCTAAAGACTCAACCACAACCACTAAACCATAATGAGCGATCGCTTTTTCTGTTAAGGTTCGTCGAGGGTGATTCGTGAGTTGACGTTCGACTTCCGTGACAACCTGACGGGCTAATGCCGAGTCTGTTGTCAGTAAGATCGCCGCCGCCATCGGATCATGTTCAGCTTGAGCTAACAGATCCACCGCCACATAAACTGGATTTGCCCCACTATCGGCAATCACTAAAACTTCTGATGGCCCGGCGAGGGAGTCAATGCCAACCGTTCCATACACTAACTTTTTCGCTAAGGTGACATAGACGTTCCCCGGCCCTGTGATCACATCAACGGTTGGGATTGTTTCCGTACCGTAAGCTAGAGCGGCTACTGCTTGCGCTCCACCCACGCGATAAATTTCTTGAACCCCGGCCACTTGTGCGGCCACCAGCACGGCTGGATTGACTTTACCTTCGGGGCCTGGAGGCGTAGTTATGACAATCCGAGGGACTTTCGCCACCTTCGCCGGAATTGCATTCATTAAAACGGTACTCGGATAAGCTGCTCGGCCTCCGGGAACATATAAGCCCGCCCGATCAACCGGAGTGTAGCGTTTACCTAAGACCACATCATCCTCTTGAAACTGAACCCAAGATTTTGGAATCCGTTGTCGGTGAAAGGCCTCGATTTGTTTAGCCGCCAACCGAATCGCATCGAGAAGTTCTTTAGAGACTTGCTGATAGGCAGCATCCAACTCTGAACCACTGACACGCAACTGTTCTGGCGTTAAGGTTTGGTGGTCAAATTCTTGGGTGTAGTGCAGTAGAGCTTTGTCACCTTGTCGTTTAACGGTTTGCAGCACTTCCCGCACCGTTGCCTCTTTATGAAGGATCATGTCATCATGGGTACGACTCGCGATCCGTCGTAGTTCTGATTGTGCTTCAACCCACTGAGTGATAATTCGCAGCATGGTGATAGGAGTGCCAACCTCAAGAGTTATCGGCTAGAAGACGGAATTGGGAATCAGTCCAGAAATGGAGTGGACAGTACAAAATCGGAGTCACTTCGAGTCGGAGATTCAAAATCCCCCTTTTGCCTTGACCTGTCTCGATTTCAGCATTTTCCATCACCTTTCATCCATTCCGAATGTTGGGTGTTCCCGAACTTCTTGTAATAGTTTAACGTATCCTACCCTTGCCCGTCCCAGATTCCAGCTTTTCGCTCACTTCCCATTGCTTTTTTTTCCTTGATCCAGGTGAGAGGGCCTGCCCTTAAAGATTTTCGGACACCCGACGAAGCGGATCACGCTTGATCCAAAAATCCAATTTTTTCGGTTACTATTTTTGCAGAAAAGATGTTATAGTAGTATTTCTGTAACTTGTGTATCTAGAAGTCCTGAAGACCCGCATTTGGTGAGAACGCGAACCTATGGCTAATATTAAGTCTGCCATCAAACGAATTGAAATTGCCGAACGCAATCGGCTCCAAAACAAATTTTACAAGTCCGCCGTGAAAACGTTAATGAAAAATTATTTCGCAGCGGTCGAAAAATACGCATCTGATCCCAACCCAGACAACTTAAACGAAGTCAATCAGAGAATGTCAGCCGCTTACAGCAAAATAGACAAAGCGGTCAAGCACCGCGTCCTCCATCGCAATAATGGCGCACGAAAGAAGGCTCGACTGGCTAAAGCTCTCAAACCTTACTTCCCAAATCCAAATGCTCAGGAGTCCGCAGTGTCCTAAGGAATCCTAAATGGCTGTAGACAAAAGAGAAAAAATTACTCATTTGTCATGATCAACAGGGGAAGGGAGATGAGTTAGCTCTTCTCCCATTTGCCAATTGATAAAGATTCATTCGCAGCGACTCAAGAACTCGATCCTAGAGCGTTCTGCCCTGAATCTCCTCTATTGTATTCTAGAGTTCTAAACATTTAGATATAAAAGTGACCCTTAAATTAAGTCAAAAGTTGCAAGTGAGTTAACAACCCGTGACCGACTGCCAATCTGATCACAAAGGAGAGGGTTAGCACGCCTCACTTGCTAAAAGCGTAGAAAATTGGCGATCTTTACTGATCTTGATCCCCACTAACCGGCACTTGAGGAAAATCACACCCACGCGATTGTCAAGTTTGCCTGGGATGCCAGACAGCCCTAACCCAACTTCTGTCAACATCACGTTAAAATGCAGTTGAATTGCTGCCAAGGCTCTCCCGAAACGCGAATCTACTCAATTATAATGCAGCTCGTTGATACTCACGTTCATCTTAACTTTGATGTTCTCGCATCGGACTTAGAAGCGATTCAACAACGCTGGAAAGCTTCAGGTGTTGTTCGTTTAGTCCATTCCTGCGTACATCCACACGAATTCACCGAAATTCAAGCGATCGCAAATCAAGTCGAAAACCTCTTTTTTTCAGTCGGTTTGCATCCATTAGACACCGAAAAATGGACAACCGTTACCCCAGACCAAATCCTCAAACTGGCGCAATCCGATTCCCGTGTCGTCGCTTTAGGTGAAATGGGACTGGACTTTTATAAAGCCGATAACTACGACTTGCAATTGCTTGTGTTTGAAGCCCAACTCGAACTGGCTTATCACCTAAACAAACCCGTCATTATCCATTGTCGGGATGCAGCCGAACCGATGCTTCAACTCTTGCGAAACTTTTGGGAGCGACAAGGCCCGGTTCAGGGTGTCATGCACTGTTGGGGAGGAACACCCACAGAAACCCAGTCCTTTCTCGATCTGGGATTTTACATCAGCTTTAGTGGAACAGTCACCTTTAAAAAAGCCACTCAAATTCAAGACTCAGCCCGGATAGTCGATAGTCAACCCCTTTTGATCGAAACCGACTGTCCTTTCCTGGCCCCTGTTCCTCGTCGGGGAAAACGCAACGAACCCGCCTACGTGCGTTATGTCGCTGAAAAAGTCGCCCAACTTCGAGACATACCCGTCGAGATTCTCGCCCGACAAACCACCGAAAACGCTTGTCGGTTATTTGGCTTACCCCAACCCGAACTCCAAGAAGAACAACCCTTGAGTGTTTAACCCCAATTTTTGAGAGGGGACTTTTTACCCCAAGACTCACTATTATCCGTTCCAAATCAACAACTCTTGAGGAAAAAAGAATAATCGGCTTTTGTTGAACCCATTCAATTCAGCCTCAAGGAAACACCCCCAGCTTTCACGCCCCAAAGTAGAGGAAACCCATCCCCAACTCATAAAATCCGAAAACGAGTTAACTCTTAAATAAATTATGCTTTTGTTAAAAGAACCGACAGGCTTGCTCAAACCTCCCCTAAATTCAACACAGTACCCATCAATGTTCAAAATCTAGTCCGTCCACCTGACCCCATCCCCAAAAATCCAATTCCACGCAACTCAAAAACTAAACTCATGACGAATACCACCGCCGAAGAATCAATGTTCCTACTCCCCGACTTGATCGACATTCAACGCTCAAGTTTTCGGTGGTTTCTAGAAAGCGGACTCATTGAAGAACTCGAAAGCTTCTCCCCGATCACCGACTATACCGGAAAACTGGAACTCCACTTCCTCGCTCAAAACTATCGACTCAAACAGCCCAAATACGACGTTGATGAAGCCAAACGACGCGATAGTACCTACGCCGTACAGATGTACGTTCCCACCCGCTTAATCAACAAAGAAACAGGCGAAATCAAAGAACAAGAAGTCTTCATCGGCGATCTGCCGTTAATGACCGAACGCGGAACCTTTATCATCAACGGAGCCGAACGAGTCATCGTTAACCAAATCGTGCGGAGTCCTGGTGTCTACTATAAATCAGAAATTGATAAAAACCAACGCCGAACCTACAGCGCATCCCTGATCCCCAACCGAGGCGCCTGGTTAAAATTTGAAACCGACAAAAACGATCTCGTGTGGGTGAGAATCGATAAAACCCGTAAACTCTCCGCCCAAGTCCTCCTCAAAGCCCTCGGACTCTCCAACAACGAAATCTTCGACGCCCTGCGCCACCCCGACTACTTCCAGAAAACCATAGATCGAGAAGGCGAATTTAGCGAAGAAGACGCCTTGATGGAACTCTACCGCAAACTTCGTCCGGGAGAACCCCCAACCGTCGCCGGAGGAGAACAACTCCTCAATAACCGCTTCTTTGATCCCAAACGCTATGATCTCGGTCGAGTCGGACGGTATAAACTCAATCGTAAACTGCGCCTGACCATTCCCGACATTACCCGTGTTCTGACACCTACCGACATTTTAGCCGCGATCGACTACCTAATTAACCTCGAATACGACATCGGCGAAACCGACGACATCGACCACTTAGGAAACCGTCGCGTGCGTTCTGTCGGGGAACTCCTGCAAAACCAAGTCCGAGTGGGTTTAAACCGTCTAGAACGAATTATCCGCGAACGGATGACCGTTAGCGACTCAGACTCTTTGACCCCCGCATCTTTAGTGAACCCTAAACCCCTGGTGGCGGCGATTAAAGAATTCTTCGGCAGTTCTCAACTTTCGCAATTTATGGATCAAACCAATCCCCTGGCCGAATTGACCCATAAACGTCGTCTGTCCGCTCTAGGCCCAGGTGGTCTGACCCGAGAACGAGCTGGGTTTGCTGTCCGAGATATTCACCCCTCCCATTATGGGCGGATTTGTCCGATTGAAACCCCAGAAGGCCCGAACGCGGGTTTAATTGGTTCTCTCGCTACCCATGCGCGAGTCAATCCCTACGGGTTTATTGCTACCCCCTACTATCCAGCCGAAAACGGCCGGGTGCGACGAGATGGGCCTCCCGTGTACATGACTGCTGATGAAGAAGATGATTTGCGAGTGGCACCGGGAGATGTCGCCACAGATGCCGAAGGCAATATTTTAGGGGAAGTGATTCCAGTCCGTTATCGTCAGGACTTCACCGAAACGACTCCCGACCAAGTAGACTATGTAGCCGTTTCCCCCGTTCAAATCATTTCCGTTGCCACCTCATTGATTCCCTTCCTCGAACACGACGATGCGAACCGGGCATTAATGGGGTCTAATATGCAGCGCCAAGCAGTACCCCTGCTGCGACCCCAACGCCCCCTCGTGGGAACAGGTTTAGAAGCCCAAGCCGCCCGAGATTCGGGGATGGTGATTGTTTCACAAATTGATGGAGAAGTCTCCTATGTTGATGGGGCAAGAATTCGAGTCGCCTCACCGGAAGGCGAAGAAGTCGAGTACGAGTTACAGAAATATAACCGTTCTAACCAAGACACCTGTTTAAATCAACGTCCCCTCGTTTATGAAGGCGACCAAGTGGTAGTCGGACAAGTCTTGGCAGATGGTTCTTCAACAGAAGGGGCAGAACTGGCTTTAGGGCATAACGTGGTTGTGACTTATATGCCGTGGGAAGGCTACAACTACGAAGACGCGATTTTAATTAGCGAACGTCTGGTTTATGAGGATATTTACACCTCCATCCACATTGAGAAATACGAAATTGAAGCCCGACAAACCAAACTAGGGCCTGAAGAAATTACCCGCGAAATTCCCAACGTCGGGGAAGACTCCTTGCGACAACTCGATGCCAATGGGATTATCCGAGTTGGGGCCTGGGTAGAAGCCGGAGACATCCTCGTGGGAAAAGTCACCCCCAAAGGAGAATCAGACCAACCCCCAGAAGAAAAACTCCTACGAGCGATTTTTGGAGAAAAAGCCCGAGATGTTCGTGATAACTCCCTGCGAGTTCCCAACGGCGAAAAAGGTCGAGTGGTCGATGTGCGGGTCTTTACTCGCGAACAAGGCGATGAACTCCCCCCTGGTGCCAATATGGTTGTCCGGGTTTATGTCGCTCAAAAACGGAAAATCCAAGTCGGCGACAAAATGGCGGGACGACATGGAAATAAAGGGATTGTTTCGCGGATTCTCCCTGTCGAAGATATGCCTTATTTACCCGATGGACGGGCAGTGGATATTGTGTTGAATCCCTTGGGTGTACCCTCTCGGATGAACGTCGGTCAAATCTTTGAATGTTTACTCGGATGGGCAGGTGAAAACTTAAAGACGCGGTACAAAGTCATTCCTTTCGACGAAATGCACGGACAGGAAATGTCACGAGAAACCGTTCATGGAGAGTTGCAACTCGCCCGAGAAAAACAGAACAAAGATTGGCTATTTAACGCCGATAACCCCGGTAAAGTTCTGCTCTACGATGGTCGTACAGGAGAACCCTTTGATCAACCTGTAACCGTTGGGGTGGCTTATATGCTGAAGCTGGTTCACCTCGTCGATGATAAAATTCACGCCCGTTCAACCGGCCCTTACTCTCTGGTGACTCAACAACCCCTGGGCGGAAAAGCCCAACAAGGTGGACAGCGATTTGGAGAAATGGAAGTTTGGGCGCTCGAAGCCTTTGGTGCTGCTTACACCTTACAGGAATTGCTCACCGTCAAATCCGACGATATGCAAGGCCGTAACGAGGCTCTCAACGCCATTGTCAAAGGAAAAGCCATTCCTCGACCCGGAACACCAGAATCCTTTAAAGTGTTGATGCGGGAATTACAATCTCTATGCTTGGATATTGCCGTTCACAAAGTTGAAACAGGTGAAGACGGAGTGGGTCGCGACTTAGAGGTGGACTTGATGGCAGACGAATCCAACCGAGGACGCACCCCCTCCAAACCCACCTATGAGTTTACAGCCACCGAAGAAGACAAAAAAGACTCTTAAACAGTCAACAGTGACCCGTGAACACCGGAACAATCTAAAAAAACTGATAACTGAGACTTATCCGTTTCTATAACGTTAACGTTGACCACCCCCACCGTTAACTCATTCGTTAACAACTCCGTTTCTACAAACTATGCCTAAACTAGAACAGCGCTTTGATTACGTCAAAATTGGGTTAGCTTCTCCAGAGCGAATTCGGACTTGGGGAGAACGGACATTACCCAATAACCAAATTGTTGGCGAAGTCACCAAACCCGAAACCATCAACTATCGCACCCTGAAGCCGGAGATGGATGGTTTATTCTGCGAGCGAATTTTTGGTCCGGCGAAAGATTGGGAATGTCATTGCGGTAAATACAAGCGGGTTCGACATCGGGGTATTGTTTGTGAACGTTGCGGCGTAGAAGTCACCGAGTCAAGAGTTCGTCGTCATCGCATGGGCTTCATTAAATTAGCCGCTCCAGTGACTCATGTGTGGTATCTCAAAGGAATTCCGAGCTATATGGCAATCTTGCTCGATATGCCCCTGCGGGATGTCGAACAGGTGGTTTACTTCAACGCCTACGTCGTCCTCAACCCCGGTAACGCCGAAAACCTCTCCTACAAACAGTTACTGATGGAAGAGCAGTGGCTAGAAATCGAAGAACAAATGTATAGTGAGGATACAACCCTCAGTGGCGTAGAAGTCGGAATCGGGGCTGAAGCTGTTGCTCAACTCTTAGCAGATATTCCCCTTGAAGAAGAAGCCGAACGACTGCGTGAAGACATCGCTGCTGCCAAAGGACAAAAACGCGCCAAACTGATTAAACGCCTACGGGTGATTGATAACTTTATCGCCACTGGGTCAAAACCGGAGTGGATGGTATTACACGTCATTCCCGTCATTCCTCCAGATCTGCGACCTATGGTGCAATTAGATGGGGGACGTTTTGCCACCAGTGACTTAAACGATCTCTATCGTCGGGTGATTAATCGTAATAACCGTCTGGCTCGTTTGCAGGAAATTCTCGCCCCAGAAATCATTATCCGCAACGAAAAACGGATGTTGCAAGAAGCCGTTGATGCCTTAATTGATAATGGTCGGCGAGGACGAACAGTTGTGGGGGCGAATAATCGTCCATTGAAATCCCTCTCCGATATTATCGAAGGAAAACAAGGTCGTTTTCGGCAAAACTTACTCGGAAAACGGGTAGACTACTCCGGACGTTCAGTGATTGTCGTCGGGCCGAAACTGAAAATGCACCAGTGTGGACTCCCGCGCGAGATGGCGATTGAACTCTTTCAGCCCTTTGTAATTCATCGGTTAATTCGTCAGGGATTAGTCAACAATATTAAGGCAGCCAAGAAATTAATTCAACGCAATGATCCCAGTGTTTGGGATGTTTTAGAAGAAGTAATTTATGGTCATCCAGTCATGCTCAACCGAGCGCCGACACTACACCGTTTGGGGATTCAAGCCTTTGAACCGATATTAGTAGAAGGACGAGCCATTCAGTTACATCCTCTCGTCTGTCCTGCCTTTAACGCGGACTTTGACGGCGACCAAATGGCCGTTCACGTTCCCTTGTCGATCGAATCTCAAGCCGAAGCGAGACTGCTGATGCTGGCTTCTAACAATATTCTTTCACCCGCGACGGGTTCTCCGATTGTCACACCGAGCCAAGACATGGTACTCGGCTGTTATTATCTCACGGCTGAAAACCCCGCAGCTACAAAAGGAGCAAACGGCTACTTTGCCAGTCTTACCGATGCTATCACCGCTTATGAACAAGGAGCTGTAGACTTACACGCCTACGTCTGGGTGCGCTTTCAAGGTGAAGTAATGGGAAGCGAAGGTGAACGACTGGAAAAAGAAGAAACCAACAGTGATGGAGTCGTCACCAAAATCTACGTCGGAGAGAAAAGTGGACAACCCACTCGTCGGGTGCGAGAAGATCAAGACGGAAAAATTTTGTCCCAATATGTGCGAACCACTCCGGGACGTGTGATCTTCAATAAAACCGTTCAAGACGTTTTAGTGTAATTGTTTTCGAGTTCTCGTTTCAGGTGTTCACCCCAAGTGAGAAGATCACCTTCACCTGTCACCTGCTGACTAATTCACTGTTCACTATTCACGCTCTATAACCCATGACTGAAAATAAAAAAATCTTCCGTAATCAAATTATTGATAAAAAGCAACTCAAGAAACTCATTTCTTGGTCCTTTACCCATCATGGTACCGCTCGTACCGCTCAAATTGCCGATGAATTAAAAGATATGGGATTCCGCTATGCCACACGCGCCGGAGTTTCCATTAGTGTAGAAGACTTGCAAGTTCCCCCGTCTAAACGAGGTCTTCTCGATGAAGCCCAAGAAGAAATTCGTCGCACAGAACGTCGCTATACCAAAGGAGAAATCACCGAAGTCGAACGCTTTCAAAAAGTGGTCGATACCTGGAACGGGACGAGTGAGGCCCTCAAAGATGAAGTGGTGCGGAACTTTAAAGCCACAAACCCGCTCAACTCCGTTTACATGATGGCATTTTCTGGGGCGCGGGGTAATATCTCCCAAGTTCGTCAGCTTGTGGGAATGCGGGGACTGATGGCAAACCCCCAAGGGGAAATTATTGACTTACCGATTAAAACCAACTTCCGAGAAGGATTAACCGTTACCGAATACATTATCTCCTCCTACGGGGCGCGGAAAGGTTTAGTGGATACCGCCTTACGAACTGCTGACTCGGGATATTTAACCCGTCGTTTAGTAGACGTGGCTCAAGATGTCATTTTGCGGGAAATCGATTGTAGCACCGAAAAGGGAATTTGGCTGCGAAGTATGACCGATGGGGAACGCATTCTAATTCCCTTACAAGATCGGTTGTTTGGACGAGTGCTAGGAGCAGATGTTATCCACCCCGAAACTGGGGAAATTGTTAGCTTTGAAGGCAAAAAAGCTGTTCGCAACCAAGCCATTTGTGCCGACCTCGCAACTGCGATTGGTCAATCAAAAGTCAAGGAAGTTTTTCTGCGGAGTCCGTTAACTTGTGAAGCGACAAGATCTGTCTGTCGGCATTGCTATGGCTGGAGTTTGGCTCATGCAGATATGGTTGACCTCGGAGAAGCCATTGGGATTATTGCAGCCCAATCCATCGGTGAACCGGGAACCCAGTTAACCATGCGGACATTCCACACCGGAGGAGTCTTCACCGCAGAAGCCGCCGAAATTATTAAAGCTCCCTTTGATGGTGTGGTTCGCTTACCGAAAACACTGCGATTACGGGCCTTCCGGACTCGTCACGGTGATGATTCTTTTTACATTGAAAGTAACGGTAAAATCACTGTTGAAAATGGGGATCGGAGTCAATCGTTAAATGTCTCTCAAGGAAGTTCGCTAGTCGTCAAAGAGGGACAGCCAGTTAAAGCTGACCAAGTGTTGGTGGAGATTCCCGCAGGCGGTCGTACCGCTCGTAAAACCACAGAAAAAGCGACCAAAGACGTGGCCACAGACTTAGCGGGTGAAGTCAAGTTTGCGGATGTAGTTGCTGAGGAAAAAACAGACCGTCAAGGGAACATGACCCGCATCGCTTCGCGTGGGGGTTTGATTTGGATTCTCTCAGGTGAGGTGTATAACTTACTTCCTGGGGCTGAACCGACGGTTAAAAATGGAGATCATGTTGGGGTCGATAGTGTACTGGCTCAAACCCGATTGGTTTCTGAACATGGGGGAATTGTTCGGATTCATCAACCGGAAAGTGAAACGACAACACCAGAGGTTCTCGAACCTACTGTGAAACCTTTAGCGGAACCAACGGGTGCGGGTGTGGTCACTCCAACTACTACGGCTAAATCAGACCTTCCCCGTGAGATTGAAATTATCACGGCTTCGGTGTTGTTAGACCAGGCGTTAGTGCGGATACAGCAACTCCAGGGTCGGGAACAATATGTGATTGAAACCACCAACAACAATCGCTTTTTGCTGAAGGTGACACCCGGTAGTAAAGTCGAGAACCATGAAGTGATTGCTGAGTTGATGGATGATAGCTACCGCACGGCTACCGGAGGCATTATTAAATATGCGGGGGTTGAAGTCGCCAAACGGAGCAAGGCTAAACTTGGGTATGAAGTCATTCAAGGCGGTACACTCCTGTGGATTCCCGAAGAATGTCACGAGGTCAATAAAGATATTTCTCTGTTGTTGGCCGAAGATGGTCAATATGTCGAAGCCGGGACTGAAGTCGTTAAAGACATCTTCTGTCAGTCCAATGGGGTGATTGAGGTGACTCAGAAAAATGACATTTTGCGGGAGATTGTGATTAAACCGGGTGAACTGCATTTGGTTGATGACCCGGAAATGGTGATTAAAATTGATGGTCAGATTGTTAATCCGGGACAAGAAGTGATTCCCGGGATTGAAGCCAAAGAACTGCACTATGTTGAGTATGTGGAAACTCCCGAGGGTCCTGCTTTGTTGCTGCGACCCGTGACCGAGTTTGCTGTACCGGAAACTCCCCCGATTCCCTCTCAAGAGTCTTTAAACGAATCGATTTCGCTGCAAGCGGTACAGCGCTTAACTTTTAAGGATGGCGAACGGGTGCGCTCAGTGGAAGGTGTGGAACTGTTGCGGACTCAATTGGTGATTAATATCGACACTGATGCTCCCCAACTGGCGGCTGATATTGAACTGATTCCCCACGAAGAAGACTCGGAACTGATGCGCCTGCAATTGGTGATTTTAGAGTCTTTGGTGATTCGTCGGGATATCGTGGCTGATGCGACTCAAGGGAGTACCCGCACTCGTTTACTCGTTAAGGATGGAGACGAGATTGAACCGGGTGCTGTGGTCAGTCGGACGGAAATTTTGTGTAAAGAAACGGGAATTGTCAGTGGTATTCGCTCCGGGACGGAAATTCTGCGACGAATTTTGGTGGTGCGTGATGCTGACCAAATGAAATTTGACCTTCCTGCTGGTGTGACTACTGATGTTAAACCGGGTCAGTTGGTGGTGGAAAGTAGTGAACTGGCTCCTGGGGTGACGCTTCCCGAGTCGGGTGAGATTGTGGCTGTTCATCCAGGGTCATCTGGGTCTGCTAATGAGGGGTCTGTCTCGGAGGGTTCGGAAGATGATTCCCAACTGGCGCAAGCGGCTTCAACGAGAGTGGTGTTGCGTTTGGGGCGTCCTTATCGGGTGTCTTCTGGGGCGATTTTACATCTTAATGATGGAGATTTGGTTCAACGGGGGGATAACCTGGTGTTGCTGGTGTTTGAACGGGCAAAAACGGGGGATATTATTCAGGGTTTACCTCGGATTGAAGAACTCCTAGAAGCTCGTAAACCCAAAGAGGCTTGTATTCTCGCCAAACATCCCGGAACTGCTCAAGTCAATGTCACGGATGAAATTGTTGACCTGCGGGTGATGGAAAATGATGGCAACATTAGTGAATATCCGTTGTTACCCGGTCAAACGGTGATTGTCTCCGATGGACAAATGGTGGAAGTGGGTCAACCCTTAACTGATGGGCCGGCAAATCCTCACGAAATCTTGGAGGTTTTCTTTAACTATCATCAACACACCGAGGGCATTTATGAGGCGGCGTTGCGGAGTTTCCAACAATGCCAAACTTTCTTGGTGAACGAGGTGCAATCGGTTTATCAGTCTCAAGGGATTGACATTTCTGACAAACACATTGAAGTGATTGTTCGACAAATGACCTCGAAGGTGCGGATTGATGATGGTGGAGATACAACTATGTTACCGGGTGAGTTGGTGGAACTGCGGCAGGTTGAACAGGTCAACGAAGCGATGTCGATTACCGGGGGCGCACCTGCACGATATACTCCGATGTTACTCGGGATTACTAAAGCGTCCTTGAATACTGATAGCTTTATCTCTGCGGCGAGTTTCCAAGAAACCACTCGGGTGTTAACCGAAGCCGCCATTGAAGGGAAGTCTGACTGGTTACGAGGCTTGAAAGAAAACGTAATTATTGGTCGTTTGATTCCGGCAGGAACTGGATTTAATGCCTATGAAGAACTCGGTGTTGGGGATTTTAGCCTTGAGAATAACGACATGAGTTATCTCGAAGATGAGGAAATCGAATTGCAAGATGTTGTTCTTGACGATCGCACGGCTCGGAAGATGGATCGAGGCGATCTCAACCCAACTCAAGATTCCGATGAACTCGTCAAGGATAATTCTCTATTCTTGGATGATGAACTGATTGATGATGATAGTTTTGAGGAAGAACAATAGAAACAAAGGCGCTCCGTGAATATTTAGAGGTTTAGAAGTTCAGGAGTCTCTCTGGGGATGACGACTTCGCGACTATTAGATAGATCACTGTTAAACGTTTTGGCATCTGTCTCCCCTTTCAATCAACCCAGCGGAGTGGGGGCAGATGCACTCGGGAACCGCAGGGAGCGCCAAGGTAAGGTATAATATCAACAGCAAAGCACGATTTGTGAGCTGTAGTTGGAACCTCCAATTTCAGCGCACGCGAATTGAAGCCGTTCAACTCTACTCATTGTTGCTGACAATACCGCATGATTGGATCAGACCCCAAGTTAGAACAGCACGCTCATCAAGCCAAACACATTCACAATGACCACGAACATCACCAGACCACTCCTCATGTTCACAGTGAAGAATCCCTGCGACGTATTGTGAACCGCTTGTCTCGGATTGAAGGGCATATCCGAGGGGTGAAAAGAATGGTCGCCGAAAGTGATCCTTGTCCGGATGTTTTAGTGCAAATTGCCGCAATTCGAGGCGCCTTAGACCGAGTGGCGCGGATTATCCTAGATGAACACTTGAGTGAATGTGTGGCAAGAGCGGCAAAAGAAGGTAACATCGATGATGAGATTGAGCAGTTAAAATCTGCTTTAGATCGGTTTATCCCCTAAGCCTTGTGCTGCATTTATGTTCAGGAAAGTCTTCTTTGGATTTTTGTGGATCGGGTTTGTTACCTACGCCTTTACCTTGGCGCCACCCGATCAGCCCGATACCTTAGTTTTGATTAAAGATTTGTCAACGGGCAACTGGCAGGGAATCAATCCTCTGATCGTTGCTCTTTTTAATTTAATGGGAATTTGGCCGCTGATTTATAGCAGTTTATTGTTTTTTGATGGTCAAGGTCAAAAAATACTGGCTTGGCCGTTTGCAATGGCTTCTTTTGCGGTGGGGGCGTTTGCAATATTACCTTATCTGGTTTTCCGTCAACCCAACCCCAATTATTCGGGTTCTCTAAATTTTGTTTTAAAATTATTCGATTCTCGAATTACAGGTATTCTTTTAACAATCGGCGCAGTTACGCTGATGGGCTACGGTTTAAACGGTGGAGATTGGTCAGACTTTCTACAACAATGGCAAACGAGTCGCTTTATTCATGTGATGAGTTTAGATTTTTGTCTGCTCGGTCTGGTGTTTCCGGCTTTACTCTGGGATGATATGGCGCGACGGAAAATGAATAATTCTTTTCTCTTTTGGGGGGTGGCTTTACTTCCCTTGCTAGGGCCTTTATTCTATCTGTGTGTACGATCGCCTTTGAGTGCGACTCCGAGTGAAACGGAAACCAATCAACAACAACCCCAAACCTGACCTCTGACCCGATCAATCTGATCTCAAAGACTTAAAGATTGACCACAGATGATTGATGGCAAGATCCGGGGATCTTGCCATCAATACCCTGATTTTTTTTTCGATTTTAGATCAAAATTGCTCACAATATTAGTTTTTCATGTCTTCAGTCGTTGCGTAAATTGTTGCTTCGGTTTAAGATAAATTTTTCTATACTAGACTATATCGTTTAATTTTCTAACTTTTCAAGCCTCAGCAATACCTCTGCTCAGGAGGTCGAAAGATGGCTAAGAGTTGTAAGCTTCACCACTTTACAAGTGAATGGGGAAGCTCATTGCTCATTGAAAACGAGCTGGCTGTATTCTAGTTTCAAGTCATCTCTGTTTATCAGTCAGCCGCACACATTTTTAAATAAAACTGATTAACCTCAATGGAAACATTTAAGAAATGGATAGCAAAAGATACTCGAACAAATCCTTACTTCTGTTACTGGGGACTCTACTGCTGAGTTCTTGTGCGGAACAACCTCAAGCTGCGGCACCTCCACCCGTCGTTGTAGAAATTGACCGAGTGGAATCGAGTCAAGTTAGAAATAGCACCGAGTTTGTTGCTCGTGTCGAAGGGGTGGAAAACTCTATCCTTCAACCTCGGGTAAGTGGTTGGGTGAAACAAGTGTATGTGAGATTAGGCGATCAGGTGTCAACCGGAGATCCGCTGATGTTGATTGATCCGTCCCAACAGCAGGCAAACTTGGAAAGCCGGTTGGCCGTGGTCGAATCCAGACGCGCCCAACTCGAAAGTGCCAAAGCCAACCTCGACTCTCAACGGGCCGAATTAAGGCGATTGCAAGCGGAGTTGAGCTTTCAATCCCAAGAAGCCAATTTGAGAGACGCAGAACAAACCCTGGAAGCCGAAAGGCAAGAAAAGCAACGCCTGGAACGGGAACTGGAGTTTATTTCAGAAGAAGCCCAATTGAGAGATGCCGAACAACAACTCGAAGCCGCCCGTCGGGAGCGAGATCGTCGGGCTGTCGTTAAAGAAGAACGGGACAGAGCCTTTCAGAGATATGAGAAGCTGTGGCAAGAAGGGGTTGTTTCTTCAGAATCCTATGATCAACGGTTGCGCGAGATTCGAGAAGCCGAAGCAAGCCTTGCTCAACAAGAAGATGCCATACGATCTGCACAAGCGCAAGTTGTAGCCGCTCAACAGGATCTCGAACGCCAGATTAGTACCTTACAAGCTCAGATTAGCACTCAGCAAAGCCGGATCGAAGCGGCTCGGGCGAGGGTTGAGAGTGCCGGACAAGCGTTTGAACGCCAAGTTGCGACTCTTAATGCTCAAATTGAGAGTCAGCAAAAGGTGATAGATGCTCAACAATCTGAAATTAATCGCTTGGGACGGGAAATTCAACAGGCTCAAGCGGATGCGACGGCCCAACAGGTGCAACTCGACTACTATAGTGTAGAAGCTCCAATTTCGGGAATTGTGGGTAATCTGCCTGTGAAAGTGGGGGATTTTGTTGATAGTCAAACGACGATTACCAGTATTCGACAAAATGATCAATTAGAAGTGAATATTGATGTGCCTGTAGGACGATTATCTCAAATTAGAGTCGGGACTCCGGTTGAACTGATCTCTCAAGAAACAGGTCAACAGATTGGTACAAGTAGGATTTCCTATGTTTCTCCCAGTGCGGGAACAGCAACTCAAACGATTTTAGTTAAAGCGATTTACAACAACCAAGATAACAAACTGCGAACTGACCAAATTGTGCGAGCGAGAGTGATTTGGGAACAACTTGCGGGAATTACAGTACCGACAACGGCAATTAACCGCATGGGCGCTCAAAGCTTTGTGTTTGTGGTTGAAGAAGAAAATCAAGACGGTCAGCAAATGCAGATTGCCAAGCAAAGACCTGTGGAGTTGGGGAGTATGCAGGGTCAAGGCTTTGAAGTGTTATCGGGGTTAAAAGCAGGCGATCGCATTGTCACCGAAGGGGTGATTAAACTGCGTGATGGTACACCTGTTGCGGAGCCAAATCAACAATAGGAAGCCGGATCAGTTTCGGAGTAATTGAGAGTGGGGGCGTTGTGTCGCTGACCTTACCCTGATCTCCAATCATGAGTTGAGCTAATAGAAATTCACCCGAAAGGAGGATGCTTTCACAAAACTCAAACGGTATGGAATTTTAGTCAATCGCTCAGTTGATTGAATCAATCAAAAGGTAAGGAGTCTGATAAACTGGAAGGCAATTATAGTACATCAATTCTTTTGTTATAAAAAAGATTAATTTTTTTAACCTAGTTTGTACTCGAAAACATCAAGACGTTCAAATACCAGTATCTTAAAAAAGAAGTTTAAAATAGAGTCCGACTCTCGTTAACAATCGGTACTCCCAACCCTAAACTCATCTATTCCTGCTGATTTTTATGTTGTTATTCGTTAGCACATTTATTAAAAGACCCGTTCTGACAACGGTTTGCACGATTATTATTATTTTGTTGGGAGCTATCTGTATTCCTTTGCTGCCGATTACTCAGTTACCCCAACTCGCAAACACCCAAATTAATGTGACTGCGGTTAATACTGGGGCAGACGCTCAAACCACTGAAACGACGGTCACGACGATTTTAGAACGGGAAATTAACGGGGTAGAGGATATGAGATTCATCTCCTCCAATACCGGAAATAACGGCGTTTCTAATGTTTCTGTTGCTTTCCCCGTAGATGTGGATCGAGATATCGCTCAGGTCAACGTTCAAAACCGGGTTGCCCAAGCCGAACCTACCCTACCGGAAGCAGTTCGACAAACGGGGATATCGGTGAGCGCTTCTTCGCCGAGTATTCTGCTGGTGATTGCCTTTTACTCCGATACCAACGATAACGGCAGATATCTCTACGACGATATCTTTATGAGTAACTACGTCGATCTCAACATCGTAGACCAACTTAAACGAGTTTCGGGGGTGGGTGATGTCACGATTTTTGGGGAACGGCAGTATGCGATGCGAATTTGGCTCGATCCCCAACGGATGACCGCCCGGGGATTGGTGGCTCAAGATGTGGCGTCGGCACTACAGCAACAAAATATTCAGGTGGGTGCGGGAACGCTGGGTCAGAATCCAGCCCCAGAAGGTCAGCTATTTGAAATTCCCCTACAGGCAACAAGCCGTTTAACAGTCGATCAGTTTGAAGATTTGGTGCTGAAAGTTGGGGATGATGGGACGCTGGTGCAACTGCGGGATGTGGGCCGGGCTGAACTGGGTGCTGAGACTTACAGTACCACTGCAACCTTTAAAGGTCAGCCGACGGTGGGGTTGGGGATTTATCAACTTCCCGGAAGTAATGCCCTCGAAGTTGCCAATGAGATCAAATCAACTATGGCGGAGTTGAGTCAGGGTTTTCCGCCAGGATTAAATTATGAAATTGCCTACGACACTACGTTATTTATTTCGGCTTCTTTAGAAGAAGTGGTTGTCACCCTCACCCAAGCAATTGGTTTGGTGATTTTAGTCATTTTTATTTTCTTGCAAGACTGGCGCACTACATTAATTCCGGCGGTGGCGATTCCGGTGGCGTTAATTGGGGCAATGGCGGGGTTAAAAATCATGGGATTTGAACTTAATACTCTGACGCTTTTTGCCAGTACCCTAGCAACGGGTTTGGTGGTTGATGATGCAATCGTGATTGTTGAGGCGGTTTCTCTGAAAATTGAACAGGGGATGAAACCCCGTCAAGCCGCCCTGGACGCGATGAGCGAACTGACAGGGGCAACGATTGCTACTTCTTTGGTGTTGATGGCGGTATTTATTCCGGTGTCTTTCTTTCCGGGAACAACGGGAATTATCTTTAAACAATTTGCCTTGACAATTGCTTTTGCGGTTGCCTGTTCGACCTTTAATGCTTTGACGTTTTCACCCAGTATGGCGGCGCTGCTGTTGCGTCCGAAAGATGAAACGAAAGGGCCGCTTGGATGGCTGTTTAGAAAGTTTAATCAGGGGTTTGGTTGGTTGCAAAATAAATATGCCAAACTGGTGAATTTTCTGATCAAAATCAATACCCTGGTGATGGGAATTTTTGTGGGGGGTTTGGTTCTCACCTTTTTGATGTACCAGTGGGTGCCGGGGGGATTTGTCCCAGAAGAAGACCAGGGCTATTTTCTGATTCTGATTCAATCTCCAGATGGGGTTTCTCTCAACTACACCGCAGAGGCGATCGACGAAATTACCGATCGCGTTTTGGAATCTCCCGAGGTGGAGGGAACCTTTGGAGTCGCTGGGTTTGGTTTTACTGGGATTAACCCCAGTCAGGGGATTATGTTTGTACCGCTTAAACCTTGGTCAGAACGCCCGACCCCCGATCAGTCGGCTTACGGGGTGCTGCGTCGGGTAAACGGAGCTTTGCAAACTGTCCCCTCTGTGAGAGCATTTGCGGTGAACGCCGCGCCTGTACCGGGGTTGAGCAGTACGGGGGGTTTTGAGTTTCAACTGCAAGACCGCACCGGGAATTTGCCGATTTCAGCGTTGCTAGAAAATGGTAATCGTTTAATGGAGGCGGTGAACTCGGCTCAGTATCCGGCTGTGGGTGCGGCTTTTAGTCAATTTACGGCAAATAAGGCTCAAAAACAAATTGAAGTGCTTCGCGATCGCGCTAATGTGCTGAATGTCAATGTTAGCGATATTTTCCGAACGTTGCAAACCTATATTGGTTCGGCCTATGTGAGTGACTTCGTTCTCGGACAGCGACAGTATCGGGTTTATATCCAAGCTGAAGCTGATGCCCGGGCGGCTCCTAATGATCTTGATAAACTTTATGTTCGCTCCCGCAATGATGAGATGATTCCGTTGAGTAGTTTGATTAAAATTACGGATTTTGTCGGCCCGGAAACGATTACCCGTTTTAATATTTTCCGTTCAATGCTGATTCAAGGAAATCCGGCTCCGGGTTATAGTAGCGGACAGGCGATCGCCGCGATGGAACAGGCAGCAGCAGAAGTGCTTGACCCCGGTTTTGGGTATGCGTGGCAGGGGAGTGCTTTGGAAGAAAAATCTTCTGGGGGAGCGGCACCGATTATCTTTGGATTAGGGTTGGTGATGGTGTTTTTGGTGCTGTCGGCGCAGTACGAAAGCTACATTGATCCCCTGATTATTATTCTGTCTGTGCCGTTGGCGGTGTTGGGAGCGTTATCTGCGGTCTGGTTCCGCTCTAACGTTTTGATGGCGGGGGGCTTGTGGCCTGGAGTCACGAATGACGTTTACTGTCAGGTGGCGCTGGTGATGCTGATCGGTTTGGCGTCTAAAAACTCAATTTTGATTGTGGAGTTTGCCAACCAACTGCGCGACAAAGGGTTGAGCATTAAAAAAGCGGCGACCCAAGCGGCAGAACAGCGGTTTCGACCCATCCAAATGACGGCGATTTCTTCGCTGATCGGGTTTTGGCCGTTGGTGGTGGCGTCGGGTGCGGGCGCTTCGAGCCGCTGGTCGTTGGGAACGGCTATTTTTGGCGGGATGTTGGTGGGGACGGTGTTAAGTTTGTTGATTACGCCAAATCTCTTTATTGCGGTGAAAAGTTTGGAGGCGGGTCTGTTGAAAGGGGAAAAACCGGATAAAACCGATGGTGATGGTGATGATGATTCTTCGGGTTTAGGGGGGTTATTCAAGTCTAGAAAGCGCCGTCAGAGTGGTAATTCTGAATCTTCTACAGAAGAAATGTTGAGTCCTGATGAGGCTTTACGAATCAATCATCAGTCTCCTGATCCCACTGGAGAAGGGGTTTAGGTTTACTATTCACTTAGGAGTAAATCAACGAATGCTATGACGGATGAAGAACGTGTTCAAGGTAATTCTGCTGAGGCTTCCCAAGCTGACAGCCTTTCAGTCTCTAACTCGGATGACTCGACAGCGTTAACTCTTTTTAGCTTGTCGCAGCGCGTTGAACAGTTGGAGGAACAGTTGAGTCGTATGGCGTTGTTGTTGAGTGATGTCTACCGTTACGGGAAATTGCGAGACTTGTTGGCGGCGCAACAGTGGAAGGAAGCGGATATCGAAACGACTAGAGTGATGTTAGAAATTATCGGACAGAGTAATCACGATAATATTACGCCGGATGATGTGATTAAGTTTCCTTGTAGTAGTTTATGCTTGTTGGATCAACTTTGGCGGACTTATAGTCATGATCATTTTGGGTTTAGCCGACAACAACAAATTTATGTCAGTGAAGGGGGAACTGATGATATTTCTAATATTGATTTGAAGGTTTTAGAAAAAGTTGGCGATCGCCTGGGATGGCGGGATAATAATAAATGGTTAGATTACGATCGCTTGGATTTTAGTTCATCGGCGCCGTTGGGCTGTCATCCCTCTAACTGGTGGCGTTCAGCGTATGGGGCGAAGATGGCGGTTTATTTTCTGGCACGACTGATGCAGTGTGATGTTACTTCTGATGTTCAACTGATTGCAGAGGACATTGAAAATGTTTAAAGATTGGTCTCCGGATGATTGGATTAATCATATCCTGTTTGCTGTGACGATTTTGCTATTACTCGTTTCTTTTATTTTGGCTTAATTTCTTTTTAATTTGAGTAATTATTTTCGGTGGTGTTGAGGTGGATTTTGATTGAATTTCTATTGATTATCCTTGCACGCTGATCATGATCTCTTAATTTTTACCTCAACAACGGGGGAGAGATTATTGAAAATTATTTTAATTTTCGTAAAACAATGTTTGTAATGTCTCCACGGTTTGCTAAAACGGATATAGAGACTAAACAAAAAATGTAGATATGAGTCAGCTTAGGGGGAAAATACGATGAATACGAGGCTCATCCTCTTTTCGGGGATTATCATGGCGATGCTTGGCTCTGTATTTGGGTTGGCTGTCTCTAAGCTACACCAGGATCGGTATCAATGTTGTAATCAGATTAGCATCAATGATGTGGGTTATTCTCGCTCAAAAGCACCGAGTCAATATGCAATGGCGGGAACCGCGATGGGGTTTGCCGTCGGTTCAGTTTTGGAGACCGTTCGTCAACTCAAACCCGAGGAGAACGAAGAATAAAGCATAATACCTCAGTTTATTGATCAACTTATTACTATACAATCCTACACAAAGAGATACAAAATCAGACATTGTATTGACTCATCAATTTAAGTTTATAAATTTATCAAACTATCCGGGAATGAAAGCGGAAGAATTTGCCAAACAAGGGCTAGAACTAGCGAGGCTGTCATCAGGGGCAATCTATCTGGAAACTGCTACTGTGTAAGGCTTTCAGAAAGTGAAAACTGATGCTTTGCAGTCGAGAAGATATTGCAGCTTCTAGGTAGTTCCTGCAAAATTCGGAGGGGACACGCATTAGGAGTCAATAGCTACAATCTTTACAGAGCAAAGGTTTCAGTAGTTTTAGCTTAATTGTCGTCAAGACCTGCTCAAACATTGAAAGCTGCAAAATTATCTAGATTGCCCCTGGTGTCAGCAATGCTAGTTTTGCTCCTCATAATGCGATTGACGCGGTAGCGCACTGGGCTTCGCCCAATCGCTTTTTTTGGGGGGGGGAGTGAACGGTTCCTTTGATCAGATACAATCTACTCGTCTAGGAGCTATTGTAAAGATAATTCAAAATGGCGAAGAAAAAGTTCGAGGGGCTTCCTTTTCCTGATTTAGTCAAAATAGATACTGATACTCCAGTTTCAGTAAGCCAAATTTCAGAAATTTTGAAAAATCATCCAAAAGGAGTTAGTATCTGTGTTCGAAGCCTTGATGGACATCCTGACAGAGGTGGGTACTTTTTTCATTTTCGTTCTCTTGATCGTGACCAGTGCCAATTATACAACTTTGAGAAGATACCCATTGAAGTATTACCTATTGAGCAGACAATACTTCTAATCAATCATTGTTCTGGATTAGAGTTTAGTGACTGGGCATTTCAGTTCTGTCAGTCTGTTGTTAATTTTCGGCTTGATCCAGATTGATGGGAATTAAATGCTTTGGTTTTTTTCCCGATCGTTTCTTTTTTAACGTCCCTTGCTCATACCTAAGCTCACTCCAGTGATATTTGTCTGAAAATCGAAAAACTTTGTTGATACCTAACTCTCGAAGAAGCACTTTTTGCTTTGATGGCTTAGGTGCAATAGAATTTAACAAAAAAAGAGTATCACCTGATTGCCAACCGATTTGCTTATCTTTGAACAAAACAGGTGTAATTTCAGGATATCCAGATAGCTTTGGAAGAAATGAATATGCTAATCTATCAAAACCTAGTCGAACTACTTCATTTTTAAAAGTCAGATAATCAGAGACAGTACGGCGAAGCAAATCTGTCATAAGTGGTTCATATTCAAAGTCTTGCTGCCAAATCCTTAGAAGCTTTCCGTAGTTACCTTCTTCTTCATTGTATTTGCCTTCTTTACAGTTCACTGCGTATCTAAGATCAAATCCCTGCAATCCGTTGCCTAAATCTTTAGGAGGACAGTTCAACCAATACCAATCACGCAATAAAGCTAGTGATGATGCGTGAAAAACATATACTTGGTAAACAAAAGATGCTCGATCCCAATTAATATTTTCAGGATCGTTTTTCCAATCCCAAGCAAAAATAACTACAAAGTCTGTTTTAGGATGAATATCTTTTCTCAGGGTGTCAAAATTAGCAGATTTTTCTTCCGAAATTGACTGAAGACACTTAACTTCAACTCGAAGACCTTTATGACCTGAAGTTGTACGAACCTCTAGATCAGGAAAACGATTAGCAACAACGTATGTCCAAAAAATATCTTTAATCTCAAGATTCTCAAGAATAGAATTTGCTATCCGTGCTAACTCATACTCGATAATTAAACTAACGCGATTGCGTGTATCGGTTAAATTTCTTTCGTTTTCTGGAATTTTTTCACCAGAATAGATGCCAAGTTTACGTCGAACATCTGTTTTATTGAGTGTTTTGACAATTTCCGGAAGGAAAGACTCAGCTAACCATGATAATGTATCTATCGGATTAAACTCTCCTTTAAGAAAAGCCTTTAAAATTGTAGGATCAAACATCATTTCTTTTCTTCTTTTATTAGTTATTTGTAATCGTTGATGCCCACTAAAAGAAGAAACCACCTCTTGAACAGATGATGTTAGCATCAGTTGAGAATGAGTCAATAAGCTTTTGATTTCTGAGTTGATATCATCAACTTTTTGACGTTGACTTAAATACTGATAATGAATTTGCTCTTGAATATCTTTGGATGGTAGTGGAATCATAACTTGACGTAGGTCTTTTGACTTTACTCTAGGACGACCGATCCCTGCTACTAAATGCCGAATTTGTCCATAAACAAAGTCAGATCTAAGTAAAACGCTCAATATAAGAGGATCAACTACAGGTGAGCCATCAAGCTCCTTTTTGATAGTGAAAACAGAGCATTCAGACGATACGAAACCTGGTTCAGGAAAACTCGCTAATACAACTTTTCTTAAATTAGGACGCATTTTAGCAAAAATAATATCACCAGGATAATACATTTTTACCGCGCTTTTTAATGAATCAGCAAGAGTGGAAACTTGTTCATATCGTCCAGTATTAGCTTCTATATTTGTCAGGCTAGTGTAGCAAATAACTTCACCAGCAAGTTCTTTATGTGGAGTAACTGAAATATTTCTCTCTATGCATATTTCGTCCAGCCGCTTCAAAGGATAGATACAGTTACTGATAAGCTTCTGACTGTCAATTCTAGATGGATGATGAAACTGGAAGTCTATTCTGTAGTCATTATCTTGATAAGATAGATTAGAGTAAATATCTGTGATGTAGATATTCTCTGATGTTTCAACCTTCCCATATTTACAATATCTTTGCCAAGCTTTTAATATTAGGGGAAGATCACTATTAAGGTGGCTTTTACCTCGTTCGTCGTAGTTGATATCTTCATCACCGTTTGTTTTACGACCAACTTTATCTGCTTTAGCAAAGAAAATATTTGGATTACTGATATTATCAGCTTTTTTAGACATTATTAAAATAGAACTATTTACTGTTGCATATGGCATAAAAGTTGTTTCAGGCAAGTTAATTACAGCTTCCAAATTAAAATTTCTACTAATAAATTTTCTAACATCAGTTGCATGAGATAGGTTTAAAACACCTTCGTCTAAAATAATTGCAAGCACACCCCTTTCACGTAACAGTGCATGACAACGTTCGATGAAAAGAATACCACGTCTTCGAGCTGTTCTACCTGAACCTAATTTGAACGTATCTAAAGTTTCTGAATCGGCGAAGTCGCTCCCAAATGGTGGATTGGTTATTATCGTATCAAAAGATGAAAATAATTGATTTGCTTCATTACTTAATGTCCCACCGTTAGGAATAAAAAATGTATGAAAGTTATCAGCTTCGTGAAGAAGCATATTAATTCCTGAAATCCAAGATAAACGTTCATCTATTTCAATGCTAGTTAAAGATGAATAGTTAATTTTATGTTTTACAATACTAGCAAGGAAACCTCCTGTTCCTGATGCGGGATCACATATATCTCCTTTAATATAGGGTTTACAGGCAGAAATAATGAAATCAACAATGTGAGGCGGTGTAAAAAATTGCTGATGATCTCCTTTGTTGAAGGTATTACGAATAACTTCTTCATATGCTAATCCTGTTACATCGAATCTTGTAGATGCAAAATTTAATGACTGAAGAGTAGCAATACATTTTATAATCGCATCATCAGAACAGGAAAGCTCTCTAAAACGTTTCGGAATTAAACTACTATACTGATGTGCAAGCTCCTTATAGTAGCTTCTAATAGCGTTAGAATTCACTGGAACTTCAGCAGACGAAAATAGTTTAGAGAGTTTATGATTCTGAGCTTTGTCAAATATAACTTTAGAAAAAATCAGCTTAATAATTTCGTCTAAACGATTAATGATATTGCTTTGGCTGTCATTATCGCGGAGAAGATCGTGGAGACGGGTGACTAATAGACGAATGTTTCTCAAATCAAGCACTTCAGGCTGTGAGGACGTTGTTATTTCTAAAGGGATTTCAAGCTGTTTTTGAATTGGCATAGATATACACAATCTAGACAAAGACCAACCGCAGAGTAAATTTCGTATCTATATTGTCTACTGTCTACAGACATATGTCAACTGTCTGTAGACAATTTACTTTAAAATGGGGATCTAAATAAATTTGTAAATTTGAGTCTATAGTAACAGTGCAAGTTAAGCGTGTAATAGAAGTTGTGAAAGAGTTTCCAGGCTTAGGGAAGCGAATCAAACAGGTGAGGGAGAAGGATAAACGACCACTTGTCCAAATTTGTCGCGAGGCTGGCATTAGTCGTGCTTACTGGTATCAACTGGAGGCTGAAGACTTGAGAGCACCTGCGACAGAGGAGATGATCCGTAAGATTGAGATAGTTTTGGGTGTTGATTTAGATATCGGGTTTGATAAATGAGAAATAGAACTTATTATTTGTTGGCGTAATGCTAGAGAAGCTGTCATATATTTGGAAAACTTATTAATTAGTCCCAAATTTTTGTAAAAGAGAGGAGAGTAATTCATAGGCTGAAAACTATATATAGAAGTAGTTTCAGCAACAGGCTGCACTTGATAGCAGGAACCTTATATTTACGCCAAGTAAGCATGGCACTTCATAGCAGCTTCTCTATCAATACCCCAACAAACGAATTCCCCCGCTCTCTTAATCATCTGTTTAACAAGCTTGAGACTCTAGTTTTTAATTTTTAATGCGATGAATCTTCAAGAAATTGGTTCCTCGCGGATGTTTGGTGGGAATTCCAGCAACAACTAGAATTTGATCCCCCGTATTGACTAACTGACGCTCTAACAGCAAGGTTTCGGCTTGGTCAATTAATCCTTCAAAAGAACCGACTTCGTGAGTTAATAAAATGGGGAGAACGCCCCAAACTAAGTTCAAACGATGGTAAGTAATTTCATCGGGAGTAAAAGCCACAACTGGAGCTTTTGGTCGTTCGGCAGCCGCAAGTTCAGCAGTATATCCGGTGCTAGTATAAGCGACAATACACTTCAACGGCAGAATTTTATCAATTGTATTTAAGGCTTCACTCAACGCATGGGTTTCGTCAGACTCAGCAGGAGGATAGTTAACAAATTTCAATTCGGGTTCAACACCAGAGGCAATTTTAGCCAGCATTTCCACCGCTTTTACCGGAAAATTACCCACGGCGGACTCTCCCGACAACATCACTGCATCGGTACCGTCAATAATCGCATTCGCAACATCTGAGGCTTCTGCACGAGTTGGACGGGGGTTGTTAATCATGCTTTCTAGCATTTGAGTTGCGGTAATCACCGGAATGCCTTTTTGGTTACAGAGTTTAATAATCTGTTTTTGCAACAAAGGCACTTTTTCCGGACTCATTTCTACTCCTAAATCCCCTCGGGCGACCATCAAACCGTCACATTCATTAATAATTGCTTCTAGGTTATCAATAGCTTGGGGCTTCTCAATTTTTGCCATTACCGGAATATGTTCCGCCCCGTGTTCTGTGAGAAATGTTTTTAAGTGGCGAACGTCTTCAGCCCGACGGACAAAACTCAGAGACACCCAATCAATACCTTGAGATAAACCAAATTCTAAGTCTTGGATATCTTTTTCTGTCATTGAAGGCAGTTGTAAAATTAAACTGGGTAGATTGACGCCTTTGCGACTTTTTAATAAGCCCCCTTCAATGATTTTACAGTTAACAGATGAACCCGAAATTTCCTCAATTCTGAGTTCTAATAAGCCATCATCGAGCAAAATTTGCGCTCCCGGTTCGGCTTCTTCTGCTAAAGAGGGATAATCAATAGAAATAGTATTGGGTTGATTATTATACTCATCAAGCGGAACTAAAGTTAGGGATTCACCAGTGATTAATTCTACCGCACCATCGGGTAATTGACCAACTCGAATCTTCGGCCCTTGTAAGTCTTGTAAGAGTGTAATTTGGATGTCTAAATCATCTGAAACCTGACGTAACATTTTAATAGTTTCGGTATGATCTTCGTAGCTACCATGAGAGAAATTTAATCGAGCGATTCTTAGGCCTGCAAATACCATTTGTTTGAGGATATTGGTATCTCGACTAGCTGGGCCGATAGTGGCGACAATTTTGGTTCGATGAGTTAACGTTTGCATAAGCTGAATCTGTTAGCACTTAGAGGTTGATTTAAAGTTCCCTGTTTAGGGAGATTTGATCTTCTTTTCAGTAGATGAAGACCAAGATCAGATAAATAAGCAAAAAAAACAGAATATTCTTTAATTAGGAGTTTGCAGATTGAAATTTTGTGTTTCTAAAGATCGAGTTTATCGATATATTCTCGTAAAGTATGAGCCGATTTTTTGAGGAGTTTTTCTTCGTTTTCAGCTAGGGTAAAATTCATAACTTTCATCACACCTTTTTGGTTAACAATTGAAGGTAAACTAATACAAATATCTTCAGACAATCCGTACATTTTATCGACTCGGGTACTGACGGTAAAAATCCGATTTTGATTGCCAAGAATAGCTTTAACAATCTCTGTTACGGCTAAACCAATGGCATAGGAAGTATATCCTTTTCGCTTAATAATTTCATAAGCGGCATTTTTTACCTGTTCAAAAATTTCATTTAATTCTGCCAAATCACAACTTGGGCTTCCTTCCCAGTCACCATCACAGATTTTCATTCCCGCAACATTTGCCTTACTCCAAACCGGAACTTCACTATCACCATGTTCACCAATAATATAAGCATGAACACTGCGAGGATCAATATCAAGTCGGTTAGCTAATAAAGCGCGAAAACGAGCGGTATCGAGTACCGTTCCTGAACCAAATACTCGGGAACTGGGAAAACCGGAAAGCTTGAGACTAACATAGGTCATAATATCAACAGGGTTGGCGACAATTAGTAAAATTGCATTGGGACAATGTTTCGCAACATCCCCAATTAAACCTCTGAAAATTTTGACATTACGGTGTAATAAATCTAGACGAGTTTCACCTTCTTTTTGATTGGAACCTGCTGTGACAATCACAACATCTGCATCTTGTCCAACATCGGCGACTGTTCCGGCTTTGATGCGAGTCGGAGAGATAAAAGGAACGCCATGTAATAAGTCCATGACTTCTCCTTCGACTTTTTCGGTGGCAATATCTTGTAAGATTAGTTCATCAAAACAGTCTTGAATTAAGATAGAATAGGCACAAGCCATTCCGACTTGACCTGCTCCAATGATTACCCCTTTACGAAGTTTAATTTTACTGTGAAAATTCTCCGCATCTGGATGTAGATTAAATAATCCCTCAAACATAAATCCTCCCGTTAATTAATTAATTTTTGAGTTCATTCAATTCGACAAATTGTACGTGACTATACAATTGAGTTTTTTTGACTTGTTCTACAACAATTTTGACTGAATTACACCTAATTTTACCACTAACTTTTCAATCTCGCAGGGAAATGATTCAATGGATCATCTATTCTTAACCACAATTATAAATCTTCTTAACCTCTTAGCCAGTAGAATCTCAAAAAAAAGGGTTTATTCATCTATCTAATGAGGTAAAATGAGGAGAATTAAATCCTCATAATTCACAAGTGATATCTATAAAAAGGTAGATTTTTTTTAATCCATCGTTTTGTACCTGATAGAAATTGATGTTAAGATTTTAAATCTAAGTCAATTCCAAAAGAATCTCGTAAAATTTTGTTATATTCTGCTTCAGTCTGTATGGTATAGTCTTGTCGTTGACCATTTTGGGTGATTATTAATCGATTATCGCTCAATGTGATTCGACCTTCAAGAGTTGCTTTCGTACAGATACGACGCTGAGTGAAAATAGATTGAGGAGAAGTTTGATTATATTCACAAGTGGGTTGAAAATCTGTTAGTTTTCTAGGTGTTAAAGTAAAACAATATTTGGGTTGATAGTGGTTATCCTTTTTTTGATAAAATATCCAGTTAATATCCTCTTTTATTAACTGATAATATTCTTCATTTTTGATTTGTTCAGTTAAAGTTTCTAACTTCAAAGGATAAAGAAATGAGTCTCCAAAACCAACATCAGCTAACCAATTATCTCTATCTTTTACCAATAGCGTTAAATGACCAAATTCTCGCCCAAAATGACCATCTTCTCGCGCCACCTGAGCGGAAAGTAGAGTCACCTTAAAACCCAGTTTTTGCAAGAGCCAAGAAAATAAAGAATTAAGTTCATAACAAAATCCTCCTCGGTTTTGTCGAACAATTTTAGTGTATAAAGCTTCTAAATTGAGATGAATCGGTTGGTTGAGATGAATACTAAGATTTTCAAAGGGAACGGTGAGTAAATGACAGCAATGCAGTTGATGAAGCGTCTCAAGATTGGGTTCAAGAGAGCCTTGATAGTGAATACGGTTTAGATAGGCTTCAACGTCCATATAAAACTTAATATTTTGATCATTATTCCTGATCAAATTTCTGTTCAATTTGACGATATTTCGGGACATCAATCAGTTTCTCAAACTCCTGAAAACTGACTAAGTTTTTTAAATTAGCTGTAGTTCCTGTTTCTTTCAACTGACGCAAACAATCCATCATTGCTTTGGTTACTGTGAATAAACCCGATAACGGAAAAAAGACGATTTTAAACCCCAACTGTTGTAATTCATGGGCTGACAATTGCGGTGTTTTTCCGCCTTCTATGATATTTGCAACTAAAGGAATATTGGGTAAAGCATTAGCAATTTTAACAAGTTCATCTTCAGACTGGGGTGCTTCAATAAAGATCACATCAGCACCCGCTTCAAAATAAGCTTTCCCTCGGTTAATGGCCTCATCTAAACCCAAAGGTGCGCGTGCATCTGTCCGTCCAATAATCACTAAATTACTATCCGCTTTCGCCTCAACTGCGGCTTTGATTTTCGCAATTTGTTCGGTTGTGGAAATCACTCGTTTTCCCTCAAAGTGACCACATTTTTTAGGCCATTCTTGATCTTCTAAAATAATTCCCGAAATACCTACATTAACCGCATCTTTAACTGTACGAGTTACATTTAAAACATTACCATAGCCTGTATCTAAATCTGCAATTAACGGAATTTCAATGGACTGAACAATTCGACCAATACTATAAAACATTTCAGTCGCCGTGAGAAAGCCATAGTCGGGTAAACCGAGTGTGGATGCAGCAATACCAAACCCGCTAGTAGCGATAACTTCAAAGCCTAACTGTTCAGCGATTTTAGCACTCAAACAGTCATAAATACCCGGAATTACCAAAATTTCTGATTGTTCGAGTCGTGTTCTGAGTTGATTTCCAAAAGACATAGGGCAATATTAAACCTCTATAATTTAGGATACACCAATTTCTGTCGTTAATCCTATCAATTTTTACAAGCCGATGAAACCTCAAAAAATAATTCAGCAGTTTATCTTTGCAATAGCAGTCGGCTTTTTATTCTACTGGCTGAATATTCCGGTGGGTTGGCTACTCGGGCCAATGATCGTCGGGATTTTGTATGCTACGATTTTAGGTTATTCTCAACCCTTACCTCCGGTTTTTATGACATTGGGTAAGGCTTTTTTGGGGTTAGCAACAGCAGTTCGCTTTTCTCCAGATACTTTAATTCTTGCTGCTAATTATGCCATTCCTCTATTACTTTGTATTGCTATTACCGGAATTATGAGCTTATTTCATGGCTATTTATTAGCTCGTTTTTCAGGAATTGATCGCGTCACGGGATTGTTAGCTTTTATTCCCGGTTTGGCGTCGAGTATTGTGGCAATTGGCGAAGAAATGGGAGCAGATGCGGTGGCAATTGCTTTGTTTCAATATTTGCGTTTATTGTTAGTAATTGTGATTGTTCCGACTCTAGCAACTTTCTTGTTTCCGGCTAATTCTGAGAGTCCAAATCTAATCCCTATTTTGACAGTAGATCAATTATCTATTCCTTTCGTTTCCAATTTGTTTATATTAGCAATTTGTTGTGGTCTAGGCATCTGGGGCGGAAATAAATTTAATCTACCTGCATCAGGATTTCTAGGGACATTTATTGTCGGTTTAATTGTCTTTTGGACGTTTCCTGACTATATCCAAGTCCCTCAATGGTTATTTAAAATTGGATTGTTATTTGTCGGACTTTCAATTGGATTGAAGTTTGATTTTCAAACGGTTCGTAAACTCTTTAAAGCAGTGTTAATTGAAGCAGTATTAGTCATTTCGCTAATAATTTGTTGTTTAGCAATTGGATATGGATTTCATCGGGTGGCAGAGGTTGATATTGTTACTGCTATTTTAGGTTTAACACCGGGAGGACTTGAAGCGATGATTGCAACTGTTGTGCAGCTTGGCGGTGATACTAGCTTAGTATTAGCGATGCAATTAACTCGAATGTTAATGATTCTTTTATTGACTCCCTGGCTAACTGCTTTTGTGAGTAAACAAGACCAAAAAGATGTCTAATTGCTAATTGTTTTAAAGAAAAATAAAATAAAATAAGTTTTTTCAAAAATTTAGGTATCATAGATTTAAACTTGTGCAACTTACAACTATGTCTGAAGCTTTTACCTTTGATCAACTGATTAAAAATGTTCAGGTTATTCGTCCTCATCAGCCTTCTGTGGAAACACTTGATCTCGGGATTAAGAATGGAAAATTTGTTAAAATTGAACCGAATATTAACCCTAAATACGCTCAACAAACCTTCGATGGAAATCACCTTTTAGCCTTTCCAGGTGTGGTAGATGCTCATATGCACGTTGGGATTTATCAACCCCTCAACCAAGATGCTGTTACCGAAAGCAAAGCGGCTGCAATGGGCGGTGTAACAACCAGTTTAAACTATATTCGTACAGGTCAATATTATCTCAATCAAGGTGGTTCTTACCATCAGTTTTTCCCGAAAGTCTTAGCACTTTCTGAGGGTAATTTTTATGTTGATTATGGGTATCATGTTGCTCCAATAGCCGCCCAACATCTTGAAGAAATGCCCCAACTGTTTGAGGAGTTTGGGGTGTCTTCGTTTAAAATTTTTATGTTTTATGGCGGTTATGGGTTGCACGGATTATCTGACCAGCAAAATTTATTTTTAATGATAAATAAAGAAGAACGCTACGACGTGGCTCACTTTGAGTTTATCATGCGAAGTTTAACTCAAATGAGAGAAAAATATCCCGATTGTCAAGATTATCTCAGTTTGAGTTTGCATTGTGAAATTGCGGAAATATTGAGTGCTTATACTAAAATTGTTCAACAGGATAATACCTTAACTGGACTAAAAGCTTATAGTGCGGCTCGTCCTCCTCATTCAGAAGGTTTAGCGATTTGTATTGCGTCTTACCTCGCCCATGAAACTAACTGTATTAATATCAATTTACTGCACTTAAGTTCTCGCAAAGCTCTTGAAGCGGCTTTGATGATGCAAGCGACATTTCCTCATATTAATTTCCGTCGAGAAGTCACCGTCGGACATTTACTTTTAGATGTAGATACACCGACTAGAAAATGGGCAAAAGTGAATCCTCCCATTCGTCCGCGAGAGGATGTAGAATTTTTATGGCAAGCGGTTTTAAACGGTCAAATTGATTGGATTGTGAGCGATCACGCTTGTTGTTCTGCGGAACAAAAAGTTTCTCAAAAAGACCCCGAAAATATTTGGTTAGCGAAGTCAGGTTTTGGCGGAACTGAATATTTACTATCTGGGGTTTTTAGTGAAGGAAATAAACGCGGAATGCCTTATCATCAAATGGCTGAATTATTATCTTGGAATCCTGCACAACGATTTGGGCTGTTAGAAAAAGGGGATATTGCTGTGGGTTATGATGCGGATTTGGTGTTAGTTGATCCCCATGAAATGTTTACGGTTCAAGCGGATGAATCCCCGTCTCAACAAGGTTATACTCCCTTTGAAGGTATGGAATTAACTGGACGAGTTAAAAGTACATTTCTTCGCGGAAATTTGATTTATCACAACGGAGAAATTCTCGGTTCGCCTCAAGGACGTTATTTAAAACGACCCTATAGAAAGACTAAAAAACAATGAATTAATTTGGTATTATCTTGGTTTTTTGTGTTAAAATAGAGGTAAGTTTAATTTGTTCAGTCGCGTTTCTATGACTGAGATAACCTCAAAAATCGAACTTCCACCCCCTTTCCCAGACCATACTCAACTCCCCGAGTCGGATGGTACTTTTGTAAAAAATTTTTATAACCATCCCCAGAGTATTTTACTCACAGATTCTATCGGCCCAATCTTACAAAAAATTCATCCAGACGGACAATATGCCATCGGTCACAGTTCTCCGCGATGCAAGCTCCCGGAGCTGCTGTGACTTCGTCAAGACTGCGGGATTTATTGGCAAGAAACTGACCCGCCCGAAAAAGGAGCGGAAGCGCCGGACTGGTTTTATGTTCCGAATGTTCCGCCCAAACTTGACGGTCAAATTCGTCGTTCTTATGTCTTGTGGCGGGAATTTATGGCTCCTTTAATTGCCTTAGAATTTGCTAGCGGAAATGGAGACGAAGAACGGGATAATACACCGTTATCTCGAACGGGAGAAAAAACCAAACCGGGTAAATTTTGGGTCTATGAGCAAATTATTCGCATTCCCTATTACGGTATTTATGAAATCAATAATAGCAAGTTAGAAGTTTACACTCATCGGAACGGCTATTATCAAAAAATGTCTCCCAATGAACGCAATCATTATCCGATTTTACCTTTAGGAATTGAATTGGGATTGTGGCAAGGTCGCTATCAAAATCAAGACCAATTGTGGTTAAGATGGTGGGATAACGAAGGTAACTTGTTATTAATAGGAGATGAACGCGCCGAACAAGAAAAGCAACGTGCCGAACAAGCCGAACAAGAGCGCAAAAATGCCATTCCTCGGTTGTTGGGAATGGGTTTAAGTGTTGAACAGGTGGCGGAAGCACTCAACCTCAGCATCGAACAAGTTCAACAACAAATTTAAGCCTCAGACCACCCATTATTTGATTTTTGCTTCAAAATATAGATGGAGTCATTTTAGAGGTATCTATGTTTCCTTTCTTCAATCCTTGCTGGAATTGGGATAATTCATCTAGTTCTCACAAAGCCTACCAAGAGCGCAAACTGCAATTTATGAAGTGGATGCGAGATGATCTCGAAACTCGGCTGGCTGGACTCAATGCGGCGATAGAAACCGTTGAACGCCAAATGAATCAAGAGTAAGCACGATTAGCTTTAAAGTTTGAAATTTAAAGTTTGAGTCAGGGTGCTATTTTGGGGTACTGAATCTTGCACCTTTACTCATAATATATTAGCACAAGTTAGCATCACAGCTAACTTTTTTATTTATTAAGTAATGTTATGGAATTAACCTAGTTTATGAGTAAGAATTAAATCTCCAAAAAAGTAGTTTGATCGGATACAAATGATGTAAAATTTTTTCACAACGAACATTAGTCAAGCCTAATTTTCTATGACAGCAAATCCAGAGCGCATCGAATCTTTTCGAGCCTTAGCCCTTCAGTTGACTTGTGAGGCGGTTAATTTAGCGAGTAGTCCTTCCGAAGCCCGAAGCATTATGACGAAAGCGGTAGAGAGTTTAGAGGGAAAAATAGCCACCAGTTTAGCGTTTATTGGTTCAGACTGTCGTTTGGTGTTACTTCCTGAATATTGGTTAACAGGTTTTCCAATGGGGGAAGCATTAGGGATTTGGGCGCAGAAAGCTTGTTTGGCAATGGATGATCCTATCTATGATACTTTAGCAGAAATCGCACAGAAATTCAATATATTTTTAGCCGGAAATGCCTATGAAATTGATCCCAATTTTCCGAGTTTATACTTTCAAAGCTGCTTTATTTTTAACCCATCTGGAATAATGGTTTTGCGGTATCGACGGTTAAATTCTATGTACACGCCTACACCGCACGATGTTTGGGATAAATATCTAGATTGTTATGGTTTAGATGGGATTTTTCCGGTGGCAAAAACCGAAATTGGCAATTTAGCAACTATCGCCTCGGACGAGATATTATTTCCAGAATTAGCGCGAACCTTTGCCACCCGAGGAGCCGAAATTTTCTTACATCCAACTTCAGAAATTTATGGTCATGCAAGACTGCCAAAAGAAGCTGCAAAAGTGTCTCGGGCTGTGGAAAATATGGCTTATGTTATCTCTGCTAACACTGCCGGAATTGTTAACACTCCGCTTCCTAGTTCTTCAACTGATGGGGGTTCAAAAATAATCGACTATCGGGGGATTCTATTAGCTGAAACGGGAGCGGGTGAGAGTATGGCAGCTTTTGCAGAAATTGATTTAGCGGCGCTCCGACGCAACCGCAAACGCCCTGGGATTCAAAATTTATTGGCGCGTCATCGTTCAGGATTGTATACTGAAACATATCAGCAACCTCATTTTTATCCAGCCAACACAATGCTAGAAGGAGAGATAGAACGCCAACATTTTATTAAAACTCAGCAAGCAACGATTAACAACTTGATTCAGCAAGGAATAATTTAAAAATGGAAAAGAAAATTAAAGTTCGCAATCCCAGAACTGGAAAAATTGATTATTTTATTACACCTCTTACAGATACAGAAATTGCTGAACAGTGTAATAATTTACGACAATCTCAAATTGACTGGCAGTTAGATATTCATCAAAGAATTGAAGTTTTACAAAACTGGAAAAAAGTCCTTATTGCTGAAAAAGATGCTTTGATTCAAGCCTTGGTTGAAGATACAGGAAGAATTCGAGAGTCAGTCATGGAAGTTGATGGTGTGATTTCCAGTTTAGAGCGATGGTGTAAACTCGCACCCGAACTCTGTTTAACGGAAGAAAAAAACACAGCTATTCCGTTTATTCAGATTAAATCTCAACTCGTTCCTTATTCATTAGTTGGGGTAATTAGTCCTTGGAATTTTCCCTTGTTACTGTCTCTAATTGATGCAATTCCGGCGTTATTGGCTGGATGTGCAGTCATCATTAAACCCAGTGAAATTACTCCCAGATTTATTCAGCCTTTAGTTAAAACAATTGAATCTGTTTCCCAGTTAAATCGGGTTTTGTCTTTTATGCAAGGAGCAGGAGAAACAGGCAAAATCATAATTGAAAATGTTGATGCAATTTGTTTTACTGGCAGTGTTTCAACGGGTAAAAAAGTTTCACAATTAGCTGCAAAACAGTTAATTCCGGTGTTTTTAGAGTTGGGAGGAAAAGATCCGGCTATTGTTTTAGAATCTGCTAATTTAGAACAAGCAACTTTAGCGATTTTATGGGGTTCTGTGATTAATGCCGGACAGTCTTGTTTATCCATAGAACGGATTTATGTAGCCGAATCAATTCACGATTATTTTGTTGATAAACTTGTTGATAAAGCCAGTCAGTTATCTCTCAACTATTCTGATATCAAAAACGGTGAAATTGGGCCGATTATTTCAGCCAAACAAGCAACTATTATTGCTGAACATTTATTAGATGCAACTGAAAAAGGAGCAATTATTAATTGTGGGGGTCAAGTCGAAGAATTAAACGGAGGATTTTGGTGTCGTCCGACGGTATTAACCCGTGTTAATCGTAACATGAAAATAATAACCGAAGAAACCTTCGGCCCGGTCATGCCTATAATGACTTTTACCTCGAAAGAAGAAGCAATTAAACTCGCAAATGATAGCGTTTATGGGTTGAGTGCGGCTGTTTTTGCTGCTTCACAAACAGAAGCATTAGAAGTCGCCCAACAGATAGAAGCCGGGGCAATTAGTATTAATGATGCAGGGTTAACCGCTTTAATTAATGAAGGTGAAAAAAATTCGTTTAAATCTTCAGGTTTGGGAGGTTCACGAATGGGGGCGGCTTCAATGGCTCGATTTTTCCGCAAAAAAGCCCTCTTAACCAAAACACAACCCGTTGTAGACCCCTGGTGGTATTGACAAAACTAAAAAGTTCATAAACAATGAAAAACAATCTTATTCTTCTGTTAAAATCAGATATCCTCAAAGTACAATTATAAATTTAAAAGAGGAGAATAAATTATGTCCAATCTGCGCGAAAAAATGCCCGTTTTAGCCCGCCATGAAGGAGACTGGACAGGAAGCTATACCCTCGTTAATACGGAAGGGAAAATTATCGATAAACATCAATCTCATTTAACCTGTCAATTTCCCGAAACAGGGGATTATCCCTACTTTCAAATCAACCGTTATCACTGGGAAAATGGTAAACAAGAAGAACATCAATTCCCGGGCATCTATCAGGATAACAAACTTATTTTTGATACTGAACGCATTACCGGAAAAGCGTGGGAAGCAGATGAATCTACTCTGATTTTGTGGTTGGCTTATAAAGGCGTACCGGATGCTTATATTTATGAAATGATTCAAATTAGCCCTTGTAACAATTATCGCGCCCGCACTTGGCAATGGTTCAAAAACAATCAAGTCTATCAACGCACTTTAATTCAGGAAGAACGAATGCAATAAAATTGGGAATTTAATTGTTGTTCAAAATAAAAATTTAGATAATGAAACAGCCAGTGAAAAGAGCATATTTAGACACAGAAGACGGACAAATTCTTTACCGAATTGCTGGCAAAGGAGAACCTATTTTACTCCTACACATGACACCTCGAAGCGGCGATGAATTTCGAGAAATTATCCCCATTTTAGCCGAAAGTCAACAAGTGATTGCAATGGATTTAATGGGGTTGGGAGATTCAGACAAACCGCCTAGAGAGTATTCTGTCGCTGATTATGTTCAAAACATTATTACACTTTGGGATGAGTTGGGGATAGAAAAAAGCAACGTTCTCGGAAGTGTAACGGGCGGTTATATTGCGGGAGAATTGGCGGCGATTTATCCAGAAAGAGTTAATAAATTAATTCTCTGTAATGTGCATGGATTTGATGCCGAAGAACAGCAAAAAATTGTGCAAAGATATTCAATAGGATTTAAAATAAAAGAAGATGGTTCTCATTTAATGGAACGTTGGCTTTCTCGTGTTAATTATGTAGGAAATGGAGAGTTAAATCATCGTTGTGTGATTGATGATTTAAAATGCTTTGGTTTTCCTGTCTATCCGGGTGTTGCTGTAGCAAATTACTGTTTGTTAGCAAAAGAAAGATTTAAACAGATTCAATCTCCAACTCTAGTTTTAACCGGAGATAAAGCGTTAGAACCCTTAGAAAAAGCAGGTTTAGCAAAAGCAGAAAATCAAACTTGGCTATCTGAGTCTATTCCTGACATTCAAGAGATTATAATTGAAAATGGTACGCTTTGGATGATGAATCAACAACCTGAAAATATTTGCAAGTTAGTGGACGATTTCTTAAAAACTTCATAGATTCATTAATTTAAAAACCATGAATATAAAAATAAAACGAGCTTTCTTAGACACAGAAGATGGTCAAATCCATTACCGAATCGCGGGAGAGGGAGAACCTTTACTGTTATTACATATGAATCCTCGCAGTGGTGACGAATATCGGGAATTAATGCCGATTTTAGCCCAAACAAAAAAAGTCATTGCAATGGATTTAATGGGGTTTGGAGACTCCGATAAACCCCCGAGAATGTACACAATTTCTGACTATGCTAAAACGGCAATTGCTCTTTTAGATGAACTCAAAATCGAAACAGCTTGCATTTTAGGAAATCATACTGGGGCTTTTGTGTCCGGAGAAATTGCAGCCACTTACCCCAATAGAGTCAAGAAATTAATCTTAGGAAATGTTGCGGGTTTTGGAGAAGCTGGACAAGCCAAACTCTCTGAATTTTATGACATTGGCTTTCAAATTCAACCCGATGGTTCACATTTAATGAAACGTTGGTTAGCCCGTTCTCGTTATATAGGTTCGGCTGAACTTAATCATCGTTGGGTATTGGATGATTTAAAATGTTTTGGTCATCCTTTGTATGCAGTTTGGGCGGTTAAAAATTATTGTTTAGAAGCGGAAGAACGATTTCGTTTAATTCAATGTTCAACCCTTATTTTATGGGGTTTAGATGATGTTTATGAATTTGAACGTTTGGGGTTAGCCGCAGCCGAAAAACGCCATTTTGTTTCTCAAGTTATCCCGAATAACACAGTTGTTGAAATTGCTAGCGGTACAATTTGTATGATGAATCAAGTTTATCAAGAAGTTACTGAAGCCGTAATTAACTTTTTAGATGAGACACCCAATTAAATGAACCCGAAAACGTACAAAAAATTAGTTGCAAATCAAATTAGTAGCGACTTTAAATCCGCTATTGAAATCATTACAGTTCCCTTACTTGAACCCGCAGATAATGAAATTGTCATTCAAAATAAATTTGCTGGAGTCAATGCCGGTTTTGATACTTTATTATCTCAAGGAAAGATTCCCTATTTTCAACCCACTCCGCCCTTTGAATTGGGCGTTGAAGCGGTGGGGGAAGTCGTAGCGGTTGGTCAAAATATTACCACTTTAAAAATAGGTGATGCTGTCGCCACAACAATTCGGGGGGGTGGCTATAGCGAATATCAGGTAATTGATGCAAACCTCGCCATCAAAGTTCCCCAAGCAACCCCAGAAATTTTAACATTAATTCCCACCGGAATTTCTGCTTTAGTCGCCTTAGAACAGGTGGGAGAAATGACAACTCAAGAGACAATATTAGTCACCGCAGCAGCAGGAGGAACCGGACACATAGCCGTTCAAGTGGCAAAATTAGCGGGAAATCATGTAATCGGAACTTGCGGTTCAGAAGCCAAAGCCAACCTACTCAAAAAATTGGGTTGCGACCGGGTAATTAACTATCGAAAAGAAGATGTAAACGAGGTGCTTCAGCAAGAATATCCAGAGGGAATTAACTTGGTTTTTGAATGTATTGGTCGCAAAATATTTGATGTTTGCGTTGATAATTTAGCCGTTCGAGGTCGCTTAATTGTCGTTGGTTTTATCTCCGAATATGCAGAACAATTAGAAGTGGTAAATCAACCCAGAATTTATGAAAAAATCTTTTGGAAAGGGGCTTCAGTTAGAGGTTTTCTGATGCCACTTTATCAAAAATACAGTTTAGAAGCTAGAAATCGTTTATTTCATTTACTCGAATCCGGTCAAATTCAAGTTGCAATTGATTCGGCCGAATTTAAAGGAATTGAATCTATTCCCTCTGCGGTTAATTACTTACTCGGAGGGAAAAACTGTGGAAAAGTTGTCGTTCAATTTTAGTTGAGATTTTGCTTATCCTAAAATAGCAGTACACTTAATTTCAACTAACAAACCCGGTGTAGATAAAGCTGTTATTCCTACCCCGGTCCAAGTTGGATACTGGTTAACAAAATAGCGGTCTTTCACCTGTATAAAAAGTTGTAAATTCGGAATTTTAAACTGTTTTTGTTCTTCGGGAGTCGTTGGCGGAGTTCCGGTTACATGATAAGTAATCATCTCGAAAACATCATCAAAACTTCCTCCAGCAGCATTAAGAACAGCCTTAACATTTTCAAAGGCTTGAACAAACTGGGCTTCTATTTCTTCAACAACTTGTAAATTTTTATCACGGCCCACTTGACCGGAAATATATAATGTGTTTCCGACTTTAATTCCGGGACAATAGTGAAATTTTTCATAGAGAATTTCCATTCCTTCAGGGATAATAACTTCGCGCTTTGTCATCTTTCAAAAATACTGTACTTGTTTCATTTGATTAATCAAAACCCCAATAGTAAATTTTCCAGTTATTCTTAATTTAACCTTGAAAAATAATTGGGGAGTATATAAATTTTACCAAATTCGATATATAAATGCAGTATCAACCCATACAGCAAACAACAGTCAATCTTTAGGAAGATTTAAATAGCTAATCAATCCTAATCTGAGTTCGAGATAGCCTTAATCTCAATACCCAATTTTAACCTCAAACTTCTCTGACTGTCAGCCTTGCATCGAACTCGCACAACTCCCAATATTGGGGGAATTATGACCATAGAACCTTGTTTTTTTCTTGACACCACCTAAACCATGAACGCACAATTTAAACACGCAATTCTCCCGCAGACAACCCATGATGAGTTAGCCCGTCAAAACTTTGTGCAGAGCCTATCTCTTTATGTGAATCGTAAAATGGGATCGGGAATTAAGACAGTTTATGAAAAAAATGTCAAGCCTAATTTTGAAGAAAAACATCAACGTGTTCCCGAAAATCGCCATGAAATTTTACAAGAAATGCAAACTCAATCCTATTATCATTGGTGGAGTATTTTAAAGCGATTTCAACAGGAAATGATGTGGGAGTCGGTGGGTTCAAGCGTTGAACGTCAACTTCCCGATCTGATTAAAAAAGCTAAAAATATACAAAATCAAATTGGTTCTTTAATTCTCGATCCTAACTTCCAAACACCCGCTTATATGAGCGAAGTTGATATTCATTGTATGCCGGGAGGATATCATACTGAAATTATTGAAAATGATCTCGCAGCCGGTGCCGTTTATGATCGGGGTGTTTATGTTTATGGTTTGGGTTGGTTGGGAACGCTTAATGATAACATGGGGCATTCCATTATTCAAAATTATCTCCAACCAAATTATCCTCATTTTCAACCTAAAAAAATTCTTGATATGGGATGTGCAGTCGGTCACAGCACCCTTCCCTATGTTGATGCTTATCCCGATGCAGAAATTCATGGGATTGATATTGGTTCACCCATGTTACACTACGGTCACGCTCGGGCAGAAGCCTTAAAGAAACGAGTCCAATTCTCCCAACAAAATGCCGAAAAAACCAGCTTTATCGACGGAACATTTGATTTAATTGTCTCTCATATTTTGTTGCATGAAATACCCGCTTCTGCCATTGAAAACGTCATGCGAGAATCTTATCGCTTACTAGCGCCCGGTGGGATTATGATTCATCTAGATGCGCCTTTATACCGCCATATGGATGCTTATACAGCTTTTATTTCCGACTGGCAAACCATAAACAACAACGAACCTTTTTGGGGTGAAATGCGAGAGTTAGATTTAACTGCTATTGTTAAAAAAGCGGGTTTTAACTCGGAAAAAGTGAGTGAAAACTTTATTCGCAAATATAGTTGTAAAACACCCCAAAATTATTCTTATCAAAAAACACCCCCCGTTAGCAACCGTCCGACTTGGTTTGTGATCACTGCCCAAAAATAAGTATTAGAAAACAATCTAATGGTACAAACAGCAAAAGGACAACGCCCCGTTTACCTCAACGATCCTCAACAGGATAAATTGTTAGGAATAATTATGGCGTTAGCAGGTGAAGTTTCTGTACTCCGCGAACGTTTAGATACCGTAGAACGGGTGTTAGAAACAAAAGGAATCTTATCAACATCAGAAATTGAAACCTATCAACCCGATGAAAAAACTTCCAAAAACCGAGAACAATGGCGAACAGAATATCTTTCTCGAATTTTGCGAATACTAGAGGAAGAAATTGATACAATCTAATCGTAAAAGAGGCTATAATTGCAACAATTGTCTCTAGTTTGTATCGATGAAAGGAACACAACAAACGCTCGAAACTGCCCAACAAGCCTTTGAACATTTTCGTCACGGTTTAGCCACAGGAGAATGGGAACAATTCATTGCTATGTTGAGTGATGACTTTACGTTCTCATTTCCCGCAGGCCCCTATCAAGGGTTAAATGAAGGAAAAGAACGCATGGCTGAATTTTTAGCTTATGTGTCTGAGAAAGTATTTAGTCAGGGTTTATTTTTCACCCTCGAACGAACTACTTTTAATGAAACCACTGTTGTTTTTGAGGGCAAATCTGAAGGCTTAATGTTTGGAAAACCCTATAACAATCAAGTTGCCATTTCCTTTGATGTTCGAGACAATAAAATTTGCAGTTATCGAGAATATTTAAGCCTTGTTTACAAACCCTAGTTAGTAATTATTAGGAAAAACCTATTTTTTCCTTCGATTTTGAGTAACAATTTGATCAAAAGACCAATTTAATCCCGGCGCTAACAAACTATGCAACCGACTCAACAAGGTCATTTCAATTCCCGGTGTAATAGCAAATTTATTCTTTTTAATTCCGCCAAGAATTTCTTGAGCAATATCTTCAGGTTGCCACATTTTCGCCGTTTCGGTAATCTGTTTTGTTTCCGGGGGTTTCGTCTGATTTTCTGCTTCTAATTGCGGTGTATCCGTATCAGGCGGATAAACAATTGTTACTTGAATTCCTAACGGTTTTAGTTCCCCTCGCAAAGATTCCGCCAACCCTCGTAATGCAAACTTTGACGGACAATAGGGCGTATAACCATAAATTCCAATCAATCCCGCACCTGACGAAATTAGCACAATACTACCCTGTTTCTGCGGTTCCATATAAGGCAAAACCGCCCGAACTGCATACAACGAACCAAAATAATTAATCGCCATTGTTTCTTCAAAAGTTTCGATGGGCAAATCTTGAAAATAACCCGGAATCGAAATTCCTGCCGATGTAATTAAAATATCGGGAGCGCCCAATTCCTTAACAGAATTTTCAATAACCCTTTCCAGAATCAGGCGATCAGAAACATCCGCAACTTGCGTAAAAACTCGCTGTTCAGACTGTAATTTAACCGCTTCAATTTCCGCTTTCGCTGTTTCTAATTTCTCCGCAGAACGAGCAATAATTGTTATATTCGCCCCCGATGCAGCTAACAACTTCGCTGTCGCTTTCCCAATCCCACTCGAACCCCCCGTAATAATCGCGTGTTTTTGATTAAAAGTCATCGTTAGTTATTTGCTATAAAAATACCTGTACGGGCGCAAACCGCAGCGCCCCTACTTGCTGGTTTTTCGCCCTAAACTTTTTGAGATTTTTTAGAATTTGGGCGAAACAAATGGGAATGCTGAGGGTGATATAATTGCGATCGCGTCGTTGTTTTCTGATTTCCCAACGCCGGACTAATCACATAAAGCGTTGTTCTAATCAACTTTTCTTCTTCAGTCACTTTTGCCATTTCCGTCAACGGCACAATTCTAATTTTTTCATCCGGCCATCCCAAACGATAACAAATTGCCACAGAAGTTGAAGCCGGATAATGTTCCAATAATTCTTGCTGGGCTTGTTCGACATGACGCGCACTCAAATATAAACACAAACTCGCCTGATGCGCCGCCAAACCCGCCAAAGCCTCGCGAGGAGGAACCGAAGTCGCCCGCCCACTAAATCGAGTTAAAATAATCGTCTGCACCAACTCAGGTACCGTCAATTCTAGCTGTAATTTCGCGGCTGCATCCTGATAAGCACTAATTCCGGGAACCACCTCAACCGCAATTTCCGCCTCGGCTAACTGATGAATTTGTTCGTGAATGGCACTATACAAACTTGGATCGCCCGAATGCAAACGCACGACAGAACGCCCTTGTCGCACCCGTTCGATCATCATCGGAATGATATCTTCTAGGGTTTTATTGGCTGTGGCGATTAATTCTGCATCAGAACGCACATCCTGTAATATTTGTTGAGGTACCAACGAATCCGCATACAAAATCGTATCGGCTTGGGCGAGTAAGCGTTGGGCTTTTATCGTCAGTAACTCAGGATCGCCAGGTCCGGCACCAACAATATAAACCGCAGGTTGTAGTGAATTTGTAGCTGATCTGTTCATAGTTAAAACTGCTCAAAAATTAATCAATTTTCCAAACTGTTCCGGATGTTACCAAACTTTTCTTGATAAAGAGAATGGTAGATGCACCCTGGTTGAAGCTCCAGATTTTTAATCTGGGGCATTTTTTTATCTATTTTTTTGTTGTTCCGGATATTGTCAAAGTGATCTCGATAATAATCAAGAGTAGATGCACCCTGGTTAAAGCTCTAGATTTTAAATCTGGGGCATTTTTTTTGTCAAAATTATCGATTAATTCCGGATATTACTAAACTTCTCTAGATATAAATAGTGGTAGATGCACCCTGGTTGAAGCTCCAGATTTTAAATCTGGGGCATTTTTTTATCTATTTTTTTGTTCCGGATATTGCCCGAGTTTTCTAGAGAATAATAATGGTAGATGCACCCTGGTTGACACCCTAGATCATTCGATCTAGGGGTTTTTATTTTAAGATACATCCCGTTGCTGCTTGGGTGAAACCACATCTGGTAGAGAACGATTTAGCACATAAAGCCACGCTAAACCTGCTAATCCTAATATAATACCACTTAAACTCACCAGTTGAGCAACTCGCAACGGCCCAAACATTAAACTATCTGTTCTTAATCCTTCTATCCAAACTCGACCTGCACTGTAAGCGACAAAATAAACTAAAAATATAGTCCCCAGTTTTAACGGAGGTTTACCTTTTAATCCTCTAAGAAATAATACCATAAGTAAGATAAAAACTAAAAGGTTCCACAGCGACTCATAGAGAAAAGTCGGATGAAAATATTCAAAGTTTGCATACTCAGGTGGACGATTTTCAGGCGGAATATAAAGTTTCCAGGGGAGATCGGTTGGACTTCCAAACGCTTCGGAGTTAAAGAAATTTCCCCAGCGTCCAATTGCCTGACCTAAAATAACAGAAGGAGCGACTAAATCCGCCAATTGCCAAAACGGAACTCGCTGGATTTTAGCAAAGATTAAAGCCGCAATAATTCCCCCAATAATTGCCCCGTGAATTGCAATTCCTCCTCGCCAGATTGCGATCATACTTGCCGGATCATTAGCATAATTTTCCCACTCAAAGGCAACATAATAAAGTCTGGCACAGGGGATCGCCCCAATCACCAACCAGATTGCTAAATCTCCGATCAAATCCGGATCAACCTGACGACGTTTGGCGAGGTACTGAGAAAGCGTCACGCCAATTAACACCGCAGATGCGATTAAAAAACCATACCAGCGAATGGCGATTGGCCCCAACCGCAGCATAATCGGCCCGGGGGACGTAAATTGAAACGCTAGCAGTAAATCAGAACTTTGCATAATGAATGTGAAGCCGTTGCATTGGCAATCTATATTTTAAAACTAAATTGCCTCCAAATTCTGTTAAATTTTCATCCTCGACCCAAAAAACCGTTTTTCTTCTGAGAAAAAAGAGTTATTCATTTAGTCATTAATTTGTTATTGATGTAAAATATAAGTTTAGAATTGCTGAATTCACATTATGTCTCAGTTAACTCGTTCTCAACCGGAAATTAAACCCTTTCCCGATCACACTCAACTTCCCGAATCTGATGGTACATTTGTGAAGAATTTTCAAGAACATCCGCAAAGCATTTTATTAACGGATTCAATTAAAACCACCCTCGATAAACTTCATCCTGACGGACAATATGCCATCGGTCAAGACTGCGGAATTTACTGGAGAATGACCGAACCTCCCGAACGGGGTGCAGAAAGTCCCGACTGGTTTTATGTGCCGAATGTGCCTCCCACAATTGATGGTATTCGTCGTTCCTATGTGCTTTGGCAAGAGTTAATTCCGCCTTTAATTGTAATCGAATTCGTGTCGGGCGACGGTTCGGAAGAACGCGATCAAACGCCGTTACGTCGAAATCAACCCGAACCTCAAAGACCCGGAAAATTTTGGGTCTATGAACAGATTATTCGTCCGGTATTTTATGCAATTTATGAAGTTCAAAAAGCCAGCGTCGAGGTTTATATTTTAGTTGCGGGTCACTATCAGTTACTTCCTGCTAACGAACGAGATCATTATCCAATTTCACCTCTGGGTGTTGAACTGGGAATTTGGCAAGGTCGCTATCAAAATTCAGAACTCCCTTGGTTGCGATGGTGGGATGAACAGGGAAATTTACTGTTAACAGGATGGGAACAAGTAGAATTGGAACGCCAACGCGCTGAACGTGCAGAACTTAAACTAGAACAACAACGACAACGGGCCGAACAATTGGCTGAATTATTGCGTTCTCAAGGGATTAATCCCGACGAATTGTAAAAAAATTAGTTCAAGGATAAGATGGGTTATATAGCAATTCTTTAATTATTTGACAGTTGTTTAGCCCCCAAACCCCCAATCCTGGGGGCTGTAAACAGGTAGGATTTTCCGAATGATTTCACACTGCTATATTATTGTTAACCAATCAATTTTTGAACGGATAAAAGACCCATACAAAATACAAACAAGTTGAGAAAACAGGAGCTATTATGGTACAATCTGAACTCGGTATCACCTCACTTCCGGATCACACTCAACTTCCCGAATCCGATGGTACATTTGTGAAAAACTTTCAAGAACATCCCCAGAGTATTCTACTGACAGATTCTATTAAATCTACCCTAGATAAACTTCATCCTGACGGACGATACGCCATCGGTCAAGACTGCGGAATTTATTGGCGTCTAACAGAACCGCCCGAACGAGGGGCTGTTGCACCCGACTGGTTTTATGTTCCCAATGTTAAGCCGCTTGTTAATGGAGAAGTCAGACGTTCCTATGTACTGTGGCAAGAGTATATTGCCCCTTTAATTGTCTTAGAATTCGTTTCGGGTTCTGGTTCGGAAGAACGAGATCGAACCCCACCCGCATCTGTGGTTAATGGTGATGGAAAAGTGGGTAAATTTTGGGTCTACGAACAGGCGATTAGAGTTCCCTATTATGGAATTTATGAAGTTAAAAAAGCCTCGGTTGAATTGTATCATTTAGTAGACAATTGCTATCAACCTGTTACGGCAAACGAACGGGGACATTATCCAATTTCACCTTTAAACGTTGAATTAGGAATTTGGCAAGGACGTTATGGTAATATGGAATTACCCTGGTTGCGTTGGTGGGATAACGAAGGGAATTTGTTGTTAACAGGAGAAGAACGCGCAGAAAAACTCGCAGAACGGTTGCGGGAACTGGGAGTAAATCCCGACGAATTGTAAAAAGATTAGTTCAAGGATAAAATGGGTTATATAGCAATTCTTTAATTATTTGAAAATTATTTAGCCCCCAAACCCCCAATAATGGGGGCGGTAAACGGGTAGAATTTTTCCGAATTATTTCACACTGCTATATTGTCGTTAACCCATCAATTGTTCAACCGAGAAATGAAACTAGAAAAATGATTCAAAAATATCTTCAAAAAGCAATGCAGACAGCGCAGTATGAAATACTCGAAGATAATGAAGGTTTTTACGGTTCAATTCCGGGCGCTACAGGAGTCTGGGCAACTGGAAACACCTTAGAAGAATGCCGTAATGAACTATTAGAAGTTCTAGAAGAATGGATACTAATTGGTATTGCTCAGGGTCACAAATTGCCAGAGTTTGATGGAGTCAGTTTGAAAGTGGAGCCTATTGCTTAATGCCACCTTTCGGCCCTATATCCCGTCGTCATATGGTGCGGGATAGTTTACGAGTTAGGATTCCAAATCCCCATCAAGGAGATATTAGTAAAAATCTATTAAAACGAATTTTAATGCAAGCGGGGATTTCACAAGATGAGTGGGAAAACCTTTAATTAAACAATATATTTTTGAGTTGACTTATAAGCTCGACAATATTTAGACTGAACTTTTGCTTAATTCAACTGACTCTTATCAATAAAAAAGAATAGAGACTGTCTCTACCCTCTCATGTGAACTTCTAAGTTTATGACTTTAGAGAAGAAACTACTACCGTTCTAACAAACTGTCACGAATGCGATAATTTTTAGGATGTCTATATTCATCTTAACCTTTTAGAGAAGCTCTTTCAAGTCAACTCCTTCCAATGTATTAGTTTGAATGATTACACTATCTTCTTTATACTTCACTCGTTCCAAATAAACTACCTCATATTTTCCTGCTTTATCATTAATGGTTTTAAGCACATAATCTGGAATATTTTGTGATAGACCATCTAATTTTTTGCCGATGATTGCACTGGAAAACGTGAATAAATTTCCTGTAAAAATTGAGTTAAGCACAGTCAAAGAACCTGTTGAGATTGAACTCAAAGCAACATCAAAAATACCAAGTATGCCACTGGGGATATCTGACTTATGATCTCTGACTGTGATTTTGCCAGTAAGCTTTCGGTTAGCGTCTACTTCTAATTTGAGACCCGCCTTTACATCCCAAGCATTATCGTAAATTTTGACTCGCCCGACCAGAACATTTTCGTACTTTTTAACTCTCAGACGGAATTCAATTTTGATTTCTTGTCTCTTTGTATCAATTCCACGAAATTTAAACCATTTCAAGCTGTGCTTGTTATACTCGGTATCTTTAATATACTCTTCAGGAAGTGATTCAATAAGTTTTTTCAATCCTTCGTTACCTAGTCTTATATTGAGTCTCCAATCATGGATATAAACTTTATCAATAAAGTCTGCAATATTTTTCTCTTGTTTAGAAGTCATATTCTCTAACTTAATTGATTTCATTTGCAACCATTAATATCTTATCAGCTATTATCAGATACATTCACCTAATAGCTCATAGAATTTTATTAGAAAATTTGTTAGGATGATTGTATTGCAATAACTTAACAAAGTCATACCGAATCTGAATCAATTAATTGGGTGCGATCGCGTGACGTTGTATCAAGTGTATCGCAATTCTCATCAGTTAAGCTGAACTTTGGCTTAATTCAACTGACTGCTATCAATAAAAAAAGGATAGATACAGTCTCTACCCTTGAAGTTTAAATATTAAGTTTTACGCGATCGTAGAACGCAACATTAATTGAGTCGAGCAGCGAAATTATGAATTGGGTTTCACTCCAGTTCAATCCAACCTACTACCTACGCAGTGCCTCTTTGAGAGAGTCGATGTAGTAATCAATCTGCTCGATGACTTGGGTGTTGGTGTTCGTACCAAGCTTGGTGACCCCCCTACCTACCATTTTGCCAATTCCTGCTGTTCCAGCACCTGATGTAATTGTAATTGCACCCGCAATTGCCGTTGGCGGAAATGCCATCAACGCCACGCCCGTAACCATTGCTGTCAATCCCAGAGCAGTTGATGCAATTGAGGTTATTTCTCCACCTGTTTGTACTCTATTCATAGAGTGTTGAAGTTTTAATTTTTGTTGTTCAAGTTCTCGGATCACCATTTCGGCTTCTTCCACCGTCATGTCGATACCTTTCCATGTAACTGGCTTAGTTTCGGGAAAACTGCCAACCTCGTAGCGATATTTTTCAATCCAACCGTCAATTTTTTGAATCTTCATCTTTACTTCAGCTAGATATAAGAGTTGATACGAATGAGATCGTCTTTTGGTTTGTCGTGTCTCATCTTGCTTCTATATTAAAAAACTCTAAAACCCAATGTCACCTAACAACTATTAGGAGTTTTTAATAAATTTTGTTAGGTAATCTAGACAAGGTGTTAGGTAACGTGTTAGGTTTGTTAGGTACGGTAAAAAATGTACCGTAAAGTTTCAATGAATTTACGGAGTTTTTGGGGTGTTTAATTAACTTGCCCGTAATTTCGCGCTCGTTCTGAGAAGAATCAAAAACAGCTTTACAGGGTGCGACAAGCTCATCGTTATAACAACAAAAATTGAAATGACAACTTCAACTGGCCAATTGAAGCGTTCACTAGACCAGAAGTTTCTCGAAGCGGAGAACAACTGGAACCTGGAACAACTCTACACCGACCTCACCGCAGCCAAACAATTCCATAAACATAGTGAGAAACAACAACTCACCAAAACAGAAAAAACAATGTTGCGGGGGTTGCTTTGTGGTTTGAGTCCCTCGGAAATTGCCACAGAACTTCATCGAAGTTGTTCGGGTTTAAGGGTAGATTTATCAAGGGGATTGTATCGTTATGTAGAAGCCCTAACTGACCAATCTCTAGGACATTGGAAAGATGTTTGTGTATTTCTCCAAGTAGGATATCAACGGTCAACTCATCTTAATACCGAAGAAACTCCGATTTCTCAAGCAGTGGAGGTTTTAGAATTGATAGCTGAAGATCCTCCCCAACAACCCCTCACAACTTCGGCTTCTCTCACAACTCCTTCACCTGTTAAACCCAAAAAAATTGACTGGATAGAAGCGATAGATGTTTCTACGTTTTATGGACGGGAAACTGAACTGACGACACTTAAACAATGGATAATCGAAGATCGCTGTCGGGTGGTGGCGATCTCCGGAATACAAGGGGTTGGAAAAACTTCCCTTGCTTCTAAATTAGCCGGACAAATACAAAACGAGTTTGAATATATTATCTGGCGAAACCTCGATCATGCTCCGCCCTTTACTTATCTTCTCACAGATTTGATTCAATTTTTCAGTGAATCTCAAACTTCAGAACACCCAGAAGAATATTTAATCAGTCAGTTATTTCAGAAATTAGTTCAATCTAGAGTCTCGACCTCAAACTTTAACCAATCTGTTATTATTGCTGACGGGATACGAACTCTAATCAGGTTTCTCCAAAAACATCGATGCTTAATCATTTTAGATAATTGGGAATCCCTATTTCAACCCAATACGCTAGTGGGTCACTACAAAGAAGGATATCAACCCTACGGAGAATTTCTCAACAAAATGGGTCAACTTATCCATCAAAGCTGTTTGCTGATTACCAGCAGTGAAACCCCGAGAAAAGTTAGTATATCAACGGGAAAAAATAAAGCCTTTCCTTGCTTAAAAGTTGGGGGTTTAAAACCGGAAAATGCAAAACAAATCCTCAAAAATGAAGGAATAGTCGAAGCAGAAAATCTGGAACAGATAGTCAGTGAATATAACGGAAATCCCCTGGCTTTACAAACCATCGGAAAAACGATTCAAACCGTCTTTGCAGGTAATACAACCGAGTTTATCAAGTACCCCGCTTTCTTTGGGGAGTTTGGCGATCGCCTCAGCCGTCAGTTTGGGCGACTCTCGAAAATCGAAAAAATGGTTCTCTATAAGATAGCCAATTCCAAAACCGATCTGACTTTAACTGAAATTTGCGATCATTTTAAACCCCCTTGCGACTGTTCAGAACTGGTTAATATTTTAAGTTCATTAGAAAAGCGATCGCTGATTGAAAATAAATTAGAAGCAGGTCAACATTACTACCGAATCGATCCTTTAATAAATTACTATTTGCAAGAGGTTTTACCGTCTGTTTCTTAATTTATTCATCCAGTACAATTAATTCTAATCGCTAACACTGTTTAATTCATCCTCTAATTAAAAAATCGCCACAAATCCACCAAAAGTTAGAAAAATATTGTAACAATCTGATAAAATACTCAAAACTCCCCCACACTAAGCTATCTTAAAAAGAAGTCCAAGTGGAGGAAACATCATGTCATCTACTCCTCGTCCTCCTGCGTCGGGTTCAGAAAACTCACCAGAAGAAAATCCTTCTCTGGAAACGGGGTTAGCGGCGCTGAAACAAAAACAATATCAAACCGCGATCGTCCATCTCCAAGCGATCGCCGAGTCTCAACCGCACAGAAGCGCCGGAATAAAGGCGCAAATGGGGTTAGTTGTCGCCTATGAACGAACTCGCAACCTTCAAAAAGCGATCGCCCTCTGTAATACTCTGACACAACATCCCAAAGCAAAAGTTCAAACCTGGGCGAAAAACACCTTAGAAGACTTAAGAAACCGTTATTCGTTAGAAACCGAAGCCAAAGCTAATCATAAAAATACCACACCCCCATCAAAAGAGGCGGGTTTTGTTCCTTTTGAACCTTCGTTACAACCCCCCCATATTAAACCCCAAAAAGATGCGGGTTTTGTTCCCTTTGAACC
>NZ_AUZM01000013.1 GCF_000478195.2 Lyngbya aestuarii BL J | reverse complement strand
AGTAGTATACATTATCTAAACGTTCGAGGAGAAATGCCACTGCTACTCCGGCTGCTAAACCGCCAAAAATACCCGTCATAATTTGATTGATTAAATTGTCCGCAGGCGCACCCGGACGAGCGGGAGGAGATAGAACTTGCCAGGGAACTTCTGTTTGAGCGCCTTCAATTTGTAGAGATTCTCGTTTTTCTAAAAAGCGATTGAGACTGTTGGTTGCAATGGTTAAATCCCGTTGTAAATCAGTATATTGACGGTCTAAAGTCGGCATTTGTTCAAGTTGACGATTGACTTGGGTTTCGGCTTGAGAAATAGCATTTAAACGAACTTGTAATAATAATAGTTCATTGGTGACAGCAGCGACTTGAGAGCCTAAAACTTGTTGAGCTTCTTGACTCAGTAAAGGCATTAAGTTTTGGCGTTGGTTGAGTAGGTTTTTGATTGGAGCGCTGTTAGAACGGTAGCGGGTAGATTCTAAGGCAATTAGGGTTTCAATTTGTCGGATTTGACCGATTAATTGTTGATAGTTTGCCGAAGAATTTAAAACAGCAATTGCTCCTTCATCTTGTTGTAATATTGAGTAGCGGGTTTGAACTTCAACTAATTGTTTTTGAGTTTCAAACTTTTCAGCCGATAAATTTTCAGCTTGAGCGGATAATTTTTGGGCTTGAGTTTGCGGATCGATAAAATTATATTGTTGTCGAAATCGTTCGAGTCTGGCTTGTAAGGTATCCACTCGATTGATTAATTCGGGTAATTGTTCATCTACAAAGAGTAATCCTTGACGGAGATTTGTTTGTTGTTCTTGGAGAGAATATCTTAAATAACCAATTGCTAATTGATCGAGTACAAATTTCACCCGCTCTGGATTAGAGTCTTTATAACGAATATTTAATATTTTTGTTTCTCCTTGTCTAAAAATAGATAATTTACTGATAATCGAACCATAACTCAATTGCGGATATTGTGGAGAAATTTCATTTTCAATAATTTTATTAATCAGTTGAGGACTTTTTAAAATCTGAATCTGAGTCTCATAATCTAGAGAAGTTTCAGTGACTTTTCCCCCGTAACTATTGGTGAGTCCAGCCAGTTTATTAGAACTTTTTACAGGTTCAACTAAGAGTTGAAAACCAGATTGATAAACAACGGGTTTTCTGATAGCTTGTAACGTCATTGTCGCCGCCACTGCAAAAGCAACACTGGTAATTAAAATAACGCGACGCTGAATAATCGCAAAAATTTGACCAAAATTATTTTCTTCTCCTTCTCTGGATGGACTGATTTGATTTTGATAAAGGGAAGGGAGAGAGGGAAGGGATTTTTCAGGCTTTGATGAAACTAATTTTTCGGAGTTAGATGGAGTAGCCATAGGAGAAATGGTTAAGTTAAAAAAGCGGAAAAGTTAAAATTGCTTCAAAATCTCCTTCACTCCTGCTGATTAAGATTCCGTAAGCAAAACTGTTATCTGGGTGTATATTCCCTAGCGTGAGTGACTCGAAAAAAAGAGTTATACTGTTAAAATAAACGCTCAATTAATTGAAAAATAATTCCAAACGGTGAAGTTGCATTCAGAATATTACCAAGGTCATCGGAGAGTTTATTTAATCCCGTCGGTCGGACAACAATAATATCATTATTTCGCAGAGTCGGGTTATTTTCTTCTGTAATTCCTTCAGCAAAATTAACACTAATTTCTCGCTTTTCTAAGGTTCCATCGGGAGATAAACGAATTAACTCGACTGCTCCTTCATAGGCACGATTATTAAAGCCTCCAGCCGCTAAAATGGCTTGACTCAGAGGAGTATTAGGTGGAACATCTAAAATTCCTGGACGCAACACTTCCCCAACAAAGTTTACTTTAATTGTATTGGGAGAAAGGGTACTTCGAGCCAGATCATTTACTTCGTTCGGTGTTAATTTATCCGCAGTAGGAATCATAATAGTATCCCCAGTTTTTAAGATTACATCTTGACGTAAATCTCCTTGTTGAATTAACGCAAATAAGTTTACATTAATTGTTTCTTCAGTACCATTGCGGTTGAGACGTTTCACTTGAATTTGACGTAAATTAGCAGATGAAGTAATTCCTCCGGCTTGTTGAATGGCTTGAGTGACAGTTAGAAATCCACCACTTGCACTATCGGCGGTTAAATTATAAGGCCCAGGACGCACAACTTCTCCCACAATTGCGACTTTCATAGGTTTTGATTCAGCCGAATATAAGTTATTATTAACAAGCTGTGGAGCTTCTGCTAAATCAACATCAGTCAGGGTTGGGATAATAATAGTATCGCCATTTTTTAAGATCACATCTTGACGTAAATCTCCCCCTTGCAATAGTGCAAATAAATCCACATCAATAATTTGTTCTTGACCATTATTGAGAGGACGACGGACTTTGACTTGACGTAAATTGGCTGTTGATGTAATTCCACCTGCTTCTTGGATTGCACGAGTAACGGTTAGCACAGCACCTCCACTTCCGGTTTGTAGGGTGTAGGAACCCGGTTGAAAGACTTCACCCACAATGGCAATTTTAGCGGGAAGGGATTCAGTAGGATAAAGATTGTTATTGGCGAGTTGGGATGCTTCTGTCAGATCAACCCGAGTTAAGGTGGGAATGATAATTTTATCATCATCTCTTAAGGTTAAATCCTGCCGCAAATCCCCACTTTGAAATAAATCCCACAAATTAACAGCGATGATTTTTTCTCGTCCATAACCCATTTTTCGCTGTACTTTGATTTCTCTTAAATTAGCCGATTGGGTAATTCCTCCAGCGAGTTGAATGGCTTGGGTAATGGTGGGAAATTCTGTCGGATTTACTTGCAGTTGCAAGGCATAAGCACCCGGACGATTGACTTCTCCGGCGATCGCAATATTTAACGGTCTAGCAGAAACTAAAGTTACGGTCACTTCCGGACTTTTCATAGTTTGAGAAAATCGGGCTTCTAGATTTCTCTCCAGTTGTAAAATCGTCATTCCAGCGACTTTAAATTGACCCAGAAGGGGCATATTAATCAAGCCATTGGTTAAGATAGCATATTCACCATTGTGTTCGGGGAAGTTAGCAACAAAAACGGCTATCCGATCCCCTCCTCCTAGATTATAGTCTGTATTTTCAGCAACTTCGATGGCTTGAATTGTAGAGGAAGAACTCCGAGGATTTTGAGGTGGTGATGGGGTTCTCTGACGCGGATTATTTCGAGGGTTGTTGCCTGTTTGAATCAGGGTTGGGGCTTCTCCTAGACTGACTAAAGCTTGATAGACAAAAGCAGAAACTTCTGCAAGGGTTGCACTTTTATTGGGGTTTAAAACCCGGATATTCGGATAGTTAACAATTAAACGATTTTCAGTTGCCGCAGCAACTTGACTTAAGTTTGATTTCGGTATATTATGAGCATCAATAAAGTAACGATTTAAGCTCTCAGGTGTAATTTGACGGGATTGCAAATTCAAAACTTGAACCAATGTCACCAAAGCTTCAAGGCGAGAAACGTTTTGATTGGGATCGATATCCGGTTGGAGAGGATTAACGCCGAAAGCATTTTGAAGAATGGAGGAAAATTGAGCTTGAGTGATGAATTGATCCGGCTGAATTGAGTTGCCGTCGAGAGGAGGAATGATCCCTCGTAGCACTAAAGGTTCAATAAAACTTCGCGCCCAATGTTGCCCGACTGGATTAGTAGAATAAGCTGAATCGGGGAGAGAAGCAATTCTTTGTTCAACTGAGGTGAATGTCAGGGTTAAAGGATGCGGAGTCGCACCACAATTTCCAGAGGTCAGAATGCTCAGAGTTAAAACAGTTAGAATAGAAACGCGCATGAACGTTGTTTGAGTGCTTGACTGAACAAATGATCAATTAGCAAAAACAAATCGGAATTTAAAAGGGGGAGAAAGGCGGATTTTGTGCGAATGATATCACCCCGAAAACAGCGACAATGATCAAGAAATACTATTTAGATTTACGAAGTGTTTGTCACCGATCCGGAGATCAGCAAAATTACTGTTTATTCATCCGGATGGTGATTGCATAACTCGTATATTTGGAGAGTGTGCGGAAGTAAAATTCTACTCGATCTAACCCTAACTTCCGTATAATTTCGAGTTGGGGGGCTTGATTTTGCGACTCAGATTGGGGTCGGAACCCGGTGAGGTTCCCTTGCGATGGGAATGCCGACCCAGAGAAACAGAAACCCTGAATTGACTATGAGTGTGATCAATAATTCCGCCCTAAGCTGTATTGCTACCGCAGTCGGCTGTACACTGACAGGTATGGCTGTCAACGAGCATCTCGAGCAACCCAACCAGACTGGCCCGATTAAACTCGGTGTTCAGGAAAATCCTCTGATGGATGCTGAGGATTTGATGGTTGCTGCCTCAGATGGCGTTGAACAGTCGGTTGCCCCACCCCGACAGATGTTCACCCAAGACTTGACACCTTCGGTTAAAGCTGATAATTTTTCCAATTTTAGACCACATGAGCCAGAAATTTGGCAACAGTCGCCACTCGATATTGGTAATTTAGTGGTTAAGGCTCGCCCACTTCCTCGGATTGAACAGCCCAAGGTCAAGCCGACGGGGAATTTCAGCAACGAGTATTTTCCCGAGTACCTCAACTTTGACGGCGATGCTCAGGCTCCAGAACCGATTGAGATGGCGATCGAAGAATTACCACAGCCAGAAATCATCAATGAACCGATGGCTGTTTCTGCCTTTCCATCGGGGTTACAGCCTGTTCCTGCTCCACCTCCTCTATTTGACGGTGAACCGATAGGGGGTGAATATATCGTTGAACCTGAGACGATGATTAGCAATGGTTTTGAGGGAATTTATCCAGATAATATTGCTCCTCAAGAGCAATTGTCTAACCGTTCTTCAACAAATGCAACTCAATATATTGTTGAACCTCAGTCGATGACAAGGGCGACTCCTCAACCGCAGCAAGTCAGGGAGAATTCACAAGCTTCAATGCCTGAATTTTCTATTGCTGATTCGGCTAAACTTGCGGCTCAATACGTGGTTGAACCTCGAAGCGTGATGGCAGTTTTTCCGAGTGAACAACCCCAAGAAATTTTATCAACTTCTGAGGTGAATCGTCAGAGAGATGGGGAAGTTACTAATTACCGATCTCAAAAACCGAGAGTTTCTAGAATTTCGAGATCAAATCCATCTCAAATAACAGTTGCATCTACAGTTAATTCTTCAGTTTCGGCGATCAATCCCAGACCTAAATTATTGCAAAAATTAGTTGAACCTTATCAACTGCCCTCAGAAGTGAGAACGAATGAGGTTGTTTCTCCGGTCACTTCTACCCCTGAAAATAATCAAATTAATTCAAAGATCGCAGTTAATTTAGCCGAGGAAAAAACTGAAGTTATTGTGGCAGTTGAGTCGGAGTTAGATACGGCTTCAGAATCGATGATTGAAGAACCAGAGACAGAAACAGAACAAATGCCAAGTTTGTTAAGAAAACTGGTTGAATCCTACAATGAATCATCAGACGTTCTGCATGATATCAAAGTTTCTCCCTCTCCTTTAAAAGCATCCGAATCTAAATTTGCACAAAACTAAGTGATCTATAAATGATCAGGGATAGCAAGAATAGTTGAATCTAAGACTCTGTTGGAGTTTCGAGATATTTGATCTCAAGCAAGCAGAGTCTTGTTCAGCTTAGGGATTTTACAAAACTAGGGTATTTATAAAGCTTAAGACCGATCAGCTTTACAAAACTAGGGGATTTGTAAAACTCCAGAGGTCAATCCGGATAGTGAAGTTTGATTTAGTAAAAGGGAGTGAAAACAAAACCTGTTTTCATTGCTTTAAATCCGGTATGATTTATCTTCATTAATTCCATTTATGACCCTAAACTCTACCGAATTAATCATTGAATCTGGTCGAGTAGAACGCCAATATTGGCAAGACTTGTGGCGATACAGAGAGTTGTTTTACTTTCTCTCTTGGCGGGATATTTTAGTTCGTTACAAGCAAACGATTATTGGGATAGCTTGGGCATTAATTCGACCGTTTTTAGCAATGGTTGTATTTACTGTGGTATTTGGTAAAATCGCCAAACTTCCATCCGATGGAGTTCCCTACCCAATTTTAGTCTTTGCGGCGATGCTTCCTTGGCAATTTTTTGCCAATTCCCTAACCAACTGTAGTAATAGTTTAATCGGGAATGCTAATTTAATTTCTAAGGTTTATTTTCCGCGATTAATTGTACCTGTTAGTGCAGTTGTTGTTAGTTTTGTTGACTTTCTGGTTTATGGAATTATTTTACTGGGATTAATGGCTTGGTATAACTTTATTCCCAGTTGGCGAATTATTACATTACCGTTATTTGTTTTGATTGCAGTCTTAGCTTCTGTAGGAGGAGGGTTGTGGTTTGCATCACTAAATGTCAAATATCGCGATTTTCGCTATGTTGTGCCGTTTGTCGTTCAGTTTGGTCAGTATATTTCGCCCGTTGGATTTAGTAGCACGATTGTTCCCGAAGACTTGAAGTTTTTTTATTATCTCAATCCTCTTGTTGGGGTAATTGATGGGTTTCGTTGGGCAATTATCGGCGGAGAAACTAAAATTTATTGGTTGGGATTTAGTTTGTCTATTGGATTGGTTGTACTAATATTTGCTACGGGAGTTTGGTACTTCCGAAAAACAGAGCGAACTTTTGCCGATGTGATTTGATTGAATTGAATTTCAAAAAATTTACGCATTTTTCCGGAAAAGTTAATCAAACTTAGCAATTAGGGAACAGTAATTCTTCAAATATATGTCTGAGACAATTATTCAGGTCGAAAACTTAGGCAAAAAATACATTATTGGTCATCAAAAGCAGGAGCGTTATGCTACGCTGCGAGATCAGATGGCAAATGGGGCTAAGTCTTTCGGACAAAGTTTACTCAAACCTTTTGGAAAACAAACCAATGATCCCAGTAGTGAAGAATTCTGGGCGTTAAAAGACTTATCCTTTGAGATTAAAGAAGGGGATAGAGTCGGAGTTATTGGTCATAATGGTGCGGGTAAATCGACACTCTTAAAAATTCTGAGCCGCATTACAGAACCCACAACAGGAAGAATTACAATTAAAGGTCGGGTTGCGAGTTTATTGGAGGTAGGAACTGGATTTCATCAAGAGTTAACTGGGCGAGAGAATATCTTTCTTAATGGTGCAATCTTGGGGATGAGCAAGGCAGAAATAAAACAAAAATTTGATGAAATAGTTGCTTTTTCTGAAGTAGATAAATACCTCGATACACCAGTGAAAAAATATTCTTCTGGAATGCGAGTTCGTTTGGCTTTTGCAGTTGCTGCTCATCTAGAACCCGAGATTTTAATCGTTGATGAAGTCTTAGCGGTTGGGGATATTGCCTTTCAAAATAAATGTCTTGGTAAGATGGAAAACATCACCGAAAATGAAGGCAGAACGGTATTATTTGTTAGCCACCAAATGGCGGCAGTTCGCAAGTTATGTAATGTTGCTTATTGGCTAGAGGGAGGAACTGTCCGGGAAACTGGAAAAGTTGATGACATCATTGATTCCTATGAAAAACACATGATTAGTCGAGCTAGCTCTCAGTTAAATGGCAAGATTGTTAATGAAGAACATGGGCTTGAACTCCACAGTATTGATGCTTTTATCGAAGATGATGAAACTACATCAACACTCAAAGTAGAAGTCAAAGGTTATGCTCAAAAACAAATCTCTCGTTTAGCAGTAGCCGTTCGGATAACGACTTCTGATGGAGTTCTTGTTTCTAATATTTGGCCGAGGATGGCTAACTCATTTTTAGATAATATTCAAGAAGACTGGAATTGTGTCTTTAAATATCAAGATATTACTCGATATTTAGGGGGGGGTGATTATTTGATTAATATCATGGTTAGTCTGCCGGGAATGGGAATTATTTTGAAAGTTGAAGATGCGGCAATTATCAATATTCCGCCTGTAGATATCTATGGAGCGGGTAATTATTTCTCTTGGCGTCAACATGGAATTGTTCCCTTATCAGTTCAGTTTGATTATAGTCAAGGATAAATTAAATTTATAATTTTTATTTTCCCAGTACATGAAAAAATTAATTGATTGAATAAGTTATGAATCTGAAAAAAACTTACATAATTTGCTCGACAATGAGAAGTGGAAGCACTCTACTCTGCGATCTCCTAAGCCATACCAAATTAGTAGGTCAGCCTCAAGAGTTTTTTCTAGCCGAATGGGAGAAAAAAAGTAAGTTAGACTCTAGTAACTATCCAGAATATATTCAAAAAACCCTGGAGTCATTTGCATCTTCTAATGGTGTCAGTGGTGTTAAGTTAATGTGGTGTAACTGTCAAGAAGTTCTGCAAAGATTGCATGAAACTTCTGAGACTACATCAAAGTCTGATTTAGAATTGTTGAAAGAAGTTTTTCCCAATCTCAAGTTTATTTTCATTTCTCGCCGGAACAAAGTTCGCCAAGCCATATCCTTAGCTCGTTCAATTAAAACAAAGCGATGGAATAAATATCAGGATAGTCAAAATCCGGGCAAAATCTCATTTAATCGATACGATAATATTTCCAACTCACCGAAAAATCCTTATCCTTATATCAGCCCTGGAACGGTAGAGGTTTACCTCTCTCAGATAGAGAAAGATGAGAAGGCGTGGTTTCAGTTCTTTGAAAACAATAATATTGAACCACAAATAATTATCTACGAAGAACTTGCTCAAAATAAACAGAAGAATATTGTTGATGTTCTCAGCTTTTTAGAAATTCCAGTTTCCGAGGATATAAATTTTAATTCATCCTTTAAAAAGCAGGCGGATTTTTACACAGATTTATTGCTCGTTCAATATCATAGTTATACCCTTTTAAAAAAATGGGTCTCCCCTAGAATTTTAAAAATGTTGTCTGTTCTTAAAGATCGGTTTAAGAATAGGGGTACACCAGCAAATTCAAAAAGTTAGTTACAAGTCGGCTAAACAGGAGTAAATAATACCATGAAATTGGCATATTTGGGTCATCATAAGTCGGGATCAACTTGGATTGAAACCTTAATTAAACAAGTTTGTTATCTCGTTAATCTCAAATGTCAGATTGCTAGCAATCCTCAGCTATTTAATTCTGAGTTAGATAGCTATCTTCAAAACGAAAATATAGATTTTATCTGTTATACAAACGCGAATATTCACTTTCTCAAACCTATCTTAGAAAAGATAAAAGGCTTTCACGTTATTCGAGATCCTAGAGATATTGTTGTTTCTGCATATTTCTCTCATCGATATAGTCACTCTACCCATTCTTGGCCGGAGTTGAATGATTATCGTCAGGAATTAGAACACTTACCAAAGGAAAAAGGCTTACTTTTTGTGATGGACTACCTCTCCTATATGAAGGTAAATGGAGTGGAATTAAACATCTTTGGAGAAATGCAGGAATGGAACTATAATCTCCCAAATATCCTAGAAATTAAGTTTGAAGAAATGATTGCAAACCCCTACAATAAGTTTTTAGACATTGTGCAATTTTTAGACTTGCTGGATGACTCTCCGTATATTTCCGTTAAATCTATGTCATCCTATTTAGTTAGCGAAACTCTCAATCGAGGCTTAAAAAAAATAAATCCTTATCAGAAAAATAAGATTAGTTTTAACTCAAAAATTTATGCTTGGCAAGCATTAAATATTGTCTATGAACATGATTTCTCTCGCTATGCAAGAGGCAGAAAACCCGGACAAGAAGATGTCAAATCTCATAATCGAAAAGGAGTTGCTGGAGATTGGAAGAATCACTTTCAAGAAGAACATAAACAGTTTTTTAAAGACAAATACGGTTCACTTTTAGTTCAGCTTGGCTATGAAGAAAACAACGACTGGTAAAGCTTTTCAGAGTGATTCTGTAATCAATATTTGCATTGTCACTCCTCACTATCCAACTCGACATCTAGTTAATAGTGGAATTGCCAATCATTTTTATGAATTGGCAAATGGATTAAGTCAACTTGGTCATCAGGTTCATGTTTTATTTGTCACCGATAAAAATTTAACAGAGGATGATATCCTAGTAGAAGTTTCAGAAAACCAGAAGGTAAAAATCTATCTTCATCCCATTTCAATTAAGTTACCCAACTGGATTGAAACCGGGTTTAAAGGTAGATGGGCGCAAATATTAATCCTGAAAAAACTTGGGACTATTCTGCATACAAAAAAAGTTTTAAGCCAACTTGTTAAAAAACATAATATTGATGTGATTGAAACAACAAGTTATGATTTTCTTTGTCTGGCTTACTTGTTCAAACGTAATCGTCCCCTAATTGTAACGAGGGTTTCAACAACACTCAAACAAATTAATAGAGATCATTATGAATTTGTTTCCAGAGCGATAAAAATAGCATCTGCTTTAGAAGGGTTAATGATTCGTTTGAGCGATCGCTTAACCACTCATACTCTCGCCCATCGAGATGAAGTTTGTAATGACTTTAAAATTAATCAAGATAGATTTAAGATTATTCCTCATGGGATTCAACTCCCAGAAAAGATAACGTTCGAGAAATCATATCAACCCTTAAAAAAGATTAATGTTCTCTATGTAGGCCGTTTTGAATATCGTAAAGGGATAGATGTTTTGCTAGAAGCAATTCCCCTAGTTTTAGAAAAAATGAATAAGATTTATTTTACCCTTGTCGGCCAAGATAAAGATTATAATTATCAACAAAATTTTCAAAATAAATGGGGTAAAAAATTTAATGATTGTGTAAATTTTATTGGAACAGTAAACTCAGAAAATTTACATCATATGTATCAAGAATGTGACTTATTTGTTGCTGCCTCGCGTTATGAATCTTTTGGCTTAATTTATGTGGAAGCCATGAGTTATGGAAAACCTGTGATTGGTTGTAAAACTGGAGGTATTCCCGAAGTGATAGAGGAAAAAGTAACAGGGTTACTCGCTCAACCCGGCGATTCAAAAGACTTGGCTGAAAAGATTTTAAAACTTGCTGGTGATGCTGATTTGCGTCATCAGATGGGCCAACAGGGTCGTCTGCGAGTTGAACGGCTTTTTAGTCGAGAACAAATGGCTAAACAAACAATTAAAAATTACTCGGTGATTTTGCCATGAACCCAATTATCAGTGTAATTATCTGTACACATAATCCTCGACCTGATTATATTAGTAGAGTGCTGGAGGCATTAAAATATCAAACATTACCGATAGAGCAATGGGAACTCTTACTCGTTGATAATGCGAGTCATCAACTACTTTCATCAGAAATTGATTTAAGTTGGCATCCAAATGCTCGCCATATTCGAGAAGAAAAACTAGGCTTAACAGCGGCTCGATTGCGAGGTTTTCAAGAAGCAGTTGCAGAAATATTTGTCTTTGCAGATGATGATAATGTGCTAGCTCCCGATTATCTTAAAAATGTAGTTAATATTTGTGTAAATTATCCCAAACTAGGAGCATGGGGGGGCAAAACAATACCTGAATATGAAATTAAACCCGAGTCTTGGATATCCGAAATTGATGGACTTTTAGGACTACGTGATTTCGGAGATGATCTGAAAGTATGCTATTGGGAAGAAACATCAATTCAGTCTTTTAACTTGGCTAAACAATTGAAACAATATCCTGATTGTTCTCCGATTGGTGCCGGACTGATATTACGACGAGAAGCAGCAGAATTCTATGTACAACAAGTGACTGGAAGTAGCACCAGGCTTGCATTCGGTCGTACCGGAAAACAACTGATTTCAGGTGAAGATAATGACATTGTTTTAACAGTTTTAGAAGGGGGTTGGGGTGTCGGTTATTTTCCTCAACTTCAATTAACTCATTTAATTCCCTCCAGTCGCCTCTCAAAAAACTATCTTGCCAAGTTAAATCGAGCCATGTCACGTTCTTGGATTCAAGTATTAGATACACATAAAATTCGACCTTGGCTAAAAATCCCTCGTTGGACAGTTTTACCCCGAAAAATTAAAGCCTTTTTTCGTTATAAACCCTGGAAATATCCAGCTTCATACATTCGATGGCAAGGTGCTTGTGGAACCTTTGAAGGATTGGGTGAATTAACAAATCATAAATCAGTCAACTGATCGCCAAATTATTATTTTAGAGGAGTCCGTTTTTATGTCTTTAGACTTATCCATTATTATTCCCGCCTACAACCGAGTAGATTTATTGAGATATACATTAGAAAGTGTAGCCAGAGCAATCCCAAATTTACAGGTTGAAATTTTAGTGGTTGATGACGGTTCAGAACAACCCTTAGCGAAACAATTAACCGACTTTAATCACTTGCCAATCCACTTTATTCATCAAGAAAATCAAGGCTCAATTATAGCCAGAAAAACGGGTTTAAAGCAAGCGACTGGAGAGTATATCTTATTTCTAGATTCAGATGATCTGATTCACCCAGATAAACTTGTTTCTCAAATTAGTCAAATGCGGAATCAACAGGCTGATGTTTCTTATACTGACAAGGCTGTTACAACATTAATAGGTTCCTATGATTCATTAGTTTTTCAACCCAATGGAACCTTACCAGCAGTGAAAGATGCTACTGAATTTTACTTAAAAGTGCAGCCAATGCCTCACAGTCCAATTTATCGACGCTCCTATATTCAAAAGCATTTAGAAAATCCATTGGTTCCTGAACATCGAATTTTTGACTCAGTTGGAGATGTTTGGATTTACTATAATTTAGCACTTTATCCCGCAAAAATTATTAAGGTTGATGGCTATTATACAATTGGAACTCAACATAATGAGGAGAGATTTACACAACACTGGGAAAAGTTAGGAATAGCATCCTTGGCTTTAATGTCAGTGTTTATCAAAAATTGTCCAAAAACTGAAGATACTCTAAAAGTACGCGAACAGGTTGGTGAATGTGCTTTTATGTCTTGGCGAAGATTACCAACTCACTTTAATCAAACCTTTGAAAATATGATGTTAAACATTTGGATAAATTCACCTAAAACTTCATGTTCAAGACTGGGTGGAAGAAATTTTAAGCGACTTGCTAAAATTGTGGGTGTTGAAAATGCTGCACGTATTTTAAGATGGATTCAAAGACCTAACTATTCAAAAATTAAAACAGTTAGTGAATCTGAATTTAAAGAGTTAGTCAATCGGTTAGTAACAATATAATTATCAGGAATATATGAATAAATCACTCAAGCAAATTGCTAAATCTCTGCACTTAGGAGTTGTCGCTTATCGGCTTTATTACGCTCCCAAAGGTTTGATGCAGAAATATATACGTCGAGATCCAATTAAACGTGCGATAGATGAGCAAGCACGTCAACAGATGGAAGCAGCAGCTTATCAACTTCAACCCATTGAAATACAGAGTCCAGATTCTCCTCTAAACATTCACTTTTTAACCGGTCGAAAGTTTTGGTATCAAACTTGTTTTTGTGCTTACTCAATGGCTGTTTATTCTCCGAGTAATATCCAGCCAATCATTTATGATGATGGAACTTTAGCAAACAAGTATATTGAACAAATTAAGCGAATATTTCCTCGAACAAAAATAGTTTTTTTGAATGAGATAGAAGAACGCCTAGACCAATATTTACCTATCAGTAAATTTCCTTATCTTAGAGAACGTCGTGCAAATTATCCAAATATGCGGAAGCTCACTGATATTCATATTGGTTCTTCTGGGTGGAAGTTAGTGTTGGACTCAGATATGCTTTTCTTCCGAACTCCAACCTTTCTAATTGACTGGTTGAACTCTCCCAATAAACCCTGTCATATGGTCGATGTAGAGACTTCCTACGGTTATTCAGAGGCTTTAATGAAATCTTTAGCCGAAGCTGAAATTCCTCAACGCTTGAACGTTGGAATTTGTGGCTTAAAGAGTGATGAAATTGACTGGGAACAGCTAGAATATTGGTGTCGAATTTTGATTGAAAAAGAAGGAACTCATTATTACCAAGAACAGGCTCTTACTGCAATGATTATGGCAGGGAAACCTTGTGATATCGCCCCCCCAAAAGACTACATTGTGAAGCCAACAAAAGAAGAAGTTGTTAGTCAAAGAGGAATTTTACATCATTATGTAGCCGACTCCAAACCTTGGTATTTTCGCCACGCTTGGAAACAAATTGTTGACCGTCAAAAAAAGCCCGAATAAGTTAACTTGAAACTCTGTATGGAGGATTCATTATGAAACCACTGGTCTCTATTATCATTCCTTGCTATAACTGCGAAAAATGGCTAGCTGAAACTTTAGAATCAGCTTTAGCGCAGACTTGGAAAAACTTAGAAATTATCATTGTTGATGATGGTTCAACAGATAACAGTTTAGCAATTGCACGGAGTTTTGAATCGGAAAATATTAAACTAATTCATCAGCAAAATAGGGGGGCGAGTGCGGCAAGAAATCAAGCGTTTCACGAAAGTAAAGGAGATTTTATTCAATACCTCGATGCTGATGACCTTTTAGCATCTGACAAAATAGAGCGTCAAATTCAACTTTTAGGAGATAGCAACTCTGAATTTGTAGCAACTGGAGAATGGGCAAGATTTTATAAAACACCTTCTGAAGCTGTGTTTAAATCTCAACCTCTTTGGAGGAATATGTCACCCATTGACTGGTTAGTTTGTGCTTGGGAAGGAGAGTGGATGATGCACCCTGGAGCGTGGCTGGTACCTCGTAATATTGCAGAGAAAGCGGGTTTTTGGAATGAAAATTTATCTCTAGATGATGATGGTGAATACTTTTGTCGGGTTGTTTTAGCGAGTCAGGGCGTTAGGTTTTGTCAAGGTGCTAAAGTTTTTTACAGATCTGGTATTTCAGGGAGTCTCAGCGCTTCTAAATCTCGAACAGCATGGGAATCAGCTTTTCACTCTCTAGAACTTCGCACCAGCTATCTTTTAGCAAGAGAAAATAGTTCTTGTACACGTCATGCTTGTGCTACTGCTTTTCAACGTTTTATTTATAATAACTATGCCAATAATGTACCGGATTTAATTCGTAAAGCAGAGGATAAAGTTGAATTTTTAGGAGGATCGGAGATTAAACCCATTGGCGGGCCTCGGTTTCAGAGATTAGCTGAAATAGTAGGTTGGAAATCAGCCAAAAAGATTCAATTAGTTTTCAATGATTTAAAACAAATATTTTAAATCCAAAATATCAAGATTAACGGATTATGCAACTTAAATCTTTCACGAACTGGATACCTCCTCTGTGGAGAGTCGAATACAAGCTTAAATTTGCTCTTTCTCATGTTGGTTTATTTGATAAAAAAGCAGTTTACACAGGTTTAAAACACGTTTTTGACGATGATATTTTCATTGTTTCATATCCCAAATCTGGCAATACCTGGGTGCGGTTTATCATTGCTAATCTAATCAGCGATCGAGACACAGTAAGCTTTAGAAATATTAATAATTATGTGCCGGACATTTATCTTTATAAAGATTATCTTAACACGATGAAACAGCGACCTCGTTTCATTAAAACCCATGATGCTGGTTATGAGTTTTACCCCAAATTTATATACATCTACAGAGATGGAAGAGATGTAGCTATCTCCTACTATCATTATTTAACAGGACGAGGCGAATTTAATGGAACTTTGAAAGAGTTTTTAAATAGTAAACCTTCTTGGGGTGCAGTCGGTTGGAGCAGTCATGTATCCAGAGCTATAGATTATGCTAAAAGTCATTCAGACCAGGTTTTATTAGTCAAATATGAAGATCTGCTGAATAATACCGTAAAAAATGTTAAAAGGATAGCAGATTTTTGCCAATTAAATGTGAGTATTGAAAACATAAATTTTGCCATTAACAAATCGGAATTTCACCGATTAAAAAAAATAGAAAAACAATATGGTTCGGAATTTAATCATAGTAAAAATACTTTTTTTCGTTCGGGAAACTCCGGACAATGGAAAGAGATGTTTTCTGAGGAAGATATCCAACAGTATTTATCAATAGCAGATAATACACTTCGTCAACTCGGATATTTAGATTAACCCTTAAAATTGGAGAAAATCATTATAATGCGAATCTTTTTAGTCTGTCAACAGTCTCTTAAAAATCACTTAGTTCCGGCTTACCAGTTTTGGGAAGACTACTTTAAAAAAGGAATAGAAGAAGCGGGACATGAATGGGTTGAAGCTCAAAACGTTGATTGGGCTGAAGGTTTAGTATATTTAGATAAAAAAGCCTTAAACAAATGGCGCGATCGCACTTGGTCTTTGACCCTTTCCGCAATTAAAAAAGAGCATCGTAAAAAACCGATAAACCTATTTCTGAGCTATCTGTTTCCGAAACAAGTTGAACCTACAGCCCTTAAATAAATTCAAAAATTAGGAATTCCTTGCGTTAACTTTTTCTGTGATAATATTCGTGAGTTTACAAAAATACCCGAAGTATTTTATAACTTTAATTTACACTGGGTTCCCGAATTTAAAGCGATAAAAATGTATCAAAAAGCCAGACAAAACTATGTTTATGCTCCTATGCCTGTGTGGATTCCACCCGAACAAAGAACGTGGGATCATCCAGAACATTACGGTGTCAGTTTCATTGGTTCGCGAGATATTCAGCGAGAAGCATTATTAGCTCAAGTCTTGAATTTGGGTATTTCTCTAGAAATTCGAGGATCAGCCTGGAATCAAGCTGAAACTCCGAGTTCAACTCTTATAAAACCCGAAAAAACCTTTTACAAAACTCTAGTCAACCAGGTCAATTTTTTAACTACAAATGGAATCAATGCTTGGTATGGAAAAGCAACCTATAAACGTCAAACGAGAATACCTGATGATTATTTTCAAGACGCAGTAAAACCGAAACCTAACCCTCAGGAATATGTCAATATTATCCAACAAAGTCGTATAACTTTGGGGATTAATCGCTATCCAAGCTATCAATATCCCTTTTCAAAACCAGATACTTATTCTCGAATGCGAGATATTGAAGCCCCAATGATGGGAGCTTGTTACTTGACAGAATGGACAGAAGGATTAGAACATCTTTATGAGCTAGGTGAAGAAATTGAAACCTATCGTACTGCTGAAGAAATGGTCGATAAAATTCACAAGTTAGAAGCCGATCCAGAACGACGGAAAAAAATGCGTTTTCAGGCTCATAAACGAGTATTTTCCCAGCATACTGTCGTTAAAAATGTTGATAAAATTATCAATAAACTTGGATTAAAAATTTAGTCTAAACCGATGTGTTATCCAGCTATTTCAAAACAAATTTATGGCTAAAATTTTAATTTTAATTGGTGGTCATCTTTGCACCGCACCTCGCCCTCAAAAAGAAGCAGACGCTCTAGCCGCAGTCGGACATGAAGTCACTGTGAGAGGTTTCTGGTTTGATCCCGAACTGGTAGAACGCGATCGCCTTATTTTAGCTACAAAAACATGGCAATTTTTACCCATTATTGACTTTCAACCCGCTCATAAAATCAACAATATTAGAGTTAGAATAAAGGCGAGAATTGCCAAAGAAAAATATAAACGATTTGGCACATTTTCACCGGAGTTATTAGGCTATGGTGCAACTGCCATGCTGCAAGTCGCCCGTCACACTCAAGCCGACTTAACTATCGTTCATTCTGAAGGTGGACTTTGGGTAGGAAATCAACTTTTAAATGAAGGTTTTTGTGTGGGAGTTGATTTTGAAGATTGGTTTTCAGAAGATTTGCTTCCCTCAGCCCGTGCAACTCGACCCATTCATCAATTAAAAACATTTGAACATCGTCTAGCTATAAACTGTATTTACTGTTTGACCACTTCTCATGCTCTCGCCGAGGCTTTTTCTGAGGCTTATCAAGTACCCAAACCGACAGTAATTTACAATACATTTACGGCGAAAGAACGCTTCAATATCGATGGAAAAACACTCGATAAAATCAATTCAAAACTTCCTTCTTTGCATTGGTTTTCTCAAACAATTGGGCCGGGACGAGGCTTAGAAATTTTGTTTAAAGCTTTACCCTATCTGCAAACCCCTGTTGAAATTCATTTGCGGGGTGACTATCCCAAAACAGCACAGCAATGGTTACAACAGCAAGTAACTGACGAGTGGCGCGATCGCATTTTTATTCATCCAACTGTTCCCAATTCCGAGTTATTATCTCGCATTGCTGAACATGATATTGGTTTGGCACTAGAACAAGCCGATATTCCTAGCCGAAATCTTACCATTACTAATAAACTTTTTCAATATTTACAAGCAGGTTTAGCTGTCATTGCTACGGACACAGCAGGACAAAAAGAGATTTTTCAGGACTGTCCTGAAATTGGTCAGTTACTCACAGATAATCATCCAACTCTCTTAGCTGAAGCGATTGAAAACTTACTGCAAAATCCGGAAAAGTTAGCTAGAGCTAAAGCGGCGGCACTGCAAGCCTATGAAAATAAATTTGGTTGGGAAAAACAAGTTAACCTGCTGTTACAAATATCGGAAGTTTCTCTAATTCACAGAGCGAAAAAATTAGAGTAAAACTTTTCCGGATTCTGAAGTTTATGCTTGATATTAGAATTATCCAAGATTGTGACTGAGTACAAAAAGGATCGTGCATAATCTAACTTTACAAATCAATCTATCTCCAGGTGATGTTGCTTATGCGGGCGTAACGGTTCCAGTTATCGCTAAATTTCATCGAGCTAACGTAGATGAAATACTGGCAATTGTGGATTGTTGTAAACCTCAAAAAACGAAAATTGTTGATCCAAATCGACGTTTTCCTGAACCCGGATTTTCTCAGCGAGTCGAAAAAATTTGTGCAATTGTTGAAGAATTTAAAAGTCAGGGCTATATAGATCGAATTGTTTACTTGAAACCAGGGAATTCTTTACAACCCATTCTAGCTCTTAAATATTTAGGAAACTGGGTAAATGAAACCCATGACTACGGGGGTTGCGCCCTGATGTCTTATCTGGCGGCTTTTGAGATGAGCAAAACTCGCTATCTACTGCATTATGATGCAGATATGTTGCTCTATCAATCCTTAAATTATGATTGGTCTATTGAAGCGATTTCTTTGATAGAAAAATCACCAAACGCTGTCGCAGCTAGTCCTAGAATTAGTCCACCTTTTAGTACAGAAAAACAACTTCCAGATGCACCTAGTCTTCACGAAGGTAGACCATTTACTCCGGTTGAAGGAGGCTGGAAAAATGACTGGTTTAGCACTCGCTGTTACTTGATTGATAGAGAAAAACTCTCGACTTACTTACCCTTAATTAAAGGTAAGATTTTAGCAGAAACTTTACTCCGAAAATATCTGAAGCGAGGTTATCCAAGATCGCCAGAAATTATGATATTTCAGCGTGTTGGTCGGGCTGGAGGTTGGAGATTGAATCTGAACTCTGAGAACGCTTGGTTACTGCATCCAACCACGAAATCTCCCCGTTATCTAGAGTTATTACCTCAAATTCAACATTCAATTTTACAAGGTAAAGTTCCTCTAGAACAGAGAGGTTATGCAGATATTAAGTTGTCAGCCTGGGAAACATTTCTTCAAGCCAAATAAAAGGAATTTAACTGGCTTTATTAAAAACTATTGTAAATTTTAGTTGATGGATTGAAAAATTAAATCTGATGAAAATCCTTCTAAGCGCCGATCCAGAACTTCCGGTTCCTCCGAAACTTTATGGAGGAATTGAACGCATTATTGATTTATTAATTACTGAATTGCGATCGCGGGGTTATAGCATTGGGTTAGTAGCTCATCACAACTCAACCTCACCCGCTCATTATCATTTTCCCTGGCCAGGATTGCGTTCTCAAGATAAATTTGATTCCCTAAAAAATACACTCACATTATGGTCAGCCGTTCAACAATTTCAACCCGATATTCTTCATAGTTTTTCTCGCGTTCTTTACTTATTACCCCTGCTAAAATATCCTCTCCCGAAAATCATGTCTTATCAACGGGCTACAGGAGGATCGTCCGTTAAATGGGCAGCTAAACTCGCAGAAAATTATCTTACTTTTACAGGTTGCAGCGATTATATTTGTCGCCAGGGACGATCAGCCGGAGGCGTTTGGCATACCATTTACAATTGTGTTGAAACTGAAAAATACACCTTTAAACCTCATGTTGCTGACGATGCACCGTTGGTGTTTCTTAGTCGTATAGAACGCATAAAAGGCGCACATACCGCTATCAAAGTTGCACAGAAAACCGGACGAAGCCTGTTAATTGCAGGAAACTATAGCACTATAGGTGAAGCAGGAAGCTATTGGGAAAACGAAATTATCCCCCATCTTGGCAAAAATGGAATTGAATACGTTGGTACCGTCAATGATGAACAAAAAAACGAACTTTTAGGTCAGGCGGCGGCGATGATTGTTCCGATAGAATGGGAAGAACCTTTTGGCATTGTATTTGCAGAAGCGCTCGCCTGTGGAACACCTGTGATTTCTTGTCCGAGAGGTGCATTACCTGAAATTATTCGTCCGGGAATTGATGGCTATCTTATTAACAATATAGAAGAAGCTTGTATGGCAGTAGAAAACCTGACGAAAATTGACCGTTATAATTGTCGTCAACGCGCCCAAAAATGTTTTTCTGCTTCCAAAATTGTAGACCAATATGAGCAACTTTATCACAGTTTAGTGGGTACAAGTTTAGAACAAACTCTGATGGATTGCTGATTGAAAATCTAAACATTTATGAAGTTTTCCGGAGATATTGGCAAGTCTTTGTGATCTGTCGTAGAGAGTTTCTATCAAAACTTTCACTCGGATAAATTTTAAATAAATTTAAGAGGAATTAGCCTTGAACCGTAAAGTTTTGATTATCAGTCCTCATTTTCCCCCCATTAATGCGCCCGACCATCAACGGGTTAGAATGGGATTACCCTATTTTAAAAAATTAGGCTGGGAACCTCTAATTTTGACAGTACGCCCCGACTGTGTAGAGGGAATTATAGACCCGCTACTCACTCAAACTCTACCTGAAAATCTATCAATTACACCCATTAATGCGTTACCTGTTGAACAGACTCGTCGGCTTGGATTAAGTAATATTGGTTGGCGATGTCTTCCCTATTTATTTGCCGCAGGTCAGCGAATACTAAGCACACAAAAAATAGATTTAATTTATTTCTCTACAACAGTGTTTATAACAATGGCATTAGCCCCCTTGTGGTTTCGTCGTTTTCAAGTTCCTTATCTCCTCGATTTTCAAGATCCTTGGTTAAATGACTATGGGAAAAAATATGGATATGATCGACCTCCTGGCGGTCAATTTAAGTATGGTTTTGCTCAACGACTAGCGGAAAGTTTAGAGCCGTTTACAATTCGTAAAGTCAGCCATATTATTAGCGTTTCTCCCGCATATCCCCAAACGTTACTTGATCGATATTCCTGGCTGAAAGAAGATAAATTTACAGTTTTACCCTTTGGTGCGCCGGAAAAAGATTTTGAGTTACTTCCTCAGTTAAACGTTAAGCAAACTATTTTTAATTCCCATGATGGTAAACGTCATTGGGTTTATGTCGGTCGCGGTGGAAGTGATATGGCTCTTGCATTACGGGCTTTATTTTTAGGGATTAAATCAGAGCGCGATCACCATCCTGAATACTGGAGTAAAGTCAAGTTACATTTTGTCGGAACCAGTTATGCTTACGGAGAACGAGCAACCAAAACGGTTGAACCCATAGCAGAAGAATTTGGAGTCAATGACTTAGTTGAAGAACATCCTAATCGTGTTCCTTATTTTGAAGCTTTACAACTTTTAGTAGAGAGTGATGGTATTCTATTAATTGGTTCTAATAACCCAGATTATACTGCTTCTAAACTGTATCCTTGTATATTAGCTCATAAACCTGTTTTAGCTTTATTTCATCAACAGAGTTCAGTCGTAGAAATTCTTAAAAATTGTCAAGCCGGTCGAATTATTTCTTTTTATTCTCATAACAGTCCTACTGATTTACTTCCCCAAGTTACTGAGCAATTAAATTGGTTAATTTTAACTCCAAAAGGATATCAACCTGAAACAAATTGGTTAGCTTTTAAACCCTACACAGCACAAGAAATGACTCGACAGCAATGTGCTGTATTTGATAGAGTTTTAAGTAATTCGTCATTATCTTAGTTTATATGAGCTTATCTCATCAAGTTATTGCTCTTTATCAAAAAGCTCAATCCCAACTGATTCGCTGGGAAAGACGACGTTTACTTAAAACTTTTTGGCTTGGGGTTGGTGTATTTTTTGTTCAAAATGCCCAGTCTTTACAAACTAATGATCCACTCGTTAGTTTAGCTGCTATTTTAGTGAGTATTGCATCCTTATATCCGATGTATCTTTGGTGTTCCGGAAAAGCGTTAGGAATGCCCATTTTTCCCTTCTTTGCTTTAACCCATTTAAACACAAATGCAATCCCTCTACTCAGCAACCATCCTCTAGTCGTTACTTATCCTCCAGAAAGCCAATTTTATGCCGGAATTACAGTTACTATTCATCTAGCAGTCGGAAGTTTTTTTTGGTTAAAACAGGTTAAATCGAGTCCCCCTCCACCTCTATCTTATCGCGCTCTTGTTGATAACAAAGGAGAAAACTTTTTCTTATTAATTCTAGCGGGTGCAGTTTTCTTTCAAATGTATGCTAGGGGGAAATGGTTTGCTCTGAGCGGGGGATTATTTGCATTGGTTCGAGGAGGAATTTTAGGACTAAGTGTATTAGCTGTTTTTATTTTATCTTATCGCCAAGGGGAAAAAAAGTTAACAGGTGTTCAATCACAAATCTATATTGTTTTAATGATTTCCTATTTTATTAGTAGTGCGGCTGGATTAGTTCTCCGAGATAATGTTGGGGTTTTTTCTGTCGCTTTTATTGCTTATATTTTGGGAAGTCGTCGCATACCATTAATTACAATTGTGATGCTTTTAGCTTGTCTAACTGTTCTCCATTATGGGAAGGGTGAAATGCGAGGAAAATATTGGTTTGATCAAGGAGGATTTACATTACAACCCTGGCAGTATCCAGCCTGGTACAGCGAGTGGATCGGTTATTCTTTTGAAAACTTAAACCATGAAGAACAGGAAGAAGAAGGATCAAAAGAAAGTTCACCTTCTGAGCGCTCAAGTATCATTCAAATGTTGCTTTTAGCTCAGAAAAAATCTCCCGAAGAATATCCCTATTTAATGGGAAAAACATATCTAATTTTACCTCAGATGATACTCCCCAGAATTATCTATCCTAACAAGCCTCGGAGTCACGAAGGAACTTACATTTTAAGTGTTTATTACGGACTACAAAGTTATCAAGATACCTATAGAACTACCATCGCTTGGGGGCTTTTAGCGGAAGCTTATGCAAACTTTGGATTAATGGGTTGTACTGGACTCGGAATGATTCTCGGAACGGCTTATGGTAAAATTTCTCGCTGGAGTATGAACACCTCAATTCTCTCAGTACGATCGCTTTTTTCGATTCTAATTATTAGTTTTGCAGCTCAAAGTGAATGGTCAGCTAGTGTTTATGTTGCCTCACTCTTTCAATCCAGTATGGTTTTAGTAGGGATATCATTTGTCTTTATGAAAGTTATTCCTAATCGTAAAAATCCCGTTTTTGAATTAATGGAATATAGTCATTACTACGAGGTAGAACATGAATAAAATTGCTATTATCACAACTCATCCAATTCAATATTATGCTCCTTGGTTTCGTTCTTTAGCTCAAGAAAAAGATTTTTTAATTAAAGTTTTTTATCTTTGGGATTTTGGCATAACTCAACAGGTTGATCAGGGATTTAAGCAATCAATTCAGTGGGATATTCCCTTATTGTCAGGATACAACTATGAATTTGTTCCTAACCAAAGTTTAAATCCAGGAACCCATCATTTTTGGGGATTTCAAAACCCATCATTAGTATCAGTCGTAGAAAGTTTTCAGCCCCATAGTGTACTCTTAATGTGTTACAACTATGCTAGTATTTATAATTTTATTTGGCGTTGGGATACTCGTAAAGTTCCCCTAATTTTTCGTGGAGACTCCCATCGAATTTTACCCAGAACAGGCATTAAAGAATGGATGCGTCGTCAATTTATCTCTCTAGTTTATAGTCAATTTTCAGCCGTTTTATATGTAGGAAAAGCAAATTATAACTACTACACTTATCACGGAGTTTCACCTAAAAATCTGTTTTTTTCTCCCCATGCAGTTGATAATAATCGTTTTTTTTCTCAATCTCAGGAAGCAATGAAACAGGCTAAACTTTGGAAACAAGAACTTAAAATTCCCGAAGATCATGCAGTGATTTTATTTGCAGGAAAATTTGAAAGCAAAAAACGACCACTTGATTTACTTCAGGCTTTTATACAGTCTAATTTACCTAAAGTTTCACTCTTATTTGTTGGGTCAGGTTCTTTAGAAAATGAATTGCGATTACAAGCAAAAAATCACTCATCAATTTATTTTGCTCCTTTTCAAAATCAAAGTCAAATGCCACGTACCTATGCAATAGCTGATCTTGTCGTTTTACCCAGTTATGGGGCTTGGGAAACCTGGGGACTAGTGATTAATGAAGCGATGTGTCTTTCTCGGGCAGTTATTGCAAGCAATCATGTTGGATGCGCCCAAGATTTAATTCATTCAAACCAGAATGGATTAGTCTTTCCAGCAGGAAATATTTCCGCTTTAGCAAATTGTCTACAAAAGGCTTTCTTAGATTTTGAAAAATTAAAACGATGGGGAGAAGAAAGTCGCAATATAATCACAAATTATAGCTATATTCAAGCAACTCAAGGACTGAGAAGTGCTATCAATCATCTCAAGATTTAATTATTAATTTTTTTAAACAAAAATTAGAGTTTTTTTATTGTCAAAAGGAAACACGATGTATACTTCTACTTTCCCAAACGTTACTACTGATAAAATTGTGGACTCTCTCCACCAAAAAGGATTTTTTGTGTTTGAAGAAGCTTTAACTGAACAGTACATTGATGAGTTACTACAAGAAATTAATTTTAACCAAATCTTAGTTAATGCGAATGATGTCGGTGTTGTTATAGCAAAACATCAGAAATTTTTAACTCATTGTCTCGCTAAATCTAAAAAAGCTTACGACTTAATTACCTCACCTCAAATTTTAGAGATTTGTGAAAACTACTTTCAGGATAGATATGTTTTAATTAATCATCGCATCTATCAAACTCAAAAAATATCTCATATGCCTTGGCATACCGACAATAATCGACAAGTTGGTAGACAACTTTCAAGTAAGCATGATATGCCAGGATTGCTATTTTTATTTTATTTATCTGATGTTACAAAAAATCCTTTTCAGTTAGTTAAAGATTCTCATCTGTGGTCTCATAAACATAACCATGAAATTTATTTAAGTGATGCTTTTATAGAAAAAAAATACCAAAAAGATGTTATAAATTTTACCCTCAAAAAAGGAAGTTTAATCCTTTGTAATATTCATGCAGTTCATCGAGCAGAACCTTTTAAAGATAACACTTATACTCGAAACACTCTACTTTTCCAAGTTGATCAAGTGGGTTCTAATGTAATTGGACATGGTGAAAAAAATTTAGTCAATACAGAGTTTATTGATAATATAAACCCCAAAATTATGAACTATTTAGGATTTGGTTATAAAACTGATTATCCTGCTTTTCCAAATACATCAATTTCGACACTGACCCTTCAAGATCTGATCAGTTTACATCGTCAGCTATTGGCTTTAACGCTAAAATCAAGTGCTAAAAATTTAGCACTCAGTCTATTACCAGGTGAAATCATAATTCAAATAAAACGAATTCTCTGGAATTGGAAATCTAAGCAAATTAATACCGAAAAAATTAAAGACATTAAATGAAAATTTTATTGATTGGAAATTACGAACCTGATGCAATTATTAGCATGGAGCGATTTTTAACGATGCTCGCTACCACTTTGCCTACATTTGGTCATCAGGTACGAATTATACGCCCCAAACCTAAGTTCGGAAACTTTCAAGCTACTTTAAAATCCATAGGAAAATGGTTAGGTTACATTGATCAAATTTTTCTATTTCCGTTAGAACTACATCAAGCATTATCTTGGGCTGATGTTGTTCATATTTGTGATCATGGAAATGCAATATATACTCAATATTTACAACACATTCCTCATGTTGTAACGTGCCATGATTTATTAGCAATTCGCGCAGGTTTGGGAGAATTTACAGAATACAAAACTGGCTGGACTGGTAAACAATTACAAAAAATGATTATTAAAGGACTCAATCAAGCTCAAAGTGTAGTTTGTGTTTCTAAACAGACTCAAAGAGATTTATTACGTCTTTCATCAATTAAACCCGACGCTGTTTCTGTAATTTATCAGGGATTCAATTATGCTTATAGTCCGATGGAATCTTACAAGGTAAAAAAATATTTACAAGCTTTAGGAATTCCTCAAAATTGTCACTATATTTTACACGTGGGAGCTAATCATTGGTATAAGAATAGATTAGGTGTAATTTCTATTTTTAAACAGCTACTCTATATATATAAAAACTGTAAACTGCATTTAATTATGGTTGGTAAACCTTTCACTTCAGAAATAAATAAATACATTAAAAATTATCACTTAAGTCAAAATGTAATTGAACTCATTAATGTTGATTCAGAATATTTACGTGCGCTTTATTCAGGTGCAGTCGCTTTACTTTTTCCATCTTTACAAGAAGGTTTTGGTTGGCCAATTATTGAAGCTCAAGCCTGTGGTTGTCCGGTATTCACATCCAATCGTCCCCCTATGAATGAAATTGGAGGTCAAGCTGCAATATACATCGATCCTGCTTATCCTCAACAAGTGGCTGATCAAATCATTTTTCATCTACCTAAACGAAAAGAAATAATTGATCGAGGTTTAATTAATGCTCAAAGATTCAAAACAGAAAATATTATTCTAGAGTATATCAAGATCTATCAAAAACTAAAAACATAGAATTTAATTATAGTTCAAATATAAAAATTACATCAAATCAAACTTTTAGTTCCGGATCAACCTAAAAAGTTCTGTATTTTATTAAGTATCTACTATTTTTGGATTTTTTACAGTTTTCCTAAAATTTGTATGACATTTGATAATAACACTCGTTATCAACCCTTACCATTCATTTCAAGTCATACAAACCCACTCCGGATTTGTCAAGTTGTTGCTAGTATCAATGAGCAGACAGGCGGCACTGCTTTTGCCGTTACAAGTCTTGCTGAAGTTCTTGCTAATCAGGGAATATGTTCTTATTTATTTACCTTAGATTATCAACAATGTGGTCAACAAGTTACAACACCTGGAGTTAAAGTTCATAGCTATCGTGCTAACCGAATTGCTCGCTATATTCGAGGACTTCATCCAGTAGCCAGTCGTGCGCTCTGGGAATTGGCAGCAACAGAATTGGATTTAATTCACAATCATGGTTTGTGGATGTTTCCCAATCTTTATGCACGTCAATCTGCCCTGAAACATCAATTACCTTTTGTCATTTCAACTCATGGAATGCTGAGTTCGTGGTCTATCAAATTTCATCATTTTAAAAAGTGTATAGCTTGGTTCTTATATGAATACAAAAATTTATTAAGTGCTACAGTTTTTCATGCGACCTCTTTTGAAGAATTATTAGCAATTCGGAGTTTAGGATTTCGACAACCTATTGCAATTATTCCCAATGGAGTAGAATTTGAAGATCCAATCATTAAATATGATCGAGAGATCCTGACTCAAGATTTTCCAGAGCTAAAAAACAAAAAATGGTTACTTTTCTTATCAAGAATACACCCAAAAAAAGGAGTATATAATCTCTTATTAACATGGAATATAATCTCAGAAATTTTCGACGATTGGCATTTAATTATTGCTGGGCCTGATTCATTAGGATATCAAACAAAACTAGAACTATTAGTCGCAGAGTTAGGAGTTCAGCAGCGTGTCACATTTACAGGGATGCTTTCAGCAGATAAAAAAAAGACTGCATTATCTAATGCTAATTTATTCGTATTACCAACCTATTCTGAAAATTTTGGTATTGCGATCGCTGAAGCTTTAGCCTATGGAGTTCCAGTCATTACAACTAAAGGTGCGCCCTGGGAAGACTTATTAACCTATGACTGTGGTTGGTGGATTGAAAACACACGACCTACACTTGCGGCTGCTTTAACTGAAGCCATGCAACTCTCAGATCAAGAACGTCAAGCAATGGGATTAAAGGGAAGAAATTTAGTCAAAACCCAATATTCTTGGGACTCAATTGCTCAAGAAATGTCAAAAGTATATCAATGGATTATCCGAGGATATAACCCGCCCAATTCTATCCATTTTTAAAAATTTTATTTCTAAAAAAATAAAGTTAATTTTTTGATTTGATAACCGCTCTATGTCTACAAATAACAAGTTTAATAAAATTCATCTTTGGCTTCCTAATATGTTTGAATTTAAAGGAGGTATTCAAGTTTATTCATCATTTTTTTTAGAGGCTTTACAAAATATTAATCGCCCGATAAAATATGATGTTTTTTTAAAGCATGATACTCACGTTTCTGACAAACAGGCTTTTGATAAAAATACTAACTTCCACTTTTCAGGAACATGGCCATTGAAAGTTAGAACTGCAACTTTTGTTAGTCAAATACTGAGTAGTGGAATTTTACAAAATCCTGATCTGATTATTAGCACTCATCTGAACTTTACCATAGCGGCTGACTATTTAAAACGACTACGAGGTATTCCATATTGGACAATAGCACATGGAATAGAAGCATGGAATATTCAAAGTCCTGCTCGACAAAAAGCACTTCATAATGCTGATAAAATTCTCTGTGTTAGCAACTACACACGTAATCGCTTAATTCAAGAACAACATCTCGACCCCAAAAAACTCTCACTTTTACCAAATACATTCGATAGCAATCGATTTAAAATTTCTAGCAAGCCTTCTTATCTATTAGAGCGATATAAACTCCAACCAGAACAGCCAATTATACTAACTGTTAATCGTTTAGTCAGTCAGGAATCCTACCGAGGTTACGACAAAATTTTAGAAGTATTACCGCAAATTCGTCAAGTTATACCTAATATTCATTATATTATTGCAGGTAAAGGGGACGACCGATCTCGCCTAGAAAAATCAATTGCTCAACATCAACTTCAAGACTGTGTTACACTCGCTGGATTTGTTCCTGATTCAGAACTTTGTGATCATTATAATCTTTGTGACGTGTTTGCAATGCCGAGTAAACTTGAAGGCTTTGGTATTGTTTTTTTAGAAGCTTTGGCTTGTGGAAAACCAGTCTTAGCAGGCAATCAAGATGGTGCAACTGATGCTTTATATCAAGGTAAATTAGGAGCTTTAGTTAATCCAGATGATACCAAAGAAATCACTAAAACATTAGTTAAAATCTTACAACATACCTATCCACTTCCTCTAATGTATCAATCCGAAAAACTACGAAAAAAAGTCATTGAAATTTATGGATTCGAGCAGTTTAAAGCTTGCTTAAATCAATCTATTGGCGATTTTTTAAACTTTATCTAAATACAGGATCATCTGAAATGTCTCAAAAATTAGCCATCAAACCTCAAAACTGTTATCCTCATATTTGTCACGTTGTTGCCAGTATTAATGAAGAAGTTGGAGGGCCAGCTTATTCAGTTACCCATTTAACTCAAGCTTTATCTAAACAGCAAATATTTCCTCACTTGTTTACCTTAAACTATCAAAAAGTTGGTCATCAACTTGCAACAAATGGAGTTACACTTCATAGCTATAATGCGACTCCAGTTGCTCGATATTTGCGAGGTTTTCAACCTAGTGCTTATCAACATCTTGAGCAACTTGCTTCTGCCGAAATCGATCTAATTCATAATCACGGATTATGGATGTTTCCTAATATTTATGCTCGTCAAGCTGCTGTGATTAATCGATTACCTCTCGTTATTTCTCCCCGAGGAATGTTAGAATCTTGGTCACTCAAACATAGTTGGTACAAAAAAAGATTAGCTTGGATTTTATATGAACGTAAAAATCTAAAGAGTGCAACTGCTTTTCACGCGACTTCAGATGAAGAAGTACAGTCAATTCGCCGACTTGGTTATAAACAACCCATAGCATTAATTCCTAATGGAATCACAATTCCATCACTTTCTAACTTACCCAAGCGAGAAGTCTTAATTCAAGCTTTCCCCAAACTTAATAACAAAAAATGGTTACTCTTTTTATCAAGATTACATCCCAAAAAGGGAATAGATAATCTTCTCTATGTTTGGCAATCCTTAGTCAATCAATTTCCCAATTGGCACTTAATTATTGCTGGGCCAGATTTAATTTATTATCAAGCAAAACTTGAATCTTTAACAACTCAGTTACAACTAACAGAAAAAGTTACATTTACAGGAATGCTATCAGGAGAACTGAAAGTCGCTGCTCTCAGTCAATCTAATTTATTTGTTCTACCGACTCATTCAGAAAACTTTGGAATTGCTATTGCTGAGTCTCTCGCTTATGGTATTCCTGCTATCACAACTAAAGGTGCGCCTTGGAAAGATTTAGTTGAATACCATTGTGGTTGGTGGATTGACGATAACCAAAAAGCATTAAAAGAAGCTTTACTTGAAGCCATAAACTTGTCTGATAAAGAACGTCAAGAAATGGGAGATAAAGGACGAATAATGGTTGAGAAAAAATATTCTTGGGGTGTAATTGCTGAGGAAATGTCAAAAGTTTATCACTGGATATTAGGAGAAGATAATTATCCCAGTAGTATTCATTTATATTAACTATATTGAAATCATCAATCACTCCGGATATCTCGTTTAACGCTGGAAGAAAGGGTTGGAACATGAGTATTTCACAGCCCTGAAGTTACCCTAAATTAACCGACTTTCATGCGAATTACTATTGTAACAGGCCCTTGGCTTCCTGTTCCAGCCTTGCAAGGAGGTTCAACAGGAAGAATTTGGCAAGGTTTAGCAGAATCTTTTGCAACTCAAGGTCATCAGGTTAAAATTCTCTGTCGTTCTTATCCAGGTCAACCCAATCAAGAAATCAGGAATAAAGTCACCTATATTCGTCGAGGTGGACTTCCTCAAAGCACAAATATTTATCTAGATTTAGTTAAAGATTTTGCTTATGGTTTTACAACATTTCCGACTTTACCTTCGGCAGATATTCTAATTATTAATGATTTTTGGTTGCCTGCTTTTGCCGCTACTTTTCGTCCAGACGCAGGTAAAATTGTCATTCATGCAGGTCGTTTTCCCAAAGGTCAATATCGTTTAGGTTTATACACGGGTGTAACGCGGTTTGTGGCTTTATCTCGTGTTATTCAACAGGGAATTGCCCAAGAATATCCAGCCGCTATTCCTCGAATGCGAATCATTCCAAACCCGATTGATACTTCTATCTTTTCGCCTTCAACTTCTCCTCAACTTAATCGAACGGAAAAAATAATTCTATATGTTGGTCGAGTTCATCCTGAAAAAGGAATTCATCTTCTTATAGATGCTTTTAGTATTTTAGTTCAAAAAAATTTCCAAGTTCGTTTAAAGATCGTCGGCCCCATAAAAGGAACTCAAGGAGGTGGAGGAGAAGAATATTTCCGCATACTTAAAACTAAAGCTCAAGGTTTACCAATTGATTTTGTTGATCCGATTTTTGATCCTTGTAAACTTGCTAATACTTATCGTTCGGCTGACTTATTTTGCTATCCTTCTCTCGCCGAAAAAGGAGAAGCTTTTCCCGTTGCACCTCTTGAAGCAATGGCAACAGGTTTAGTTCCTATTATTTCTAATCTTGCTTGTTTTGAAGATTATATTCAAGACGGAATTGACGGCTACTTTTTCGATCATCGTAGTGATCACGCTGTACAAAATCTGGCTGAAAAATTTACCTTAGCTATTCAAAATTGGGAACAAACGATGAACATTGGGCAAAATGTGGCGAAGAAAGCCCAGCACTATAGCTATGAACAGATTGCAAAAGTATATCTAGATGATTTTGCGGAATTAATCAATTAATAGAGAGATTGATGTTATATATTTCAAACTAAATTATATCAAATAAATACCGATTTTATGCTAGAAAAAATAACACCCCTAATTCTCACTTACAACGAGTCTCCCAACATTGATCGCACCCTTAAACAGCTTACTTGGGCTAAACGAATTGTAGTTATTGATAGCTACAGTACCGACTCAACCTTAGAAATATTGAAGTCTTATCCTCAAATTGAGATATTCCAACGAGAGTTTGATACTCATACTAATCAATGGAACTATGGTTTAGAACAAGTCACCTCAGAATGGGTTTTGTCTCTCGATGCGGATTATCAGTTAACAGATGAACTGATAGAGGAAATCAAAATGCTTTCTCTCAAGACTCAATTTGATAGTTATTTTGTGCGATTTAGATACTGTGTTTTTGGTCAACCACTGCGAGGAACGATACTTCCGCCCCGAGAGGTTTTATTTAAACGAGAAAAAGGCGTTTATATTGATGATGGACATACACAATTATTAAAAGTTCAAGGTAACTCAGGAATGTTATCTTCTTATATTAATCACGATGATCGCAAGTCTCTTAGTCGTTGGCTGTGGGCGCAAGATCGCTACATGATTATCGAAGCCAAAAAACTTCAAGAAACACCTGCATCAGAATTAAGTTTGAGTGATCGCATCCGACAAAAAATTATTTTTTCTCCTCTGATTATTCTTTTTTATTGCTTAATTTTTAAAGGTGGAATTTTGGATGGTTGGGCAGGATTTTATTATGCTTTTCAACGAACTTTAGCAGAGATTTTGCTGTCAATTCGGTTAATCGAAAGAAAAACAAACTCTTAACCCAAATGAGTAGAGATTTTATCGGAAATCGCTACAACTTTTTATCTTTATTTCATCGAACTTTATCTGAAATGGCAAGTAGACAAAATTTGCTATTTAGTGCTATTTTTTATGGCTAGATTATGATAAAATTACCATTTTTGTCTCGCCCAGACTGTTCCTTTCCACAGACTAATAAATAAAGCACTGGTAATCAAAGCCCCTAAATTCCATTTAATTGAACGCTTAAACAGGTTCTGGCGTTGGGTACTACGGGCTTGTTTGGCTCGAGTTGTGAGTTGTTGATCGCTATTTTCTACCACCGTTGATAGACGATTTTTTATATCTTCAAATTGCTGAAAGCTGTCAATTTCTGGGACACCTCCTTGAGGGTTTATCTGACTTAGTAAATCTTCCATTTCTGCCGGATTATTGACCGTTTTAAGTTGATCTTTAACTTGTTTAATCTGAGTTTGAACTTGATTTACCTGAGTCGATATTTGTTGATTGGCTTGACGATCAATTCTCAAAGTATTAAACAATCCCAAAGGAATCAGCAATAAAAATATAATTCCATAGAGTAAAGTCAACCAAGATAAAAAACTCACAACTGGAATTTCCCAACGATCTCGGGAATTGCGTTCACCAAAAAAGATTAAGACAAAACCGAGGAGAGGAACAGCTACTCGTTCTACTAACTGTCCCATTGTTTGTAATTCCCAAGAAGGATTCATAAAATCAGGCGGATACAAGATATCGATTACGTCAAATAAACTCAGAACTATAAATCCATATCCTACCCATCGAACGAGATTAATAGAACGTAAAAGACTAATATTAAAGCGTCGTAAAACTTCTATAGATTGATTAGAAGAAGAATGATCAACTTGAGTCATAGCTACTAAGAAAAAATAAAAAGTTGACTAAATGAGATCGTAAACCCTCTCAGTTTAAACTGGGAAAGTTAGCAGACCACCATGTATACCAGGAAAACCAAGCTTTCTCTAAGACTTGATAAGCTGCTTCTGGAGAATTATCTTCTAGAGGAATAGATAAGTTTGCCCACAAACAACCCCGTTGTCGTAGTTGTTTTTGTCCTAAAAACCAGGGAATAAAGCGATTCCATTCTAGGGTATAAATAGAATGATTTTGACTGTATTGTTTGCGGGTAAAGGTACTAATTCCCTTCGGGTTAATGCAAGCGCTGAGATAAGCTCGTTTTTCAGCAACGAACAGCCCATAAAAACCAAGGTTTTCTTGTTGACGTACTAGAGGAAATGATGGGGAAAGCTGGTATTTTTCAACAAGTCTCTCTACATTTCCTCCGGGAAGATAGCGCATTTCAATATTCAGAGTCAGATCATTCTGAATATATTGATAGCGTTGATCTGGCGTCTTAAATAAGGATTCTTCCTCGGGTTTTTCAAGAGTATAACTCGTGCTATTCCACTCAGATAATGGCACTTTTTCGGGTAAATTTATAGTTGTTTTGCTGAGAGTTTGAGTAGAAGATGCAAACACAACTCGGGCTAAAACTAAGATTACAAAGCTACCCGTAAAAGCTAACAGAGGAGTTCGCAGTTGATGCCAAAACTTCATCACTCATAACCCTCTATTTTATTTTCTTGGGGTTCCTGATTACTTTGTTGTAATAAAAACCAGCAAAATAACCCAAATAGCAACACAGCTATAATAGAAAAAACAAATGAACCATCGCGATGATGCCAATAATCAAAAGCTTCTGTATTATTCTGTGCAACTAAAATAGCCAACAACATCACCCGAAATCCATTCACCAAAAATCCTATACTTAAAGCCACGATTGGTACAAAAATTTTCTGTATCCAATTGGTTGGAAACATCAGCAGAAACAGTAGCGCTAAACCTGACAAATGAATCATGGTTTCGATACCCGAACACCCCGGATAAACTTCTACAGTTCCGGTTGGTAAACTGATATATACTCCATTAAGTTTGGCTTCAAAACCGGAATACCACAATATAAATGCAGAAAATTTTGCTGTAATTGGTGAAATATCAACAATCCAGGGTTCTAACAGGCGAGGAGCGCCAATAAAAAATAAAGCGACTAACTCAGTCCAATATTGTTTTAATCCCCGAAAACCAGAGGCGAGTAACCCCAGTCCTAAACCGGATAAAACGGGAATCAAATCAAAGAAGTTTCCCCCTAAAGGAATAGAAGCACTTCTTATCAAAATAACAGCAATTAGCAAAAAACCAACGAGACTCGCAAATACTCCGCTTTCGAGTTTTAAGTCATCGCGCCTTTGCCAAACTAATGATGCAACAGCAGACCAAAATAAAATGCTGGTGCCGATTGTATTAGGATTATCCGCTCTCCAAACTAACGTCAGATGAATCGCCATTAAGCCGGAACCAATGGTTAAAAGCCAGAATGGAGAGGTTTTGAGGCGTTGAAATAATACAGGATAAGTTGCATTCATAGCCATCAGCATTTATACCAAGAAAACCCCCTCACAGAGAGAGGATGAAGGGGGTATTCCCGGTGATTTTATCAATCAATTAGGCATCGGACTTAACTTTGTTTTGACGCTTGTCGTGTTGTTTTTTCATCAGAGTTCCAGCGCCGAGAGCAGATAAAGAACCCAAGATGGTAAAGGGTTCGGGAACAGGTTCAACTTCGATAGAACTGAGGAAGTAGCTATCGTTATTATCTGTCACTGTAAAATCGAAAACTTTACCCGTGATATTTAGTGATGTAAAAGTTCCCTGATCAGTACCTAAAAAATTACCGCCTGGAATATCAGCAGAACTGAATAAAACACCATCAACAATGAGTCTAACTTCATCATTGATTCTGCCAACAAGGGGTAAAGTAAAATCCCCAACTCCCGAAAAGCTTGCTGAAGTCAAAGTAACAATCTGATTAAAGTTTAATCGCAGAGTTTCGTCAAACCCTAATCCATCAATTTGAGGATTTTCAAGCGAACTGAGTCCACCTGAAAATTGAACCCCTAAACCGCTAGAACGTCGTACAACATTGCGATCGTTACCATTGCTGGAAAATCCAGTCGCAGTGTAGCCAATACCCCCAACGGTGTCAGAGATTGACGAAGTAGTAAGATTTGAACCTCCGAAGTTAATACTAACAGCAACGGCAGCTTGTCCTCCTGCGAGAGTCACAACAGTTGCACCAGTCGCCGCCATCAGAGCTTTTTTCACGAAATTTGCAGTGATCATTTAAGAAGTTTCTCCAAAAATTGAGTGTGACCATAGAGACACCCAGATGTTTTTTGTTTCAAATAATACTTTTGAGTTGGGTACCCAAGCGTGATTCGTGAATTGATATTCACTTCAGTCGCCTCAATTTACAGCGTTTTTAAAAATATTCAGGAATCAACCCCCTGTTTTTTACATTTCTAGGGGATTTGTGAAGATACTCAAGGGTTCAGCTTTACAAAACCCCCCCCTTTTGTAAAGATTAAGTTGATCCCCAAAAATAATCGCCTCAATTCCGAGAGAATCAAAGCGATCGCGTGTTAAAACTACTCTAGAAGCGATGAGATTTAATCTTGGTTCTGGTCTTGGGAACGATGCTTTTTGAGAAGCGCCCCCATTCCTAATGCAACTAACGAACCTAAAATCGTCATCGGTTCAGGAACAGATTGAATTTCTACATTGTCCACCAACAAACCCGAGGGGAAGAAATCATTACTGTCATCCACATCTACAACCCCAATTCCTAATAGATAGATTCCTCCTTGAGTGAAGGTGTAGGAAAAGGTTTTGTATCCGGTTTCTGTATCAAAGATGGTATTCGACGGATTGGCTAAACCAGAAGTATCCCCAATTTTTAGGACTGTACTTCCAATGGATACAAACGCCAAGTCATTGAACGTTTTCTCATTATTATCAAATATAGTTTCATTGGAGAGAAAATTCCAAGAAAACCTGAGAGTCTCTCCCGCTCGAACGGTGAGCGTTTGTTTGATTGCTGAACCTTCAACAACCTGAGCCGATAACAGAGTATCTAGACTCCCTAGAGATAAATCTAAGAAAGATTCCAAATCGGTATCTGTAACCGAGCCGTATTTACTTGTAATTAAGGCTTGAAACTCCCCTTCAGTCGAAGTTACACCATAAGTATTTGTGACAATGCGAGTGTCACCAATGGACATCCATTCAGTAGAGAAATCACCCGTCTCAAAACCACCGTTGAGGACGATAGCTTGAGCCGAATTCTCCAATCCAAACAGGGCTGCAAAACTAATTAAACTAGCAACACCTGCGGTTAGAGTTGAGTGGTAGATAGAAGCGATGGGATTGAACATGAAATTAATTTCTCCAGGAGTTGAATCCAAACTTTGGAGCTGTTGTCAAAAGCAATTGCTTATTGGGTGACTCAGAAAGAGGGGGATAGGATTAAATTCAACAGATGAATGGGAGTTTGTTGAGAAAATCCTTACTCTGTTATTACGAGTAGAGATTCAATCCAGCACTCAAATCATTCTGGTTCATTTTACAGAATGTGAGAATTTTATCAGGAAAAATTTGAGCGATTTTACGTAATCTTATTACTTTATTGGTAAAATAATAAACTGGCTTTAAATAACCTCCTCTTAATCCAAAGTTGAGTCAAAATTTAACTCAGATCAGAGCAATTCGTCTTCCTCTGATCGACAGATACCGAACCCAGAATCAATATAACTCCCCGATCTAACTTAGCATCAGTTACTATAATAGTAAAACTGCGAATTTATGAAGTGGTTTCAGCGCACACAATCACCCTACCATTGGATTATCTGGGCTGGCTCAATTCTGCTTCTATTTCTGATCAGCATTATTCCCGTCCAACTGGCGATCGCTCACTATCAAGCCCCAGAACCCCAAGCCATTTTCACCCTGGGGGGAGGATCGGCTCGAGAACTGTTTACCGCTCAATTCGCCCAAGCGAACCCCGACTTAGACATTTGGGTGTCATCTGGAATTCCCCGTGAACCTGCAATGGATATTTTTCGCGCCGCAGGAGTCCGGGATCGTCGGGTTCACCTCGATTATCTCGCGGTGGATACGGTAACAAATTTTACCTCAATGGTCGATGAGTTCAAACAACGGAATATCCAACATATTTACTTAATTACCTCAGATTTTCATCTCCCTCGCTCCCAAGCGATCGCCACGATTGTACTCGGAAGTCAAGGAATCACCTTTACCCCAGTTGCTGTTCCAACTCCTGAAAAAGAAGAATCCTCCTTACGGATCTTGCGGGATATGGGACGTTCTATTCTGTGGGTGATCACAGGGCGAACCGGAGCAAGTCTGAACCCTAGAGTAGCAATGACTCATGCGTTTAAACCAATACACGACTGGAACCTACACTCCCGGCGCACCACTATTCCAACAACTTCTATGGTTCTTTCTCGGCGATCCCCTCGTTCGTAGCCGACTCCTCCCATTTTCAGGCTTGAAAGTCTTAATTTTGCGTTGGTTTGGTGCGAAAATCGGTCAAGGTGTACGGATCAAGCCCGGAGTTCGGATCAAGTTTCCCTGGCGTTTAACCGTTGGGGATCATGTTTGGATTGGTGAAAATGCCTGGATTGATAATTTAGCCCTTGTGACGATTGAAAGTCACGTTTGTCTGTCTCAGGATATTTATTTGTGTACGGGAAACCATGATTGGAGTGATCCCCATTTTCAACTGATCACCGCCGAAATTTATATTGAACAGAGGAGTTGGATAGCAGCCCGAGCCGTTATTGGGCCAGGAGTCCGAGTCGCTCAGGGTGCAATTTTAGGGCTAGGAAGTGTAACCGGACGTTCTCTCGCAGCGATGACAATTTATGCCGGAAATCCCGCTCAACCGATTAAAAAACGAACCATTCGAGAAGCTGTTCCAGAAATGATTCAAAACACTTCCGAATCTCTCACCCCCAATTCCAAATTCTCTGTTGCTGAGTAATCCGGATATGAAATGACAATTTTGTATAAAGGAATGGAAATCGTGCAACCTTGACACTCTTCATTTCCCCACACTATGGTATTTTTTTATCCTTATGGGGTTGCCTTCATTCTTTCTATCCTTATTGTTCTCTTAAGTACACCGCTTGTTCGATCAATCGGTCTGAATACTGGATATTTTGATCATCCTGGAGAACGAAAAATTCACGACCAGCCTATTGTTCGTTTGGGTGGAATTGCAATCTGTTTGGCAACCCTATGTAGCTGTTTGATTGTTGGATTATTTGATGATTTTACCCGTTTACCTCCCGTCAAGATCTTAGAATTTTGGGGAGTCATTGTCGGCGGATTTTTATTTTTTCTGATTGGATTAATCGATGATTTGTCCGATTTATCTCCCTTTACCCGATTAGGATTACAATTTGGCGTTGCCAGTTTAGTCTGGGTTGTTGGAGTTCGGATTGAATTTTTACCCATTCCCGGATTAGGATTGATCCCTTTAGGTCTTTTGAGTTTACCGATCACTATTATTTGGTTAGCCGGAGTGGTGAATGCTATTAACTGGATGGATGGTTTAGATGGACTCGCCGCAGGAATCTCAGGAATTTCAGCTTGTATCATGCTGGTGATTTGTTTATTTATCAATCAACCCGCAGCCGCTTTAATTGCTATTGCTTTAGCCACTGCAACTCTAGGATTTCTTCGCTATAACTTTAACCCCGCTCAAATTTTTATGGGAGATGGAGGGTCTTATTTTATCGGATTTACACTCGCGAGTTTGGCTGTGATTGGATTGATGAAAACCTCTGATTTTAGTCTCGTTATTCTTCCCTTTCTGATCTTAGTCGTTCCTATTTTAGATATGTTAGTCGTGATTATCGCTCGACTTTCCGATGGTAAATCCCCTTTTTATGCGGATCGACGTCATTTGCATCACCGACTACTCAATCGAGGTTTATCCCAACGATTAACCGTTCTATATATCTATACATTGACGTTATGGGTTGGATGTTTAGCTCTGGCAATTATTGGAATTCCAGGTGGGATATTTTATGGAGTCGGAGCCACCGGATTACTTATTTATATGAGTCGAAATTTAGGAGAACACAAACAGCTTACTTCAGTTGATTAATCATTATTCAGACCTTGCTTGCATTAAATAAAGTTGATGGGATTGTGATTACGGATATCTAATTAATCATCCTTTTTAGACACCACTAACCTAATCAGTGGGATAATAGAGAATTTATTTTTTTGTGTTCACAAAATGGAGAGTGTTTTTACAAAAGCTTTACATAAAATCAGGTTAACTTTACAAAAACCCCTATAACTTTTTTGATAAAAGAGACTACAATCAATCAGAGTAAAAACAACTGCTTAGGCTGAGTGATTAAACTGAGTGAATGCAGCTAAGTTATAAGCATTGTACAGATTGATGAAATAACTATTTCCCCAGGGCTTTCTATCTTTCCTTAAATTTGTATTGATTACTTGCTGAATCTCAAGCAATAGATGAAGTCACAGATTACTTAATCTTCTATTGCTCAAGTTTTTAGTTTAATATTTGTATGGAATGGTTTCAAAAAACAACTTACCGCCTCTATCTTTGGACTGAATTAAATTGTAGATATTTTCAGTAAACCTTTGATTATAAGTTGATAATAGATAATATAAATCTATCGAAAGATAGAGGTTTTTAGCATTAATTGACATCTGTTTTTAATCAAAAAACTGTTATCAAGTATACTGTTTAAGCTGAAAAAATTAATCAAGAATGTATTCTATTTTTTATAAAAAAGTCATTAAAATCTTTTCATAAAACCTTCGACAATTCCGGATGTTTATTTTAATTATTGTAAAAAGGGTTAACAATTGATTGCATCCTATTTAGCTAAATCTATCTAAGCTTTTAGTTATGATCAACGAATCTACAATGTCTAAAATACATCTGGGAAAAGTGAAAACTGCATCCATTCAAACGGATAAAACATCAGAAACATCTACTACTTTCCACAGTTCTCAAGTCAGTCAACTTTCAATTATTACTCAGTTTTATCCTCCAGACTATGCCGCAACAGGACAACTGATTGCAGAACTAGCCACTCAACTACAAAGCTTAGGAATGCGGGTAAAAGTCTTTACAGGACAGCCTGGATATGCCTTTCAAAATAGCAAAGCTCCTCAAAAAGAAATAGATAAAGGAGTACATATTCAGCGAACCCGAACCACTCAGGTTTGGTCAAAAAGAATTAGAGGGAAAGCTCTAAATGGATTATTTTTTTGCTTTAGAGCAGGTCTACACTTGCTCAGAAGTGTTAACCGTTCAGAAATTTTATTGCTGACAACAGCACCACCATACTTAACAATTTTGGGTTATTTAGCTCATCTCTGTTTTGGTCAGCGTTATGCTTGTTTATTGTATGATTTGTATCCAGATGTCGCTGTAGAACTCGGCTTAATTTCCTCCAAAAATCCATTGGTTAAATTTTGGGATTGGATTAACTGTAAAGTTTGGAAAAGAGCCGACTCAATTATTGTACTCAGTTCAACCATGAAAGATAGAATCATAGCTAAATGTCCTCAGATTGAGCATAAAATCAATGTGATTCAAAACTGGGCGGATTCTAAGTTTATTAAACCCCTGAATAAAACCGAAAATTGGTTTGCCCGGGAATTTAACCTACTGGAAAAATTTACCGTATTATATTCCGGTAATATGGGTCGATGCCATGACATGGACACCATTATAGAAGCTGCTGTCGAATTACAAAATGAACCGATTCAATTTGTCTTCATCGGTGGCGGTGCAAAGCAAGAAACTTGCATGAAGAAAGTACAAGAATTAAGATTAGACAACTGCGTGTTCTTACCCTATCAAGACAAAGCCGTATTACCCTATTCTCTAACTGCTTGTGATCTTTCCTTAGTCAGTGTCAGTGAAGGAATGGAAGGAATTGTAGCCCCCAGTAAATTTTATGGAGTCTTAGCCGCAGGACGTCCGGTTGCAGTTGTTTGTGAATCCCATTCCTATTTACGTCAACTGCTGGAAGAAGCAAAATGTGGTGCTGCATTTGATAATAGAGATGGGACTCAACTCGCTCAGTTTATTCGTTTACTCGCATCTGACCCTCAATTAGCAACTCAAATGGGTAATGCGGGTCGTCAATATTTAGAAGCGAAGTTGACTCCTGAAATTATTGCTCAACAATATTTTACCACCTTATCAAAGGTGAAAGCTTACAATTGATCGATTCACTGCCAACATGATTTTCCTCTATTGGGTATTCAGTTTGTACAAACTTCATGCTGAATACCATTTCAATTTCATCGCTACAATCAGAAAACGTTCTCATTCTCCTCTTTTAAAGTTGATTAATATTGTGAGATTGCCAGACAACTTAACTCAGATAAGCAAGATCAACTGCTAAAGCTTGAGCGGCATCTTGCAACAGTTCAATATCCGATGGCAACCAAGAACGAGAACTCTCACAATGATGAGCAATCAACAATCCCCATAATTGCTGATGATCCAACAAAACAGGAACGACTAAATTTGCTCTCACTTCTATACTCCGCAAAAAATCTTTATGACAATCATGAATTGGTTCTACTTCTACATCTGAAATCGCTCGTGTTCGACCTGCAATATATAACGCGGCATATTCATCATTAAAACATTCATCCGCTCCCGTTGAACCATAAATTGACCATTGGGGATGACTTAAAGCCTCAAACGTGACTTGTCCTTCCCATTGACGATAAAAATAATACAGTACAACCCGATTGACTTGTAGCTTCTTGAGAAGACGATTCAATGTTTCTTGTACGACAAAATCTCGTTTCCCATTAGCTTTCAAACGCTTATTAAACTTTTCTAACTCAGGATCACTTGAAGGATACAAAACTCTATTCGGGTTATTATCAGAGTTCAATTTTTGATTTGACATTATTGTAAAGTATGAGATCAAGTTGTTCTGATCTGAGTTTACATAAGTCAACAGTGTTTTACCCAAATTTTAAACAAAGCTTTAATTTTTCCGAAAAAAGAGAGCCAGTGATCGAGCTACACCCTCCGAGACCGCTAGAAGACAACAGTATACCCAAGAAAAAACACATCCCCTCAAAAAGAAGATGCGTCTGATAGAATTCAATAATCACGTTCAATTCATACCTTTATTTGAGGTAGCACTCAACTTGAGATTTACTCAAAAGGTGCAGGTACAACAAACAAAGTAATATTTTCTTTCTTGACAATATGAACAATAGTTCCGGGTCTGACGGTGGTATTCGTTATACAGCGAGCATTCCACCAAGTCCCCCGAAATTTGACTCGACCTTGACGATAAGGTTGGATTTCTTCAGAGACAATACCTTCTCCTATAATTGTAATCGGTTGAGAATCACAAGGCGTTGTGTGGATTTTATTACGAAAAAACATTGTTCTATCTCCCTTGCATAAATCTAAAATCAGCCTATAGAGGAAACCTTTTGAACTTATTCAGCTTGTAAGGTCTCACAAAATTTGTACGGTAGTTCTTCTAACAGTGCGAATAGCTTTCTACTTAACTATCACTTTACCCTGGTTATTTTATGGAAGAAATTCAAGTTGTTTAAGTTCCGAAAGTGGAACCTCCTAACCTGACCGTAGAGATCACTGTGACTTCCTGACGGTAATCTAGTTCAGGTCTGCTTTAAAAATCCAGGTGGACAATACTCCATAGGAATTGAAAGCACTGTCCTCTATAGAATCTGTAATAGCATTGGATCGACAACGATGAGAGCAAATCCGGAATAAATTGAATTTCAGTTCTCTCTCCAGATGATTTCTGGTATCTCTATATACAGTATGAACCTAAAAAGCTGATTGAATTCCAGTTCTCAAAACCAGTGATTTTAAGGACAGATCACATTTCGTCCACTCCAGTGCAATCGATTCTCGCTTTCCTGCTCATTATCTTTTGAAGAATATGCCTGCTCAATATATTTTGTTTTATAAACCTTATGACGTTTTATGCCAATTTACCGATAACGATCCGACAACCCCCCGCCGGAAAACCCTCAAAGATTTTATCTCGATTCCTGGGGTTTATCCCGTCGGACGATTAGACCGCGATAGTGAAGGATTATTGCTTCTCACTAATCAAGGCAAAATTCAACATCGTTTGAGTCATCGCAAATTTAGTCACCCTCGAACTTACTGGGTTCAGGTGGAACACATACCGGATGAAACCGCCTTGAATACTCTGCGATTTGGTGTGAAAATCAAAGACTATCAAACTCGCAGCGCTCAAGTGCAGTTACTCCCCACTGAACCCGCTTTACCTCCTCGTGATCCGCCCATTCGTTTTCGCAAAACTGTTCCCACCGCTTGGCTAGAAATTACCCTCACCGAAGGTCGCAATCGTCAAGTACGTCGAATGACCGCAGCCGTGGGATTTCCAACTTTGAGGTTAGTTCGAGTGGCGATCGCTGATTTCCGTTTAGACGGATTAAAACCCGGTCAATGGCGAGACTTAAGTTCAATTGAAGTGCAGAATTTGTATCAGTTAACCGACGTTTCCCCTCCAAAAAAATAACAAATTACAGGTTAAGGAATACCTGCTTGTTGAAAAAGTTGTTCGGGGATCAGTTCTAAGCCTTCCAAAATTGAGTCAACAATCGGTGCAGTTCCTCGCTTGATTTCCGGGGGTGCATCGGGATAAAAAATCGTAATACTTTGATCTTGGGGATCAATTATCCAAACTCTTAAAACTCCCGCTTTAATATAATCAACCGCTTTCTCGCTCATCCTCCCAAAACTTTGTTCGGGCGAAATAATTTCAATCGCTAATTCCGGTGGAACTGGACAAGCAACATTCTCTATCCAATCCGCATTTAAGCGATCGTAGGAAATATACAGTAAATCCGGCACCGGAACCCAGTCTTTTTCCCCACGTTTCAACTTCACTGACCACTCAATCCCGACTCGACCTCGATTTTGATGACCCTGTTGAAGTAAAATAAATAAAAGACCTGTGAGTGAGGAATGAAAATATTTCGGTGACATTTTAGCTAGAGCTTCTCCGTCAACGAACTCATAGGTGATATCATCTTGAGGTAAAGCTAAAAATTCTTCCAGTGTTAGGCGGTTCTGTGTTTGAACAGTCATTTATTTAAACTCCGAACCCACAAATTAGTCTCATTTTAGCGAAACAGAAAAGACGACGAAGCAGCAAAAATCTTCAACCCATCCCTTATCATATTGAAAAGAAAAACCATTAAACTTGAGTTAATCCTGTGAACTTTCAATCCGTCATTGCCACTTTACATCAATTTTGGAGCGATCGCGGCTGTTTAATCGCCCAACCCTACGACACCGAAAAAGGGGCGGGAACCATGAGTCCTCATACCTTTCTACGGGCGATCGGCCCTGAACCCTGGTCTGTCGCCTACATCGAACCCTGTCGCCGTCCCACTGATGGACGTTATGGCGAAAATCCGAACCGTTTTCAACATTATTATCAATACCAAGTCTTGATTAAACCTTCTCCTGATAACATTCAAGAGGTTTATCTCGACTCCCTGCGATCGCTGGGAATTCAACCTGAAGATCATGATGTGCGGTTTGTTGAAGATAACTGGGAATCTCCCACCTTAGGCGCCTGGGGAGTCGGTTGGGAAGTCTGGTTAGATGGAATGGAAATTACCCAATTTACCTATTTTCAACAATGTGGCGGAATCGATTGTCGTCCTGTTTCTATTGAAATTACCTACGGACTGGAAAGATTGGCGATGTATCTTCAAGACGTCGATGCCATGACGAAAATTGCCTGGACAGATACGATTAATTATGGGGATATTTATCTTCAGGGAGAAGTCGAACATTGTACCTACAATTTTGAAGCCTCGAATCCTGAGTTACTGTTTACTCTCTTTAGTTTGTATGAACAAGAAGCCCAACAATTAATCGACAAAGGATTAGTTTTGCCGAGTTTAGATTATGTATTGAAATGTTCTCACAGCTTTAACCTCTTGGATGCCAGGGGGGTGATTGCTGTGACCGAACGCACTCGTTATATTGGCAGAATTCGCAATTTAGCTCGACGAGTCGCTGGGCGGTATTTAGAACAACGAGAAACTTTAGGATTTCCTTTGCAAAAATCTGTTTAATTTACACAATAAAAATAGAGTTTAGGGCGCGGATTTTGCGCCCCTTGTTTTTAGCCATGAATTTGATCTCATTCTCAAAATTAAGTTCTAAGCTCGATGACTAGACACTAAACGAATTAAAGATAATGTTGCTGCATCTGTAATCAACTCTTGCAACATTTTACCCATTTTTTCAGGCGGCCAATGCCAACCACTTTCAGTCTTTTTCCCTATGGGCGGAAGAAATTTGAGAACGTAAGCGATCGCCTGGTTTTTATCAATAGATTGGGTAATCTCGCCCGGAAGGGTTCTCAGTTGAAGTTCAATTTCTTGAGCAACCCAGGATTCAAGAGTTTGGCACTCTGGTAGAATAGATTCGGCAAACACTTTACTCATTAGACAGGTATGGGGTTGAGATGAATTGACATTCATCAATGTACAGAGGGCGCAGATCAACTTGCATCTGTCAAAAGTACATATGGCTTACATTTTGACGCTTATGCAATTTTGACCGTCAGATCACAAAATAGACCTCTATCCTGAGAAGAAAGTTCCCCCCATCACAGTCATAAATATTACTCAGTTCTCAAGCCGATTTAGGCTTCTGGAGTTTCCGTAGAATGACTCTCTAGAGTGACATCTTCATAGAGATCAGCCAAGGACACGGTTAAATTCAAACTTTGGAGTGGAAAAGTTCCTTCGGTGGGGGTATAGGTTTTAAAAATCCATCCCCCTTGTTCGTGGCGTTGAAAAATTTCTACTCGTTGATGTTTGGTATTTACTAAAACATATTCTTCCAAACAGTCTAAGGTTTGGTAGTCGTTGAATTTGTCGCCTCTATCAAAACCTTCGGTACTCGCAGAAAGCACTTCAACAATTAATTTAGGAAAGCGTTTATAAGTCGAAGTTTCTTGATCTCGGGCGTCACAAGTGACCAGAAGATCGGGATAATAGAAACAGTTGCATTCTTCGAGACGGGCTTTGATATCGGCAAAATAAACACGACAGTTTGTTCCCCGTAGATGACTGCGAATCAAGGTTGCGAGGTTTAAAGCAATCGTGTTATGGGTGTCAGTGGTTCCCGCCATTGCGTAGACTTCTCCATCAATGTATTCGTGTTTGATGGGGCTTTGAGTTTCGAGTTTGAGGTATTCTTCTGGAGTTAGAGAGTGATGCTCAAAAACAGCAATCATCGTTTTAGTATTCCTAAATAGAGTTTTGGACAAGTAAAAATTAAGGCTTGTGGGATATCTTCATCTTTACTCAGAGCGATCGCATTGATAGAAAATAAAAGAGTCGCTATAGATAATAATAGGCTAGATTTTGTTCTTCGGGTAAAATCTAAGCATAAACTTTTTGAGGAATGAAAGGATAACTACTTTTCTGATTGCATAGTGTTTCCGCAGAAGTTGGAGGAAGTTTACTATGTATTTGGAGGTTTGACGACAAGTCACGTTTCCCTCAAGTCATCAGATTTTAGAGTCGTTCTTAGGAGAGTTACTATAGAAAGAGTTCTATAACGGCTTCGAGACGACCTTACTCGATCAAGAGTCCGACTCCCGTTGCTTGTTCCCTTTTGCCTTTTAAGATCACTAATTGACTACAACTGAGATAGGACTGTTTATATAATCACTTTATTCGAGAATCATAGAAGTGAAAACAGCAAAAACCATGAATATCAAACAAATTTTACCGTTAGGATTTGGAGTTATTATTTTAATCGTGAGTCTGAGTAGCTTAATTACACTGAATAGTACCTCAACTTTAAAAGAGTCTTCAGACTGGGTTGCTCATACTTATCAAGTGCAATCGATGTTAAGAGGTTTAGAAAAAAGTTTAGTTGATGCTGAAACCGGACAACGAGGTTTTATTATTACAGGAGAGGATGAATTTCTCGAACCCTATAATCAGACCGAACAGAATTTAGATGATGACTTTGATCAGCTCAGTGACGAAATCTCAGATAATCCTGAACAACTTGAAAGACTGGCTAAACTTGAAGAATTAGCTCAAGAAAAACTCGCGGAACTGCAACAGACGATTAATTTAAAGAAAGCCGGACAAGATGAAATAGTTTTAAATATTGTGCTTTCCAGTCAAGGTAAACAAATTATGGATAATATTCGGATAAAATTAGCGGAGATGATTGCAGTTGAAAGTGATCTTCTCAGCCAAAGACAAGAACGGACTCAACTCGATTATCAATTAGTAAATTTAGTCTCTTGGATAGGATTAATCACTATTTTTATCGTCGGTCTCCTCGTCTTGCTTTTGATTAATAAACTCGCAATTCAACCGATTAATACCGTTGCCAATACAATTGCAATTTCCGCTCATGAGATTGCTACAGCTATTGAACAACAAGAACGCACGGCTTTAGGACAAGCGGCTTCGGTTAATACAACCACGACAACAATGGATGAATTAGAGGCATCTTCACGTCAATCTGCCGAACAAGCAGATGCGGCATCTGATCAGGCACAACTTGCCCTTCAAGCAGCAGAAAATGGAAATCGTACCGTTTCCCAAACATTAGAAGGTATGGATCAAGTAACACAAAGCGTTAAAGAAATTGCAGACAAAATTACTAGATTGAGTGAAAGAACCAATCAAATTGGTAATATTTCTCTGATTGTTAGTAACTTGGCGAGTCAAACTAATATGTTAGCACTCAATGCTGCGGTAGAAGCAGTTAGAGCAGGAGAACAGGGTCGAGGTTTTTCGATTGTTGCTTCAGAAATTCAAAAATTAGCAGATAAAAGTAAAAAATCCACTGAAGAAATTAATACTTTGGTTGATGAGATTCAAAATTCAATTCGTTCTACAGTAATGGCAGCAGATGAAGGTAAAAAAACAGTAAACTGGAGTATGAGCATGACCCAAAATACAACTCAAGCCTTTGTCGGTATTACGGATACGATTAATACAGTTGTGATGTACAATCAACAAATTTCTCTCAATGTTCAACAGGAAGTCATCGCTATTAAACAAGTCGTAGAAGCAATGGAAAGTATTAATCAAGGAGCGAAAGAAACTGCACTGGGTATTCGTCAAACTCGAATTGGAACTGAAAATTTAAAGCAGGTTGCCGAGCAACTTAAAACGATTGTTTGAGTCTGAAACTCATCGCCATCAAGCACCCATTCCTGAGTATTGTCTTAATCCTTTTCGCCATAACCAACGATTCAAGATAAATATTACAATCCCCCAACCTAACATTACTATTAACCCTCGCCCAATGTTGGTTGGTAGTCCCACTAACACCGAAGCTGGAAAATTGACTAAGTAGGGAAACGGTGTCCACAGAACAATTTCTCGCAGGGTTGGGGGAAACATTTCTAAAGGGGCGATGACTCCAGATAGGAACAAATAGGGTAAAAACCAGAGTTCCTCTAAGGCGGATGCTCGTTCAGTCCAAAATGCAGCTAAGGCTAAGGTATATTGAATTAAAAATCGTAAGCAAAAAGCAACTAAAAGAATTAAAAGAAAGATTAAAGTGGTACCCAAACTCGGTAGCCAAAAGGCTTGGGGATAGAGGGTAAAAAATAGTAATATCAGTCCGATAATAAAGGGAAATCGGGCAAATCGTTCGGCGATATGCGAGAAAAAATGATGCCAAACGGGATCGATGGGTTGAAGTAATCGCGGTGAAAGTTTCCCTTGAATGACTTCTCGCTCAAAATCCCAAATCACCCAAACTACATTCGATTGTCGAACTAAAAAAGCAGCAAGAAAATAACGCGCAAACTGAACCGGTTCTAGGGCGAGTTCCTGAGATTGAGCCGCTTTGACCCAAATTCCCATGACAATAAAAGGTAATGAACCTGATAATACCCATAAAAAGAGTTCAGCCCGATACTCTAACATATAGGCATAATAAGTCGTGAGTAAAGTTTTGGCAGTTTTCCACATTTTTAAAGCTAATCTTGAGTGATATTACTGAATCAAAATATGTTTCTGAATGGTAACGATGTCTTTAGAGTTTTCTAAAATTAAGAGGTTCATAAAAACCTTGAAATTGGCGGGAGAGAATAAAGATGGAAATAAGTTTTTATAGGCTTTATTGAGCTTTCCTCGTTGCACGGCTGTTAAACCACTCCGAAGTTTGAGATAGGTTTTAAGCTGCTGAGGATTATGAATGTCGGCTTCTACATCTGGATGAACTGTAGACCTATTATTTTCTAACTCCGAAAAACTGACTTCTGAGAGTTTGGGTTGATTGCGAGTTGCCATTGATAACAACAAAATTTTCCAAGCTTTCTGTGATAAAACAGCAGAAGAAGCCATCTTAAATGCTGGATTGATTTTCGCTGCTTTCAAGGCAACTAAGCCCCAATGTAATCTCAAATAATTACGAATTTGTGCCAGGTCAGGAAGCCGATGATGATGCTTTTGATGAATCAGAGGATAAATTTTTTCTTTAATTAAAATATTCGTTCTCAGTCGCTTTTCTAGAGACAACTTTTGATTATAAGCGCCCGGCCAAACAGTTCGGTAAGCTAGACAACGATTAATAAAAATAGCATCTCCAAACTGAGCAATTTTAATCCAAGAATCTATATCATCAAAATTCACATCTAAACTCGAATCCCACCCTCCAGATTTAAGAAAGGCATCTCGGCGATAAGCAACTTGTACCGGAGTTCCAAAGGGAACTTGTTCGAGTAACATTCCATAATGAATGTCTGATTGAGGAATATAAAATGCTTTTCCAGGCCCAATAATTCGAGTGCGGCTAAGTTCTCGTCCGTTGGGATCAACCTGTGCTGCTTGAGCCGAACAAATCACGGCTTTAGAGTTTGTTTCAGGGGTGATTGTCGTGTGATGAATTGCGATCGCCTGTGCCATTTCTTCGATACAATTTGGAGCGAGATAATCATCATCATCAACAGGTTTAATCCACTCTCCCGATGCAACACTCACCCCCATATTCATTGTTTGGGAATGACCACTATTGCGCTCATTACGATGGTAAATTAGACGGCGATCGCTCTGTTGAAGTTGAGATTGACACAAATTTTTGACATATTCTTCAGTCCCATCGGAGGAACAATCATCAGCAATGACCACCTCACAGGGAACCGTTTGTTTTAAGGCGGAATCGATCGCCCGTTTCAACAAATTTAAGCGGTTATAAGTGGTGATGACGATACTAAACCGGATTGCCACTGTTGACGCTTCTTGAGGCATTGTTGAATAAGAGTAGATGAGTAAGGTTGTCCTAGAATCTCGCCATACCGACCTGAGTCAATCTCAGGTAGAAGTTTGATTCCACAGTAGCATTACCGAGGAAGATCGGCCAGATCTATTTTTGCAGTCAACTCACAACTCACTCAACCCCAAAACTCACTAAAATTCCACGCCCTCCTGTTTAGGAAAAGGCATGGAATCTGATGTAGCGGAGACAGCTTTAATCTTTAAATATGAGCAAACGTCCCGTGTAGACCGTAGGGAATGTGATGCTTAAGATGCAATTGGGCAACTGGCCCCTGACTAATATCTTTTGCATCTAAAATCACAATATCTGAGCGATGATAACGTGCATCATACACCAATGTCAAGAGCCAGCCATCGTCTTCATTAACACCGTTGGGATGGGGAACAAACACAGGTTCGCCGGAAAACCCGTGAGGGGCTGCACTCCAGAGTTGACGTTCTCCCGTTTGCAAGTCTAGCTTGAGAACTCCCTGTAACGGTGCATTTCCCTCCGCATCATGGGCGGCGCCGAGGTAGACATAACGATAGGGACGTCCAACCCATTCGGGATGGAGGGTGGGAAACTCACAACAACGGTTGTCTATTTGCTGACGTTCGACTTTACCTGTTTTTAGATTAATCTCAAAATGCCACAATTGCCCCGGATCTAATGCGGTAAAATCTGTATCGTGAAAATCGGCTTGCGGATCAACACCGGGAAGGGATTGATAACAAATTGAATCTACACAAATTTTATCCCCTTGTTCGTAGGCGTTGGCGTGATGGAAAACAAACCCTGATTGAGTTTCAAAACATTTAATTCCGGGTTGTTCTTTTTGATTGCGAGGAATGACTAATATCCGAGTCGGTTGTTTGGGTTTAAATTCCACACATTCTCCCGCCCCAGAAAAGCCGAAAAGAAAGGGTAAAGGATTAAAACTTACTGCATTTTGGAAGAAAATACAATAATTGGGAGTAATCGCGAAATCGTGAACAAAGGCAAATCCGGGTACTGAATGGGCGTGTTTGCGTAAAAGTTTGCCTTGGGGACTCAGTTCATAAATGGTAAATGTGGTAGAAAGTCCGGGTTTAATGGAGAAGTTCACTAGACATTGTTCTCCCCCGTCTAACTCACAATGGGGATCGATACAAGGATGGGCTGAAAACGCATCGCCAGGTTCTAAAATTCCATCTAAATAATCAATTCCAATGGTTTCTAAGGTTTGGGGATGGAGTTGATGAGGTTCGGCTGCTTCCCACAAGGCTAACAGTTTATCGCCCCAATAAATTACTTGAGTATTGGCAATATTTTTTAAACGCAAATCAAACGCATTTGCTAACAAACCGCCCGATTTTTGAGTCCCAAATACACCTCTATAGAGGGGTTTTCCGGCAAGTTGTTCTTCAACAAATCCTTTAGTTCTAACATAACGGTTACGATAATGGGCGCGACCTTGGGAAAATTGAATCGCTGAAATCATCCCATCGCCATCAAAAGGATGATGAACAGGATAACCGTTAATATCTAATAAACCAGGGCCGTTCCTATACAGAGTTCCTGCTAATTCGGGGGGGATTTTTCCTTCGATATCTTCTATCGGATAGTCATATTCATGGGGTTGAGATTGATAGCCTTTTTGCCAGTCTTCGGTATTGTAGGATAATCCTTTATTCGCGAAAGGTTTCGGCATTTGTAGGTTAGTCATTTGCTTTTTTTAGTGTGAGTAGTGTAATAAAAGTCTATGCAAAAATTGGGTTGAAAATTCGTGATCTAAACTTTAGTCTCGAATCCCAATTCCCTCATATTCTGGTACAAATTCCGGCACATGATGATGTCCAGTTCGTTGAGAGATTGGCATTTTAGAATCAGAATCTTCTCCCTCTGCTTTTGCGCTAAGATTGGGCAACCAGTTAAGAAAAAGAAGGGGAAGCAATGTGGAAATATTCGTAATAATCACCAGTATCCAGAGGTTTTCAAATTGATGTTCTGTTACCCCTAATAGGTGAGTTAACAATGCCCCAGATTCGTGAGATAAGAGTCCTGCTAGGTTATACACCGACATTAACAAGGCAAATAAAGTGGCTTCTACTCCGGGCGGACACAAACGCGCTGCTAATACTAAAACAGGCATATAGGCGATTTGTCCCATGACTGTTAAAATTAGACTATCACCTAAACTAAACCAATGATCATCTATTCCTAATGCACGGTTAGCATGGGTGACAAGCAACAACATTGTCATGCCCAAAACTGTTGATAAAATTGTAGACCAAGTGAAGATTTTGCGAAAGGGAATGGTTTTAAAAAAGCGTTGAAACAGCAATACACCCACTAAAGAGGCGATACTCGTAACCAGGCGAACTCGCCCTAAAAATTCGGGTTGAAATCCGAGTTCGTTTGTGGTGAAATAAAAGAAAGCTGAATCGGCTGTTGGGGTCGCTTGCCAGATGAATAAAAAAGCCATCGGTAGCCAGATTGTTTTTTGAGAAACAGCCTGACGGAGTTGACTGATTTGTTGTTTTACGGTATCTAGATTTGAGCGATCACCCACTTTTTCTTCTGTGATTAGCCACGCCACACCACAAACAATTAAAGGAAAACTCGCAGTTATTAAAAATACGGTTTTTACGGTGACGATTTCTAATAAAAAACCACTGAGATAAGCCGTAATTAATCCCCCTAAAGCTGAACTTCCCCAACACAAAGATTGCAAGGAACCGACATCACTCAGGGATTCTTTTCGCGCCCGTTCAACCACTAATGAGTCTACAATCACATCGCTGATGGCGACAGACAACGAACTCAGGGTGATGACGAGAGTGGCGGTTAGGGGACTATCTACGACTGTGGCCATCCCAATCCAGGCGATCGCACCCAAAAAACCTGATAAAATCAGATAAGGTCGGCGACGATAGCCAAATAGGGGTAAACCGTCGGAAAGAAAGCCAAATAAAGGTTTGATTACCCAAGGTAAGACGACGATTCCCAACATTGCTGAGACTTCTGCGGGCGTCATTCCCAAGTCGTCTTTGAGAAAGAAGCTTACAGCAAGTCGCGCCAGTCCTAAGATGCCCTGAACGAAGTATACAAGTAAAATTGCAATCAGTTCTGGGGTGGGCTTCTTACCGAAAAATATATTCTTCTTGATATTGGCTTTGATATTGGCTAGCCTCGTCGAAGATATAAGCATTTGGTAAAAAAAGGTTAAGAAATATAAATACTTATAACACAGGTCTAGTGGGTATTGTTATCTGCCGATTGGGTTAATCTCCTCTCTCCAATGGCTGAATGAGAGCGTATTTTAGTCGTTTTCTCAGAAATGGGGAGCAAAATCAAGGCGTTTGCAGTCTAAGAATGCGGGATTCTACAAATAATCTGGAGTAATCCGGAGCTGCCGATCATTTTTGGTTGGCAGTTTTCCTGTGAAGCAACTCAGAGGGCGCAGGATGAAGCACCCCTACAATTTTTGAAAAACGTTAAATAGATAGCGATCAAAAGGGTAAATCTAATTCAATCGTTTGATAATGGGAATATTTTTGAGGGTTTTCTGGATCTTCCGACCAAGATAATGGATTTTCGAGGATATATTTTCGGATATTATACAATGATAATTCATCTCGAATAATATGTTCATAATAGTTGCGCTGCCAAATCGAAACGCCTGAAACTTGACGAATTTCACTAATTCGTTTTGTTACTCCGGCTTTAAACCCTGAAATTAATGTAGATAAAGATCGGGGTTTTCTGGTGCCGGGATTGTTTTCTAACTGTTCGCCAAAACCGTTTTTAATTTCTGTTTTAATAATCACCATCGCGTGAAAATGATTCGGCATAATAATCCATTCATCTAATTCAATTTCTGATCGGATTTCGGCAGATTTTAACCATTCTTCAGCGACAATAGAACCAATAGAATTGAGGTGCATTTTTCCGTTTTTTATTTCGCCGAACCAACATTGGCGATCGCGAGTACATAAGGTGATAAAATAAAAACCAGCTTGAGAATAATCATACCCCTGAAGACGAATAGAACGGCGATGATATTGGGAATGATATTGATTCATATTTGGTATTGGGGATAGTCCAACAGCGCCCAATCTAACATTTTTCCGAGAGATTAGGAATAATATTAAGCAGGAGGGCGCAAGCCTTGCGCCCCTACATCGCCCAGACAACGCCCAGACAACGCCCAGACAACGCCCAATCTAACATTTTTCCAAGAGATTAGGAATGACATTGATTCATATTTGCTATTGGATAATCCAACCGTAGGGGCGCAAGGTTTGCGCCCAGAGAATGCCCAGAGAATGCCAATAGAACGCCCATACAACGCCCAGACAACGCCCAGACAGCGCCCAATCTAACATTTTTCCAAGAGATTAGGAATAATATTAATTGATATTTGGTATTGGATAATCCAACCGTAGGGGCGCAAGGTTTGCGCCCAGATAACGCCCAGATAACGCCCAGACAACGCCCAACAGTATGGGATAATAGTTGAACGATAGGAAATTGAATTATTGAATGTCGTAACCGAATTTATTGGCGTCAACTTCGGTTAAATTCAAATCTCCTAACCCATATTCCGCCCAACGTCGAGAAACCATCGCCGCGACATCAACATCAGACTCCAATGCTTCGCCCCATTCATGGTCGGTTTCGGGAGGAATTTTGGTGGTTGCATCTATTCCCATCCGTCCACCTAAACCAATTTTTTCGCTAGCAAAATCTAAGGTATCAAAGGGCGTATTGGGAAGAATAAACACATCCCGAGAGGGGTCAACTTTAGACGAAATTGCCCAGACGACTTGACGCGGATCACGAATATTAATCGTTTTATCCACAACAATTACAAATTTGGTATAAGTAAACTGGGGTAATGCACTCCAAAATGCCAACGCTGCCCGCCTAGCTTGACCGGGATATGCTTTATCAATGGAGATAATTGCTGCTTTATAACTTAACGCTTCCATGGGTAAGAAAAAGTCAACAATTTCAGAAACTTGTTGTCGTAAAATTGGGGTATAAATGCGGTTTAAAGCAATCGCCATCATCGCTTCTTCTTTGGGGGGACGACCGCTAAATGTGGTTAAATAAATCGGGTCTTTGCGGTGGGTCATGCAGTGAAATCGAATTAACGGCGAATCTTCAACGCCCCCGTAATATCCCATGTGATCTCCAAACGGCCCGTCGGGTAACATTTCGCCGGGAGTCATGGTTCCTTCGAGTACAAATTCCGAGTCGGCGGGAACTTCTAAATCAACGGTTTTACACTTAGCAAGTTGTACACCTGAATCGCCATATAATCCGGCAAATAACCATTCAGATAAATCAACGGGAATGGGTGTAGCGGCCGCCATTATGATTAACGGATCAACGCCTAATGCGATCGCAATTTCTAGTTTTTTGCCGTTTTCTGCGGCTTTTCGCAGGTGTCTTGCCCCTCCCCGAACCGATAACCAATGCACAGTCATGGTGTTTTTTGACTGCAATTGTAAGCGATAAACGCCCACATTTGGAGTTCCAGTTTCACAGTCTTTTGTAATCACTAATCCCAAGGTAATAATCTTACCCGCATCTTTGGGATAGGGGCGAATCATCGGAATTTTGTTTAAATCTAGGTCTTCTCCTTCGAGGATGACTTGTTGACAAGGGGGAAAGAAATTTCGGCTGGGTTTGGCTTTAACGACATCAAATAATACTTTACCAAAATCTACGGCTTGCGAGATTTTTTTCGGGGGTTTGGGTTGTTGTAGCATTCCGAGTTTTTTTCCCAATTCTTCTAATTCTTGGGGGTTTGACCTGTTCATCGCTAAACAGACTCGTTGTTCGGTTCCGAGTAAGTTGATAGCGACAGGATGAGGCGACCCTTTGACGTTCTCAAACAATAAACCGGGGCCACCGGATTGTAACATTCGGTTGGAAATTTCTGCAATTTCTAAGTCGGGGTCAACTAAAGCATTAATGCGTCGTAATTGCCCCCGTTCTTCTAGCCGTTTGAGGAATCCCCGTAAATCTCTCGCCATTATTTTTCTAGAGTGATGGTCGTCTGTTTAATCTATTATAATGAATAAACGGATAAAATTGGTTACGAAAGAGGTTAAATTCTCCGTTAACTGTTTCTTTTTCCCTATAATTGTTACAGAATTTAGCTTATTAATTATAGTTTTTTATCTTAAAATAAATTTTTAAAATTATATAATCAAAATTATTAAATTATAATTAGACTCCTCTCGACTCCCTCAAAAATTGTCAGTGTTAACCTGCTGTTAATGAAATGAGATTATAATCAATTAATGATTTTTGGGAGAGGTTGCTAAATGTCAGGTCAAATGCCATCCCTACAACGAGAACTTGGGGTTTTTGGTGCCACTTTAATGGGGTTAGGTTCAATTATTGGAACGGGGGTATTTGTCAGTATTGGAATTGCAACGGGAATTGCCGGGCCGTCTGTTATTTTAGCAGTAGCAATTGGGGCAATGGTTGCTTTATGTAATGGGTTAAGCAGCGCCCAACTTGCGGCTAATCATTCCGTGAGTGGCGGAACTTATGAATATGGTTACAAATATCTCAATCCTATTTTTGGTTTTACCGCAGGTTGGATGTTTTTGCTGGCAAAAAGTGCCTCGGCGGCGACGGCGGCGTTAGGATTTGCAGGGTATTTTCTCAACGCTTTGGGTTTGGATAATAGGTTATTGATACCGACGGCTTTAATTGCAGTTTTGGCGATTACCATCATTGTTTTAAATGGTATTCGTCGTTCTAATCTAGCCAATTTAGGGATTGTTTCGTTGACATTATTTTCCTTATTGGTGTTTGTTTTTACGGGTTTACCAACGGCATTATCTCCAACGGCAGCTAATAATTTAATGCCTTTTTTTACGGCGGAAAATCCCATCGCCGCTTTATTACAAGCCACTGCATTAATGTTTGTTGCCTACACCGGATATGGACGTATTGCTACTTTAGGAGAAGAAGTGCGTGAACCCCGAGTGACTATTCCCAAAGCGATGATCACCACGATGATTGTCACGATGTTGTTGTATTTGACGGTGGCTGTCGTGGGAGTCGCCGCAGTTGGGGTTGAAGGCTTGAGTGATGCGACGCAAAAGGTGGCGCCGTTGGAAGTGGCGGCGAGTCAGTTTGGAATACCGGGAATTCCTCAAGTTGTCGCAGTTGGGGCGATAACGGCGATGTTGGGGGTGTTGCTGAATTTGATTTTGGGGTTATCGCGGGTGTTGTTGGCGATGGGGAGACGGGGGGATATGCCTCGTCAAGTAGCCCGACTCAACCCTTCTCAAACGACTCCGACGATTGCGGTGATTGTTGTTGCGGTGATTATTGGGGTGTTGGTGTTGATTGGGAATGTGAAAACAACATGGTCATTTAGTGCGTTTAATGTTTTGATTTACTATGCCATTACGAATTTTGCCGCGTTAAAAATTCCGCCGGAAGGACGTCTTTATCCGAAGCCGATAGCAGTGATTGGGCTAGTGTCGTGCTTTTTTCTGGCATTTTGGGTAGAGTGGCAAATTTGGTTAGTCGGGTTAGGATTAGTTGCGGTTGGCTGGTTGTGGCGCATTATTTTTCAGGGGTTTCAGCCTCAATAAGCCCGAAAGTGGGGTGAGTTTTTTGGACATGATCGCATTCCCGTCGCCCAACGTGCTACTCTTAAAGAATAGAGCATCAGATATCTTGATCGGACTTGCAGGGTCATGCCCCATCCAAATCACCAACTTGGGACTAATGATTCTACTGTAGTCGATACAGTTTGCCATTTCCTTTATCAAACTCTGGTTTCACTCCAGAAGCAGCATCCTCAATGGCTGAATCCTCGCTACCAAAATATTCCCTGGCATCAACCGCGCTATGAGTCTATCTTTTTCCAGAAGATTTCTCAAGGGTTGAGTCAGGTCAAGCCGCCTGAGAAATTACGGGCTAAAGTTCAAAATTTTCTCAAGGTTTTGCTGAGTTCGGAATTTATTCAGTCCTCGGAATATCAGGTTGTCATTGCCCAACTCGAACAACTGATTTATCCAAACCCTAAACTGACTCCTTATCCACATCCTGGGGAAATTAACCCTCAACAACTCTATTTCAATGGGCGCAGTTTTTCAACCAGTGGAATTAGTATTCTGTTGTTGGATGTGGAAAATCTCCAATTGGATATCGAAACCGAGAAATTTTTAGAAAGTGTTTGTACTTGTCCGTTGCAAATTAAAGTGGCTTTTGCCAATTGGCGTAGCATGGGAAAAAAAGATGTTGAGTTGCATCAGCGAGGGTATCAACTCATTCATGTTCCGCCTGGAAAAGATAGTGCTGATTTAAAAATGGCGACAGTTGGTTCTTCTATTTTCGTCTATTATCCCACAGCTCAAGAAGTTTTAGTTTGTTCGTCTGATCGGGCGTTAACTCATCTGTGCAATACGCTACAAGCTCATGGGTTAACAGTTTATCAAGTCAAGAAGAAAAAAGATAAAATTTTGGTGTTTGACAATCGAACCGGGGAAACTCAACAATTTGATTTAACATCCTCTAGCGATATTCCCTCGTTAGATAAATTTTTGGTGCAATTACAGGACTTAACCCGCTCTGAACAAAAGCGCATTCATTGCCAATGGATTAAACTCTCGCGTCTTTCTTCCCTCTATAAAGATACCTACAAAATGACAATTAGTCAAGTTGTTTCTGCCCATTTTCCCGAATCCAAAGCCAGAGACATCTTTATTAATAACCCGCAGATTTTTGCCATTCATCAGCCTTCCGAAAAGTCCCAAACCTATGTCACCTTATTTGAACTCGCATATCCGAAAGATGAGTTAACACCTGCGGACGAAAATTCAACCAATGGTTTAGTTACCATTCAATCAATTGAACAGTTAGAAATTGCTCTCGTTGAGATTGTTAAAGAACTCACAGCTAAAACCACCAGTCGTTGCATTTCGTTATCAATCTTAGGAAGTTATTTTAATAAAAAGTACGGTCAAGCCATTACCCAAGTGATTAAACAACTTCAGCCGGGAGGTAAGTTCCCCAAATTTATTGATATGTGTAGTTCTTTTGAGTTAGAACAAACAGAAAGAGGCTGGACTGTGTGTTTACTAACGCCAAATTTTCCCTCATCTTCAGAAGAAGAATAAAGGAAAAAATCGGTAAAAAATCTGTTGACTTAATCCATATATAAAAACTCTTGATTCAGAATTTCTTTCCAAGTATTAGACTCAACAATTCCATCTGCTACTAATCCATATTTACGTTGAAATTGCTGAACAGCTTCTAATGTTTTCAGCCCGAAAACCCCATCAACAACTAAATTAGCCTCAATATTATTCAGACGAGTTTGCAACTCAAAAACACTTTTTCCAGTATTTCCTACTTTTAAAATAGGGAAATCATCATCAGGATTATCTAACGGGGCGGTTGTAATTTCTAATAAAGTTCTCCAAGTTTGCGACCCTACAATTCCATCAATGATTAACTCATTATCTCTTTGAAACCGCTTCACTGCTATTTCAGTATCAGAACCAAAAATTCCATCCATTCTGAGATTTGAACCCACAATATTAAGGCGATTTTGTAGATAGGTGACATCATCTCCCGTTTGACCTAACCGTAAAATAGGTAAAGACTTAACGGTTGCAGAAGAAATACTGAATGTTTGCATGATTAATCTTTCCTGAAATTATTTGTATAGTTTTAATATAGTTAATCTTAAAAGGATTGGGTAGTCACTCATTTATGTAATTGTTTTTTGAGTTCACTCTGAACTCCTCTCTAAAAACAAAAATCTTCCTTCATCTCTACCAGATAAGATAGATAAAAGGAAGAAAAAAGCTATTTTAGAGGATTACTTTAAGCGAAATTAATTCATAACTAAAAGAATTCATGCAGTAAAGCATTCCATGTCAAAGGCCCAACAATTCCATCAGCAGCCAACCCAAAACGGCGTTGAAATTGTTTAACAGCTCCTTCTGTTTTTGAGGCAAAAATACCATTAACCAGCAAATTAATCTCAAAATCATTCAGACGATTTTGTAAGCGAATGACATCATTTCCGACACTTCCAAAATTGAGAATCGGTAAAGATTGTAGAGCCTCAAAAGGAACGCGAGTCGCTTTCAATAAAGTATTCCAAGTTTCCGCCCCAACAATACCATCTACTAGTAATCGATTTTCTGTTTGAAATTTTTTGACAGTTGCTTCAGTCCTCAAACCAAAAACTCCGTCAATCAAGATTTGATATCCCAAAATACTGAGGCGTTCTTGCAAGTTTTTAATCGTTTTTCCTTGACTCCCCCGACGCAAAATCGGTAGAGATTGAATCGTTTTCGGATAAAAAGCTGTGGTTTGCATCTTTAACCTTCCTATGGATTTATATTCATAGTTCTAATCTAATCATTGGCTTATCCATTGCACAGTCACTTTTTTGAGTGAATCTTTGCAAAATCAGAATATTGTCATTAATTTGAGGGACAGATGGGGTTTATTTTTCAGAAGTTGAAGAAATTTATCTTTTGTCTTTCCCCGACTCGGGCGGTTGTGACTATACTAAGAAAAGAGTTTTAAGAAATGTAACGAAATGCAAGACAAAGTAGCGGTAATCGTTGGGGGAACAGGTGGAATCGGTTCAGCCGTCGCCCGAAAGTTAGTCCAGTCCGGGGTCAAACTGGTGTTGGCCGCCAGAGACAGCCATAAATTGGAAACCTTAGCTTCAGAATTGGGAACACCAGACGTGTTGACGGTTTCGACTGATATCACTGACCCGCAGCAAGTTGAAGGATTGATGCAAAAAGCCGAAAGTCACTTCGGCCAGATTGATATTTTGGTCAATGCAGCCGGCGCCGGAATTCTCAAACAGTGGAATAAAATCGAACCCTCTGACCTTGATAGAATGTTGGACTTGAATCTCAAGGGGAGTTTTTATACGACTCAAGCTGCCGCTCATATCATGAAACAGCAAAAATCCGGTCATATTTGTAATGTAATTGGGATTTTAGGAAAACATTCGATGGCAATGGGAAGTGCTTATTGTGCTTCTAAATTTGGAGTGGTTGGCTTTAGTAAGTGTATGGCTGATGAAATGCGCCGATATGGAATTAAATTTACATTATTCTATCTTGGGGGGGTTGATACTCCTTTTTGGGATAGTGTTAGTTTAAAGGTTGATCGTTCAAAAATGCTCAGTTCTGAAACGGCAGCCGATGCAATTTTATTTGCACTCTCAGCCGAACCTCAGGCTGTTCCAATGGAGATTAATATTCAACCCGATAGTCATTTATTCTTTTAGTGATAAAGAATAGGGAATGAGGAATTGAACGTTAATTCCAAATACCAAATAGTGGGAGTTTATGATGCAGTTTGATCATCTACATTTTTATGTCACCAATGCTAAGGCATCACGGGATTGGTTTATTCAGAAATTAGGGTTTCAAGCTCAGGGATGCGTGACAAATTCTGATACTCATACAGAAATTATACAACAGGGATCGGTGTATTTTCTGTTATCTTCTCCGGTCACAGATGCGAGTCCGGTGGCTCAATATTTGCATCAACATCCATCTGGTATTGTCGATGTAGGGTTTCAAGTTGAAGATATAGACTCTGTGGCTCAACGAATGAAAGTTGAAGGGGTTAAAATGATGCAACCGATTCAACAATATTCTGTTGATAATAGTGTCCTCAAATGGTTTACTATTGTGGGCTGGGGTGGGTTACATCATACTTTAGTAGAACGACCAAATCATCCTCACTGGAAATTGCTTCCTTCTGTTCCTTTTCCTATTCCCTATTCTCAAGTTTATTCTCACATTGTCGGTATTGATCATGTAGTTTTAAATGTCAATTCAGGAGATTTACAAGCGGCTGTGAACTGGTATAAACAGGTTCTTGGATTTAAATCTCAACAGACATTTGATATTCAAACAAAGCGTTCTGGTTTGCATAGTCAAGTCTTAGTCGATGAACATAAAAATGTGCAGTTTCCCATTAATGAACCCACATCAGAAAAATCACAGATTCAGGAATTTATAGATGTTAATCGCGGTGCCGGAATTCAACATATTGCGTTGAAAACTAAAAATATTATTCAAGTCGTTGGTCAGTTGAGACAGCAGGGATTACCGTTTATTTCCGTGTCTCCTTTCTATTATAGTCAGTTACAAAAACAGTTAAATAAAAATGAGTTATCACCCGCCGATTGGAAAACTATTCAAGAGTATGAAATCCTGATTGATATGTCAGATTCAGACGCAATGTTATTACAAATTTTCACACAGCCTATTTTTGATGAACCCACATTCTTTTTTGAGTTTATAGAACGTAGAACCAGTTGGGTGAATGGAAATTTTGTTGAAGCCGAAGGATTTGGAGAAGGTAATTTTCAAGCCTTATTTGAAGCAATGGAACAGGAACAAATTAAAAGAAGTCAGTCTTCAAATCAACAGCCTAATTCTGAGTGTATGAAAGGCTTATAAACTACCAAGGGCTACCGATAATTGTAAATGCAGCCCAGTATTGAGGGTCAGAAAATATTTCAATTCCAGAGTTAGCAAATTTTGGAGGTAAAGTTATTTCTCGATCCGGTAAAATTAGACGTGAACCTTCGATCCGAACTTCTCCTCTTAATAAAGCAATTTGAGTTTGTCTTAAGGCTTCGGCTTTAATTGGCGCTTGGGTTAATTGTTGATAAAAATCAACCATGAGTGCAAATGTGGCTTGATCATTGACTTTCCATAAACTTGCGATCACAGATTCTACTCCTGCTTGCGCCGCAAAACCTGCAAAACCTAACTCTGCTTCACGATCTCCTAAAGCCGTTTGACAAGCGCTTAAGACTAATAATTTCACGGGAGGTTGATTCCATCCTAAATCTCGGACTTGATCAAGTCTTAGTTTATTATCCCAAAATTGAATGTAAGAATTATTCGGTTGTCCCGCCCTAAATTCTGCATGAGTTGCTAAGTGAACAATACCAAAAGGTGTCGCCTCTCGTTCTTGTTTTAAATTTTCAATTGTAAAGTTTTCATTTAAAAATGATTCTCCATTCCATAAATTATCCGTAATAATATTGACTTCTGCTGATACCGCAGGTAAGTCATTTAATCTAGAATCTGCGGGAAACTCAGTTGAACCCATCGCCAAAACACGAGCTTGTTTAACATCACTATAACGAGTTTCAGTTAATGTCAAACTCGGTGCAAGTCCCACACTATATTTTTCAATTAAAAATTGTTCACCATCATGTAAAGCGGCTAAAGGTAAAGAACGTAATCCTTCGTCCATAATAAAGACTAGATTATTAATTTCTTGTGCCTCTAACTCAGCTTGTAATGGAGCAATCAACCATTGATAAAATTGTTGAGCATAGGGTAAAAAACTACCTCTACGACTCGTTGGAAAAATTTCTCTAAAGAAAAAGTTTCGTTGTTTTAAAACTTGATCGCGAGTGATCCCCGCAATTCGTTTCCGAATCGGTTGACCTTCGGCAGTAATCATTACTAATTCGAGCTGATAACGACCATTTTGAGCGGGTTTTTCTGAGGGAGAATCAATCACATTGACCTGATTTTCTTGAGCTTCTATGTCATATTCAACCGGAACAAAGTTAACATAAATAACAGCAGGTTTAATCCCTGTAATTCCGGCAATTTGACTCAAAGCATCACAAGTTTCTAGTAAACCTTTTGCCGATTTACTCGCAGATATTCCCCAATATTCTTCAAAATCTTGAGTATATCCCTGTTCAACTGCTAAAACTCCTGCATCCACCGGACTACAAGGAAGACTAGCAGAAATGGGTAGAGGGTTAACAGGGTCTTGACGCGGTAAAATATCGCCAGGAAATTCGGGTTGAGTGGGTTCAATTGGGGTTGGTGTTGGGGTTGGTGTTGGGGTTGGTGTTGGGGTTGGTGTTGGGGTTGGTGTTGGGGTTGGTGTTGGGGTTGGTGTTACATCTATATCATCAGTTTGAATTGCGATATTTCCCACTGTAAAAGATTCAGGAAAAGAGTTGTCAGAATTAATCGTAAATTCACCTGTTGTAATAGCTGCGGCTGTACCATTATCATTCTCAGTTAGGTTGGTATTTCCCACTTCAAAGCTAGCAATTGGTTCATTTGCTAACCCCCCTTGATGTCGAATTGTAATCGAACCTCCTCCCTGTCCACCTGCTGTAGAAATACTGGCATTGATGTTATTTTGATCGATAAAAGATCGAGTTACTCGAACAAATCCACCTGTTGATTCAAGAAGTACATCTCCCCCTTGACCATTCGGCCCACCTTGAGCGTTAATCAACTCAACTTCAACATCACCAACCGGGTCAATAATTACGTTTCCACCATCATCAATACTACCACTACTATTGATTTCTCCGGTAATAATTGCAGTCGGAGCGACAACCGTAATATCACCTCCTGTTAAGCCAGAACTATTCAAATTTGCTGTAGAAATTGTTCCCTCTGTTGCAGTTAAATTAATGTTACCGCCTTGACCTTGATAATTATTAGAATTAAAATCAATTTCACTATTAATATTAGTTGCCGATAGGGTAATATTTCCTCCTGTTGTTTGAATATTTCCACTTCCTAACAGTTGAATTAAAGCCGGACTATTAATACTAAAATTCCCCCCATTGGTCTGAACGTTGGGATTATTTAAAGAAAAATTTTGATTCAAATTGAGAGTAATATTACCTCCTCCTGTGGTTAAATTAACCGAACGACCCAATAAATTATTAGCATTGATTGAACCATTATTTGTCGTGAAGTTAATATTACCGTTAGGATTAATAATATTACTGACATTAATATTTTGATTGGCGTTGAGAGTAATGGCTGCGTTATCCGTTCCTGTAATTGTAAATCCGGTTGTTTCAATAAAACTTGTTCCCGACTGCAAGATAACGGGGTCGCGGAATGATACATTTCCAGCAGCAGTAATTGTTCCGGTGTTATTGCTCCCAACTGTGATTAAGTTGAAGCCATTTTGTAAAAAGTTTAGTTCAGTATTTGTTAAATTTAAAACACTCAAGTTGTTATTGCTATTTCCTCCAATTTCAACAGGAAAACTTGAACTAAAAGGCTGTAACGTTAAGCTGGTATTCTCACCGGAGACATTATTATTAAAGTTAATTTCGTCACCTGTTAAAGTAATATTATTTAAGATGTTCACTGCATCACCGTAGTTTTGACCATTCTCTCCTGTTGTCGTTATATCAGCGTTGAGTTCAGTTATTCCTGCTGTATCGGTGGTTAAGCTACTGGCGTTTACCGTGGCGTTAAATTGAGTAATTCCACTGCTATTAACTGTAATTTCACCTAACCCATTCCCTGAACTTCCGACTGCATCTAAAATAATATTTCCGTTGGGTGCATTCAGGATTAAATTATTACCTGTTCCTGAGATTGGACTATTATTAAAATCAATATTGCCATTATTACTATTAATGATAACATCAGTATTAAGTTCAGTTCCACCCGTTGCTTGAGTAAAGTTAATACTCTCGTTTGTTGTGAGATTACCGTTAAGGGTTGTTATTCCTGTGGTTTGAATATCGAGTAAATTCAGACTCTCATTGTCTCCGAATGTACTCAAGATAATATTACCATTACCCGCACTCAGTTGTAAATTAAAATTACCATCAACTGTTCCATTTCCAAAATTAATAATTCCATTTCCAAAACTTGTATCAATCTGAACGTCATTGGTTAAAACCACATTTGTTGCATTTTCAAAGGTAATTCCATCAGTTCCACTGATTGTAATATTACCGCCTAAATTCGTTAATCCACTGGTGTTAATGGATAAAAGATTTAAAGGAATATTATTTCCGACTGTTCCCAATGTAATATTACCCGTTCCCGCATTGAGTTCCAAGTTATAATTACCATTAATGGTAGCATTATTAAAGTTTATGCTTCCATTTCCTAAAGTTGTATTGATAATTACATCATTAATTAAAACAATATTGGTCGCATTTTCAAAGGTAATCCCATCAACGCCACTGAGATTAATATTTCCGCCTAAATTCGTTTGACCGTCGGTGTTAATCAATAAAGAATTTAGAGGAATATTAGTTCCTACTCTGTTGAAAGTAATGTTACCACTTCCGGCGTTAAGAATGAGTTGGTTTTCAGGTTCGGTGGCTTCAATTGGAACACCTGAAAAGTTAATATTTCCATTTCCGCTATTGGTTTGCAGTGTTACTGAACTCTCCGCAATATTAACAGTTGATGCACCCGTAAAATCTAGATTATTAATCGTAAAAATATCGCCAAATAAATCAACGATATTGGCGTTACTAATCGTTAATTCTCCTAATTCATTACCTGTTTGACCAACATTATCAAGTGAAATATTCCCTGATGTATCTAGAGTTAAGTTATTTCCGGTGCCAGTGATTGGACTGTTTTCAAACAAAATATTTCCGGTGTTGCTATTAATTAGCACATCAGCATTAAGTTGTGTTCCACCTGTAGCTTGAGTGAAATCAATATTATTATTAATTGTGAGATTACCATTGAGAGTGGTTAAGCCAGATGTATTAATAGTTAAACTTTCAGGGGGAATACTATTACCAAAAGTACCTAAATTAACTTGACCATTTCCTGCATTAATAATTAATCCGCCACTTCCTTCAACAGAAGCATCCGAAAGGTTAATATTTCCATTATCGCTATCGGTTTCGAGAGTAACTGTATCACTATTGAGGTTAATTGTTGTTACACTGGGAAAGTTAATACCGCCATCTGTATAGATATTACCGAATAGATTAACAATGTTCGCATTGGTGATGGTAATTCCTCTTATTTCATTATTATTTTCGCCAACATTATCCATAAAAATTTCTCCGGTTGTATCCAGAGTTAAGCGATTTCCTATTCCGGTTATCGGACTATTTTCAAATGAGATATTCCCGTTATTGCTGGTAATAATAACATCAGCATTGAGTTGAGTTCCCCCTGTTGCTTGAGTGAAGTCAATATTATTGTTTGTTGTTAGATTATTATTTAAAGTCGTTAAACCAGTGGTTGTAAGAGTCAAAGAATTAAGCGGGGTATTATTTCCGACTGTTCCTAAGTTTATCTCACCGCTACCTGCATTAAGTTCTAGGTCAAAATTTCCATTAATGCTTGCTTGACTAAAGTTAATTATTCCATTTCCTGAACTTGTATCAATAGTAATATTATCACTTAATTGAACAGTTGCAGCGTTTTCAAAGTCAACACCATCGGAACCATTTGTGGTAATATTTCCACCTAAATTAGTTTCACCTTGACTATTAACGGTTAGAGAAGATAAAGCTTGATTCTCTCCGATAGTTCCGAGCGTGATATTACCTGTACCAGAGTTGAGTTGTAAGTTAAAATTTCCGTCAATTGTTGATGTAAAGTTTAGATTTCCATTCCCATTACTACTATCTAATGTCACATCACCCAACAAGTTCACCGCATCGTTATAAGTTTGGTTATTTGTTGTAGTTACATTTCCGTTAAGTTGAGTAGAACCGCCTGTATTTGTTGTCAAACTATTGGCGTTAACTGTTCCGCTAAAGTCAGTAATTCCGCTACTATTCGCGGTAATATTTCCAACGGGTTGAGTTTCCCCTATTGTCCCTAAAAAACTAATATTTCCGGTTCCAGTTGTTAGGCTAATATCTGAATTTCCGTTAACATTTCCGTTAATTGAAATATCGCCGCCACCTGTATTATCAGTATCCAGTGTTGTGTTTCCACTGAGGTTAATTTCATTACCTTGAATGGTAATATTTTGGTTATTCGTTGTAATCGCTTCGCTGAGATTAATTAAGTTAGCATTGAGAGTAATAGAAGCGTCATCAATTCCGGTGATTATCCCGCCAATATCAATAGAACCGTTGGGAGACTGTAAGGTTATCGGGTCATTAAATGTCACGCTATTTGCAACCGTAATTGTACCCGATGAGTCGATTCTTCCGATGGTAATTGAACTCAAACCATTTTCAAGTAATGCAAGTTCATTTGAGGTTAAATCTAGGGTTGTAGACGCTTCGCTGTCTGTTCCATCAATCACAATATTTTGATTAACGGTAAAGGGTTGTAGAATTAAATTTCCGCTTCCCGAAATGGTGCGATTATTGCCACTAATGTCAAAATTAATTTCATCTGCGGTGAGAGTTAAATTATTGTTTCCGGCGACCCCACCCACATTATTAAAGGTAATGGTTTCGGTTCCGGCGTTAATAGTTTGGTTGCTATTTAAAGTTAAATTTGCACCATCTAAACTCAACTCTTGCTGTTCACGTCCGATAAAGCTACTGAAAGTAATATTTCCGCCGAGACCGTTATTAACCGATGAATTAATATTTCCGACGGTGATGTTACTCACTCCCGTATTTGTACCCGCATTCAGATTAACAACTCCTCCACTTCCACTAATAGAATTTGAGTTAATTTCACCTGTTTCTAGAGTCGCTGTTCCACTTCCTGACTGAACATCTAGATTAATATTTCCGCCATTTTCAGTATTAGAAGATGTATTAATTGTTCCGGTTGTAATCGAATTTGGGGTTAAATTTTCTGTAGAGTTGTTCCCCGCTAAAATATTAAGATTACCGCCATTTGTGGTAATATTTCCTGTGGAGACTTGTCCAGTTTCTCCAATAGAAGTTAAGTTAATTGCTTCGCCTTCAGTTGAGAGTTGACCGACATTAATTTCACTATCTGCATTTAGGGTAATTGAAGCATCATCTGTTCCAATAATTCCCCCATTATTAATTGAACTAATGATACCTGTTCCCGCTTCAAGAGTAATTGGGTCAGAAAATTCTACATTGTTTTCAATTGTAATATTTCCACTAAAATCAAACCGTCCAATAAAGATAGAATCGAAATTATTTAACGCGGCTAAGTCAGTAGTTGTCAGATTGAGTGTTGCTGTTTCGGTATCGGTTGAACCTGCAATGGCAATATTATTAACAGTATTCGGTTGTAGAGTGATAGAGTTTCCGGTAACTGAATTTTCTCCTCCCAAGAAGTTGATTTCATCGCTCGTTAAAGTAATATTATCTGTGGTTAACGCATTGCTAAATGTCACATTAGCTGCACTATTAATTTGCAGTTGAGAGAGGAGAACTAAATTACCAATTGAATTATTAAAGTTAACATCTCCAACCCCTGCGGTGAGATTTAATGTTTCTGTATTGGGATTGCTTCCGTTAACGGTTCCAAGAATGGTAATATTAGCACCCGGTTGATTCAAATTAGTCGTATCAAGATTAACAGTATTTGCTCCAACAACAACGCTATCATTAATTGTAATGGGATTTCCAGCCGTAATAATATCAGCATTGAGTGTGGTGGTTTCGCCTAAACCGATTAAAGTTATCGAAGCATTATCAAGTCCGGTTAACGTTCCATCAACGGTAATATCACCCAGTGGGGTTTGTAGGGTTAAAGGGTCATTAAAAGTAACGGGATTAACAACCGTAATGGTTCCGCTACTGTTATCACGTCCAATAATAATCGAGTTAAACCCATTTTGAATTAAGTTAATTTCAGCTTGTTGAATTAAGTTAATTTCAGCTTGAGTTATATTCAGGGTTGTAGTATCGCTATTGTCAGAATTGGCGACATTAATTCCTCGTTCTTCGGTAAAGGGTTGTAGGGTTAAATTTCCTGTTCCTGAAATTGTGCGATTATTATCAACATCAAAGTTAATTTCATCTGCGGTGAGATTTAGGCTATTATTTCCCGTAGCAATACCAACATTATCAAGGGTAATGTTTCCGGTTCCAGCGTTAAAAGTTTGATTGTTATTTAACGTAATTGTTGAACCATTCGCAGTCTGAGTTATAGTACCATCATTTGCAGTAATACTGGTGAAAGAAATATCAGCATCCTGACCTGTTTGAATTGAAGGATTAATATTACCAATTGTAATTGTACTACTTCCAGGATTAGAACCTGCATTAATATTAATTGTTCCTGTCTGGCTATTCGTAGAAGTCGAGATTAAATTACCTGTTTCTAGGGTGGCTGTTCCACTCCCCGACTGAACATCTAGGGTAATATTTCCACCGTTTGTTGTTGTTGATGAAGTGTTAATATTCCCGGTTTGAACTAGAGTTGATTCAGTTGTAAACCCATCACCAACTGAGAGAGTAAAGTCTTGACCATTGGTTAAAATATTTCCTGTTATAATTGCACCATTATTGACATTTAACTCAATAATTTCTCCATCTGTTTGAAGGTTTCCAATATTAATTTCACGGTTTGCATTTAATGTAATTGAAGCATTATCTGTTCCGGTAATTCCACTATTATTAAGAGATAAAATTGAACCGTTACCCGCTTCTAAGATTACAGGGTCGGAAAACTCAATATCTCCTTGAATATTAATATTAGCATTAAGGTCTTCCCGTCCAATTGTAATCGAACTAAAGCCATTTTTAATTAAGCTGATGAGGTCATTTTCAGATAAATTGAGGCTAGTATTATCAGAGTCGTTATTTGTTCCGAGAGTAATTTCTTGATCTAAAGTAGAGGGTTCTAAGATGAAATTTCCACTTCCTGAAACTAATCGATTATTACCACTAATATCAAAGTTAATTTCATCTGCTGTTAGAGTGAGAGTGTTATTTCGACCAGCATTGACTCCAACATTATTAAATTCTATCGTACCCGTACCTGCATTAAAGGTTTGATTACTCTCAATAATTAGTGTTGCACCGTTAGAAGAAGCTGTTGAGTTTTGGCGACTACTAAAGGTAATATTACCTCCTTCTGTATCTATAGCAGCACTATCTGTATTAATAGGGTTGCCATCATCATCGACTTGAATCTGAATTCTGCTATTATTTCCTAAAGACTCTAGAGTAACATCTCCTCCTCCTGTAAGGATAGCAGCAACTCCTGGATCATCAAGATTAATTGAGTCAAGATTAATTGAGGCTTGATTTCCCAAAGCAGTTAGATTAACATTTCCCCCAATATTATTATCAGCATCCGTGCGAATTCCATCATTAACTTGAATAGAACCCCCTTGTTCTGCCGTCTCATTTCCCGCAGTAATATTAACCTCTCCTCCTGGTGTAAAGATAGCAGCAAATCCTTGACCATCAAGATTAATTAAGGCTTGATTTCCCAAAGCAGTTAGATTAACGTTTCCCCCAATATTATTATCAGTCTCTTCTTCAAGTCGTCTTGTGTTAATTCCCTCATTAACTCGAATAGAACCCCCTTGTTCTGCTGTATTATTTCCCGCAGTAATATTAACCTCTCCTCCTCCTGTAAAGATAGCAGCCAAATCTTGCTCATCAACATTAATTGAGGCTTGATTTCCCAAAGCATTTAGTTCAACATTTCCCCCAATATTATTCGTTCCTTCTTCAGCCGATGTGTTGATTTGACGATTAATTTGAATAGAACCGCCTTGAGTTGCTGTGTCATTTCCCGCAGTTAGAATAATATTTCCCCCCTGAGTAAATAACCCTCCAGTTCTAATTTCTACTCCTGAAATCGTGAGATCTCGTCCCGAAGTATTAATGAATTGAGTTTGATCCATTAAGAAGTTACCAGTGTTATTATTGTCGGCATCTGCTGTAAAAGTAATGGAACCTTCCCCTGCTGCAAAATTGAGAGAAATTCCATCTTCAACTGTTATATTTTCTGTGGCTTCTAAAATAACTGTTCCCGTTTGACTTTCAAGTACATTTTTACTAACTGTTATGTCTGTGTCTCCAAAGTCTCCTGTCAAAATATCAGGTAGTTCAGCATCACCTAGATTAGCAGTTTGGTCTTGATTAATTGTAATATTTCTTGGATCAAGTAACAGTGTCCCAAAACTTCCATTGACTGCTGAAGTATCAACAATACCATCAAAAATTAACGTTTCTTTCCCTGAAACTTCTATAAATCCCCCGTTTCCTAACTCACTCCCACCCCGAACATTAACATTCCCATAAAACCCCGTTACTTCATCCGCCCAAACGATAACCCGTCCGCCATCTCCTGTTAATAAACCATCCGCATTAATAATCGTATTGCGATTAACAAACGTCCTCAACGCATTGGGAACATCTCCCTGTCCTTTATACTCTCCGCCTATTAAAACCGTACCGCCCCCATTGGTTCCAGAGGCGTTAATATTAGCATCAACTACCCCAATTCTTTCCCCAAAAACCCCAACGGTTCCGCCTGTTTCCCCGGAAACATCCACCTCTCCAGACGCAATAGTTGTCCCAGAATTGACGGGAATTGTTGTCTCTGAAACGGTTAACTCTACACTTCCATCGGGGTTGACTTTTGCCGCCATGTCGTAGCCGCTAACGCCTCGGGTTAATAAATCGGGTAAACTGGTAATTGGAATCGACCCATTATTCGGTTGACTGCTACCCGGAATTAGGGGTTTAATTTCTAAACTTAAAAGTTGTCCGGGTTGACTAATTCTAACAAAATTTTCACCGGGAACGGAAGTAATAATTACTTGTCCTTCGGGGGCTGAAAGTTGTCCAGCGTTAACAACAGTTCCACCTAATAACGTTAAATTATTTCCCCGTTCAACCGCTAACGTTCCTAAATTAATCACACTCCCCGGAGTCGCCATTGTAAAGGCAAACCCCGTTGGATTTCCGATTAATATTTCATAGTTATTTAACCCTTCGGCGTTGAACCATTCAGTACCAAACTGTACACCGTTGGCTGTAGTTGCGGTAAAATCACCGGGAAGATTTAACTGAGAGTTCGGCCCGAATAAAATCCCCGATGGATTAATTAAAAACAGGTTTGAACTGCCTCCTGTCATCTCAATTAAACCGTTAATAAAAGAGGCATCACCCCCAATAACTCGACCTAAAATATTACGAATTTCAGGGTTAGATAAAAAGTTAGCAATTTGACTTTCATCAAGTCCAAACTTCTCAAAACTATGAAATAAATTCTCTCCATCTCCCGAACGTGTTCCCCCCTCAATATTGAAGTGATTTCCTTCGGGCGTAACCACCGTTCCCGTACCATCATTTGCGGGGGTAATGGCTTGGGCGAGGAGAATTTCAGAACCCGGAACAGTAGAAAATGGATAAAAAGTATCAGAATTTTCAGCAAAATTTTCTGTGGGTTGGGAGGGAACTGCAAAAGCGGGTAAACTGCTAAAAAGTGTAATAGGTAATACGGATAAAACTGGAGAAAAAAAGCGAATTAAAATCATGATTACACTCCCCCACAATGACAACAGACAATGGTTTTCAGTAACAAGCAATATCACCTTTCAACGCAGAAAATGAGAAGAAAGATTAACTGTTTTTGCTCTATATTTCTGAGTTTGCACCTGATCTCTTGTTCTGGCTCAAATCCTACCCTATGCCATGCCAAAATTGTCAATAATACACAAAACTTTAAATATCAGGTGTTGTTGATTATGGGTATGATTTTACCCCCTAACTTCCTAACTTTGGGTGGAACTAAACTCTCAAACTCCCCGCTCTGCTGGAATTTATGGGGTGAATTAGCGGATGCTTTGCTGTTGAACAGATTGGAATTTAGGCGGCTAAAGTTGATTCTGTTTTTTGAGTTTATTGTTTTTCTATGGGGAGTTTTTGAGTAGATTGAAGCAACTTTTCAATGTCAGCTTGGGCGAGGGGTTTGGAGAAAAAGTAACCTTGTCCAAATTCACATTTTAACTGTTTGAGTTGTTCTAATTGATCTGTGGTTTCAATTCCTTCGGCAATGACTTCCATTCCTAAACTCTGGGCGAGAGTAACAATCGCTTGGGTAATGGCTTTATTTTTAAATTCCGAATTAGCATGAACCACAAACGCCCGATCAATTTTGAGTGTATCAATCGGAAAACTATGTAAATAACTTAATGAAGAATAACCTGTGCCAAAATCATCTAAACTGAGTTTGATTTGACGATATTTGATCTGCTTCAATAGAGTTTTAACCGCAGATGGATTATCCATTAACATACTTTCAGTAATTTCTAGCTTGAGACAGTCATGTTTTAAACCTGTTTCTTGGAGAATATCATCAATTTTATCGACTAAATCGGGTTCTCGCAACTGACGCCCTGATAAATTCACACTGATTGTTAAATTCGGGAAATCAGGAAACTGTTCGTGCCAAGTTTTCATTTGTAAACAAGCCTGATATAACACCCATTGACCAATTTCTACAATCAGTCCAGTGATCTCAGTAATCGGAATAAACTTAGCAGGAGAAATCCAATTACCATCGGGATGTTGCCAGCGAATTAAGGCTTCAAATCCAGTGATTTTATGAGTTTTTAAACAAACTATCGGTTGATAATAAACCTGAAATTGTTTTTGTTCAATTGCTTGACGTAAATCAGTTTCAAGTTGGAGGCGTTCAAGCATTTTTAAGTGCATCTGACGATTAAAAATTGCTGATTTTCCTTGTCCTTGCGCTTTTGCTGAATACATCGCAATATCAGCATCCCGTAATATTTCTTCAGGGTGTTGATAGTCAGCCGTGACTAACGCAATCCCAATACTAGCATTGGTAAAAACTTGATGACTCCCTAACACAAACGGTAAGTTTAATTCCTGTTGAATACTTTGAGCAACTTTAATAACTTGATCAATTTGTTGAATTCCTCCTAACAAAATTGTAAATTCATCTCCCCCAAAACGGGCTAAAATATCAGTTTTTCGTAAGCAGCTTTTGAGGCGAGAGGTGAGAGCGATTAATAGTTGATCTCCAACGGCGTGTCCGAGGCTATCATTAATATATTTGAAATCATCTAAATCAAAAAACAAAACGGCAAATAAATATTCTTCTTGAATTTTAACTTGGTGAATTGCTTCCTGCAAACGCTCCATAAAAAAGGCTCGATTGGGTAAGTTGGTTAAAGAATCGTGATAGGCATTATGACGCAGTTTTTCTTCGGCTAACTTGCGTTCTGTAATATTAATACTGGTTCCTACAATTCTAAAAATGTGATCATTGCGATCGCAAATCGGGGTAAGCTGAGTCAGCCAATAAGAAATACTCTCTTGAAAGGGCATCATTTCTTCGTAGCTAATTGTCTTTTTAGCTGTGACGCAATCGATATAGTGTTGACGTACAACTTTAGCATAGGAAGGCGGTAAAATCTGTTCGGGTGTTTTTCCTTTCAGTTGTGTAGTTGTGAATTGGGTAAGCTGTTCGTGAATCGGATTTAAACCGACATAACGAAAGTCTCCATTTTCTAAAACATCAACCACAAAAATAGAAACAGCCGCCCCTTGATAAATACTTTGTAAAAACTGTTCATTTTCTCGTAATTGAGCTTCCGCTTGCTGACGTTCGGTGATATCTTCACAAATACACAGCAAATGTTCCGGTTCCATTTCATCATCATAAAGCGGTACTTTCACCGTATGTAAAATACGATTTCCTAAACTATTACTCTGAACAATTTCTTCGGAAATATCAAGCATCAATCCCCAGTTAAACGCTTCTTGATCTTGTTGAATCATCCGTGTAGCTTGCTCAGGCGGAAACAACTCATGTACCGTTTTTCCGATTACTTGTTCGCTGGTTAACCCAAATAATTTTTCACTGGTTTTATTCCAAAATGTGAACTGCCCAAATTGTTCAGATTTCCCTTCTTTCACAAAGACTGCAACAGGTAAGTGATCAATTAAAGTTTGGAGAAAATTACGAGTTTGCTGAACTTGTTGCATCGCTTGATAACGTTCAGTGACATTTCGCAGAGAAGCTAAAGTTGCAGGTTTACCCTCCCAAATAATGTTCACCACTTGCATTTCTGCCATGCTCAAGTTTCCTTTAATATCTACAATATTAACTTCCGTTGCTTCACCCAGTTTCCCATATAACGAACCAAACCAGTAGCCCAATAGCTCTGAATGAGAACGGTTAAACAAAGACTCCGCCGCCGGATTAATAAAACGAATAATTCCATCAGAATCAACCACAATTAACGCATCAGATATTGCCGTAACAATTGTACTCAGACGGTTTTGACTCTCTAACAGATCTATCTCAGCTTGCTTGCGGTTGCTAATATCACGCAAAATAATAGTAAAAAATATTCCCTCTGCTAACTCCAATTTAGAAACAGAAGCCTCTGCCGGAAACTCAGTTCCATTTTGACGACGACCGATAATTTCTAATGGTTTATTCAAAGACTGATCAAGATTTTCTGAATAATACGTTTGAAGATACTGTTGAGGAATTAAAAGGTCTAAAGGCTGACCAATCACTGTTTCTGAGGAATATCCAAAAATTTGTTCCGCACCTTGATTAAACAGTTGAATTCTATCTTGTTGATCAATCGAAATAATCCCATCTTGAGCAATATCTAAAATTCCCCGCAAACGAGCCTCTGAAGCTTGTAAAGCTACTTCTGTTTGTCGGCGTTCGGTAATATTATTTTGAACCCCAATAAAATGAGTTAGCTCTCCAACATCATTAAATACAGGCGAGATATAAAGTTCAATCCAAATCAGAGTTCCATCAAGACGGTAATTTTGTAAAATGACATTACATTCGCGAGCCTGTTCAATCGCTTTTCTTAATTCATCAATCCCCGGTTGATTACGGTTATTTTGCTGAAAAAACCGAGGGTTACGACCAATAATTTCTGAAGTAGCAAAGCCTGTGATCCTTTCAACAGCAGAATTCGCATAAATAATCGGATTATCAGGTTGGTTTGGATCGGTAATAATAATCCCATTACTAGCAGAATTAATCGCCCGTTCTAATAGCTGTAAACGTTCAGTAGACTGAACCTGTTCTACCGCTGTTGCTAGAATATTGGCGATCGCTTGTAGAAAGTTAACATCATCTTGACTAAAGAATTGTTTGCTGCGGGTATGCGCTCCCAAAACTCCAAAAATTCGATCTTTGAGGCGAATCATCACACTCATTCCGCTAATCACGTGATGATCGCGCAGTAAAGCAGGCCCGTTAAACCGAGTTTCTGTGCGTAAATCTTCAACAATTATAGGTTCACGACTGAGCAAAGTATAACCCGCTTGAGAGTTTATTTCCGTCCCCACTGTTGCGGTTCCCACCAGTCCCTCTAACCAACCGACTCCCGCCCGTAATCGCAAGGTTTGACCGTCGGGTAATAGCTCTAGGACTTTGGTATACTCGACTTCGAGAACTTCCGCCATCAGAGTCACCGCTTCGGTAAATAACTCATTGAGTGAGGTTTGAGTTAAAGCAGATTGACCCAATTGAGCCACACTCGCCTGTTGATGAACTCGACTACGAAGTAAGGCTTCAACTTGTTTACGGTGAGTAATATTGCGAGCGACTGCATAGACTAAATTCGTTTCTAGACTGGGAGTTGCTTTCCATGATAACCAGATATAGGAATCATCTTGACAGCGATAGCGGTTTTCAAATTGAATGGATTTTCCGGTTAATAATTCTTGCCATTTGATCAGGGTTTCTGCTCGATCTTCTGGATGTACCCATGTGACCAGAGGTTGAGCTAAAAGTTGAGCTTGCGTGTAGCCCAGTGTGGTTTCAAAACAGGGGTTAATTCGCTTGAAGCAGCTATCGAATCCGGCTATACACAATAAATCTGGGGAGAGTAAAAATAAGCAATCCCGTTCTTGTTCGACTTTTTGATATTGATGAAGGGCAGCTTCTCTTAGGTGAATTTCCTCAGATAAATCTTGATTGATTTGATTGAGTTGTTTGTTTTTTTCTCTAGAGGTTTGAGCCAGAAACGTACTGATTCCTGCTAATAAAGAAATCGTCATTCCACCTCCTAATAACAGATCAGAAAGAGGCGTGTTTTGAGTGGTGAGTCGGGTTAGATTTGAGGCGATCTGCAATTCCTGAACTTGTTGATCTAGCTCTTGATCAATGTCTTGAATCCATTCCGTTTGGTTGGGATTAACAAATGTCCAAATCACCGTCTGATCATTGTGATCAGTTGCAGTAAAAGGGAAGTTGATATATTCATCAATCGTTTGTATTTTTATCTCATTCAAACAATCATTTACACTTAAAATACCAAGAGTTGTTTCTTGCAGTTCATCTTGCTCAAAATCAGGAATAATAACCAGTAATAACTGCTCTTTAAAAAGAGTATCAATTAGAGGTTTAACAATCAACTGATCAGATTGTTGTATGCTTATTTGAGCAATTTTTCCCCCTTCAGCTACCGCTAATTCTAAGTCTTTTGGAGGAATTTCACTGTTGGCCTTCGAGATAATCAGATTATTATTTTTATTTGTATCTTTCTCCGTCCAAATTATGGCTTGATAGCCTGTAGTATTTGTTAAAAACAAACGGGCTTGAGCTTCTCGCTCTAGACGGGAGGGAGGATTAAAATGCCATTGTTTGCTGATTTGATTGAGGAGAAGAACTCGATCTTTAATTTTATCTTGGAGTTCTATTTTTAGATGTATTTTCGTGAGTTGAGTATTGTATTCAAATTCTGCTTTTTTCTCTTGCTTTAAATTTTGCCAGAAGATCAACGTTGCACCGAGAATCAAACTAGCTGCTAAAGCAGAAGACAATATTTTTTTTACCGATTTTAGAAAATTCAAATCTGACATATTAATTAACCCCTGACCTGAATTTAGGAGACTATAGTTTTTGATCTTACCCAATCTGAATATTAACTTAATTATAGATTAGAATAGACTTGTTAATTGAAATTAACGAATAAATAAAATTGATTTATACAGACTGAAGCAATAGAGAAGTATAGAGTTTAAACGGTTGTATCCAACTGTCTCAATCAAATTTAATTTGCTTAAAGGTTAAAGATTACCCCTAAGATCTACTTCTAATATTGTAACATATAAATAGAGTTTGTCGAATAAATTAAACTTTTAGGAAGTAGAAAGAACTCCTGTGTCACCCGGATAAGAGATGAGAGAAAATCGGTACTCTGACTCCAATTGAAACGATCAACGAATCAACAAAACTTATTTAAAGCCCAGAGAGAGATCAAGATCAATAAGTTGATACTTTGTAATCAAAATTTACAAAATTCAATAAAAACCATTCATCAATGAGCAGAATTTGCCTCAGTCAATGAACGTTGAATAATACTGAGAAGATGAGTAATATTTTGAGCATCTAAAGCTTTAGAAAACAAATGTCCCTGTCCATATTCACAGCCCAAACCCTTGAGCTTTTCCAACTGAAAAACAGTTTCAATCCCTTCAGCAATCGTATTCATTTCTAAGGCATTAGCAAGCCGCAAAATCGCTTTAATAATCGCGGTATTTTCAGAATTGGGCTTAAGCCTTTTTACAAAAGAACGATCAATTTTCAAAGTATTAATCGGGAAACGATGTAAATAACTCAAAGACGAATAACCCGTCCCAAAATCATCCAAACTCAACTGAATATTCCGAGCTTTAATTTGACGAAGAATCTTCAGAGCCTGATCATAATTGTCGATCAACAAACTTTCAGTAATCTCCAACTTGAGACAATGACTCGGTAAACCGGTTTGGGTTAAAACCCGATCAATCTGCTCTAATAAATCCGGTTCTCGTAACTGTTTACTCGACAGATTAACACTCACAGTCAGATTCTTTAACCGAGGAAACTGTTGGCGCCAAACCTGCAATTGTTCACAGGCTGATGCGAGTACCCACTGACCAATCTTACCAATTAACCCCATTTCTTCAGCCACCGGAATAAACAAAGCCGGAGAAATAAAACCCTTATAGGGATTCAACCAACGAATCAGCGCTTCAAAACCGATCACCTCCCCGGTTGTAATCGAGACAATCGGTTGATAATAAACTTGAAACTCGTTGAGTTCCAATGCTCGTCTGAGTTGAGTTTCAAGCTGCAACCGTTCTACCGCCTGTCGGTGCATTCTAGTATCAAACACCGCATAAGCCCCTTTTCCCATCTCCTTCGCCCGATACATCGCTAAGTCTGCATTTCGCAGCAATTCTTCAGGATGCTGTTCGTGACGAGAACAACTAAAAGCAATCCCAATACTGACATTGGTAAACACCTCATTCCCACTCAAATTAAACGGAAGCATCAATTGTTGATGAATATGACGAGCGACTTTGATCGCATCCGTAACACCCTCTATCTGTTCCAGTAAAATCGTAAACTCATCGCCTCCGAGTCGAGCCAGAGTATCTCTTGAACGTAGACACCCTTCTAACCGACGAGCGATCGCAATCAATAATTGATCTCCAATCTGATGTCCTAAACTATCATTAACACGCTTAAAATTATCCAAATCCAAAAACAAAACCGCAAACAATTCCCCAGAAGCCTGTTGAACCTGCTTGATAGAATGAGCCAAACGATTCAAAAACAAAGCCCGGTTGGGAAGATCAGTCAAAGTATCATAAAAAGCATGATGACGAAGTTGGTCTTCGGCTTGCTTGCGTTTAGTAATATCTTCACCAATACAAAGCAGATATTCAGTATCAGGATAGTGATTGAGTAAAGGTACCTTCACCGTATGCAAAATCCGTTGGCCGAGGGTTTGAGTCTCCACCCGTTCTTCTGGAATATCCAACACCGTACCCGCTTCTAATACCGCTTGATCTTGTTGGTGAAAAGATTCAGCTTGTTCAGATGGAAACACATCATAAACCGTTTTTCCCAAAACCTCAACCGCACTCAAGCCAAATAACTGTTCACAGGCTTTATTCCACAACCGAAACCGCCCCAACTGATCCCGATGAGTTTCTTTGACAAATACCGCCACAGGTAAATGGTCAATCATCGTCTGGAGGAAATTACGAGTTTGACGAACTTCTTCTTGAGCTTCATAGCGTTCAGTGATATCGTTCTGGATACCAATAAAATGAGTCAGATGTCCGCGATCATTAAAAACAGGAGCGACTTGCAGATCATTCCAGAATAGACGGCCATCTTGACGATAATTTTGGATCACCACTCGACATTCTCGACCTTGTAAAAGAGCGGTTCTCAAGCGTTCAACTTCCGAGGAGTCTGTTTTTGGCCCCTGCAACAAACGACAGTTGCGCCCCAAAACATCTTTTGAACTGTAGCCTGTGATCTGTTCAAAACCCGCGTTGACATAAATAATCGGATTATCTATTTCCGTCGCATCAGTAATGATAATTCCGTTGCTACTGGCATTAATCGCCCGTTCCATTAAATACAGACTTTCTGTAGATTGCTGGCGGGCGATCGCAGTGGCGATAATATTGGCGATCGCTTGAATAAAATGGATATCATCACCACTAAATCTGCGTTGAGTCCGACTGTAAATACTTAAAACGCCGTAGGGTTCGTCTTCTTCACCGATAATGACGCTTATTCCACTGACGATGCGATGGTTGTGAAGCAGAGGTTCACCTTTAAAGCGGGTTTCAACTCGTAGATCTTCAACCACCACAGGCTGCTTTTGAGCCAGAGTGTAGCCCGCGTGAGAGTGAGAAGCGGTACTAATATGAGCATAACCCACCAGTCCAGACGACCAACCGACTCCCGCTTTTAACAGTAACGCAGACCCATTGGGTAACAGTTCTAAGATTTTGACAAAGTGAACGTTTAAAGTCTGAGCAATTAAAGTGGCAATTTCAGTCAATAATTGATCAACGTTGGTTTGACTAAGTGCATATTGACCCAGTTCAGCAACGGTTGCTTGTTGGGCGATCTGCGATTGTAATTGAGCCACAGAACGCTTATATTCAGTGATATCCCGAGCAACCGCATACAACAATCCTTCTTGTAAAAACGGCGCTGAAGTCCAAGATAACCAGCGATAATCACCATCGCGACAACGATAGCGGTTTTCAAAGTTAAATGAGGGTTTACCTTGAGCGAGCTTTGCAAGTTCGGCTTTTGTAGCGCCTTGATCGTCTGGGTGTACAAATTCCCACAGAGGAACCGATAAGAGTTCGGCTTCAGTATAGCCCAGTGTGGTGACAAAAGCGGGATTGACCCGTTGAAAATACCCCTCAAAACTGGTGATACAGAGTAAGTCGAGGGAAAGGCTAAAAAACCGATCGCGTTCTTGTATGAAAGGTTGACACTGAGGCGGGGTGGTCGAAAGTTCGGGATCGATCTCGGAGTGAGTCTCTAATTCCGCGTTAACTTTTCGCTGAGAGATGAATCGAGTGGCGATCGCTCCGAGTAATATTCCGAGTCCCAATGTTAAGCTTGTTAAGCTCAATTGTACCCTCTGGGTGATTGGCTCTTGAATGAGGATGAATTGCCATAGGATTAATGTTGTTCCCAAAATTCCCGAACCGACAACCATCGCCAGCCCGGCTTGACCCAAAATAGTTTCAGTTTTTAGAGAGTTTCTAGGGAAATATTTTTTCACCTGACGTAAAATTTGCATTGTTATGAGGTTAATGATTAACCGACTAAATTCCTAATTTTGATCAGTAGATGCTCTTTTATAGGTTTGGCTTGATCGAGGTATTGATGAGTTAATCGTTCTCAGCGCTTTGATCTCATCGCTTTAGTTGATGTCTCCTCTCCCTAAAGGAAAGAGGATTCTAAATAGACAAAGCCGACGATTGGTTTCAGGCTCTCAACCCAAGCCCATTTTCAGCAACCGCAACTCTTGGGGTGGCTCCAATGGCACGAAATTGAGTTAAAGTTTTATTTTAGATGAAAACCGATAAAAACTTAGTCTGGTATCGTACCAATGTTTTAGGATCAATGCTATCTCACCTGTGATACAGGCAATCACATCGAGCTTGAATGAGAAATCCCCCATCTCGTGACAGGGGAATTGATAAGATTGAATGAATAACTGTGATAAGTTTTGATCAACTCAGGAAAACATCTGGTTGAAAAAGGCGATTGTTTCTTTGAGCTGAGTGACAAACACATCAACTTCTTCCCGAGTATTGTAAAAATAAAAACTCACCCGAGCAGAACCATTTACATTCAGATATTGATGTAAGGGTTGAGTACAATGATGTCCAGAACGAATAGCTATTCCTACATCATTGAGTAAGGTTGATAAATCATTGGCATGAATTTCTCCGGCGGTAAAACTCGCTAAAGCCGCTCGTCCGGAACCATCCGCTTGAGGTTTTGGCCCGTAGATTGTAAGTTCGGGAATATCTTTCAACTTCTCAAATAAATAAGCGGTCATTTCTTGTTCATAAGCATGAATTTTATCCATGCCTATTCCCATCAAATAATCCACTGCTGCTCCTAATGCAATTGCTTCTCCAATCGCCGGGGTTCCCGCTTCAAATTTATGGGGAAGTTCTCCATAGGTAAATCGATCTAAATACACCTCATCAATCATTTCTCCCCCGCCTAAAAAGGGTGACATGGCGTTCAATATTTCTAACTTTCCATACAAAAAGCCAATTCCCGTCGGAGCGCACATTTTATGACCCGAACCCACTAACCAATCACAGTCCATTGCTTGCACATCTACAGGCATATGGGGCAAACTTTGGCAAGCATCAATTAAGACTTTTGCGCCGTTTTCGTGGGCAATCTTGCAAATATCTTCAACGGGATTGATACAACCCAAAACGTTAGAAACATGAACCACAGAAACCAGCTTTGTCTGGGTCGAAATCAAGCTCTTAAACTGCTCTAAATCAAAGGTTTGTGTTTCCGTCAGTTCAACAAACTTTAACACGGCACCCGTGCGTTGAGCGAGCATCTGCCAAGGCACTAAGTTACTATGATGTTCCATCACAGAGAGGATGATTTCATCTCCGGCTTTAATATTATTTAATCCCCAAGAATAAGCAACTAAATTAACGGCTTCGCTCGCATTACGAGTATAAATAATTTCCTGATAGGAAGCAGCATTGACAAATTTTACCACTTTTTGACGAGCGGCTTCATATTCATCGGTAGCTTTGGCACTCAATGTATGCACACCTCGATGCACATTGGAGTTATAACCTTCGTAATAGTTTCGTAGGGCATCAATCACCACTTGAGGCTTTTGAGAGGTGGCAGCGTTATCGAGATAAACTAACGGATGACCGTTAACTTCTTGATGTAAGATCGGAAAATCGGAACGAACTTTATCACCTAATGTTTTTTCTTGAATTAAAGTCATTTTTTCTATCCTTTTTCTGCTGTATGTTCAAAATTAAGGAACTCAATATTACAGAATAATTCTCTGTCGGGGCGCATGGCATACGCCCTTATCCGTTTTTTAGAAATCACGATTGGATGTGTGCCGTTAGCACAACGACAAACCTGTAACGTGTTAGCTTAATTCGGTGCGACAAGCGACACAACGACTGAGTATTTGTCGTAAAGAGTCTAAGGGTAACTTCTGCAAAATTTCTGACGCAAAAGCATCAATTAATAAATGACGACTCATGCGATCATCCAAGCCACGACTTCGCAAATAGAAGATTTCATCATCTTCTAACTGACTCACTGTTGCCCCATGAGAACATTTAACATCATCGGCAACAATTTCTAATTGCGGTTTAGTATTAATTCTAGCTTGGGATGAGAGTAACAAATTTTGACTGAGTTGGTTCGCATTGGTTAATTGGGCGGCTTGCGACACCACCACTCGGCCATTAAAGACACCTCGGGCGCGATCATCTAGAATACATTTATGGACTTGATTATAGATCCCGTGCTGGTGGTTAAAAAAGGTCGCACTGTGAGTATCGGCTAACTGTTCTTCTCTAATTAAAGTTAACCCATTGAGTGTGGTTTCGGTTCCTTCTCCAGTTTGATTAAGATCGAGATTATGACGGGATAATTTCGCCCCTAAACTGATAGTATTGAGGGTATAACGGCTAGTACGGGCTTGAGAAATTGCAGTTCGACCAATATGAAAGGCTTGGGGGGCATCCCGTTGAACTCGGGTATGTTTAATTTCGGCGTTTTCTTCGACCCAAATTTCGGTAACGGTATTCACGAAATAGGGATGATGAGTGGAGAAACCCGAACAATCTTCTAAACTGGCATAGTGTTCGATTAAGGTGCAAGAACTCCCCGCTTCTGCGACAACTAATGCCCGAGGTTGACTCATTCTCGGAGTATCATCAGCCGTCGAAATAAAGAGTAAATGCAGGGGGGTTTCTACCGCTTTATTTTTCCCCACCCAAATGATCGCAACATCCGTTAGTGAGGCTGTATTGAGGGCGGTAAAAATCTCGGAATTGCCTTGTTGTTTGTCGAGATAATGATCATAGCGATCGCTGAAAGATGCAGGTAGATTTCCTAAGTTTCCGGCAAAGATGCCGTCGGTTTGGGAGACGGTTGATAAATGCGGTGCATACTCACCATCAACAAATACTAAGCGGCTATTTTCGGCTTCGGGTAAAGTCAGGGGTGAAATATCTTCTTTTGTTAGCTGAACTGGTTTTGCTGCCTGAAAATTCACCTGCAACAAACCTGACAAATCTGTAAACCGCCAATCTTCTTCTTTTTGAGTTGGAATGGCTTTGTCTTGTAGTTCTGTTGCGGCGCGATCGCGAAGATCTTGCAGATGCGAATTTTGAGGAACAATTGTTTGGGTTTTCGCCAAGTTTAACAATTGCTGCAAATAAGAAACTTCGGGTTTATCTTGAACTTGTGTAACCATTAAACTCCCACTTTTGCAGCTTCAATCACTTCATCGTAGCCTTTTTCTTCGAGTTCTAAGGCTAATTCTTTGCTTCCGGTTTTGATAATTTGTCCGGCTTGCATGACATGAACAAAATCCGGCACAATATAGTCTAATAATCGTTGATAGTGGGTAATCACTAACATAGAATTATCAGCGTTTGCTAACTGGTTCACGCCACCTGCAACAATTCTGAGGGCATCAATATCCAAACCCGAATCAGTTTCATCCAAAATGGCGAGTTTGGGTTCGAGTAATGCCATTTGTAGGATTTCATTCCGCTTTTTCTCGCCGCCTGAAAAGCCTTCATTGACACTGCGTTCGAGAAATTCGGGCTTCATTTTAACAACGTCTAATTTATCGCGAATTAGGTCATCAAAATCAAAGGCATCTATTTCTTCTTTTCCTTGACTTTTCAAACGGGCATTATAAGCCGCTCGCAGAAAATCTAAGTTAGTTAAACCGGGGATTTCTAGAGGATATTGAAACGCTAAAAATATCCCCGCTATTGCCCGTTCATTGGGTTCTAGTTCTAACAAATTCTGCCCTAAAAATGTCACTTCTCCGCCTGTGACTTCATAAGCCGGATGACCTGCTAATACTTTGGAAAAGGTACTTTTTCCCGAGCCATTTTGACCCATCACCGCATGAATTTCTCCGGCTTTAATCTCTAAGTTTAAGCCTTTAAGAATCTGTGTTCCGTCAACATTGGCGGTTAAATCTCGGACAGACAAAATCACTTCGCTATTTTCTCGAATCATTTTGGTTTCTAGTCACAGAAAAATGAACAATGGATACAAGTTTATTGAGTAGAGACGCTGCATTCAACATCTCTACAATCGGTTCTGGCTACTCGACATCTGTTTCTTCGGTTTGAGGTTAATTGACGAAGAACTAACCCACACTTCCTTCTAATTTCAGACTGAGTAATTTATCGGCTTCAACGGCAAATTCCATCGGGAGTTCGTTGAAGACATCTTTACAGAATCCGCTAATAATTAGAGAGACGGCATCTTCTGGAGAAATTCCCCGTTGAGTGAGGTAGAACAGTTGATCTTCTCCAATTTTTGAAGTCGAGGCTTCATGTTCAACTTTAGCGGTGTTGTTATCGACTTGAATGTAGGGGAATGTATTGGCTTGACCTCTATCCCCGATTAACATTGAATCACATTGAGAATAGTTGCGAGCGCCTTTTGCTTTTGGCCCCATTTTCACTAAACCGCGATAACTATTGGATGAATTTCCCGCAGAAATTCCTTTAGAAATAATCGTGCTACGGGTATTTTTGCCAATATGAACCATTTTGGTTCCGGTATCGGCTTGTTGTTTGTTATTCGTGAGGGCGACAGAGTAAAATTCTCCGACGGAATTATCTCCAATTAAGACGCAACTGGGATATTTCCAAGTAATAGCCGAACCCGTTTCAACTTGTGTCCAAGAAATCTTGGAATTCACTCCTTTACAGAGTCCGCGTTTGGTGACAAAGTTGTAGATTCCGCCTTTGCCGTTTTCGTCTCCAGCAAACCAGTTTTGGACGGTGGAATATTTGATTTCGGCGTTATCGAGGGTGACTAATTCAACGACAGCCGCGTGGAGTTGGTTGGTGTCAAACATCGGGGCGGTACAGCCTTCGAGGTAGGTGACGGAACTGCCTTCTTCAGCGACAATTAACGTGCGTTCAAATTGGCCTGAGTCGCCGTTATTAATTCGGAAGTAGGTTGACAAGTCCATCGGACATTTGACGCCTTTGGGGATGTAGACAAAAGAACCATCACTAAAGACGGCGGAGTTGAGGGCGGCGAAGAAGTTATCGCCAACGGGAACCACGCTTCCTAAGTATTTTTCGATCAGTTCAGGATGTTCTTTGACGGCCTCTGTAATGGAACAGAAAATGACTCCATCTTCGGCGAGTTTTTCTTTGAAGGTTGTTCCAATGGAAACGCTATCAAATACCGCATCAACGGCGACATTGGCTAAACGTTTTTGTTCAGAGAGGGAAATCCCCAGTTTCTCGAAAGTTTCGAGTAGTGTCGGGTCTACTTCGTCGAGGCTGCCTTTCTTTTCATTTACTTTCGGCGCAGAATAGTAAACAATATTTTGGTAATTGATTGCGGGATAGTCAACGTGGGGCCAAGTCGGTTCGCTCATTTTCAGCCATTGCCGATAGGCTTTGAGTCGAAAGTTTAACAGAAATTCTGGCTCGTTTTTCTTGGCGGAGATCAGGCGCACGACGTCTTCATTCAGTCCGGCGGGGATCGAGTCCGACTCGATATCGGTGACAAAGCCGTACTTATAGGGTTCGTTGACTAGGGTTTTAACTGAAGCAGTCATAGGTTTAATAGGGTTAGGGTTCTTCTGGGATAGTTGATAGTCAGTTGTTGACCGATGGTAGACCAGTGACGGAACTGGGTTGTTAACGACAAGTGTTTTTTGCTTTCAGCCTTCCGTCCCTAATCTCCGAACTTAAACAACAGGTTTGTTACTTAAGTCTATTTTAAGCTACATTAACAATAAGTGCATTGTCAAAGTCTAATTTTGTAAATTTTTATAAAAAATACCGATGACCATTACTCAGCAGCATTCCACCAAGCGTGATATCGTGCAACAACTCATCAAGCGGGGTCAAGCCACAGCACTAGAGTTGGCAGGGTTCCTTGATATCAGTCCCCAAGCGATTCGACGTCATCTCAAAGATCTAGAAGCTGAAGGTGCTATTCAATACGAGTCTGTCCAGGCGGGGATGGGAAGACCGCAGCATATTTATCAGCTTACCAGTCAGGGGCGCGATCGCTTTCCTAAACGATATGATGAGTTTGCGATTTCGTTCCTCGATACGTTAGCGGAAACGGTTGGACATGAACAAGTCAGTCAAATTTTACAAAAACAGTGGCAACGTAAAGCCTTAGAATATCGTCAACAAGTAGGAACAGGTTCAGTTCAAGAACGAGTTGCTCGGTTAGTGGAACTTCGCAAAGCAGAAGGCTACATGGCGGAATGGTATGCGATGGAGTCTTCGAGTCCGGAAACTGAACAGTATGTGTTAACGGAGCATAACTGCGCTATTTCTAATGTGGCGGAATCGTTTCCGAGTGTTTGCGGCCACGAATTAGAGATGTTTAGTGCAGTTCTGTTTGATTGTACTGTGGAACGAACACACTGGATTGTTAATGGCGAACATCGGTGTGGATATTTAATTATTAACCAGTAGTAAAAAGACGGCTAAGAGTCCTTCGTTCTACTCAGGATGACGTAGATTTAATGTTAAATTTTTAATTAAGCTATGCAACCCACAATGGAATTTTTGACCTCGGAAGAAGCCATTCAAGTCGATGCGGCTTTATTGTCCTCTAAAGAAAAATTCTCGACTCGATTAGCGATTTATGCGTTGAGGTGTTTAAAACAAATTGCGGCTGAAAAAGAAATTTCAGTCGAAGCCGTTACCGCTCAACAAGTCTCTGACTGGATTAAAAAAGACGAAAATATTCAACAACAACTTGAACTCGATAGTAATTTTGAACTGTTTTTTACTCGTTTAGTCTTGTCGTCGTTGAAGCCTTTAAAACAAATCGCTCAGTCAGAACAGCAACCGATAGAAAACCTGACACTAAAACAGGTTGTCAGTTGGTTTGAACAAGAAAGTAAAATTAGACAAGAATAAAGAATTGATGTTATAGTGCTTCGCACAAGGCAAGAGCTCATATGGCAAGAGGCAAAAGGGAGGAAAAAGCCTAGTCCAGTAAGGCTTTTCACAATTCTTTATTTCCGGGGATTTGTAAACATACCAGCGCGACCTGCTATAAAGATTTAAAGAGTTAAAGAGTTAAAGATTTAAACCGTAATTATTCCATCCAAAACTGTTGAGATCCGAGTAACTGCTCGGCTTTAATGGCACTGACGGGTTTAGAAAATAAATAACCCTGTCCGTATTCACATTCTAACGCTTGAAGACGTTCTAAATGTTCAGCTTTTTCTATCCCTTCGGCGATTACATCCATGCCTAAAGTGTGTGCTAAAGTGATAATCGCCTGAACAACGGCAGCATTTTCAGGGTTAAAATTCATCCGCGTAATAAAAGATCGATCAATTTTTAGGGTATTGATGGGGAAGTTATGTAAATAGCTTAATGAGGAATATCCTGTGCCAAAATCATCTAGACTGAGTTGAATATTTTGCGCTCTGATTTGGATTAATTTTTCTTTAACATCTTCAGGCTTTTCCATTAATATAGTTTCTGTTATTTCTAATTTTAGATTTTGAGGATTGATCTGAGTTTCAGTCAGAACTTGATTAATCTTTTCGACAAAATTATAGTCTTGAATTTGGCGACTTGAGAGGTTGACACTCATCATTAAATGCTGCATTTTGGGAGAGATTTGAGTCCAAGCTTTAAGTTGATTACAAGCTGTTTTTAGCACCCAGTAACCCAGTGGGATAATTAATCCCGTTTCTTCTGTAACTGGTATAAATTGATAGGGCGAAATCCAACCTTTAGTCGGATGTTGCCAACGAATTAAAGCCTCAAAGCCGACAATTTGATGGGTTTGCAAACAGACAACGGGTTGATAGTAGACTAAAAAATCTTGCTGCTCCCAAGCATAACGCAAATCGGTTTCTAACTGAAGTCGGTTTTGACTTTTTTGGCGCATTTGCGAGTTGAAAATAGCATAACAATTTTTTCCTTGTTGTTTGGCTGAATACATAGCAATATCTGCATCCCGTAATACTTCTTCTGGATAGGTATAATCGGGGCTGATCAGTGCGATTCCTAGACTGGCATTACTAAACAATTGATGACTACTTAGATCAAATGGAAAGGTTAATTTCTGCTGGATATTCTGCACAACTGTAATCGCTTGACTAACTTGTTCAATATCTTTGAGAAGAAAAGTAAATTCATCTCCGCCTAAACGCGCCAGGATATCTCCTGAACGTAGACAAGTTTCCAAACGAGCAGCGATGGCAATGAGTAGTTGATCACCGATAATATGTCCTAAACTTTCATTGACAAACTTGAAGCTATCGAGATCTAAAAAGATCACAGCAAATGAAGTCTGATTTGAGGTTTGGGTTTGATCAATTGCTTGTTCCAACTGATCCATAAATAAAGCCCGGTTGGGTAAGTTAGTCAGCGCATCATAAAAAGCACTGTGTCGCAGTTGTTCTTCTGCTTGCTTGCGTTCAGTGATATCTCGCAGGGAAACTAGAGTCGCTTTTTCTCCTTCCCAATCAATCTCAAACGATCGCATTTCTACAAAGACTTGCTTTCCTGTTGGTTGTAAAATTGTTAACTCAGTTTTATCTTCTTCGAGTAAAAAATTACCAATCTGATAACCGATCAGTACAGACTCTGATCGATCACACAAAATTTCAGCCGCCGGGTTGACAAACTGAATCACACCATTGCTGTTAACAACCATCAACGCATCAGAAATCGCTGACACGATCTTTTTGAGACGTTCTTCAGACTTGTTGAGATTGGCTTCTGAGTGTTTGCGATCGCTAATATCTTTTTGAATCCCAATAAAGTTTGTGAGTTTTCCTTGATTATTAAAAACCGGGGAAATAAACAATTCGTTCCAAAATAAACTCCCATCTTTGCGATAGTTCCGCAATACAACATTGCATTCTTTTTTTGCTTTAATCGCTGCTCGAATGATATTAATTTCGGGTTGATTTCGGTCTTTTTCCTGTAAGAAGCGACAGTTTCTACCTATGATTTCAGATGCGGAATAACCCGTGCTACGCTCGACGGCTGTATTGAAATAAATAATCGGGTTATCGGGTTGATTGGGATCAGTGATAATGATGCCATTATTGGCTGAATTGATAGCTCGTTCTAGTAGGTGAAGATGTTCTTCAGATTGGTGTCGTTCTACAGCCATTGCTAGAATATTAGCGATCGCTTGCAGGAAATTGATATCATCTGTGCTAAATTGACGTTGTTTTTTACTATGAACAGCGAGGACTCCAAAGGGTTTTTCTCTCGAACAGATCACCACACTAATCCCACTGATAATCTCATTTTCATGCAGCAAATATGACCCCTGAAAACGGGTTTCAGCTTGTAAATTTTCGAGAATCACAGGTTCATTTTTAAGTAAGGTATAACCAACATGGGTGTTCTGTCCCATCTCAACAGTTGTGGTTTCAATTAGACCCGCTTCCCAACCCAAAGCTGCTATGATTAAGAAGTGGTGATTGTCTGGTAGAAGTTGTAAAATTTTGCTATATTCAACATCTAAAATCTCGGCAATCATCGTGACCGATTGCTGAAATAATTGCTCAAGAAAATTAGTTTTGTCTACATCGATAGTTTTTTCTAAAGCGAGTTGACCGAGTTGAGCAACCGCCGCTTGTTGGCGAACTCGCCATCGCAATTGAGTTTCGGTTTGTTTTTGCGTGGTTATATCCCGAGCGACAGCATAAACTAAATTGTTTTCGAGGTCGGCTTTTGCAGTCCAAGATAAGTATTTATAGGAATTATCCTGACAGCGATAACGATTTTCAAAATTTATGATAGACTCTTGATTGAGAAGCTGTTCAAATATTAGAAGTGTTACGTTTTGATCGTCTGGATGAACAAATTCAATCCAAGGTTGAGCGAGTAGTTGTCCGGCTGTATAGCCTAATATGCTTTCAAAAGCGGGGTTAACTTGCTTAAAATAGCCATTATAATCCGCTATCCCTACTAAATCTGGTGAGAGCATAAACAAGCTTTTTGGGATTTCATTAATCGATTTTTCTTTGGGGATTTTAGAGGATTTAATTTGATAACGAGCTAATTTTTTTTGAATAAATTTCCAGAATTTCATGCTTTTTGCTTGACTTTTTTATTCTATACTATGGAGGTAAGAGATGATTTTAATCATAAATTTTCATTTTATTAATTTAAACTAAACTTAATTTTTTTTTGAAGTTTTAGTTGTTTTATTGCTTATATAGTATATTATTTTTAGTGAATTGAAAAACTTGATTTATATAAAATTTATATTTTTTTATGATTCTTTACGATTCAAAGGCAGTGAATTCAGAATTGATGAATTGATTGAAAATGGTACAATTTATTTGATCCGGAAAAAACCCTCCTAAGTTGATATTTATTAAGTCTCCAAGAACCTGTTTATTATTCGTCTAGGGTTAAAAATGAAGATTGAACTACAACTTCAACTTGCTCTTTCCCATTTAGAACAGGGAAAAATTGAGAGTTCTATAGAAATTTGTCAACAAGTTCTCCGTCAATCTCCCCGTTGTGCAGTTGCCTATCGAATTTTAGGCAATATCCGGGAAGTTCAAGAACAGTTAACTGAAGCTGCTTTAGCCTATGCAAAAGCTATTGAACTCCAACCCGACGATGCGGTAGCTTATGCTCATCTTGCCCAACTTTATCGCAATGCTGGATGGATTGACGATGCAGTGCTACTTTATCAAACAGCGATTCAACTCCAAACAAACTGGATAGATCTATATTACCATCTCGGAGAAGCTTTATATCAACAAGGAAATTTTACCTCATCCATTACGATCTATAAAAAAGTAATTACAAAAAACCCTAAATTTGTTAAAGCTTATCTGGGTTTAGCCCTGGTTTTTAATAGTCAATCTCAAGTTTATCGGGCTATTGAACTCCTTAAAAAAGCGATTAATATTGATTCAAGCTATATAGAAGCTTACAATAGTTTAGGCTGTCTACTAATTGAGAAAAAACAATTTTTAGAAGCTGTTGAAATTTTCCAAAAAGCAATTACTCAAAAACCAGAATGGGCAATACTTTATAATAATCTAGGTCAGGCTTGGCTTGCACTCGAAAAAAAAGGTCAAGCGATTAAAGCTTATCATCGCGCCCTAGAACTTCAACCCAGTTTAACGATAGCTTACCTCAATTTAGCAAAACTTTACCAACAGCATAATCATTATAAAATAGCCGTTGATTATTTTCAAAAAGCTATCGAACAAACTCCCGAAAATATTCTCGCCTATAGTGACTGCGGTTATTCTCTCCAAAAACAAGGTCAATTTGATCAGGCGATGGTTTACTATCAAAAAGCAATTGCTTTAGATCCTAAATTTGTAGAAGCCTATTGTCGTCGGTTGGAGTCTATGCCGATTTTAGAAACCGAAACAGATGAATGGCAACTCGCCAAAAATGCTTGTGTTCGTTTCCTCCGCAGTTTACAAAAAATTAACTTTAATTCCGGGAACTTTAGCGCATCCAATCCGTCTAAGAAGTCTCTAGACCTCTATGATAATTTAATTCAGTTTAACGTGCATTTAGGAAATGCTTTAACGCAATATGGTAAATTTGATCAAGCCGCAAGACATTATCAGAATGCCTTACAAATTCAGCCGCAGCGAGTTGAAATCTACTGGCGGTTAGCTTATTGTTTGATTCAACAAAAACAGTGGAATCTAGCGATCGCAATTTGTCATTTAGCCCAAGCAAGATGTGATAAAACTCATCAGTTTGTTGCCGAACTTGATATACTTTTAGGCTATATTGCTGAAAAACAAAACCATTGGGAAACAGCGATTAATTATTATACCAAAGTGTTGCATACAAGTCAAACTTATACCGCCAATCTAATCACTAAACTCCCGGATTCCTGTGAGGAAATTCCACCGCACCAACAACCGCCTCGACAGGTTTGTTTGTCTACAAAAAAATGGCTAGAAAAACAGTTGGCTGTTAGCAGTCTTTTCAAAGAACAGAGAACAGTTTCTTCCCCCTCTCCTCATCTCCCCATCCCCTCCGCTTCGCCAAAAGACTGTGGAGGTTTGGAATGTCAACCCTGTTTAAAGCAGATTTTTCAACAGTTAGAATTAATTCATTTAGGACAAGGAATTTATAGAAATTCACCCGAAAAAAAGGTTCCAATTCCTGATTTTGAAACCTTTGTTGCTGTTATACCCAATGGACGGGCTTGGATTGTTCCTCAAGAAAATTATTGGATGGTGTGTAAAGCTATCGCTATTCTTACACCCGATAACCAATTATTAGCGGATGTTTCTCGGGAATATCCGGGTGAACTTCCGGGATGTCAAAGGTATAATCCTCAGAATCATCAAATTTTTCAACAGGAAAAGTTACCACCCATAAAATTAGTAAAAGGATCGGTTGCAGTATTATCTGGACTCTCAGGGCATATTTATTTTCATTGGATGGTTGATGTTTTACCTCGGATTGAACTCTTGCGTCAAAGCCAGATAAAATCAGAGGAGATTGACTGGTTTTTGGTGAATAGTTATCAACTTTCCTTTCAGCGAGAAACGTTAAATCTATTGGGAATACCCCCTGAAAAAATCTTAGAAAGTGATCGCAATTGTTATATTCAAGCCGAACAGTTAATTGTACCTTCATTTGCCGGATATTTGGGGTGGTTACATCCCTGGGCAATTGACTTTCTACGAGACACATTTTTGCCGTTAACCGTTCAGAAAAAAGCCAAAAATCCGGAACGAATTTACATCAGTCGGGCGAAGGCGAGACACCGACAAGTGATGAATGAAACTGAAGTGATGGAGGTGTTACAGCCGTTGGGGTTTGTAGAAGTTTTTTTGGAGTCGATGTCATTTTCTGAGCAAGTTCATTTGTTTGCCCAGGCGAAAGTGATTGTTGCGGCTCATGGCAGCGGTTTGACAAATATGATTTTTTGTAGTAAAGAAGTTAAAGTGATAGAATTTATATCACCCCATTACGAACGATATTATTATCGGGTCATTAGTCAATATCTGGGGTTGGAACATTACTCGTTAACAGGAGTTGGATTTGTTTGTTATCCCATTCGGAGTCTGATGTATCCGAACCCGCTAATTGAAGATATTTGGGTGAATATCAGCACTCTCAAGCGGTTAATTCAGCAAATTGGACTCAAGGATTAACCCAAAAGAGGGGCGAGGGTACATCTACACAGAGTAAAAAAATATTTTTTTATTTGTGACATCAAAAATACTACAATAAACTGTGGGGAATTCCCATGAATGTGTCTAAACAAAATCAACCGATGCGAGCCGAAGATATCCTGCGTAAAAGCGTTGCTTTCCTACAGCAACAGGCTGAAGCCTACTTGAAGCAAAGTCAATTTGAGGATGCCCGCAAAGCAGCCGAGCAACTGTTGAAAATTCAGCCAAAACACGCCCCAGGGTATAAGTTAATTGGGGATGTGTTGTTGCGTCAAGGTCAGTTAGAAGAAGCGCAACGTTATTATACTCAGGCGTTACAGTTGCAGCCGAATTGGGCAGAAGTTCACGCAAATATTGGGAGCATCCACGCTCAAGCTCAACAGTGGCAACAGGCTCTAGAATGTTATCAAAAAGCAATCACAATCAAGCCCGATTTTGCCGGAGCTTACCGTAATGTAGCACGAGTTTGGACACAACTCAATCAACCGCAAAAGGTGAATCAATGTTTGTATAAAGCGTATACTCTAGAACCGCAACACGTAACGGCAACTGAACATTTAAAACTAGCAGATACCTTAAAACAGCAGGGGCAAATCGAAGAATCGATCACCTGTTACCGGAATGCAATTTCGAGTGATCCCAATCTATCCGGTGCTTATCAAAGTTTAGCAGATGCGTTGAAAAAACAGGGGAATATGCGCGAGGCAACGCCCTATTATCGTAAGGCAATTGAACTAAATTCCTCACCAAATCTACAACAAAATGTACAACCCAATCAACAACAACCTACAGTATTTAACACGCCAGCCGATACCTTAACCCCCGCCCAGAAACCCCAAGAAATTTCCCCCGAAGATACCTTAGCCGCAGCAGTAAGTTCAACTCAAAATGGTACTGCAAATTCCGTTCAGCCTCCTTTAAAATCCAAATCGCCTCAACCCGAAGAATTAATCGCAAAAGCCACAGCATTTTGTGCAATTCATAAATGGGAAGCCGCAATTAATACTTGTCAACAAGTGTTAAAAATTCAGCCCAATTTAGCCGTTGCTTATAAAATTCAAGGCAATGCTTTACATCTGTTGGGGGAGATTTCAGCGGCGATTCGTTCCTATGAAAAAGCCTTAGTCATTCAACCCAATTATCCCGAAGTTCATGCTAATTTAGGGAGTTTATACGCCCAACAGGAACGCTTAGAAAAAGCCATTTCTTACTATCAACAAGCGATTACTCAAAAACCTGATTTTGCTGGGGCTTATCGCAACGTTGCCAAAATATTTACGGACATAGGAGATCATCAAAAAGCCTCTCACTGTTTAGAAAAAGCCTACGAGTTAGAACCCGAAAAAGCCTCCGCAGAAGATCATCTGAAACTGGGAAATACTCGTCTACAGCAAGGGCAATTGCAAGCGGCAATGACTTGTTATCGTCATGCTTTGCAATTAAACTCCAACTTAGCAGGGGCTTATCACGGAATTGGTGAAATTCAACGCATACAAGGAGATGCTGTTAACGCCCTACAATCTTACCGCAAGGCGATAGAAGTTGCACCCAAACAACCTAAATTTTATCAGAGTTTAGCTCAACTATTAGCTCAACAGGAACAGTCTCAAGAAGCGCTTGAAATCTATAAAAAACTGTTAGAGTTAAACCCCAATAATGCTTTAGCTTATCATCAAGTTGGGGAGATTTTTAAGCAACAATGGCAGTTAAAAGAAGCAGTAGCAGCCTACCAGAAAGCGATTCAACTCAATCCCAATTTTGCCGCCTCTTACTACAGTTTAGGAAAAGTATTAGCCCAACAAGAACAATGGCAAGAAGCGGCTTCTGTGTTGCGTCAGGCAATGGAATTAGACGAAAATGCAGATGCAGAAGCCTATAAATATTTAGCCGATGCCCTCGTACAAGCGGGAGAAACAGAAGAAGCGATTAACTGTTATCAAAAAGCAACTGAACTCGATGCTAATTTCGGAGAAGCCTATCAGAAACTCGCTAATTTATTACGGGATAAAGAACAATTTGAAGAAGCGATTTCGGCTTATCATCGGGCAATCGAATTAAAAGCAGATGTGTGGTGGGTTCATAACGGATTAGCCGATGTTTTATTCAAGTTAGAACGGTGGGAAGAAGCGATAGAATTTTATCAGAAAGCGATAGAATTAAACCCGGATTTTTCTTGGTCACACAACAGTTTAGCCGATGCACTCGTTAAGTTGGAACGTTGGCAAGAAGCCGTTATTTCCTATCGTAAAGCCACTCAATTAAACGCCGAATTTCCCTGGTCACACTACAATTTAGGCGAAGTATTGGTTAAGTTAGAAAACTGGGAAGAAGCCGTTGTTGCCTATAGAAACGCCCAAAAATTGCAGTCAGACTTACCCGCAATAGAAGAAAAATTAGCCGATGCGTTGCGGGAACGGGCGATGATAGACTTAAACGAAGCGTTGGGTTATTATCGCCAAGTTATTCAGCAAAATCCCGATCACGTTGCCATCTATCACAAGGCGTTAGAAATTAAACCCGATGATGCTCAATTATACTGTCAGTTAGCCGATACTTTAGTCCGATTTAATCAGTTAGATGGGGCAATTGTATTCTATCAGATGGCACAACAATTAGAACCGGAGGATACATCAATTGCTCAACAGCTAGAGGAGGTTTTGAAAAAAAAAAATCAGATAAATCCTCTATCTCCTAATGCTCCCCAATTGTTGACAGCAATTACTTCTCAAGATTATGAAGCATTAGAACTTCTAGATGATGCAATTTTAAAATATCGTCAAGAAGTTGAAAAGAATCCTAACGGTTTTGATTTATATAAGAAGTTAGGACAATTGCTTCAGAAAAAAGGGAGTATTAATGAGGCAATAGAAGCCTATTTTACTGCTGTTCAATTGTCTCCAGATTCCGCCGATCTACATCATCATTTGGGCGCAGCTTTAGCCGTCGTTCAACGATGGAATCAGGCAATTGTAGAATATACAAAAGCCCTAGACTTGTACGATCAATCCCCCAGAATCTATAATCATTTGGGAGAAGCCCAGGCGAAATTAAGACTCTGGAAAGAAGCGATCGCCTCTTATCAAAAAGCCATAGAATTAGACCCAAATTATGCCAATTATCATTATAATTTGGCAGAAGCACTCGAACAAACGGGAAAACTTAAGCAGGCAATTCGTTCATATCAGAAAGCAGTTGAACTGAATCCAAAATTTACAAAAGCAATTAAAAGACTCGAAGAAACTCGCATAAAACAAGCTGCTGCGGATGCGGCTTATCTCCATCGTAAAAATGAGTTAACAGCACCCGAAACCGATTATGAAGGCTGTTTAGATGCGGTTTCTAGTGAGTTTGTCTATGGATGGGTACGCCAAAAATCTAACCCCGATAAAGTCATATTTGTGGATGTTTTCGTCGGTAATAATTTAATCGGAATTTATCCGGCTAATAAGTTTCGTCAGGATTTAGCAGATGCTTTTCAAACTCATGGATGTCACAAATTTGAACTGAAAATCCCGCCTTCGCTGAATAGTGATGGTTTGGTAGAAGTCAGCGTTAAAATTAGTGAAACGGGTCAACATCTGAAAAAATCTCCGGTTAAAGTTTTAGTTGGAACCGATGGAAAGAAACATCAAAGTTCTCAAAAAAGTAAAGTTTCGGTGGCGAACCAACTGGTTTATCGACCCCCTTTAAATTTGCCAGCTTCTACAAAACCTTTGGTGGGAATTGTTATTTTAAATCTCAACGGGGCTAAACTACTTGAGAATTTATTTGAGTCATTCTTGCTGTACAATTCCTATCAAGATATTGAACTGATTGTTATCGATCATGGTTCAACCGATGAGAGTGTATCGGTGTGTCAGCAATGGTCAAAACAGTTACCGATTAAACTGATCCCCAGAGGAGAAAATTATTCGTTCTCCGAGTCTAATAATTTAGGAGTTAATCAAACAACAGCACCCCTACTCCTATTTATGAATAATGATATTACCCTGTGTCAAGATATTATTCCCGGATTGGTAGATTTGATGCGGGATGAAACCATAGGAATAGTCGGGGTGAAGCTATTAGATATTGTATCAGAGCAATCGCTTGCTCAACCTCCCACTCAACATTTGGGGGTTCAGTTTAATTTCTATACTCAATTTGAACCCTTCTATCCTTTTGAAGTGCGATATGCACCGCAGATGTTAAGTTTTCAGTCGGTTCCTTGGCGAGTTCCGGTGGTAACGGGTGCGTTAATGATGTGTCGCCGCCAAGATTTTCTCGAAGCCAAAGGCTTTTGTGAGGAATATTTCTACGGTTATGAAGATGTAGATTTATGTTTAGATTTTGGACAAAAATTAGGTCGTGAAATTATTTGTGCGAATCATTTAACCGCATTTCATCATCGAGGTTTTTCTCGATTTAGTGGGAAGCCTTCCGAGTCCTTTCAAAAACGACTGGTTAACAATAAAGATATATTAGAAAAACGTTTTGGCTACTATGTTCGTCGCCGTCATCTCCAAGATTTCTTTGAAAAAGGAATGTACTGGACTTCCCATCCTTTGCGAATTGGGTTTGTAGTTACTGATGCAGATTTAGAAGCCGCAGCAGGCGATTATTTTACCGCAGTAGAGTTAGGTGAACAACTCGTTCAAGAATATGGATGGGAAGTCTTCTATTTATCCGAAGGGCCACAGTGGTACAATTTACATCAATTAGATGTGATTGTGGTGATGCGCCATGAGTATGATTTACGCTTAATTGAAAATGCTAAACCCACACTCGTTAAGGTGGCTTGGGCGCGAAATTGGTTTGAAGTTTGGGCTTCTAGTGAGTCAGCACAACATTATGATTGTTTCTGGTGTTCCTCTCAAAAAGCTGCCGATTATGTTTCCCAAAAGTTATCTAAACCTGTAACTTTACTGCGGATTGCCACGAACTTAGAACGATTTTATCAGCAGGCAGAATACAATCCTGATTTGAAGTCAGACTACTGTTTTACGGGCAGTTTTTGGAACTCTCCCCGAGAGATTATCAACTACTTAAACCCGGAAAATCTGCCGTTTGAGTTTGCGCTCTACGGGCATAATTGGGAGCAGTTTAGTAAGTTTGAAAAATTTAATCGGGGGGCAATATCTTACACGAAGTTACCCCAGGTTTATGCTTCTACAAAAATTGTCATTGATGATGCGAATGCGGTGACAAAAGAGTGGGGTTCCACAAATTCTCGGGTATTTGATGCGATCGCAGCGGGGGCGTTAGTCGTAACAAATGGTAAATTAGGAAATCAAGAAGCGTTTGATGGGTTGTTACCCACTTATGATTCTGCTGAGTCTTTAGAACAGGTTTTATGGACCTATTTAACAGACGAATCTTTGCGGCGTCAGCGAGTCGAACAGTTGCAGCAAATTATTCGAGAAAAACATACTTATAACCATCGCGCCCAAACGGTTTTTACCAACTTGCGAGAGAAAATGACGCTCAAGTATCGCATTGGAATTAAAATCGGGGTACCGGAGTGGAAACAGGCGAATGAGTGGGGCGATTATCACTTTGCTAAAGCCTTGAAACGAGCTTTTGAACGTCAGGGACATTCAGTGCGAATTGATATTTTATCAGAGTGGGAAAATTCTCAAAGTTATGGGGATGATGTCGCCCTTGTTATTCGGGGATTGAGTCAATATCAACCCAAACCTGATCAGATTAATTTGATGTGGAATATTAGTCATCCCGATAAAGTATCTTTAGAAGAATATGAGCAGTATGACCATGTTTTTGTAGCCTCCTATTCCTATGCAGAAGAATTGCATAAAAAGGTCAAAGTTCCGGTTCAAACTTTATTACAATGTACCGATCCTGAATTATTCTATCCCGATGAAACGGGCGATGAAGAAGTCGGAGAGATTTTGTTTGTTGGAAATTCTCGCAAAGTCTATCGCCAAATCGTCAAAGATGCGGTAGAAAGCGGGTTAAAAGTTGATGTTTACGGCACCAACTGGGAACCTTTACTTCCCCCCGGATATCTCAAAGGAGAGTACATCCCCAATGAAATTTTGCGGCGCTATTACACCCGCTGTGGGGTACTCTTAAATGATCATTGGGATACGATGCGAGAAAAAGGATTTATTTCCAATCGTTTGTTTGATGCGGGCGCTTGTGGTGCTATGATTATCTCTGATGAAGTTCCGGGGTTGGAGATAGTGTTTGGAGACAAAATTACAGTTTATCGGGAGGCGAAAGAGTTAGTCAGCAAAGTCAAAGAATGTTTGCAAAATAGTCATCATCAGACTTCTAATCAGTTAGAATTAGCAAAATATGTTAGAGAAAATCACTCGTTTGAACAGCGTGTTGATGAGATGTTAAAGGTTATTGAAGAGTTGAATGTTCAAAATATGCTTGAAAAAAAGACTAACTTGAAAACTCTAACAGATGAGAACTCTCTAGTTTCGCAACATCAACAATAAGTTAATAATGTTCACATAAATTCTCTCAATATGAAATCTATTGAAACAATTTGTAGAGTGCAGGTTGGATGCGGCCCCCATAATATTTTACCTGATTGGTGGAATGTAGACATACGACCCTTCCCGGGCATTGATCAAGTGATGGATGTCACCCAACCCTGGCCCTTTGAAGGATTGAAGTATATTTACGGAGAACATTTTCTAGAACATCTTTCTTTAGAGGGTGCCGTTGCTTTTTTAAATCATTCATGGAATAGTCTCAAGCCCGATGGAGTAATTCGACTCTCTACTCCCTCTCTAGAGTGGGTTTTATCTACGCATTTTAATCTTTCTGAGTCTAATCGAGATCAGCGAATTTCTTCAACTTTTGCAATGAATAGAGCTTTTCATGGATGGGGTCATCAGTTCCTCTACTCTAAAGAAATGCTTGCTTCGTTGTTAGAAAATTTGGGATGGCAAAAGATTGAGTTTTGTGAATATGGAAAAAGTAAGCATCCACAATTATCCAATCTTGAACGTCATGGAAAATACACTATAGCTCAAGGATACCCAAATGTTTGGATCGTAGAAGCTACACGAGGCAATACTCGTTCTGAGTCTCGTATTTTATCTTATAAAAAGTTACTAGATAAGTCTTATCTAAGTTATGTGAGATCGGGTCACTAAATAATGCTTTTCTAAAATATTTTTCGGTTTAATTACTATCATCTTTCATCAATATTAAACAAAATTAGCCATGTTAGAATCAGAAAAATCAGCACAGGATATTCAAGCTATTAAATTAGAGTTGGAGGATTATGCTAAGTCTACACAGCACTATAAAAAATATTTACAAGAAATTCAGATCAAATTAAAATATTTATCAATTTTTACATCTCATAAACTTGATCAAGTAGAAATCCCGACGACTAATAAGATAGTTCATTGTATACTCTTGACATTTTATTTTAGTGAAATTTTGGAACGCTGTTTAGAAAGTTTATTTTTAGAAAGAGATAGAATGGATATAAGTGTTATAGAAAATCGTAGTATGAATTCTGATGCTATTAGAAAAGTTGTAGATAAATATAGAGATAAAGGTTTAATTAAAAATCATTTTATTTTTAATGAAAACATAGGAGCTAATGCTTTTGAAATTACTTTTGATAGTAATCTACTAGACCTTAACTATCCATTTATAACGGTCACAGATGGAGACTTGATTCCTGATAAAAGTTGGCTGGATGAACAGATTACTATTCTCAATCAATGTCCGGAAGTTTTTTCTGTGAGTACACCACTATATTACGATAATGCTCCTCCAAAGCAAAGGGAAAAAGCCCAAACAATACCTATACAATCTAAAAACAGTTTCTATCAAGAATGTATTGCTGGATGGGTGTTAAAAACATTTAGAAACTCAGATTGGAAAGATTTTATTGATTTTAGAAAAAAACACAACATTTTCTTTCACGATCGCTCTGCTTATGACTATGGAAAACTCTACAAACATAAAAAGTCAGTGCTTACCCTCAACTCAAAATCATATCACTTAACCTGGGACTATGCTGATTCTGAATACCTTACAGTTAAAAAATCTCTCGGAGAAACAACTAACAATCCGTGGTATCACGATAGATACTCGGGATTTTTATTGATTAGAGAAAATCAGGAGGAGTTATACTGTTCTGCTCCTCCAGAAGTCGTCCATCAAAAACTATCTGCTCAGTTCAACAGGACTCCATAATTTACAGTCAAAACTATCAACCATTTTAAAACAAATTATAGAATAGAATTCTAACACTGTTCTAGAGAATTTTTGATATTTTGAAGCTGAGACTTGATTTGCTTTAGATATTTTCGTGCTGATTCGGTTTGATTCATTACATTAGAACGAGTTGGTGTTAATGAGGCTTCAGTTTCAATTTGAGGCTTGATAGTTTTTGGCAAAGGAGATGGTTTTTCTTCTCCACTGAGACTATAACCAAATTCTTGTAAAGCTTCTTTGCAAACTTCAGTACATAAATCTTGTAGAGATGGTTCTAAGTCATGTCGCCAACGTCCAATTGATTCTTGAGGGTTAGCAGAAGTGCGATGTCTTTTCAACTGAGGTGTATCTTCAGACGCTTTTTCCAAAATTTTAGAAATAGTTGAACTGCTATTGTCTAGATTCAAATACTCAAAAATAGAACTTAAAGTTTCTTGAGGAGCTAAAATTAAATCTTCATAGCGTACTAGATGTGCTTGTTCTTTTCTTTGTTTCCATAACTGAAGTATGTTATGAGCAGCAGATCTAACTCCTTTTTGAATATATTCGCGATCGCTCTTAAACCGTTGACGACCAAAATCAACATATCCTCTCTTTGTATTGAAAGCTGTTATTGAGCAAGCCATATCACGAAAGTCACGAACTAAGATTATTTCTCGTGCTTGGGGATAAAGTTCAAGCAATACTGTTCTATTTAATTTCAGGAGAAATTTTTCTACAAAGTAACAATTAGAGCTACTATCTGATGTTTGGGTCAACGCTTTGCCTTGTTGAGTAGCTATATCTTCATAGAAGTTATCTATATTTTGACGACAAAAATCTGCTAAATTTTCTATGTATTCCCTTCCTAGCCACGAAGAATCTAAACAATGACTAATATTGTAGTTGTGATAGGGATTTTGCCCTGTGCAACGAAACTCATTATAAAAGTAGTCAGGAGGAAAATCAACTGGGTTATGCGGTTGTGAAAGAATAGCTAACATTTGCATCCAATACTGAGATACTCGAATTTCATACGGGTGAATTTGACTGGTAACAATTTTTGGGTGATGTGAAAGTAACCGCATAATCCAAGTGCTTCCTGATCGCCCAGAAGAGGTCATTAATAAAGGTTGCACCCTAGATTTATAGTTTGAGTGTAGTCGCTGACGACGATATTTGATTACTCCCACTGCAACAGAACTTTGATTTTCAAATATAGCTTGTATACTTAACTCACCCTCTAGTGGTAGTCCAATAACCCCTACTTCTATTTGAAAACCAGAGTTTGCAGCCTCAGAGACTTGTGGATACTGTTTAGCTACATCCGGACGACTTCGACCAACAATGGCTTTACGCAGAGGTCTGCCACTATCGAGTAACTCGACTTCTATGACTTTGGACTGTTTACCCAGTATCCAACCTGCAACGTAAATTGTATAGGTATTAGTTTTGCTTCTTTGTTTAGGTTGGTCTATGGCAAAACCCCATAATGCCTCTGTATCAACTTCGGCACGATGGATCTCTAAAATTTCAACTCTACCGTTTTCACTCATTTATTTTGATTAATTTATTAATAGGAGAACAGAAATTAATACCGACCGTTTTAATTTTCACTGTAATACAACTAAGTTTAGAATCACTCTAAAATACTGGTTACTTCTATAGCCTAATTCTATATAATATCATTCATAAGGTTTTTTGGCTCGCAATTTAAAGTCAGCTTTAAAAATATCTAATTTTATGATTAAATTCATGGCGGCATCATTACCCAAACATTAATCAAATTGGCGATCTCTTAAATTTACTAAAATATTTATAGATTAGTCCTTTACACGGATTCAAGTATTTGGAGTGGACAAAGAGTAAATTATATTGCATTAACCGTTCAAAATCTCTAGTAACAGGAATAAAATTATTGAAAATAAGTTCATTAATTATCCGATCTGCCAGTGCCGAATTATTCCAGTATTGATATTCTTCAACTTCTATTAATATTAATGAGGTTTGAGCCAGACACTTTTTAGCACCTTCAAGAACTTGTAATGCTGCTCCCTCAACGTCAATCCATAGTGCTAAGTTTTGATTTTCATCTAATTCAATGTTGTTTTTCAGACAAAAATCATCAAGTTTTGTACAATTAACTCTGGTCGTTTGATATTGACAATCTTTTGTTTCTCTAATCATTACTGAAGCATTTCCTATGTTTTTAGGTAGTTTATTTCCATCAATCTCCGTAGGAATATGAAAATCAGTAGTCCCATTATAATTAGTCACCGCTAGATATCTATAATCAATAGATAGTTGCTCTAACTCTTCCTTATCTTTAAAAGTTTCATAATTGTTGATATTCCCTTCAAAAGCATAACACTTGACTGTATGAACTGCTTTTTTGACTGCGATACTCGCACTCCCATCACGAGAACCAATGTCAAAAAAATAATTAGGTCTTAAGAGTTTTGCAGCATCCAGGAAAAACTCTACCAGAATCTGATTCGATAAAACTCTATCCTGTTTTTTTGAAATATCAAAAGAAACCGAAAGTTGACTCAGTGAAATATTTACGATTTGAGATAACATCCATTTTATTTCCTCTATTTCTATTTTCAAAATACTATTTTGTTGAGAGATTTCCTGAATCTGCTTTTCATAGCTTTCTATAGAATTAATGTCAGTATTAAATTGATTATTTTTGAGTTGACTTTTGATCAGATTTGCTTTCTGATAAGCTTCCTCTGCTTTCTGTGTCTGACCTTTTCTTTTGAAAGCATCTCCTAACTTATAATAAGCCCAGTGAAAGCTAGGATTGAGTCGAATTGAGGTTTGGTAAGCTTCAATCGCTTCATCCAATTTACCTTGACGTAAGTATTCATTTCCTATTCTTATATAACTCATTGTATTTTAAGATTATCACAGCTTATCAAGTTGATTTTATGAACTCTCATCTTGGAAATGCAAGTTTAGGATAGACCAAGATCGTGCCTAATTCTTGCAAAAATATTTTCATATGACTCTCTTTTGAATAATGTGTTTTGTAGTTCCACAAAATCAGCGTATTGCAGTTGACTGATAATTTTCAAGTTATTCCATTTCGGCTGAAAATCTGCTCTCGGATGATTCCATACTACTGTTTGTCCGTGATCGGGGAAAGTAGCGAAACTGTACTGGGGAAAAAAGTCATGAATGGCAGCAACTACCTTAAACACATCACCCATCCAACTATTATCTTTCTCTCCGGAAAATTTCTGAACCTCTCGGCAACGCTTTACTGATGGTTGTGCTTGAGCATAACTTCCAGGACAAGTATCATCAATCAACCAAATAGTTTTTGAATGTCCCCAAGCGAGGGAAGCACAAAAGTCTCGAAAAGTCTGTTCAAAAGTATGGAGACCATCCAAGTAAATTAAATCAAATGACTTCAACTCTTTGGCATAACTTCTGAAAAACTCATCGCTGGAAACTTCTAAGAAAACCACTTTGTCAGTAGCATATTGACCCGTATTAAATCCAAACTTTGGATCGACGGCAACTTTATTATCGATCTTGATGGCGTTGAAAGTTATACCCTTAGAAACCCCTATTTCTAGATACCTACATGACTGGTTTATACTCGCCAGCTTATTGAGGCGATCGCTACGGCTTCTAATTGGCATACTTTCAGAAGCTTGAGAAGTTGAGTTTTCTACAGTGAGACCCCGAATCTGTAAATACTTTTCCACAACACCTGCACGATGAACAGAATTTTGATTGGGCAAGAAATTGTATACTGCATCTACATAGGTCATAAAATCACGCTTTTCATCAGAGAAGAACTTATTTTCATCCCAATTTTTCAGTAAGGCAAAATCATGTTTTCTCAGGGATTCAACAATTGGGGATGGGTGTTTACAGATTGGAATACTTCTGATTCCTTGTTTTTCCCAATTACCTAAAGGTAGAATATCAGCAACATTTCCGGCAACTATATAATTTCGAGTCTTACTGCTGATATGTGGATAAAAAGGTTTATTACTTGGTCTTCGAGGGATACACGCAATTTCAGCATCTAAATCATTAATTAATTCGGTAATATATATAGAACTTCCTTCGCTAAATATAATTTTTTTTGCACTGATTATGTAAGCGAGTTGTTCTAGCAAGTCATAATTTTCGGGTTTCAAGGAAATATAACCCTCATCCACCAATAAAGTTTCAAAATACTTCTCACCCGCTAGATTTCCATTAAAAGGAATATGATTTCTGCCTAGAAAAAGCTTCTCTGGCTTGTCTTTTCTTCGGCTTTCTGTTAGAGCCAAAATCCTCTCCTGTTGCTTTTCCAGATAAAAAGGATACCATTTCTTGAGTCCTAACGATAGCTCACTACCCGGTTCGGGGATGATGAGATTTTCAAAAATACAATCATTAGTCACCCAAATACACTTGGCTAGAGGTATTTCTAGAATTTCTAAAGTTTGAATAAACCATTGAGGAGGAGTGTAGTTAGTACGGTTAAGATTTGGTCGCAGTGATACAGCGAAAACAATGCCATCATGGATGCTAGTCTTAAATGCCCAAAGACGATGAATACTTTCCGTTAAACTGTGCCCAAAGTGTGGATGAAAAGGGCCTCCATATATATATGTACCCCGATGAGTTCTTAAACTGTTAATCTGACTCTCATCAAGGCTATTATTGTCAATATTGTTATGCTGACCAACTTGCATTAGCTGATCCATGTATACTATTTCTTGATCTAGACTCCCGCCACGTCGATGACGGAATATTTCAGGCATATGCTCAGGAAAAACAACTCCTCCAAACCACTTACCCCCTTGAATTTTAATGGGTTTGACAACAGCATTCTGTATCTTGAATAATCGATTCTGTTCATCTGATTGCTCCAACAATTGCTCAGGCTCTCGTCGGAACTGGGCTTCAGTTTCCTTCAACTTTTTCTGTACTTCTAAAGCCGGTTCTGACTGCTGTTGTGCTAACTGAGCCTTAACCTGCTGCAACTCTTTCTGCTGCTGTAATTTTTCCTGCGACTCCTCTAACATCTCCATCATCTGCTCTGTCTGAGACTTATATTGCTCCAATACTTCCATTGTCTGACTTAATTGCGACTGCGACTGCTCTAATAACTGCTCAGTCTCCCGCAACTTGGACTTAGTTTCCTGCAATTCCTGCTTAACTTGCGACTCTGACTGCTTTTGTTCTCCCTTTTCTTTAAGCTGATGTAACTCCCAGTGGGTTTGCTCTAACTCCCCCAAGACCTCATCTAACTGAGATTGCGAGCGCGTCAACTCTTCTCTGACATCATGTAACTCCGACTTGGTTTGAGCTAACTCGCTTTGAGTCTGTTGCCATTTGACCTTAACTTCCTCTAGTTCTTGTTCTATTGCTGTTGTCATCTTTTTCATCTACTTCTTTCTAGTTATCAATACTAAACTCAATTAAATATCAGTCTATTAAGCTTAATCGCTCCGGCCGAACTGATTATACACCTATTCCTGTCGATTTCTCATAAATTTGTTCCCAAAAAGTACATGAACACTTTCGGCGTTGATGATCATTCTTCAGCAAAGAAAAGCGTAAACACACTAACTGGTGCGTGTAACGGATGAAAATTGCTAACGGGAATCAACTCTTTTCGATTAGCAGAAAGAATTTTTGTATACAAAGCTTTATCTTCGGGATAATACTTCTTTGCTAATGCAAAAAGATACACAGTGTGATAGCTAGGGCGTTCCCCAAAGTAGGGTTCATACGCAATAGGACACTGACCGTCATATGGTTTTGGTGATGGCTCCATTTCTGATATCTTCCGACAATCTGCTCTTCCTGCGGGAAAATCAATATAATATTGTCCATAGAAGCGAAGTGCATTACGAATTGACCTGTTATGAAGATTTATAAAATTTTTGCTTCCACCATACTCTAATCCATTTAACTGAGCCATATGAGCAGTGATCATCAGTGCTTCTAGATTAAATTTACTATACGCAAAACCCGCTCTCTGCCTCACTTCTTCATTCCACCATCTTTGACGATCATAAATATTTCCTCTGGCTGGAGGATGGGGAAGACTACGATGACGATCATAAATTTCTCCTGTTCTCGCTTGAGTGGGAAGATGAACAAAGTCACGACCTACGCGAAATAGATTTTCAGGATTATCTTGTTCATAGATGGCATCTCTAACCAGATTTTGATAACTCCACCGATTGCCATTCATCATGTAGGCTAACAGACGTCTATCTTCACCATATAAAGCAGCAATAAGCATCCCTGAATTGTGCCAACTTAAATGATTATTTGCACCTTCTCTTTCAAGATTTTTAATCCAATATTTATGACCTTTTTTGATTTCATATCCCAGTTCTAAAAACCACTGTTTGACGGTTTCTTTTTCTTCTTCAGACATATAGGGAGAAACCAGTTGAAACGCCTGAGCATACCGAGCGAAATACCGACTGATATCTAATCCGGCTGATGAAAGATTACTTCGACTGGCTTCAGTTAACTGAGTTCCTCCTTTTTTTTCAGCCCAAGCTAATATAAAATCAATCGCCTTTTGACAATATTCCTGTTTATCTTCAAATGCACAAACGATTGCTGGATATAAAGTTTGAGCCAGTCCATTGTATACCCTAGAACGATATTCACTCCTATTTTTACCCGTATAAACGGGAAAATCTGATAACGAAACGTTCTCATAAAAATCCTCAGCTTTTGCTTGAATATCTCGGTAAGCCCGATGAGTTAAGGGATACTTTTCTGGAGATTCAAGGCGCTTTTTAGCTGCATCAATTAATTCTTGATTTAAAAATACATTCGGAAGATCATCAAGAAG